>CAVPZO010000075.1:0-159580 GCA_963710045.1 uncultured Alphaproteobacteria bacterium | reverse complement strand
CCGCTCGAGCAATTCGACCCCGGCGATCCCGAGCTGTTCAAGACCGATTGCTTCTGGCCGTATTTCGACCGGCTGCGCCGGGAAGACCCGGTGCATTACTGCAAGGACAGCGTGTTCGGGCCCTACTGGTCGGTGACCAAATACAACGACATCATGGACATCGAGACCAATCACGCGGCGTTCTCGTCGGCGGCTTCGCTCGGCGGCATCACCATCCGCGACGTCCCGCCCGACCTGCGCCGCGAAAGTTTTATTGCCATGGACCAACCGCGCCATAGCGCGCAGCGCAAGACCGTGGCGCCGATGTTCACGCCGACGCATCTCGACCAGCTCGCGATCAACATCCGCCAGCGCTCGGCCGAATGCCTCGACAACCTGCCGAACAACGAGGTGTTCGACTGGGTCGACCGGGTCTCGATCGAACTGACCACGCAGATGCTCGCCGTGCTGTTCGACTTCCCCTGGGAGGACCGCCGCAAACTGACGCGCTGGTCCGACGTCGCGACCACCCTCCCCGGCCCCGACGGCGTGGTCGCAACCGAAGACGCGCGACAGGCCGAGCTGCTGGAATGTGCGGCCTATTTCGCAAAACTCTGGAAAGAGCGCATCGATCAGCCGCCGAAGAGCGACCTGCTGTCGATGATGGCGCATGCTGAGGCCACGCGCGACATGGACCCGAAAAATTTTCTCGGCAATTTGATCCTGTTGATCGTCGGCGGCAACGATACCACCCGCAACACGCTGTCGGGCAGCATCTATGCGTTGAGCAAGAATCCGGATCAGTACAGCAAGCTGCGCGAAAATCCGGCGTTAATCGACAGTTTCGTGCCGGAGGTGATCCGCTGGCAGACGCCACTGGCGCATATGCGCCGGACCGCGCTTGAGGACGTCGAGTTCCGCGGCAAGCAGTTCAAAAAGGGCGACAAGGTCGTGATGTGGTACGTCTCGGGCAATCGTGACGAAGATGTGATCGAGCGCCCCTACGAGTTCATCATCGACCGGTCGCGCCCGCGCACCCACATCTCGTTCGGTTTCGGTATTCACCGCTGCGTCGGAATCCGGCTTGCCGAGCTGCAGTTGAAGATCATCTGGGAAGAAATCATGAAGCGCTTCGACAATATTGAGGTGGTCGGGGAGCCGAAGCGGGTGTATTCCAGCTTCGTCAAGGGCTATGAAACGCTGCCGGTTCGCATCGCCGGCTGAGCCCGCCGCCAACATTTTGGGATCGACGAATCATGAATATCCAGACCGCCATCAGGTCAGACAGAAAAGAGCGTCAACGCGCCGCGCGCGAGGAGGCCTGGTCCACGCCGCTGAAGGATTTTCATCCGGGCGCGCCGCGGCTGTTCCAGAACGATACGCTGTGGCCGTATTTCGAACGGCTGCGCAAGGAAGAGCCGGTGCATTACTGCACCAACGCGCCGATCGAACCCTATTGGTCGGTCACCAAATACAACGACATCATGCATGTCGACACCAATCACGGCATCTTCTCATCCGACGTCAGGAACGGCGGCATCTCGATCCGCGACGTGCCGGTCGGCTACGACTGGCCCAGCTTCATCGCGATGGACCAGCCGAAGCATAGCGCCCAGCGCAAGACGGTGTCGCCGATGTTCACGCCGACGCATCTCGACGAGCTGGCCGTCCTGATCCGGCAGCGCTCGGCCAAGGTGCTGGACGCGCTGCCGCGCAACGAGACCTTCAATTTCGTCGAACGCGTCTCGATCGAACTGACCACGCAGATGCTGGCGACGCTGTTCGATTTTCCATGGGAGGAGCGCCGCAAGCTGACGCGCTGGTCCGACGTCTCGACCGCACTGCCCAAAAGCGGCGTGGTTTCCTCGCCCGAGGAACGCCGGCGCGAAATGGATGAATGCGCCGCCACTTTCACAAAGCTCTGGAACGAGCGCGTCAATTCCGAGCCGCGCAACGACCTGCTATCCATGATGGCGCACAGCGACGCCACCCGCTACATGGACGCCGACAACCTGATGGGCAATTTGATCCTGCTGATCGTCGGCGGCAACGATACCACGCGCAATACCATGACCGGCTCGGTGCTGGCGCTGAACGAGAACCCCGATCAGTACCAGAAGCTGCGTGAAAATCCTGATCTGATCGACACCATGGTGCCGGAAGTCATCCGCTGGCAGACGCCGCTGGCGCATATGCGGCGCACCGCGCTCGAGGACACCGAACTCGGCGGCAAGACCATCAAGAAGGGCGACCGCGTGGTGATGTGGTACGTCTCCGGCAACCGCGACGAGGAAGTCATCGAGAACCCCAACGACTTCATCATCGACCGCGCCCGGCCGCGCACCCATCTGTCGTTCGGCTTCGGCATCCACCGCTGCGTCGGCATGCGGCTGGCCGAGCTGCAGTTGAAGATCGTCTGGCAGGAGATGCTGAAACGCTTCGACACCATCGAGGTGGTGGGCGAGCCCAAACGCGTTTACTCCAGCTTTGTGAAGGGTTACGAAGAACTCCCCGTCCGAATCCCAGCGTAGATTTCGTCACATTGGAACCAAAGCAGACAAATTCGCCGGAGCTTGCCGAGACCATCAACGCGAAAGGTTTTAGCCACGCTGCCGGTTTCCGCGTCATCGCCGTCGAACCCGGCCGCGCCGAAGTCGCGCTGGCGCGCCGCGACGATCTGGTGCAGTTTTTTGGCCATTTCCACGGCGGCGTGATCACGGCACTGGCCGATCAGGCCGCAGGCATCGCGGTCACCTCCGGGCTGCCCAAGGGCCGGATCGGGGTCACCGTCGAGCTGAAGATCAACTTTCTTGAGCCGGCCGACGGCAGCGAGCTAGTGGCCCGCGCCAAAACCCTGAAAATGTCCGGGTCGATCGGCGTCGCCGTCGTCGAGATCTTCACCAGGGACGAAGCATCCGAACGCCTTTGCGCGTTTTGTACCGCCACCATGCGCGCCCTCGATCTGCCAGCCGAGTTCAGATGACCGCACCCGAACCAGACGAATTCGCCGACATCCGTGACGCCGTCGCAAAACTCTGCGCGCAGTTTCCCGGCGAATACTGGCGTAAGCTCGACCGTGAGATGGCCTACCCCAGCGCGTTCGTCGATGCGCTGACCAAGGCCGGGTATCTCTCGGTGCTGATCCCGGAAGAATATGGCGGCGCGGGCTTAAAGCTGTCCGCCGCCTGCGCGATCCTCGAGGAGATCCAGCGCGCCGGATGCAATGGCGGCGGCTGCCATGCGCAGATGTACACCATGGGCACGCTGCTGCGGCACGGCAGCGACAAGCAAAAAGCGCAATGGTTGCCGAAGATCGCCAGCGGCGAAGTGCGGCTGCAGGCATTCGGCGTCACCGAGCCGACCAGCGGCACCGATACCTCGTCGCTGAAAACCTTTGCGAAGCGCGACGGCAATGACAGCTACATCGTCAACGGCCAGAAGATCTGGACCAGCCGCGCCGAACATTCCGACCTGATGATCCTGCTGGCACGCACCACGCCGAAAGAAGAGGCCAAAAAGCGCACCGACGGCTTGTCGGTGTTCATCGTCGACATGAAGACGGCGAAAGGTAACGGTCTTTCGATCCAGCCGATCCGCACCATGATGAACCACGCGACCACCGAGGTGTTCTTCACCGATTTGCGCGTGCCTGCGGAAAACCTGATCGGCGAGGAAGGCCGGGGCTTTCGCTACATCCTCTCCGGCATGAACGCCGAACGCATCCTGATCGCCGCCGAGTGCGTCGGCGACGCCAAATGGTTCATCGCCAAAGCCTCCGACTATGCCAAGGAGCGCGTGGTGTTCGGCCGTCCGATCGGCCAGAATCAGGGCGTGCAGTTTCCGATTGCCAAGGCCTACGCCGCGATGCGCGCCGCAGAATTGATGGTGCGGGAAGCGACGCGCAAATACGAGGCCGGGCAGGATTGCGGCGCCGAGGCCAACATGGCCAAGATGCTGGCGGCCGATGCTTCGTGGGAAGCCGCCAACGCCTGCGTGCAGACCCATGGCGGTTTTGGTTTCGCCGAGGAATACGACGTCGAGCGAAAATTCCGCGAGACCCGGCTCTATCAGGTGGCGCCGATCTCGACCAATCTCATCCTGTCTTATCTTGCCGAGCATGTGCTGGGCATGCCGCGCTCCTATTGAGAAACGCCGATGCTGCCGCTTGAGGGACTGACCATCATTGCCGTCGAACAGGCGGTTGCCGCACCGTTCTGCTCATCGCGGCTGGCGGACGCCGGCGCGCATGTCATCAAGGTGGAGCGGCCCGAGGGCGATTTTGCACGCGGCTACGATGCTGCGGCCAAAGGCCAGAGCAGCTATTTCGTCTGGCTCAACCGCGGCAAGGATTCGGCCGTTATCGATCTTGCGACCAGGGAAGGCCGCGCAGCGCTTGAAGCCTTGATCGCCAAGGCCGACGTGCTGCTGCAAAACCTGAAACCCGGCTCGATGGACAAGCTCGGCTTTTCGCTTGAACGCTTGCGCAAGGATTATCCAGCGCTGATCTGCTGCACGATCTCGGGCTATGGCGACGACGGCCCCTATGCGCATCGCAAGGCCTATGATCTGCTGATCCAGGCCGAAAGCGGCCTCGCCTCGATCACCGGTGGACCCGATGGACCATCCCGCGTGGGACTATCGATCGTCGATATCGCCACCGGAGCCACGGCGCATGCGTCCATCCTCGAAGCGCTGATCGCGCGTGGGCGGACAGGCAAAGGCGCGGATATCCGCATCTCGATGTTCGACGTGATGGCCGACTGGCTGACGGTGCCGCTGTTGAACGCGGAAGCCGGCAACCCGCCGCAGCGGATGGGGCTGGCGCATCCGTCGATCGCGCCGTACGGCGTGTTCGCCTCGAAGGACGGCAAAGGCATCCTGATCTCGATCCAGAGCGAGCGCGAATGGAAGAAGCTCTGCGCGGAGGTGCTGGGCCAGCCGGCGCTGCCGGACGATCCGCGGCTTGCCAATATGGTGGAGCGCGTACGCAATCGGCAGCTCACTGACAAGACCGTCGGCGACAGCTTTGCGACCATGACGCGCGACGACCTGCTGCAGCGCCTGTCCGATGCCGACATCGCGTTTGCGGAAGTCAACACCATGGCCGATCTCGCGGTGCATCCGCATCTGCGCCGCATCGACGTCGATACGCCGAACGGGCCGGTTGCGTATCCCGCCCCCGCCGCGATCGTAGTCGATCAGCTCAGGCATTACGGCGCCGTGCCGGCTATCGGCGGCCGCCGCGACAGCGACGCCAAATCCATCCGCACCGGGACAAAATCGCCATGACCGCCGCCGCCACCCTCGACCTCGATCACTTAAGGCAATGGATCGGCCGCTCGGAAGAAAAGACCGACATCGTCACCGCGCATCTGGTGCGCGGGTTGCGCGCCACCCTGTTCATGGAGATCGGCGATCCGAAGCCGGGCGATGCGGCGCCCTTCACCGCGCACTGGTGTCTGGCGCAGCCGGTCTATCCGATGGCGCAACTGGGACCCGACGGCCATCCCACCCGCGGCGGATTCCTGCCGCCTGTGCCATTGCCGCGCCGGATGTGGGCCGGTGGCGAACTGGAATTTCTCGAACCGCTGCGGGTCGGCGACGAGATGAAACGAGTCTCGCGCATCTCGGAGGTGACCATGAAGACCGGCAGCACAGGCGTGTTGTGCTTCGTCTCGGTCCAGCACGAGGTTACGACGCCGCGAGGCGTCGCGATTCGCGAGCGGCAGGACATCGTCTATCGCGACATTTCATCGAGCGCGCCAGCGGCCCCCGCAAAACCCGCGTTACCGCCACCCGCCGCAAAACATCACGAAAGCCACATGGCCGACGAGGTGCTGCTGTTCCGCTATTCGGCGCTGACCTTCAACGGCCACCGCATTCATTACGACCGCGACTATGTGACCAAGGTCGAGGGCTATCCCGGCCTGATCTTTCACGGCCCGATGCAGGCCGCATTCCTCGTGGAATTTGCCGCAAAACTGCATGGCGGCGCGGCGCCGAAGAAATTTGTCTATCGCGGCGTGCAGCCGCTGTTCGAAGGCTCGGAGTTCAGCGTCAACGCCAGTGATAACGCAGCTGGCATGGAATTATGGACCGCAAATTCGGATGGCGCGCCGACCATGAAGGGCACCGCGACGTGGTGAGCTGTTCAAGGAAACCCCGCGTTGTCGCGTAAGCCCGAAAAAAGTACCTCGTCCGTCAGCGTCAAGGATGCCACGCTCAATTTGCTGCGCGCGTTCGGCATCAAAAAAGTGTTCGGCAATCCCGGTTCCACCGAATTGCCGTTCCTGAGCGACTGGCCCGACGACATCGATTATGTGCTGGGCTTGCAGGAAGCCTCCGTGATCGGCATGGCCGACGGTTACGCCCAGGCCACCCGCAACGCCGGTTTCGTCAACCTGCATTCGGCCGCCGGGCTCGGCAACGCGCTCGGCAATATTTTCACCGCGCACCGCAACCAGACGCCGCTGGTGATCACCGCCGGCCAGCAGGCACGCAGCATCCTGCCGCTGCAGCCGTTTCTGTATGCGGAGCGCGCCTCCGAATTTCCGCGGCCCTACGTCAAATTCAGCGTCGAGCCGGCGCGCGCCGAAGACGTGGCGGCGGCGATTGCGCGGGCCTATTATGCGGCGATGCAGCCGCCCTGCGGCCCGACCTTTGTCTCGGTGCCGATCGACGACTGGACCCATCAGACCCAGCCGGTCGAGGCCCGCAGCGTCAGCCGGGAACTCGGCCCCGACTCCGACGCAATGCATGCGCTGGTCAGAGCCTTCGCCAAAAGCAAGCGCCCTGCCCTTGTGGTCGGCCCCGGTGTCGATCGCGCGCAAGCGGTCGGCCTGATGGTTGAGGTAGCCGAAAAGACCAAGGCCGCGGTCTGGGTGAGCCCGTTCTCGTCGCGTTGTTCGTTTCCGGAGCGGCACCCGCAATTCGCCGGCTTCCTGCACGCCTCGCCGGGGCAACTCTCAGACGCATTGCGCGAGCATGACCTGGTGGTGGTGATCGGCGCGCCAGTATTCACGTTTCACGTCGAGGGCCACGCGCCGATCTTCGACGGCGCAACGGCGATCTTCCAGATCACCGACGATCCGGCCGCCGCGGCGGTCACTCCGTCGGGCACCAGCATCATCGCCACCATGAAGCCGGCCCTCATTATGCTGCGGGCGCTGTTGCCTGAGACCACACGCGACGTTTTCAAGGGCCGCACGTTGCCGCCCGCGCCACAACCCGCCGATCCGGTCCCGGTCGATTTCCTGATGCACACACTCTCGACGCTGATGCCGGAAGACGCCGCGCTGGTCGAGGAAGCGCCGTCGCATCGCCCGCTGATGAACAGGTTTCTTCCAATGCGCGGACAGGACAGTTTTATCACCATGGCCAGCGGCGGACTCGGCTATGGGTTGCCGGCGTCGGTCGGCGTGGCGCTGGGCCGCCCGGAGATTCGAACGGTATGCCTGATCGGCGATGGTTCGGCGATGTATTCGATCCAGGCGCTGTGGACCGCGGCGCAGCGCAAGCTGCCGCTGACGGTGGTGGTGATCAACAACGCCGGCTACGGCGCAATGCGCTCGTTCAGCCAGGTGATGCAGGTGCGCAACGTGCCCGGCCTCGATCTGCCGGGCATCGATTTTGTACAGATCGCGCAGGGAATGGGCTGCGATGCGGTGCGGATCAGCAAGGCCGCGGAACTTGCGCCGGCGCTGGCGCGCGGCCTCGCCCATGACGGCGTCAGCCTGATCGAGGTGATGGTGGAATTGGCGGTGCCGCTGCTTTATGGGAAATCGTAGCCCGGATGGAGCGAAGCGAAATCCGGGAAACGCAGGTGACACCGACCCCGGATTGCGCTTCGCTCCATCCGGGCTACGCTTTCTTATACGTCTCGCGCATCCTGGCCTGGATCTTCGCCATACCGCCGATCCAGCGGTCGTAGTTCTCGGTCTTCTTGCGCATGTAATCGAGTACCTGCGGATGCGGCAGGATCACGAAGGTTTCCTGCTCGATTCCCTTTAGCGCGTCCTGCGCGACCTGTTCGGGCGAAAGGTCGCCGTCGCCGGATTGCGGGCCTTTCGGGATCGACCGCAGCATGTTGGTATCGACGCCCTGCGGACACAGGATCGAGACTTTTATGCCGTGCGCCCGGTGCGAGATCGCCAGGTTCTCCGCGAAGCCGACCGCGGCATGCTTGGTGGTCGAATAGGCCGGACTGCCGACCTGCGACAGCAGGCCCGCTGCCGAAATGGTGTTGAGGAAATAGCCGCCGCCGCGCGCCTTCATCTTTGGCACCAGATGCCGCGCGGCGTAGACATGCGCCATCACGTGAACCGCCCAGCTTCTCGCCCACGGTTCGTCGGAGCTGCCGCCGGCATTTTCGGAAAGCGGATCGAAACCGCCGCCGATGCCGGCATTGGAGCAGAACAGCGCGATCGGGCCGAACTGCCGCTCGGTTTCCTCGATGAGGTGGCGGATGTCCTTTTCCTGGCCGACGTCGCATTTGAACGCCGCGCCGTCGATCGCGGCGGCGACGGCCTCGGCATTTGCGAGGTCGAGATCGGCGACCACGACCTTGGCGGCACCTGCGCGATGAAAGGCCTCGCACAGCGCCCGGCCGATGCCGTTGGCGCCTCCGGTGACCACGACGACCTTGCCGGCAACCTGCATCGTCACATCCTGCTTTTTGAGATTTTCAGGTCAGCACGAGATCGAGCACGGCGGTGTAATGACAGGCCGCACCCAGCAGCACGAAGGAATGCCAGATCGCATTCTGGAAGCGCAAACGCTGCCAAGCGTGGAAGATCACACCCAGACTGTACAGCGCGCCGCCGACGATCACGAACCACAGCGCCATGGTCGGCAGTGCCGCCACCACGGCGTCATAGAGCATGAATCCGCTCCAGCCCATCGCCAGATAGAGTCCCACCGACAGCCGGTCGAAACGGCCGGGCAATGACAGCTTGAGCACGACACCGACGATGGCCACGCACCACACGCCGATCAGCAGCGCCACGGCGAGGATGCTGTCCTTGATCTCCATGATGAATGGCGTGTAGGTCGCCGCGATCAACACATAGATCGCCGAATGATCGAACCGGCGCAGCACCCATTTGGCCCGCGACACCGGCCACAGATTGTAGGTCGCCGACAGCACCAGCATGGTCAGCAGGCCGGCGACGTAGATCGAAACGACGGCCACTTCGAACGCGGTGGCATAGATGGCGGTGAGCACGATCAGCACGGTGGCGGCGACCAATCCGCCGAGCACGCCGATGCCATGCACGACGCCGTCCGCGATCAGTTCGGCGCGGTCGTAGTTCCAGCGCACGGCCCCCATCGCGGCGTTCGCCGACGTCGATGCGAATTGCTTCAGTCTGAAGATGGTCATGGATCGGGTCCGCTACACTTGTCGGCAAGCGATAAATCATACCCCCTGGGAGGTCAACGAAAGCTGAACCCGAGAAACCCGCCTTAAATATGAAACTTGATTTCCGCCCGGCAATCGCCACTTTCCATAGAGCTTTCCGGCGCTTGCCCTCCATTGTTGTCGAGCCGTTCATCCCCGCATGGCCAGTTTCTCCGAAATCGTCGAGGAAGCGCGGCTGTCCGCGCGCGCCCTGCTGGATTACGGCGACAACCTGTTCAATCCGACGGTGCGGCTCGGGGTCACCGGATTGTCACGCGCCGGCAAGACCGTCTTCATTACCGCGCTGGTTCACGGGCTCGCGCGCGGCGGGCGCTTTCCGGTGTTCGAGTCGCTGGCGACAGGGCGGATCGCCCGCGCGCATCTGGAGCCGCAGCCGGACGACGCGGTTCCGCGGTTCGCTTATGAAGATCACCTGCGCACCCTGATCGAGCAACGGCGCTGGCCGAACTCGACGGTCGACATCAGCGAACTGCGGCTGGTGATCGACTATCAGCGGCAAAATGGCGCGGACCGCACCCTCACCCTCGATATCGTCGATTATCCCGGCGAGTGGCTGCTCGATCTGCCGCTGCTTGCCAAGAGTTACGAACAATGGGCGGCGGAAAGTCTCGCTTTGTCGCGGCAAGAGCCACGCGTGCGGCTGGCGGCGGAATGGCACGCGCAACTTGCGACGCTCGATGCGCAAGCGCACGAGAACGAGCAGGCCACGTTGACCGCGGCAAAGCTGTTTACCGATTACTTGCGCGCCTGCCGCGACGAACGCTTCGCCATGAGCCTGCTGCCGCCGGGGCGCTTCCTGATGCCGGGCAATCTTGCCGGCTCGCCGGCGCTGACCTTTGCGCCGCTCGACGTGCCGGTCGATGGCGTCGCGCCCGACGGATCGCTGTGGGCGATGATGCGGCGGCGTTACGAGGCCTACAAGAATGTGGTGGTCCGGCCGTTTTTCCGCGATCATTTCTCGCGGCTGGACCGGCAGATCGTCCTGGTCGATGCGCTGGCGGCGTTCAATGCCGGGCCGGAGGCGCTGCACGATCTCGAGGCGGCGCTGGCGGGCATTCTCGATTGCTTCCGGATCGGCCGCAGCACGATTTTCAGCAACCTGTTCCGGCCGCGGATCGACCGCATCCTGTTCGCCGCCACCAAAGCCGATCATCTGCACCATTCCAGCCATGACCGGCTGGAGGCGATCTTGAAGCGCATGCTCGATCGGGCCGCGACCCGCGCCGAGGTTGCGGGAGCGGCGGTCGACGTGGTCGCGCTGGCGGCGGTCCGCGCCACCCGTGAGGCCCAGGTGCAGCGCGGCCGCGACAAGTTGCCGTCGATTTTGGGGACACCCGTGAGCGGCGAAGTCGCCAATGGCGAGACTTTCGACGGCGAGACCGAGGTCGCGACATTTCCGGGCGACCTGCCGGTCAATCTCGACGCGTTCTTCGCCAGTGACGGTGCGTTTCGCGGCCTGACCACCGCGACGGCGGAAAAGGCCGATTTTCGCTTTCTTCGTTTTCGTCCGCCGCCGCTCGATACCGATGACCCGGATGGCCCTGCGCTGCCTCACATCCGCCTCGACCGCGCGCTCCAGTTCCTGATCGGAGACAAACTGCAATGAGTGAGCGAGAGCCGCATCGCCGTCCCGCCACCTTCAAGCTCGACGATCCCCATGTCATCGTCATGGATCCGGACGGCGATCCCAGCCGTCCGGCGCGCGGCACGGTCCATATCACGCCGGAAGCCGACCCGGCCTTGCTGCCGGTGCCGATCGAGCAGCCGGTGGTGGCGGTGCGGCGCGGCTTTCGCTGGGGCATGCTGTTCTGGACCGCGCTGGGCGGACTGGTACTGCTCGGCACCGGGCTCGGCGTCACGCATCTGATCGAGGACCTGTTCGCGCGCAGCGAAGGTTTTGGGTTTCTCGGGCTGGCGTTCGCATTGCTGGCCTCGCTGGCGCTTGTCGTCATCGTCGCGCGCGAGGCGTTCAGCCTCGCGCGGCTCGCCGCAATCGAGAAACTGCATCGCCGCGCCGCGGAAGCGCTGCTGAGCGACGATCATGCCGCGAGCCGCGTGATCGTGCAGGACCTGCTCAGGATCGCACACGGCAACCCGCAGCTGGCACGGGCGCGCACGGCACTGACAAACCACGCCGGCGACATCATCGATGGCGCCGATCTGATCCGGCTTGCCGAGCGGGAACTGATGACGCCGCTGGATATGGAGGCGCGCCGCCTCGTGTCGACGGCCGCGCAGCGCGTTTCCATCGTCACCGCCGTCAGCCCGCGCGCGCTGATCGACGTGCTGTTCGTATTTGCGGCGTCGCTGCGGCTGGTGCGGCAATTGGCCCGCCTCTACGGCGGACGCCCGGGAACGCTGGGACTGATCAAGCTGATGCGGCACGTCATCGCGCATCTTGCGATTACCGGCGGCATGGCCGCGAGCGACAGCCTGGTGCAGCAGGTGCTCGGGCACGGCATCGCGGCAAAACTGTCGCAGCGGCTCGGCGAGGGTGTTTTGAACGGGCTGCTCACCGCGCGGCTGGGCTTAGCCGCCATCGACGTGACGCGCCCGCTGCCGTTCACCGCCCTGCCCCGGCCCGCGCTCGGCGATCTGGCGAAGGACCTGCTGCGGAAGCGCGAGGTCGACGAATAAGCCTCAGCGCGGCCCCACGATCCGTGTGCGCAGCGACATCAGCCCTTCGAACGAAATCACCATGTCGTCGCCGGGCTTGAGATAAAGCTCGGCCGCATTCGGCCGCCCCACCGCGACGCCGCTCGGCGCGCCCATCGCGATCAGATCGCCGGGCTCGAACACCACGTAGCGCGAAAAATGCTCCAGCACATCCGATATCTTGTACAGATAGTCGCCGGTATTCGAGCGCAGCCGGCGTTCGCCGTTGACATCGCAGGTCACCCACAGATTGTCGGTATCGACAACTTCGTCCATGGTCAGGATATACGGACCGACCGGCGCGAAACCGGGCATGTTCTTCGCGGTCCAGAACCGGCTGCCGGAGGCCACCTCGCGCTGCTGGATTTCCCGCGCGCTGACATCGTTGGTGAGCGTGAAGCCTGCGATGTAGTCCATCGCATCGGCCTTCTTGACGCCATGCGCCCGCTTGCCGACGACGTAGCAAAGCTCCGGCTCGTAATCGAGCGTGGTGATGCCATCGGGCCTGACCACCTCGTCGCCGTCACCCGACATGGTGTCGACCAGCTTGATGAAGCCGGTCGGCTCGTTCGGGATCTCGGTCAGCATCTTGTTGGCTTTGAGCTCCTCGCGGTGCTTCCTGTTGTTCTTGCCGACGCAGAAGAATTTTGAAGGATCGGGAATTGGCGGCAGAAACCTGACGCCGGAGATCGGACGCTGCAATCCCCTGCGCTCCGCAGAGTCCACCAGTGCCTGAAGGGCGGCGAGCGTCTGCGGGCTGCTCGTCAACGCGGCTTTAACGCTGATCGCCGGCACCGGCTGGCGCAACGCATTCGCAGCGGCAACGACATCGATAACCTGTTCGCCGCGCACGATTCCGAAACGCGGCCCCGAAAACGCGTCGGCAAAAGTTGCCAGCCGCATCACCTTCCTCCCGGCAATTGAACGTCGTTGTCTTTCACAAGCCTGCTCCATTTGGCCACGTCGGCATTGATGTAGCGGCCGAACTCGTCCGGCGTCTGCGGCTTCGGCTCGGCGCCCAGCGTCGCCAGATGATCGCGGAATTCCTGGGTGTCCATCGCGGCGACGATGACCTGGTTGATCTGTTTGACGATCTCAGGCGGCGTTCCAACCGGCGCCAGCAAACCGAACCAGCCGACGGACTCGTAACCCGGCACGCCGCTCTCAGCGACAGTCGGAACAT
Source organism: uncultured Alphaproteobacteria bacterium (assembly GCA_963710045.1). GTDB lineage: Bacteria > Pseudomonadota > Alphaproteobacteria > Rhizobiales > Xanthobacteraceae > Bradyrhizobium. The sequence goes on along the minus strand of CAVPZO010000075.1, from coordinate 146,345 downwards.
CCGGATAAAATCTGGATCGCCTGGTGTCGGTCACGCCCAGTGCTTTCAACTGACCGGATTGCACGAACTGCTGCACCACCGGTCCGGGCGCGAACATCAGGTCGATGCGCGCGCCGAGCAGATCGGTCACCGCAGGGCCGGTGCCTTTATAGGGAATGTGCAGCAGCTTGACCCCGGTTTCGCCGGCGAACAGCAGGCCGGACAGATGCGATGCCGCGCCGACGCCGGAGGAGCCGAACGTCAAGCCCTCCGGCTTCTCCCTGGCGAGGCGGATCAGATCGGCGGTCGAGTTGACCGGCAGCGTTGGGTTGACGACCAGCAGATACGGCGGTGCCGCGCCGATCACGATGGGAGCGAGCACCTTGTTGACATCGAACGGGCCGTCGCCACCTGACACCGCCATCAGCGCGCCGGTCGAGGCCATCAGCAAGGTGTAGCCATCGGGCGGCGCCTTCATCACCGCGCGGGCGCCGATCGCGCCGGAGGCTCCCGGCTGGTTTTCCACCACCACGGGCTGACCCCATTTGCTGTTGAGATGTTGCGCGATGATGCGCGCCAGCACGTCGGTGCCGCCGCCCGCGGCGAACGGCACGATGATTTTTATGGTGTGATTTGGGTAGTCGGCAGCCGATGCCGGCAGCGCCACAGCGCAAAGCCAAAGCGCCGTCATCCATATCCGATAGACCATTTCTTGCCGCTCCCTTCGAGGGTTCTTGTTTTTATGGAATTGCGAAAGCAAGCCGTTGCTCGCCAAGCCTGTTCTCCGCCAGCACGCGCCAGCGATACAGCGGCGAGTCCGTCGGCGGCGCAAGATCGGGAGTCCAGCCGGTCAGTTTCTCCAGCGCATAGGTATCCATCACCATGCCGCGCCAGCTTCGTTCGACCCGCACCAGCGGAGTCCGGACCGCCGTCGTCGCGGCCCAGACCGGATTGGTCTGGTCCGGCTCGCGCGCGACATACAGGCCGGGTTGGCCTCTGATCGAATTCATGCCGGGATCGCGGAAGCTTGTGAAGCGGCCGCGCTCGTTGATCTGCACCACCGGCACGCGGTCTTTGAGATACCAGCGCAGCATCGCGTAGGTGCGGTAATCCGTGGTCGCAATCCAGCTCGCGCCGATCTTCTGCATTTCCTCCCGCGCGCGGCTTGCGACCTGCTCGTAACCCGCCTCGCCGCCGATCGGGTCCGCCTTGCCGAAGAAATTCCATGGGATGACGACGGAATAAAGAAACGTGCCCACCACCAGCACGATCCCCGACGCGACCGCCGCATTGGCCCAGGCGATAGTGGATTTGATCATCCATGCCGGCCAGCCTTCGCGCGGCAGCATCGCGATGTTGCTGGCGGCGGCGGCAAATCCGACCGGCCACAGGAACATCGGCCAGGTATCGCCGATGCGGAGCGTCAGCGACTTCCAGAGGAAATAGCCGAACGGGACGATCACGCAGGTCGAAAGCAGAATGGAGATCGCATCGCGCTGCCGGGTTCCGCGCCATGCCGTCAAGGCCACCGCCGACAGCAGCACCGGCAGCAGGATCGGTCCGACCAGAAAGAATTGCAGGCCGAAGAAATCCCCGACCGTGCGCAGCGACAGTTCATGCGTCGCTACCGCGCGCACCGACTGGAATCGGAACGAGGCCCAGTCGTGCTGCGCATTCCAGATCAGCACCGGCGAGAACAGCGCGACCGCGATTCCGCCGGCGGCCCACGGATACGGGCTGGTCAGCCAGCGCCGCCGCCAGTCGGGTATCAGCATGAACGCCAGCACGGCTGGCACCAGCATGAGGGCGGTGAATTTCGACAGCAGCGCCAGACCTGCGAATGCGCCGGCTGCGAGCCACCAGCGCGCGTCGCCGCTCTCGGCCAGTCTGACAAGCGCCCACACCATGGCGACCGCGAATGGAATCAGCGCCACGTCCGGCGCGACCTTGGCCATCAGCAGGCCGTAATAGATCGCCGCTTCCGGCATCAGGACCGCGAGGAGGACCGCGCGGATATCATGCGTTACGCGCCGGACGATATCGGCCAGCAGCAGCTGCGTGACCAGCATCGCCAGCAGACCTGCAAACCGCACTCCGAAATTGGTATCGCCGAAGATCGCGGTGCCGAAGCGGATGAACCAGGCGATCATCGGCGGATGATCGAGGAAGGACAGCACGCTTTCCTTCGACCAGGTCCAGTAATAGGCCTCGTCGGTGCGCAGCTCGACCGCGCCGGCGTAGACGGCGCGCATTGCGGCGAGCAGCGCGATCAGCGCGCAAACGACCAATAGCTGGCGGCGCTGCTTCTGACTGGCTTGGTCTGGCGGGGCTGTTAGCACGGCGCTTTCTCGCCAACTCCGGTGGGGGTGTCAACGAGAGAGGTGTGGCAACTCAGGGGAATAAACCCTAACATCCGGCGATACATTCGACGGGACCACATGGCAGAATCCGCCCAGGCCCAGCTTGGAAAATTCATCCGCGGGATCAGCGTCCGGCAGATCCGGCTGGCGTGCGGGCTGGTGCTGTTCGCCTATCTGGTCAGCCATTTCATCAACCACGCGCTCGGCAACGTCTCGATGGATGCGCTGGCCGCCGGCGTTTATTTCCACACCCTGTTCTGGCAGTTCCTTCCCGTCGCGGTCGTGTTCTACGCCGCCTCGCTGACACACACCGGTCTCGGCATCTGGGCGCTATATGAGCGGCGGCAATTCCGCTGGAAAGCGATCGAGCCGCTGCAGCTCGTGCTGGGCCTCAGCATTCCGGCGCTGATCATCACTCACCTCGCCGGCGTGCCGCTCGGGCAGGCTCTTTTCGGGCACGAAAAACTCTATCCGCAGGTGTTTTATGCCTACTGGGTGGTCTGGCCCTACAAGATGTGGCTGATGTTCATCGTCCTGATCGTCGCCTGGGTCCATGGCTGCATCGGTCTGTACTTCTGGCTGCGGATGAAAGCCTTCTTCAAAACCGCCGCGCCGTTTCTGCTGGCCGCCGCGGTGCTGATCCCCACGCTGGCGATGCTCGGCCTCTATCAAGGCGGACGAACCGTCGTGGAGGACAGCGGTAGCGCGGAATGGAGAGCCGAGAACCTCTCGCGGGAAAAGACCGGCACATGGGCGCAGCAAAAAGTGCTCGACCGGATCACCGACTATTTCCTGATCGGCTATCTCGGCCTGATTGGCCTCGCTTTGGTCGGGCGCGGCGTGCGCGCGTTGAACGAGCGCCGCCATGGCATGATCACCCTGTCGTATGGCAACGGCAGGACGGTTCGGGTACCGAAGGGCCTCAGCGTGCTGGAGGCCAGCCTGCGCAACAACGTGCCCCATGCCAGCGTCTGCGGCGGCCGCGCCCGCTGCTCGACCTGCCGCATCCGCGTGATCGGCGATTGCGACACGCTGCCCGAGCCGTCCAAGCGCGAGGCGTTCGTGCTTAACCGCGTCGGCGCCGGCGCCGATCCGGCCATCCGTCTCGCCTGCCAGCTGCGGCCCGAGGCCGACCTCTCCTTCTTCCAGATATTTCTGCCGCAGATCACGGCGGCGACATTGCGGACCTCAAGTCCCGCCCGCATCGGCGAGGAGCGCTATCTCGTCAGCATGTTCGTCGACATGCGCGGCTCGACCAAGCTCGCGGAGAAGCGATTGCCGTTCGACACCGTCTTCATCGTCAACCGTTTCCTCGGCGCGGTCTCCAAAGCCGTGATCGATTGCGGCGGCCAGCCCAACCAGTTCGTCGGCGACGGGCAGCTCGCGTTGTTCGGGCTCGGCACCAATCCGCAAACCGCATGCCGCCAGGCGCTCAGGGCGGCGGCGATGATCGCCGCCAATGTGGACGAACTGAACCAGTTTCTTAAGCACGATTTGCGCGAGCCGATCCGCTTCGGCGTCGGCATTCACGGCGGCGAAGTCATCATCGGCGACATCGGCTATCGCGACCACATTGTATTCACCGCCCTCGGCGACGCGGTCAACGTCGCCGCAAGGCTGCAGGACATGACCAAGAGTCTCGCCTGCGAAGTTGTGTTCTCGGAAGAGGTTCGCAAGACCGCCGGGTTGCCGGCCGACGGGTTGCCTCCGCATGACGTCGATATCCGCGGACGCGCCGAGCCGATGATCGTCCGCGCGGTAGCGAGCGCGAAGAGTTTGTCGGCACTGGTCGAAGACACTGCGGTCGCCGCGGCGTAACCAACGTCGTCCCCGCGCAGGCGGGGAGGTGGATTCACATTCGAAGTGCAACACTTCGGAGAAGGCCTCGGCTGGTGTTCTGAAGTCAAGGCATTTGCGCGGAGTGTGGTTGTAGGCTGCGACGAGCGCCCGAAAGCGCCTGTTGGGGAGCGTGGCCAGGTCGGTCTTGCGGGGCAGGAAGCGGCGCATCCGGCCGATTGCGTTCTCGATGCCGCCCTTTTGCCAGGGAGCGTAACGATCGCAGAAGAAGGTTGCGATCGACAGCCGATGCAGCGCGCTGTGGCGAGCGAACTCGGTGCCGTTGTCGAAGGTGACGGTTCGACGGAGGCTTGACGGCAAGCCGCTGAACAGTCTGACGAGATGGCGCGCCACGCCGTGAGCTGCCTTGTTGAGGGGCCGCACCGCCAGCAAGAGGCGGGAGGTGCGCTCGTGCACGGTCAGGACGGCCTGGCCGTATCTTGAGAACAGCATGAGGTCGGCTTCCCAGTGGCCGGGGGTCCTGCGATCGTCGGCATCCGGAGGGCGTTCAGCCAAGGAAACACGGCCTTCGATGAGGGTTGCCGAGCTTCCGCCCCTCCTTCCGCGAAAGCCACGCTTGCTCTTGCCGCGCGGCAGATAGTGCCGCCAACGGTAGTCCTTGGTGCGAGCCATCTGGGCGTAGATGAAGCGGTAGATGCTCTCGTAGGAGATCACCTTGCGGCCGGCCTCGCGCGCCAGCCGGCCGGCGATCTGTTCGGGCGACCAGCCGCACTTCAGCCGGTCGATCACCGCACGGCGCAGGAAGGGCTCCCGTTGTAGGCGTGCGCCCTTCCAGCGCCGTGCTCGGGTCCGTTGATCCGCGTAGCTCGGCCTGTAGCCGATCTGCTTGCCCTGATTGCGCTTTATCTCGCGAGAGATCGTCGATGGCGAGCGATCCAGAGCTGCAGCGATCTGCCGGATCGAGCACCCGTCGGCTCGAAGTCGGGCAATCTCGCATCGTTGATCCAGTGAAAGCTGGTCGTACCGCTGTCCCATCGCAACACCCCCTCCGGGAAGTGTTGCACTTCGTTTGTGAACTCAGGGGACCCATACGCCTTATCCTCTCTGCTTGAACACAACGGTCGGCACGATGGGGCAACCCCATCGCGTCACTCGTCTGCCAGGGGTTATGGGTCCCGCCTTCGCGGGGACGACCTGCGGGAAGTGATCCAGCGCACACCTGAACATCCGTTCAGAAAATTCTTCCCTGTTCCGTTCGAACCCCGCTCCTGAACGATGCAACGAACGGTCGATGGGTAAGACTGAAGCTGGAACACATCAACCCGCGCCGAGTGCGCATCATTGAAGGAGAACGACCATGTTTCGCAAAATTGCTCTTGGACTTGTTGCCGCAGCTTCCCTCAGCGTGATGGCGCTGGCTCCGTCCGCAGCTTCCGCCAAGCCGTGGGGCGGTGGATGGGGCGGCGGTTGGGGTGGTGGCTATCATCATCATCACCACTTCGGCCCCCGCTTCGGCATCGCCTATGTCGGCGGCTATGCCGACGACGGCTGCTACGTGACCCGCCGCGTTCGGACCCCGTACGGCGTTCGCCTGCGCACCGTCAACGTCTGCTATTGATCCGAACTTCGGGTTCTCTCATTCAACCACCCCGGTCGCTCGCGCGGCCGGGGTTTTTTGTTTTCACGACGGCGCGCACCCCTCGGCACATTTCAATAAAATTGTAATCGGACGCGCTTTTGCGGCGTTCTGCCGCTAAATGACCGCAAAACAGGCAAAACCCGCGATCCGACCGCAAACCACAGCCCCTTTCCGGGATTTTCCGGATGTTGTTTTAAGCTATCAAGCTTGGCCCAACCCGCGTATCGTGCGCCCGTCGGATAAGCCGGTTTCCAGGGACCGACCGATCGTGATTGTTTTTAATCCTGCGGAGACGACGTGATGGCTAAAGGTACTGTGAAGTGGTTTAACCCGACCAAGGGTTTTGGATTTATCCAGCCCAGCAATGGCGGCAAGGACGTGTTCGTGCATATCTCGGCGGTCGAGAAGGCCGGTCTTTCGACGCTCAATGAAGGACAGACGGTGGAATACGAGGAAGTCGCCAACCGCGGCAAGACCTCGGCTGAACACCTCAAGGTTTGACGCTGACAGCGCCATCTTCGAAACGCATCCCTCGGACACGATCCGGGGGTTGAGTCTTCCGAAAACATCATCTTCAAAAGAGATAGGGCGCATCCGGCAAGAGCGGCGCCGCTCTTGCCAGCATTTGCGTGCTCAGTCTTCCTTGACCCACTGCTGGACCGGCATGACGTCGGGCAATTCCAGATAGCCGCGCGTCCACATATCCACGACCCACTCGATGCGGGTTGCACGCTCGACCAGCACCGCGGTGTTGTGTGGCGTCTGCAGCACCAGCGCGTTGCCCCGGTAATGCGGGTCGCCCACCGTGTGATACTTGAACAGACCCCATTCCTGCAGCACCAGGAGCAGGCTGGTGGTGTTGCGCGTGGTATCCCAGCAATCGTAATTGTGCTTGTCGTCGAAATAGCGGAAGTCGGCTTTGGCGATGCGCTTGTTGGTTCCGATCGCCGGCCCCATGCGGCGGTCGAACCATACCACCGCCTTTTGCACCGCCGCCCGCTCGGCCGCCGCCGATGCCTTTCCCGCGCCAAGGAGCTGCGTCAACGCTTTGCGGTCGGCGGGCGTGAAATCGAGGATCTCGCGACGACGGCAAACGAAGCCGTAGCAAACCGTCATGGATGTCGCCGAGGGCGGATAGATCGACACCGAGCTGTACAGCGCCGCGACCGGCGCGCTCAGTTCGACCGCACCCGCGGGCCGAACGGCGGACGGCACGGCCGCGAGGATTGCGGTCGCCACGAGCACGCGCATGCTGCTTTTTCGCATGCAGCCACGTTGGCCGGATTTATCCACCGTTTTCATCAAGTACTGCACCCAGCGCTGGAAACCGGCGAAAACTATCGCAGCGGTTTTGTGATTCCAAGACCGCCAGCGTGGTAAAACACGGGAACTTGAGGTTCTCCATGGAAGCAGCCTTCCCGCCATTCCAGGCGCCTTACGCGCCCGAAGACAGTTCCATCGCCGCGCGCCTGCTCGCGATGGCGCGGCTCAGGCCCGAACAGGACGCGCGAATCGACCGGACCGCGACGCGATTGATCGGAGCCATTCGAAGCACCGGCGACCGGCTCGGCGGCGTCGAGGACATGCTGCGCGAATTCGCGCTTTCCACCAAGGAAGGCCTGGCGTTGATGGTGCTGGCCGAAGCGCTGCTGCGCGTGCCCGACGCGCGGACGGCCGATGCGTTCATCGAGGACAAGCTCGGCCAGGGCGATTTCGTGCATCACGAGACCAAATCCAGCGCCTTCCTGGTCAACGCGTCGGCCTGGGCGCTCGGAATGTCGGCGCGGGTGATTCAGCCCGGCGAGACGCCGCAGGGCACCATCGGACGCCTGACCAAACGCCTCGGCGTTCCCGCGGTGCGCGCCGCCACGCGGCAGGCGATGCGCCTGATGGGCAGCCACTTCGTGCTTGGAGAGACCATCGAAGCCGCCCTCGAACGGGCCCGGCCGCACTCGGCGCGGATTCCCCGTTATTCGTTCGACATGCTCGGCGAAGGCGCGCGCACTGCCGAGGATGCGACACGCTATTTCAAATCCTACGCCAGTGCGATCGACGCCATCGGCCGCGCCGCGGGTGAACAACCCTTGCCCGACCGGCCCGGCATTTCGGTAAAACTGTCGGCGCTGCATCCGCGCTTCGAGGCCGTGAGTCATTCACGCGTGATGGCGGAACTGGTGCCGCGGCTGATCGACCTTGCGCATCAGGCAAAAGCCTATGATCTGAATTTCACGGTCGATGCCGAGGAAGCCGACCGGCTTGAGCTATCGCTTGACGCGATCGCCGCCGCCTTCAGCGATGCGTCGCTCGCAGGCTGGGACGGCTTTGGCCTTGCGATCCAGGCCTACCAGAAGCGCGCCGAAGCCGTGATCGACTACGCCCATGACCTCGCGCGCAGCCTGAACCGGCGGATGATGGTGCGCCTCGTGAAGGGCGCTTACTGGGACACCGAGATTAAGCGCGCGCAGGAGCGCGGCCTCGACTTCTATCCGGTGTTCACCCGCAAGGCGATGACCGATTTGAACTACATCGCCTGCACGCGAAAATTGCTGAGCTTGCGGCCACGCATCTTCCCGCAATTCGCCACCCATAACGCGCTCAGCGTCGCGACCGTTCTCGAACTCGCCGGCGGCAAGGGCGGCTTCGAGTTTCAGCGGCTGCACGGCATGGGCGACGCGCTGTACGGGCAATTGGGCGAGGATTATCCGGAACTGGCGTGGCGAACCTACGCGCCGGTCGGCAGCCACCGCGATCTTCTGGCCTATCTGGTGCGGCGCTTGCTGGAGAACGGCGCCAATTCGTCGTTCGTGGCGGTTGCCGCCGACGATTCCGTGCCGGTCGAAACGCTGCTGCGGCGCCCCGCCGAACTGATCGGTTCTGCCGGCAACGCGCGGCATCCCAACATCCGCCTGCCGCGCGATCTGTATCAGCCGGATCGCGTCAATTCACGCGGCATCGAATTTGGCGACCGTGCGGCGTTGAACGCTTTGGTCGCGGCGGTTGCGGCGAGCAAAGCGCAGGACAGTGGCATCATGGATGCCACTTCAGAGAACGCCGGCAATGCCGTCCTTGCTGCGCGCTCGGGTTTCAGATCATGGAACCAGACGCCGGCCGGAACCCGCGCATCCATCCTGGAACGCGCAGCAAACCTGCTGGAGCAGCGCATGGCGCATTTCATCGCGCTGTTGCAACGCGAGGGCGGAAAGACGCTCGACGATTCGCTGTCCGAAGTCCGCGAAGCCGTCGACTTCTGCCGCTACTATGCCGCCGAAGGCCGCAAGCTGTTCGGCGACGGACAACTCATGCCGGGGCCGACCGGCGAAAGCAACCTGCTGCGGCTGCACGGCCGCGGTGTTTTCGTCGCGATTTCACCATGGAATTTTCCGCTGGCGATTTTTCTCGGACAAGTCACCGCGGCGCTGATGGCCGGCAATACCGTTGCCGCAAAACCCGCCGAGCAGACACCTTCGGTCGCGGTGGAAGCCGTCCGGCTCTTGCATGAATCCGGCGTGCCGGCATCTGCGCTGCATCTGGTGCCCGGCGACGGCGGCATCGGCGCGGCGCTGGTCGCGCACCGCGATGTAGCCGGCGTGGTCTTCACCGGCTCGACCGAGGCCGCGCGCTCCATCAACCGCACACTGGCGGCCAAGGACGGTCCGATCGTGCCGCTGATCGCGGAAACCGGCGGCATCAATGCCATGATCGTCGATGCCACCGCGCTGCCCGAACAGGTCGCCGACGACGTGGTGACATCGGCGTTCCGCTCGGCGGGCCAGCGCTGCTCGGCGCTGCGCCTCTTGTTGATTCAGGACGACGTCGCCGACCGCATGATCGAGGTGATCGCCGGCGCCGCGCGCGAATTGAAGGTCGGCGACCCCGCCGATCCCGCGACGCATATCGGGCCGGTGATCGACCTCGAGGCAAAGCAGCGGCTGGAGGCGCACATCGCGCGCATGAAGCAGGAGGCCCGCGTGCATTTCGCAGGGGTCGCGCCTGAGGGCAACTATGTCGCGCCGCATATTTTCGAATTGTCTCGCGCCGAAGACCTGAGCGAAGAGATATTCGGTCCGATCCTGCACGTGGTGCGATATCGCGCCGATCATCTCGAGCGCGTGCTGCAATCCATCGACAACAGCGGCTACGGGCTTACCCTCGGCATTCATTCGCGCATCGACGATACCATCGAGGCGGTGGTGGAGCGGCTCGCGGTAGGCAATATCTACGTCAACCGCAACATGATCGGCGCCGTGGTCGGCGTGCAGCCGTTCGGCGGACACGGCTTGTCGGGCACCGGCCCCAAGGCCGGCGGCCCGCATTACCTGGCGCGATTCGCGGCCGAGCAGACCGTGACCGTCAACACCGCCGCCGCCGGCGGCAACGCCGCGCTGATGGCGGAGACGGAGTAAGCGTCATCCTGAGGTGCTCGCCGTTCTTCACGGCGAGCCTCGAAGGATGGCCACAAGCGCCGGTGTGCGCGTCCATCCTTCGAGACGCCGCGCAAGATGCGCGGCTCCTCAGGATGACGGGGAATGTGTGGCGCACCATTCCACTTCCCCCGTTGCATCGCCCGACAACATCGATCAAATGGGGAAACGGAAAACCAACAAACGTCACGGGAGCGACCATGGAAAGCGGCATCTTCGAAGGCCTCAAGGTTCTGGACTGCGCGAGCTTTATCGCAGCCCCTGCGGCCGCCACGGTGCTGTCGGATTTCGGCGCCGACGTGATCAAGATCGAGCCGCCGGGATCCGGCGATCCCTATCGCAACTTGCCGAACCTGCCGGGCTACCCCGTCAGTCCGCACAACTACGCGTGGATGCTGGAATCCCGCAACAAGAAGAGCCTCGCGCTCGACCTCGCCAAGCCGGAAGGGCAAGCGGTGCTGCGCCGTCTCGTTGGCAGCGCCGACGTCTTCATCACCAATTTCCCGCCCGCGGTGCGCGGACGGCTTGGCATCACCTATGAGGAACTCAAGCCCCTCAACGAGCGGCTGATCTATGCCTCGTTCACCGGCTACGGCGAAAAGGGCGAGGAAGCCAACAAGCCCGGCTTCGACAGCAACGCCTACTGGGCCCGTTCCGGCCTGATGGATCTGGTGCGTGCCGACCTCGACACCACGCCGGCGCGCTCGGTCGCCGGGATGGGCGACCATCCCTGCGCGATGGCGCTGTATGGCGCCATCGTCACCGCGCTCTACAGGCGCGAACGCACCGGCAAGGGCTCGCATGTGAGCTCGAACCTGATGGCCAACGGCATCTGGGCCAGCGGCGTGCTGGCGCAGGCCAGATTATGCGGCGCGAAGTTCCAGGAGCGGCGTCCGCGCGAACGCGCGCTGAACGCCGTGACCAATCACTACAAATGCCGCGACGGCCGCTGGATCATCCTGTCGCTGCTCAACGAGGAGCGGCAATGGCCGGCGCTGGCGCGCTGCATCGGCCGCGAGGAATTTGTCAGCGATCCGCGTTTCGCCACCAAAGCCGAGCGTCACGCGCGGTCGGTCGAATTGATCAGGATTTTTGACGAGATATTTGCCGCCAAGGATCTGGCCGAATGGCGCAAGATTCTGGACGGCAACGGGCTGGTATTCGGCGTGGTCGGGATACTGGACGATATTCCGGGCGATCGGCAGATGCTGGAGAACGACGTGCTGGTGCCGTTCGAGGGCGACGGGATGCTGACCATCAACAGCCCGATCTGGGTCGATGGCAGTCAGAAGAGGCAGCCGGGTCATCCGCCCGGGATCGGCGAGCACAGCGACGAGGTGCTTCGCACGGCAGGATATGACGAGGCGTCGATCAGGCAGTTGCGCGCGGCAGGCACCGTCGCTTGAGTCCTTAGCGGCGCAGCCAGGCCAATACGACGGCGAACACGATGACGCCGGCAATCACCGTCACGCCGATCGCCCATGAACTGACGCGAACGGAACTCGTCGCCTCCCGCTTGGCTTCATTTTGCGCGATCTGACGATCGCGCTGCTTGTTCTCGCCTTCGGAGCCGCTCACGCTATCCCCCCGCCGCCGATTCTTCGCTGCACCGGATTCATACGCTCAATCGCGGCGAGCTTCCAGAGCGATCAGGTCCGCAATGCATCCTTCGAATAACCGGCGATCCGTTTATAGCCCTCGGACAGCGCAACAAGCTCGTCGCGGCTGATGACATCGTCGATGACCGCGAACGGCTGGTCGCCTGTGCGCTGAAACACCTCGCGCAGGATCGCGTCCGGCGGATTGGTGCGGTTGGTCAGGACAATGCGGGTGGTGGCTTCGAGCCGCTGCTTCTCGTACGCCGCGAGTGCGGCAACCGGACTATCATGTTCCAGTAGCGCCGTGGTTAGCGCCCGTGCATCGAGAATCGCCTGCCCTGCGCCGTTGGAGCCGCGCGGCACCATCGGGTGTGCGGCGTCGCCGAGCAGCGTCGCGCGGCCAAAACTCCAGTACGGCAGCGGGTCCTGATCGACCATCGGAAATTCGAGCACGCTGTCGGCGGCGCGGATGAAGGCCGGGACATCGAGCCAGTCGAAATGCCAGTCGGCGAAGGCTCGAATAAAATCGTCGATCGAACCGGGACGGGTCCAGTCGCGCTTGCGATGGACCTGCGTTTCGATTTCGGCGACCCAGTTGATCAGTTGCAGTCCATCCGCGCCGGCGTGGCGGATCGGATAGATCACCATCTTGCCATGCGACAGCCATCCCGCCCGCACCATGCTGGCGCCGGACAGCATCGGTTTCCAGCGCGTCACGCCGCGCCACATGTTGACGCCGGAATAGCGCGGTTCGCCTTCGTCCGGATAAAACTGTTTTCTGATCGCAGAATGGATGCCATCGCAGGCGATTACGGCCCGGCCGTGCACTGTCGTGTAGCTGGTGCCGTTCGGTCCGTCGGAGAAACGCACGCTGACGCCGTCGTCATCCTGCTCGACTCCAATGCAATGATGATTTTTGAGCAAGCGATCATGGCCGGCGCGAGCAAGGAAGGCGTCGAGCAGCACCATCTGCAGATCGCCGCGATGGATCGAGAACTGCGGATGATCGTAGCCCGCCGCGCGTCCCAGCGGCTCCTGATAGATCAGTTGGCCAAAACGATTGAAGAAAGTCGCGTCTTTGGTCGCGATTGCGACCTGTGCCAGCGCTTGCTCCAGTCCAAGCGCTGCCAGTTCCTTGGTTGCATGCGGCAGCAGATTGATGCCGACGCCGATCGGCCTGATTTCGGCGGCGGATTCGAAAACCCGGCAGGGAATTCCGGCCGCGTGCAGCGCGAGCCCGAGGGTCAACCCGCCGACGCCGGCTCCGACGATGATGACCTCGTCCATATTCACTCCCGGCACGCTTCTTCAGGCGATTGACGCGATGAAACACGATTAGTGAGACTACTGTCAATCTCGCCGGGGACTGCTTCTCGCCTCGAATAATTCAGCGGTTCTTGACGAAGCACATCCCCATCCGCGAGGCGTTGCCGACCGGCTGACAGGCCAGCCCCTCGGCGCAGGTCCAGGAACGGAAGCTCGCGTCGTTGTCGGCGCGTTTCGGCTTTTGCTGATAGCAAAACGCGCCCCAGCCGTCGTCATATCCGGTGCCCGCGAGTTCCGTGCTGCCACGCAATTGCGGGCGGCCGGAAAATCCGCGGGAGTAATCCGGCGGCGCGCCGTCGCGCAAGGCGGTCAAAATATCGCGGCGGCGAATCTGGTCGCCGAAGAAATGCGGCGACGCCGGAACGACCGTGGAGTTGGACGGTTTTTCGGCCATCCAGTCGACGCCGGGGAAATGAAATCCGCCGATGCCGCGGGTTTGATGACAGCCGGAGCAGGTCATGTCGTTCAGCCGGCGCTCGAAGCCGGCGACGGAGCGGATGTTTTCGAATGCAAAGCCGCGCGCCGCGGCTTTCTTCAATGCCGCGACGACCTCGCTTTCCCCAAAGACCTCGTTGCCGTAGCCGTCGGCCTGCACGAAGCCGAATGCGGGTTGCAGTTTCGACGGTGAAAACCCGGCCGGCGTCGCGGCGATGGCGCCGCTTGCGAGAAATTTCTCCGGAACCAGGACGGTGCCGCGATCCAGCTCGGCGAGATTTTTCGGATCGAGCAACCACGCCCTGAATTCGCGCTTCAGGCTGGCGTCGGTAAAAATCTTGTCGCGATCGATCTGGTTTTCGAGCGGCGCTTCCCCGAACACGCGCGTCCGTGCGTCAAGGCGGAACAGCTTCAGCAGATAATCGGTACGAAAATCGCGGGTCGCCGATTTCGACGCATGCGCTATCTGCAGATTGGTTTCGATGCGGTCGATGTTCTCCGGCTTGATCGAATCAAGCGGGCCATCCTTCGACAACAGTTTGGCCGCAAGTTCAACGCCGCTCAGCGGAGACTCTGCGGCGGCCAACCATCGCCGCGCGATCTCGGCACAGGTGATGGCGGTTCCATCGGCGTCAACTGCATGATCGCCCCTGGCTTTCAGCACAATGTTCAAGGTCGCCGGCAGACGCGGCCACTCCACGACATCTCCCGTTACCACAGGCCAGGTGCGCGTCAATCGATAGATCAGCCGGATTTCGCCACAGCTATTCGGCGCGAGATAAGCTCGGTCCATCCGGTTGACGATGCCCGCAAGCACAAAGCGCGTCTGCGGCGAATAGAGCAGCGCCCGATCGAACAGTTGGAGATCGAACGAATCGCCGACGCCGATGGTCTCGTTCGGGAGGTTAGCCTTGTGACTTGTGACGTAACGATCGAACTCGCGGTCGAGAGCTTTGCGAACCGACCACATCGACGGCAACGCGAATAATTCCTCATTGGACATTTGCGGACGAAGCAGCGTTTTGGCATCGAGCATCCGGCCCAGGCCAAAGCCGGTGCTTGTAATACCTGGTATCAGATAGTCCCTTACGTCGAGTTCCCGCAATGCCAGCGGATCGGTGATCGCAACGCCGCGCTCCAGCGCCGCCGCTTGCGCGGCCGGCGGCGACAGAATGGCGAGAGCGACAAGAAAAGTGAGAAATCGCACGTGAGCTTGAATCCTGAAGAGCGCCGCATCGGAGAGGCCGATAAGGACCTCTTGCGCGCGGCCTTTCCTATTCAGGAAAATAGCCGAAAACGAGATGGGATGTCTTTGTTTTCTCCGTCATGGCCGGTCTTGTCCCGGCCATCCACGTCTTGGTTGCGTCGATGCCATGAAAACGTGGATGCCCGGCACAAGGCCGGGCATGACGACTTGTCGTAGTTCAGCGCGCGACGATCAGGCCGCGGCTGGTGACCACCACCCAGCGGCCGTCTTGCTTGCGGATGGCGTCGACCCGGCCAAGGCCCGGAATCGGATCGCCCGCGTATACCTCGAAGATGCCCTGCCGGCCTTCGATCAGAGCGCTGCCGTTGCCGGCGTCGCGCAATACCCAGCCTTCCACCGTCGGCAGCCGGGCTACTTCCGGCTTCGGCGCGGGCAACGGTACCGGCGCCGCCGCAGCATTGGCGGTCTGGATCGAACCCGTGGACTCCTTCGGCGCGACGGGGGCCGCTGCCGCAGCAGCGACCGGCGCTGCCGCCGGTGCCGACGCGGTGCGGAGCTTCTCGACAGCCTCGCTGAGCTTGGCCAGCTTGGCGGCCGGCTCGGCCTGCGCCTTCTCGACCTTGTCGAGGCGGTCGGTGGTCTTGCTGATTTGCGAGGCGCTATGTTTCGACGCCTGCTCAAGGCTGGTCCTTAGCGCCGCGATCTCGGTGTCGATCCGCGAAATCGAATCTTCCAGCGCGCGGCTGCTCGCGACCTTGGAGCTGTCGCCTGCGACACGTCCAAAACCTGCCGTCGCCAGCGCGCCGCCGATCGCGCCGGCTACCGTTGCCAGCGCGATTACGGCTGCAAGCGCGGCGACCCGGCGCTTGCCGAATATCCCGCCGCCGGCGGACTGCGTTTTCGACTCTGCGTCGCCGCCGTTCCATGCCTGGTCGCGCGGCATGATCAGGATCTGGCCGGGAGATTTTGGCGCGTCAGCCTTTGCTTCGACCCCGGGCGTTTCCGGCTTGGTGGCTTCGGCCTTTGTGACTTCCGCCGCTTTGGGCGCGTCCTTCGCCTTGTCGGATTCGGCCGGCTCAGGCGCCAGTTTTGGAGATTCGACGTTCATCGAATCTTTCACCGGTCCGGGCATCGGCTCGGCTGGTGCTGCGTCCGAAGGGCTGGAAGCGGTCGGGACGGCGCCGACGACATCGCCGAGGTTGTCGCTGATCCGGTCAGGCTGTTGTTCGCTCACGTCCAAATCTCCAGCAAAGGTTGACCATTTGGTAACTTTTATTGCTTGCGAATTCGTTACTGCTGCCAGAATTACGGAAATTTTAGGATGTCATCCGGCTCGTTTTCGCCGCAGTTGAGGAAACCCGCGCGCAGGCGCCCAGCTTTGCTGCCCTGCGGCATCGCCCGTCCCCGCCATGCATCTGATTGCGCTGTCTGATTTCCCGACTAACATGGCCGCAATGAGACCAGCCAGAAGGCAGCGGGCTCCATGACGATCGAAAAATGCATCAACGACTATAACGTGGCCGATGTCATTTTCGAGGAAGGCTCGACCGGCCGCGAGCTCTATGTGGTGCTCGACGGCAAGATCGACATCGTCAAGGACACCGGCGCTACCAGGACGACCATCGTCACCCTGGGCAAGGGAGAATTCTTCGGCGAAATGGCCGTGATCGACGGCTCGTCCCGCTCCGCGACCGCGATTGCCGCGGCGCCGAAAACGAAGGTGATGCGGATCAATCACGCGCGGTTTGTGTATCTGGTCAGCCAGCAGCCGGCCTTCGCGCTGATGATCATGGACGCGCTGAGCAAGCGGCTGCGCGCATCCAATTCCGCCCAGTTCAAAGCAGCGGGCCAATGAACGACCGCAAACCGAGCCCGTTTGTCACGCTTTTGAACAACGACGTCTGCTCGCTGATCGAGGCCGCCCCGGATGTCTATCAAATCCGCTTCAAGAACCGCGCCGCCAATGCCTATCTGGTGCGCGGCTCATCGCGCACCATCATGATCGACGTCGGGCTGTCCTCGAATTTTCCGCACCTGCTGGAATGCCTCAATCATGTCGGTTGTGCGCCGGACAAGGTCGACATGGTGATCCTCAGTCACGAGCACCTCGACCACATCGGCGCGGCGTATCATTTCGGCGGCCGCAGCATCATCGCAGCGCATCGGCTCGCCGCCAACAAGATCATGCTGCGCGACGATTTTTCGATGCTGCGCAAGATGTTCAACGAGCCGAACGTGCCGATCGATGTCGATATCTGGCTGGAAGAAGGCAACCTGGTCGATCTCGGCAATTTTCGTCTCAATGTGATGTATACGCCGGGCCACACCTCGGCCTGCATCAGCCTGTTCGACCAGGATCAGGGGCCGCTGTTTGCCGCCGACACCTTGATGCCCGGCGGCGTGATGGGCGGCGTGTTCGGATCGGGCAGCATCAGCGACTATATCCACTCGCTGGAGCGGCTGAAGGGCTTGAATTCCAGAATTCTCCTGTCCGGGCACGGCCGGCTGTCCGATACGCCGCAGGACGATGTGCGGATCGCAATTCAACGCTCGCACGCGCTGTTATCGGACACCGCCCAATTGTTCGACGCGCTCGACGCGCGCGCGAACTTCGAGCCTATCATGCAGTCGGTGCGCGATCTGAATAAACTGGACGATGGGTAGCAACTAAAAAATATCAGGGAGAGATTTGTGAAATTATACGATTCCATCGGGCCTAATCCGCACGTCGTCCGCATGTTCATGGCCGAGAAGGGCATCGAAATGCCGAAACAAACCGTCGACCTGCGCGGCGGCGAGAACCGGCAGGAGGCACATCTCAAGCGCAACCCGCACGGCCAGATGCCGACGCTCGAACTCGACGACGGCAGTTATCTGTCTGAGATCACCGCAATCTGCGAATATCTCGAAGAGAAGAAACCGGCGCCGCCGATGATCGGGGCGACGGCGGAAGAGCGGGCCGAATGCCGGATGTGGACCCGCCGCGTCGATCTCAACATCTGTGAGCATATGGGGAACGGCTATCGCTTCGGCGAGGCGCTGAAGTTTTTCGCAAAACGCATTCCCGTCGCGCCCGAAGCCTCGCCCGGCCTGAAGATGATTGCCGCCAACCGCCTGCAATGGCTCAACGGGCAGATGGAAGGCAAAGACTATCTTTGCGGCAAGCGTTTCACGCTGGCGGATATCTTGCTGTATTGCTGGATCGATTTCGCCGGACAGGTCGGCCAGCCGCTGGATGCCGCCAACACCAACATCGTGGCGTGGTTCGCGCGGGTCGGGCAACGGGCCTCGGCGAAGGCGTAGGGCCATAACCTCCGTCGTCCCGGCGAACGCCGGGACCCATACTCCGAGGACTTTCGAATCGAGCAGGGTGCTGCAACCGCAGTCTTTTCAGACCGCGACGCTAGGGGTTATGGGTCCCGGCGTTCGCCGGGACGACGCTGTTGCCAATGCAATCGCTACATCACCACCGGTGCATCCGGCAGCTCATTCGCGCCGGCGCCGTGCTTCGGGAAATGTTTCGCCAATTGCCGCGACACCGCCTCGATGCCCTTGAGCACGCCGGCCTCGAAATTTCCCTTGCGAAATTCGGTTTCCATCGCACGGCAGATCTTCTCCCATTCCTCAGGGCCGACCAGCGCATCGATGCCGCGATCGGCGAGAATCTCGACATCTCGGTCGGCCAGCAAGAGATAGATCAGCACACCGTTATTGTGCGCGGTGTCCCACATCCGCAGGTGCGAAAACACATCGATCGCCCGCGCCCGCGGCGCCTGGTTGCGCAGCAACGGCGCACCATCCAGCGCACCTTCGACGACGAATCGGATCTGCCCGGAATGCCTCGCTTCGCTGGCCTTGATCGCCCGCTCGATATGAGCCAATGCCGCGGGTGAAAAGGCCCGACGGACCCGCCAGCGGTTGGCCAGAAGATGTCTGCCGATGCGCTTGATGCCCATGTCTACCAACTCCCAGACGCGCCGCCGCCGCCGAAACTGCCGCCGCCGCCGCTGAATCCGCCGCTCGAACTGCTGCCGCCCGAATATCCGCCGCCACCGCCGCTTACCCAGCCGCCGCCTCCGCCAGGGCCGCCGGAGGACGTCATCGCGTCGCCGATCAGTGTGACGATGAACGCGATGATGCCGCCGATGATCGACAACGCCAGCGAGGCCGCGATAAACCAGAACAGCGCCGCTACCAGGCCGCCGGTGGCGAGCGAACCGAACAGCCTGCCGAGCAGCCCACGCAAAATTCCGCCGACGATGACCACGGCGACGATCAAGAATGGATTGAACGGATCGAGTTCGCTGAGCAATCCGGTATTTTGCTGCCGCTGCGCCGGCGCCGGCAGCGGTTCGCCATCGACGACGCGCAGGATGCGGTTAACGCCATCGGAAATACCGCCGGCGAAATCGCCGCTGCGGAACTTCGGCGTGATGACCTCATCGATGATGCGTTTTGCGGTAACGTCGGTCAGCGCCCCCTCAAGCCCGTAACCGACCTCGATCCGCAATTTGCGGTCGTCCTTGGCGACCACCAGAATGGCGCCGTCGTCGATCTTCTTGCGGCCGATCTTCCAGGCTTCCGCGACGCGCAGCGAAAATTGCTCGATGGTTTCGGGCTGGATCGTCGGCACGATCAGCACCGCGACCTGGCTGCCTTTCTTCGCCTCGAAATCCTTCAGGGTCCGGTCGAGCGCGGCGATATCGCCGCTGCTCAGCGTCGCGGTCCTGTCGACCACGCGCCCGGTGAGCGGCGGCACCGCGACATCCGCTAACGCTGCGAATGCCCAGCACAGCATCAGCGCAAGAAGGGAGGCTCTTGCAGCTTTCATCGCGGCCTCTCGGGTTGCCGCAATTACTTCGCTGGAGCAGGCGTCGCCGGTGCCGGATTGAAATCGACTTTCGGCGCGGTCGAGATTGCCTTCTCGTTTTCGACCGAGAAGTTCGGCTTCTCCTTGTAGCCGAACATCATCGCCGTCAGGTTGTTGGGGAACGAGCGCACCGTGACGTTATAATCCTGCACCGCCTTGATGTAGCGGTTGCGCGCCACCGTGATGCGGTTCTCGGTGCCTTCCAGCTGCGACATCAGATCGCGGAACAGCGCGTCGGATTTGAGCTGCGGGTAATTTTCGGTAACCACCAGCAATCGCGACAGCGCGCTCGAGAGTTCGCCTTGGGCTGCCTGGAATTTCTGGAACGCGGCGGGGTCGTTGAGCAATTCCGGCGTCGCCTGGATGCTGCCGACCTTGGCGCGGGCGTTGGTGACGCCGAGCAGCACGTCCTTTTCCTGCTGCGCAAAACCCTTCACCGAATTGACCAAATTGGGGATCAGATCGGCGCGGCGCTGGTACTGGTTGACGACCTCGGACCAGCCCGACTTGACCTGCTCGTCCTGGCTCTGGATTACGTTATATCCGCAATTGGTGAGGCTCAACGTCGCCAGCGCCGCCAGCACGGTCCACAATCTGCGCATCGGATATCTCCCTTTTTGACCGTCATTCCGGGGCGCCGCGTAGCGGCGAACCCGGAATCCAGCCATGTGTTCTGCCTCTGGATTCCGGGTTCGCGACTTCGTCGCGCCCCGGAATGACGCCTATATAGCTGACAGTAACAGCAATCGCCCGCGGACGTTCCTAATTTCCCGCCGATTTCGCATCCCTGATCGCCTGCCATACCTTCAGCGGCGACAGCGGCGTGGTAAGCGTCTTGATGCCGAGATCGCTCAAGGCGTCCATCACGCCATTGGTGACGCAGGGCGGCCCGCCGATCGCGCCGGATTTGCCGCAGCCTTTGGCGCCGAGCGGATTGGTGCGGCAGGGCGCGGAACCGTCCAGCGTCACCTCGATGGCGGGAATGTCGTCGGCGCGGGGAATGCAGTAATCCTGATAGCTCGCGGTCAGCAACTGTCCCTCCGCGTCATAGGACACGCCTTCATACAGTGCCTGCCCGATGCCCTGCGCGACGCCGCCGTGAACCTGGCCCGCCACCAGCATCGGATTGAGCGCAACGCCGACGTCATCGACCGTGGTGTACTTCACCACGCGTGTAACCCCGGTTTCGGGATCGATCTCGACTTCGCAGATATGCGTGCCGTTGGGCCAGCTCGGCCCGTCGACCTCGCCTTCGCTGTCGACGCTCAGCCGCGCGCCCTGTTCTTTTGCTGCGATCTCGAACAGACCGATACGCCGGTCGGTGCCGACCACGGTGAGGAAGCCGTAGCTGTATTCGATATCCTCGATCGAGGCTTCCAGCAGGTTCGACGCTTTTTCGCGCGCCTTTGCGACCAGATCATTGGCGGAGACCGCGAGCGCGGTGCCGCCGACGAACAGCGAGCGCGAGCCGACGCTGCCGAAGCCGGTGGCGAGGTCCGTGTCGCCCTGCACGATATCGATCTTGTCCATCGCGATGCCGAGCGACTCCGTGAGCATCTGCGTATAGGTGGTCTGCAGCCCCTGCCCCATCGCTTGCGTGCCGGAATGCAGCACGATGCGTCCCTCCGCGGTGGCGTGCAGGCTGACCTTTTCGGTATGCGCACGCCCGCCGGTCCATTCGATGTAACTGGTCAGGCCGCGGCCGTAGAGCAGGCCTTTCCTCCTGGCCGCTTTCTTGCGCGCCGCAAAACCGTCCCAGTCCGCAAGTTTTGCGGCGCGATCCAGCATGTGCGCGAAGGCGCCGCTGTCGTAGATTTGTCCGACCGGGTTGGTGTAGGGCAATTGCGCGGGCTTGACGTAGTTCACCTTGCGGATCGCGCGTGGATCGATTCCGATCTGCCGGGCCGCGGCGTCCATCAGCCGCTCCACGATGAACACCCCTTCCGGCCGGCCCGCGCCGCGATAGGCGCCGACCGGCGCGGTGTTGGTCATCACCGTCTTGGCCTCGTAATGCACCAGCGGCAGGTCGTACACGCCGCTCTGCACGAAGGGACCCAGCACCAGCGGAATGATATTGGCCGCGCCGGTCATGTAGGCTCCGGTGCCGCCGATCGAACGCACGCGATAGGCCAGCACGCGGCCTTTGGCGTCGAGTGCGAACTCGCCTGTCGATGTCAGGTCGCGGCCGTGGGTGCCGCCGACGAATTCGTCCGAGCGGTCGCCGCGCCAGCGTATCTTGCGGCCTAATTTGACCGCGGCGTAGGCGACCATGCCGTCTTCAGGATAAAGGTTGGTCTTCTGGCCAAAACCACCGCCGATGTCGCCGACCAGCACGCGCACGCTCTCCTTCGGCCGCTTCAGCACGGCTTCGGCGAGCACGTCGCGGGTCGAACCCGGCGTCTGCGACTGCACGTGCAGGATCAGCCGCCCGGACTTTTTCTCGATCTCGGCGATGGTGCTGCGCGGCTCCATCGCGGAGGGAACCAACCGCTGGCTGACCAGATCGAGCGAGACCACGTGTGCGGCCGCGGCAAAAGCCGCTTCAACCGCCGCCGGATCGCCATAGCTCATCGCCGCGACGATATTGTCGGGCGCATCGGGCCATACAACCGGCGCGCCCGGTTTGATGGCTTCCAGCGGATCGACGACCGATGGCATCACCTCGTATTCAACGGCGACGGCTTCGGCCGCGGTCTGCGCCGCCACGCGCGATGTCGCCACCACGGCGGCGACCGGTTCGCCGGCGAAGCGCACGATCTCATGCGCGAGGAGGCGACGCGGCGGCACCGTCATCGGCGAGCCGTCGGGCCGCTGGAAAACCGCCAGTGTCGGGAGTGTGCCGATGTCGTCGGCGACCAGATCGGCGCCGGTGTATACCGCTTCGACGCCAGGCATCTCGGTGGCGGCTTTGGTATCGATCGACGTGATTCTGGCGTGGGCATGCGGCGAACGCAGCACATAGAGCCACAATGCGCCATCTTCCGGTCTGTCGTCGATGAACTGCCCCTTCCCGGTCAGCAGCCTCTGGTCTTCAAGTCTTTTTATCGGCTGGCCCGCGCCGAAGCGCATGTTGGCGGGCAGGATGTTCATCAGTTTGTCCTTCGTTCAATTCCGTCATTCCGGGACACGCCTCTTGGCGTGGGCCCGGAATCCATACTCCCCGTCGTGGTTATGGATTCCGGGCTCGCGCTTCGCGCGCCCCGGAATGACGACGTAATGATTTTGGTGCAACTAGCAAGTCGTTAACGCAAATCCCGCAATACCGCTTCAACGACCTTGCGCTCATCGGCGGTGAGCGCAGCCTGCGGCGCGATGGGATCGCCGACGTCGTAGCCCTGGATCGCCAACCCGGCCTTGATACAGGCGGCGAGATTATAGCGCGCGAACGCCTCGTTGAGCCGCCACAGCCGCCGCTGCAGTTTCATCGCCTCCTCCCAGCGCTGCGCCTTGCAGAGATTGTAAAGCTCGACGCTCTGGCGCGGAATGACGCAGGCCGGACCCGCCATCCAGCCGACGCCGCCGATCAGCATCACCGCGGCAGGAATATGCGCGGACGCGGAAAACACGTCGATGGAATCGCCGCAGCGGTTCATGATCGACAGCAGCCGCCCGGTATTGGTCGAGGCGTCCTTGATGGCGACGATGCGCGGATGTGGAGCGAGCCTTGCGATGACATCGAGGGTGAGATCGGAACGCTGAAATTGCGGATTGGTGTAGATCACCACGGGAATGTCGACCGCGTCGGCAATGGCGCGAAAGTAGGATTCGACCTGCGCATCGTTGACCGGGAAATAGGCCTCCAGGATCGCGAGAATGCCGTCGGCGCCAAGCTTCTGGTACGATTTCGCCTGCTCCACCGCGTCCGCGGTCGATGTCGAGACAACGCCGGCGATCACAGGCACGCGTTTTTGCGCAGCTTCGATGGTCGTTTGCACCACCGCCGTGCGCTGCTCGCGGCTGAGATAAGCGAACTCGCCGGTGGATCCGAGCGGCGTCAGCCCGTGCACGCCGGCCTTGATGAGATCGTCGCAGATCCGGCCCAGCACGTCCGCGCGGATCTGCCCGGAGGGATCGACAGGTGAAACCAGATAGGGAAAGACGCCGTGAAAATCAGCCATATCTGCGATTTAATCTCATTTGCGCGCGTGACGCGTGGGGCCGGAACTCTATAGATCACCGGCCGTTGAGGAGAAAGCCCTCCATTAACATCGATCAATTTCGCCGAACGGAGCTCCCATTAACACCCTCGAATCCGACAGCACCGAGCAAGCCGACCTGCGCGGCGGCCACTCGCCATGGTTTGAACGCGCCGGGCAGCGCAGCCGTACCGCTATCACCGAAAACCTGAAATGCGACGCGCTGATCGTCGGCGGCGGCATTACCGGATCGCTGATTGCCGAGCGGCTGACGCGGCAAGGTCTCGATGTCGTGATTATCGAGCGTGAATTGCCTGGCCGCGGCAGCACCGCGGCGAGCACGTCGATGCTGCTGTGGGAAATCGACCGCTCGCTGACGCAGCTCACGGAAACCTACGGCTTCGAGCGGGCGTCGCGCGCGTATCAGGCAAGCCTGCAGGCCGTCAGCGGGTTGAAGTCGCTGGTCGCCGAACTCGGCCTGCCTTGTGATATGCGCGAGAAGGATTTGCTGTATCTCGCGGCCGGTGCCAGCGCCAAGGAATTGATTGAGGAGCATGCGCTTCGGCGCCGCGCGAACTTGCCGGGCGAGTTCCTCGACCATGCAATGCTGCTGGAGAATTTCGAAATTGCCCGCGCCGGCGCGCTCGTATCGCCGGGCGCCGCCGACGCCGATCCGATGCAGCTGGCGCAGGGCCTGCTCAAGGTCGCCGTTTCGCGCGGCGCGCGCTTGTTCGAGGCCGAAGCGCTCGAATTCGATTCTGCCTCGCGTTCGGTAGGCGTGCAGCTGCAGGATGGCCATCAAATCGAAGCGCGTCATGTGGTGCTCGCCACCGGCTATGTGATGCCCAGGATCATTCATTCGACCATTCAGACGGTGTCGTCGAGCTGGGCGATCGCGACCGCGCCGCAGCCGGAAAACATCTGGAAAGGCGGCGCGCTGATCTGGGAAGACAGCAAGGATTATCTTTACGCCCGAACCACGGCTTCGGGCCGCATCATCATCGGCGGCGAAGACAGCGACGAGATCGTCGAGCCCGAGGCGCGCGACGCGCTGATCCCGGAGAAGTCGCGCATCCTTGCGGAAAAACTCGGCGCGCTCTGGCCGCATGCGAACCGCGATATCGCGTTTCGCTGGGCCGGAACGTTTGACACCACCAGCGATGGCTTGCCGCTGATCGGACCGGTGCCTGGAAAGAAGGGCATCTTTGCGGCCTATGGTTACGGCGGCAACGGAATCACGTTCAGCTTTTTGGCGGCGCAGCTGATCGGGGGGCTGATCGCGGGCGAGACATCGCCGCTGCTTGATGATTTCGCGCTGGATCGGGATGGAAAGGCGATTGTTTAACTGGCGTTCCCCAGGGAGACTGCGCAAGAACCGAAGTTGATCGGACCCCATCGTGGTATAAGTCGTCGAACGGTGAATTTATCGATGATTCTCGAGGTTTTAACGCGGCACCGGAGAATGCCCAATGCCCATTGCAGGTCTGATGCGTTATTTATTGTTGAGCGTTGGCGCCGTCGTATTATTCGGACTAGCATTTTTCATCTATCGGTCAGACACAATCATTGGGGTCGCTGCTAACAGGGTTCTCACAAACGCCCGAGCTCCCCTGAATCGTCAGATGCCCCCGACCGCCCATTCCCTCTCGTACACGTCAGGCGACATTCAGATCCCTCGGCGGGCATGGCGAAGAGCTAAGTTGCAGTATTCCCAGCGCCCTTGAGTGGTTGGCATTCTCTCGCCCAAAGGGAGAGGCGAGCGTTTCGCTCCAGATGAGACAAGCATGTGTCTTTCATGATTACTGTTATCGCCACGGGGCCGCTACGTACGGTTACAGTCAAGCAGATTGCGACTATCTACTCCTGGATCATGCGTACCGAATTTGTAGGTTCGTCTACAAGAACGATCCTGGCCGCGATTTTTGTATTACGACATCACGCAAAGTGGTGATTGGCGTGCGGCTGGGCGGTAACGCCCACTTCCGTACAGTTGATTATGGGGCACGACGTACGCCAGCTGAAAATGCCGAGTGTCTGCCTCTAGACGCGCTCATCGATCGCAGTTGTGCATCTTCCTATTTTGAGTTTGATCCATACCCCGTTCGGGCAACACGATATGCAATTTATCGAATAGCCGACGCTCCGAGAAATTGGGTCGAGTCAGGCAGCCGAAAAAAGGCCCTCTATATTTTTAAAATGAGGCCATCCGGCTCACAATTGCTGATGATCGGCTGGATGCTGAACGCCGATGAAAACGGGGGCCAGACTACCCTGTGTGCGGGCATAAATCTGCCCGGCGACTTTTCATTTTTGACCACAGCGCCGCAAATTGTGGCGAGCCCAGGTCCGGGCGGCGTCGCGGATTGGTTCGTATGGTGGAAACGCAAGAGTCTCGACGGGACAGAGGGACGGTTAGATATTTTGCCGCCTTCACAAGCCAGTCTCAGCGATTGGGCAAAAATCTTTCCCGGCGCTACCGACCTTGAATACAAGGACTGCGATCGGCCATTCGCAGTTGACCTTGTAAATGCGGCTGTAACGTCAAGATCAGTCTTCATCGGAAAGAGTTCGCCCGATGAAAACAAGTTCTCGGAAATTCACCCCTCCCCGCTTCTGCAATCCGAAGGCAAGATACCTCTTTACGCTCTGCGCACGAATCATTGCGGACGGCCAGCTGCCAACGGAGACGATGGCAATGCGCTTTGCTTTCTCGATATGCAGATTGACCCCTTATCGCGGCGGCAGCCCCAACAACCATATGTGGCTCGCGATCCGCTAAATCTTCCCAAACAATTTGACGGCCCTCGCGTCGATCCGGACCGCTATCGCAATTTTTCGTCTCCTCCGCTTCAAGCACGAGGCTGGGATCGTCCAGTCATGATGTGGCTGCGCCGCGGCGAAGGCGACGGGACGGGATATAGAAATTCAGCCATCTTGCGACGGGTGACGACCAACGGTTCGGATGGGTGCAATGCCGGCCCAGTGCGACTGATAGGTTTTACCGAATCGTCCGAACCAGTAGCCGTCCTCGACAGAACGTCACTGCAACCGAGCATCGTTGCAGTGTCCGTCGACGCATCTCGGAGCGTCACTATCGAGACAGCGAGGGTTGTCTTTTCCATTTGGAAACTGCCCTTGCCAATAAATCTTGCGTCAGCTGAATTGAGGAACCTGAACTGTGGCGAACGGCGCGTCCGATCGGCTAAGTTAGCGGAACGCGAGCTAACACCCGTGAAGCCCAAGGTGGTGAAATGTTACCCGGCCGATGGACTGACGCAGAGTTGGATCGTCCGACCACCTGTCGTCCTGAGTTCGCCCCTCGGTACCGCCGTCTACTTCACACGGGTCATCAATAGTTCAACAACTCAAAATGGCGATGAACGACCGATCGCACTTCAAGTACGAAAAGCCAGACTTTCCCTTGCTACTGGTTGCATTCCGGAGTCTCTCCAGGTCTTTGCGCTGCCTCATCGCAATCCTTTTGAGTTCGCAAGAAAAGCAGAGCCCCTGAAGCGAGGTATGCCCGCACGCACCGAGAATGAGAACCGCGCGGCTTATGCATTTGCTCGGCTACGTCAGTCACCCGCACTCATCGCAGACCTCGACGGTAAGAACAAACTATCAATAATTCTTCCGGACACTGAGAATCCGTCTTCCTCGAAAGTTTTTGGCATTGACTGAGACCCGCACCCACCGCCCGGATAGCTGCGGGGCCATCTGCGCGCGGCCAACTCTATGGCTCGACGCGGTCTTTTGTCAGACGCATTGGCATATACCCCCTCAGGTTACGATCGAGGACAGCATCAATGTCGAAATCGCGCCCGCGAGTAAGCCGAGACCCGCCGCAAACCACACACGGTATCCGGCAAGCCACATCAACAAGAGATGCCTTGCCGGAAATGCGCCGATCTGCGTCAAGATCGTCAGCATATCAGCGCAGATCCACTCCTCGGCAATTTTGCCATCCGCGATCCGGTACAGTTCGTAGCTTTGGTAATCGACCCGCTTTTGGCTCGGCTGATTTCCCAGGAACTCGCCAGTATGGGTTCCGGTGAAGCGAACGCGCACTGCAACCTTGTCATCAGCCGCAAACATGTCCTGCGTTTCGATCCGGATATCGGGAAAAGCGTTGAAGAACGTCTCCGTGTTCTTTCGCCAAATGCGCGGGCCGCGCATTTGATACGGCACCCCTGCCAGGTTGATGATGAAGTCCGGCGACAGGAACCCGGCAGCAGCAGCAAAGTCCCTGCGGCGCAAGGCGGCGAAGGCGTTACGCATCAATGCGATATTCTCCTGGGAGGCGGTATTGTTGGCGAGCACGACTGGACTCCGCGTTGACGACTGAACTGGTATAAAGCAAATCGTTCAAGGCGGCGTCAGTCGTGCGAGAAAAACCCGCTGCCCGAAGGCAGCGGGTTCATCCGGGCACCTCAGCGAGAGACGTAGCCCGCCGCGAGGGGTCTGAAGCGGTAGATCAGATACGGCGGCTTGTTCTCGGCCTTGCCGCCGTTGAACATGGCCGCTGCGGAGATTTGCGAGGCGGACACATACATATATCCGTCGGGAGAAGCCGTGATGCCATCCGGCCAAACCATCTCCGGATCGCTCAGGTAAGTGCGGTACTTGCGATCGGCGCCGACGACGCCAACGGATTTGGTCTCCACCGCAGTCAGATAAAGGTTGCCGGCATAATCGATCGAGAGTCCTCCATTGTTGGGCTTGTCCGAATAGCGCTCGACCTTGGCGCTCAGTTCCGCCGGCGCGAGCTTCTCGTCATTCAGATCGGCAACCCGGATACGATAGAGCGAACGGCCGTTAAGCGGTGCGAAGTAAACCCATTCGGATCCGACATCCATGGTGATGCCGTCGCAGCCGACCTTGATGATCGTCGGCTTGCCGTCCTTGCCCGGGACCGTCAGATCCTTGCCATCCACGGTGATCGGCACATTTTCCGGAACGGTCGACTTGTCTCCGTCGAGAACACGCCGGGCGCGTCCGGTATCCATGTCGATGATGATGATCGCGGCGTGGGAGCCGTCGCCGCCCGGGCCGATGTCCTCGTCGGCGATATAGAACTTCCGGTTCTTCTGGTCGATGACGATATCCTGCGGCTGCGATCCGCTTCGCGTGATCGGCTCGGGCATGTAGTAGATGCGCTCGAGCTTGTCGGTGCGCGTATTCCATCCGACCAGCTTGGGCGTGATCTTGGTGCGAAATCCCATGTCGATGATCCAGACGATGCCGTTTTCGTCCGATCGGAGGCCGAGGACATTGTCGAGGTAGTGGTCGGTCCCTTTCCGCGGCGTGTTCCAATCGGCATTCGGGAACGGCTGGAACGTCGTTGCCGAGGTGAGCTTCGCTACCCGAACGTCGGGACTGAAGAAGGGGTGGTGGCTGAAGATGATCTGGTTGTCCGGGGTGATCGCAATGTTGCCGACCGACTGAGGCAACCGGGCGACAATCTCGGCCCGGATCGGCCCCTCCTGCGCAGACGCGACCGACACCAGCATTCCCGCGGCCATTGCGGCAATTGACAGAATCTTGCTTTTCACGTGGTCTCCTCCATGGTTCGGCTTTGCAGGAGCAACGTTGCGCGCTAACGTCGGCGCTGACAATTACGCACAGAAATGTCCGGTAGTATCACGGAGTGAACCATGAAGAGGCTTGATACAAAGAGTTATGATTGCACGGCTGGCTGTCCCGTCGAAGCGACGCTCGATTTGATCGACGGCAAGTGGAAAGCCGTGATCCTCTATCATCTGCTCGCAGACACCATCCGCTTCAACGAGCTCCGGCGGCGGCTATCGCGGATTACACAGCGCATGCTGACGCGGCAGCTTCGCGAGCTCGAAGCCGCCGGCCTCATTCATCGCGAGGTCTATGCGGAGGTGCCGGCGCGCGTGGAATACTCGCTGACGGCGCTCGGACGCTCGCTTGAGCCCGTGATCCGGTCGCTGTGGACCTGGGGAAATACCTATCTGGAAGTTCACAGAACCGCGCCTCGCCCTTTCAAAGGCATCTCGGCTTCGGCGCAACGCGTGAACTAGGCGAAACCGTTGCTTCAAGGCCGCGCGCCGCCGTGCGCCCTGATCCAGGCATCGACCGCCGGCAGCGCGCGGGCCTTCAGATCGGCCGCGATCGCGATGGTTTCCAGGGCGCGCGCCGTCATCACGCGGCCACCCGAGGTGGCCTGCGCCGGCGCGAAGCGCGCGAGCTCGGCGGCGTGGGCATCGTCGCTGAAATTGGTCATGAAGTTGGCGATGAAGGCGTCGCGGAACTGCGGTCCCTGCTTGCCGGCGAGTGCGTCGAAATTCTTTTGCACAAAATCCCAGGCAAGGTCGGGCTGCTCGCCGGACGCGGCGACCGCG
The DNA here is from genome assembly GCA_963710045.1 of uncultured Alphaproteobacteria bacterium. GTDB lineage: Bacteria > Pseudomonadota > Alphaproteobacteria > Rhizobiales > Xanthobacteraceae > Bradyrhizobium. The sequence goes on along the minus strand of CAVPZO010000075.1, from coordinate 116,209 downwards.
TTGATCACGCCGCCGACGATCGTGCTCGGCAGTTCATCGGTCAGGGTCAGCGCCAGTGTTTCGCGTGCAAGCGCCGGGTCGCGCGCGCTGGCGGCCGCGTAATAATAGCGCAGGCGCTCGGTGGTCACCGTGGTCTTGCGCGCCAGCGCCAGCAGCGTGTCATAGCTTGCGCGATCGGCACTGACGCCGACCAGATGGGTGACCGATCGCGTAGCGCGCTCGGCAGCGATTGCGGATCGTGCAGGAAGCCTGCGAACCGCTGCCTCGCCTCGGCAAGGATATCGCCGTCGCCGAATTCGCCCAGCGCCGAGATCAGGCTGGAGCGCAGCAACGCGTCGTCATTGTCGCCCGAGCCATTGCCGTCCCAGCCGAGCCGGTCGAACACCGGGCGCAGTTTCGCGCGCCCATAGCTCTGCAATGCCGGGCGTTCGATGCGGTCGCGCGCCAGACGTTCGAGCCTGGTCAAGGCGTTGACCACCTGATCCCATACTGCGCGGTGGTCGTCGCTGCGGAGTTTTTCGATCAGCGCGAGATAGGAGGATGGTTCGGCGCGGCCGGCCTGCACCAGCGCCCAGCTGTCGGCGACGAAGTTGAGACGATCTGCCGGCGTCATCCCTGCCAGCGACTTCACCAGCGCCGCCCGGCTGTTGGGGCCGTATTCGACCCGGTAATAGCCGATGTCGCCGAGATTGACTTTTACGGCCTCGCCGCAAGCACCGGCCGGGATTTCGGTACTGCCCTGAAGCAGCAGGACTTCCGACGGCCGCGTTGCGTTCAGCGGCCCGACCGCGACCGGGATACTCCAGTTGCGAGGTGGCCAGACCGTCGGCTCGCCGCGCGCGGGGGCTATCACAAATCGATCCTGCCGCAGCGCCAACCGCTGCGTGTCGCCGCTGCAGGCGGTTTCGGCTATGATCAGCGGCACGCCGTCCTGCTCGGTGAAGGACGCGGCAACGCCCGTCACCGGCTTGCCGGCGGCGCGCTCGAGCGCCCGCCACAGATCGGCCGTGGTGGTGTTGCCATAGGCATGCGCGGCCATGTAGTTGCGGATGCCATCGCGGAACGCCTGCTCGCCGAGATAGTTTTCCAGCATGCGGATCAGCGCCTGGCCCTTGTTGTAGGTAATGCCGTCGAACGCCGCCATCGCTTCGCTGGCGTCGGCGACCGGCTGCTGGACCGGATGCGAGGTGCGCCGCGCGTCGATCGCCAAAGCGAACTGCTTCTGGCCGTAACTGTTGAGCCAGGTCTGCCATTGCGGATAGAAATGCTCCGCCGCCTTGACCTGCATCCAGCTGGCAAAGCCCTCGTTGAGCCAGAGGTTGTCCCACCAGCCCATGGTGACGAGATCGCCGAACCATTGATGCGCCATCTCGTGCGCCAGGATCAAAAAGATGCCGCGTCGCGCGGTGTCCGCATTGGTTGCGGGATCGAACAGCAGCCGGCTTTCGAAAAAGGTGATGCCGCCCCAGTTTTCCATCGCACCGCCGAATCCGCCGGGCACCGCGATCAGGTCGAGCTTGGGCAGCGGGTATTTTACGCCGAAATAGTCGTTGAACCAGGCGAGCAGTTTCACTGCGTTGTCGAGCGCAAAACGGCCTTGCTCGCGCTTGCCTAAGGTAGTGACCACGCCGATGGTGACACCATCGGCGTCCGCTGTGAGCCGCTCCAGTTCGCCTGTGGTGAGCACGAACAAATAGGTCGACATTTTCGGCGTCGGCGCAAAGGCGACCTGCTTCAGGTCCGGCGCGACCGGCGTCTCGCGCGTGACCGGCATGTTGCCGACCGCGAGGTGCGCGCGCGGCACGGTCACCGTCAGCGCAAAACTCGCCTTGAAGGCGGGCTCATCCCAGCACGGAAAAATCCGCCGCGCGTCGGCGGGCTCGAGCTTGCTCGAGAGCATCCGTTTGGTGCCCTGGCCGGTCGGATAGTCGACAACGAACAGACCGGTGCCGAACTTGTTGATCCGCGCCGTGAAGACGATGCGCAGCCGGTGCGCGCCTGCCGCGAGCGGCTGCGGAAACGTGAGCGTCGCGGTCTCGGTTGCGGCATCGAGCGCGACCTCGGCCCGTTGCGCGCCGTCGTCGATGGTGACGGCGCCGAACGCCGTATTGACCGCGTTCAGGACAACCCGCGCGGTGGGTTCGCGCACTTCGATGTCCACGACTTCAACGCCCGGCAGCGCGAGGCTTTCGAGATCCGGCGTAAGCTCGATGGCATAATGGACCGGAATAACCGTTTTCGGCAGCTTGCCCGGGGTTGCATCGAAGGAAAACCCGGGCTCGGCGACAGCGCTGCCGAACATCGGCAACACGAGCACGATAGCTGCAGCCAGCACGGCAGCGAGGTTACGCACCGTGAGTGTCATCGCGACCATGTCCTTTGAAAGCCTGGCGCTCCCTAGGGGAATCGAACCCCTGTTTCAGCCTTGAGAGGGCCGCGTCCTAACCGCTAGACGAAGGGAGCGTGCGGTTGCAGGGAATAGCCTTGAAATCCGCTTCCTGCAACAACGTCGTCATGCCCGGGCTTGTCCCGGGCATCCACGTCTTTGACGGCCATGATGAAGAAAGACGTGGATGGCCGGGACAAGCCCGGCCATGACGATATTCAATGTTTAGGGCTCGTTGGCGAATTTCAGCTTCCCCGTCGGTTTCAGCGTCCTCGCATCGAAGGTGCGGATTTCGAATGTACCGCCTATAAACAGCGTCACCACCAGGCGGTCGCCGGCGGTGCCGGTGGAGACGATGCGGGCGCCTTTCGGCAGCGTCGCCGTGGTATCGGTGGCGACGGCGCTTTCCCCGCTGCGGAAAACGCGGTAGCCGATGGCGACCAGCACGGCGGCCACCGCCAGTGCGGTGGTCAGGCCCGCGATCAGCATCATCCGCCGCACCCGCTTAAACAGCGCGGCCTGCTCGGGGGTCGGTTCGGGCGCAACAGGTTGTTCGGTCATGCAAGGCTCGAATGGTCAAAGGCTGCAAGTCGTTGTCGAAGGCGACGAAGGTTTTGCGCGGCTCGACCGCGTGCTGGCGTTGCGCAGTCCGGAACTGTCGCGATCGCGGTTGAAAGCGCTGATCCTCGCAGGAAACGTCTCGATCGCAGGCACCCCCGTCAGCGACCCCGCTTATCATGTCGCCAAGGGCGATACGATCACAATCGACGTGCCGGAAGCCGTCGCCGCCGAGCCCGCAGGCGAGGCCATCGCGCTGGATATTGTCCATGAGGACGACGACATCGTCGTCATCAACAAGCCCAAGGGCCTTGTGGTGCATCCGGCCGCCGGGCACGAGACCGGCACGCTGGTCAACGCGCTGATCGCGCATTGCGGCGCCAGTCTTTCCGGGATCGGCGGGGTCAAACGGCCGGGCATCGTGCACCGGCTCGACAAGGACACCACCGGGCTGATGGTGGCGGCCAAGAACGACCGCGCCCACAAATCGCTGACCGAACAATTCGCCGACCATGGCCGCACCGGCGCGATGCGGCGCGGCTATATGGCGTTTGCCTGGGGGCTTCCGAACCGGCAGCGCGGCACGGTGGACGCGCCGATCGACCGCCATCCGCATGCGCGGGAGAAGATGGCGGTGCGCGAGGGCGGCCGGCAGGCCATTACGCATTGGGAGGTGACGGAAAGCTTCAACGGCCGCGACGGCAAGCCGATCGCCGCCCTGCTCGCCTGCCAGCTGGAGACCGGCCGCACCCATCAGATCCGGGTGCATCTGGCCCATATCGGGCACCCGCTGCTGGGCGACAGCGTCTACGGCCCGCATTTCAAGACCAAGGCCAATGCGCTGAGGCAGCAAGGCCAGGCCGCCTTGACCGCGCTTGGACGGCAGGCCCTGCACGCGTACCACCTTACCGTCGAGCACCCGACCACGGGAGAAATTCTCACTTGGGAGGCCGGCCTGCCGGAGGATTTGCTTCTCCTTCAGCAGGCGCTGCGGGCGGCGGAATGACGCAGGACTTTCGTAAAAGCGCTGCCATGCCAACAGCTTATAGCAGCCACACGATGACGTGACGGCGGAAATCCTTCCCCCCTGCCATGACAATAGTGTATGCTGCACCTGCGTTGAATATCCAACGCGGAACATCGCAGGTCGGCTGGCTTTAACAAAGCGGCCGTCTGCCGGGTCCGCCGCTATCGGGGACCTGAACCACTGGAGGGCGCTAAAATGGCCCGTACAGCTACCCTGCCGGTTCTCAACGGAGAATCCGGCCTCTCTCGCTACCTCAGCGAAATCCGCAAATTCCCGATGCTGGAGCCGCAGCAGGAATACATGTTCGCCAAGCGTTGGCGCGAACATGACGATCGGGACGCGGCGCACCACCTTGTCACCAGCCATCTCCGGCTCGTGGCCAAGATCGCCATGGGCTATCGCGGCTACGGCCTGCCGATCTCCGAAGTCGTCTCGGAAGGCAATGTCGGCCTGATGCAGGCGGTGAAGCGGTTCGAGCCCGAAAAGGGATTTCGACTCGCCACCTACGCCATGTGGTGGATCAAGGCGTCGATTCAAGAGTACATCCTGCGTTCGTGGTCGCTGGTGAAGATGGGCACCACCGCGAACCAGAAGAAACTGTTCTTCAACCTGCGCAAGGCCAAGAGCAAGATCTCGGCGCTGGACGAGGGTGATATGCACCCCGACCAGGTCAAGCTGATTGCCAAGCGCCTCGGCGTCACCGAGCAGGACGTTGTCGACATGAACCGCCGCCTCGGCGGTGACGCGTCGCTCAACGCGCCGATCCGCGACGACGGCGAGGCCGGCGAATGGCAGGACTGGCTGGTCGATCACACCCCGACCCAGGAAGCCGTGATGGCCGAGCACGAGGAGTTCGATCATCGCCGCCAGGCGCTGACCGGCGCCATCGGCGTGCTCAATCCGCGCGAACGCCGCATCTTCGAGGCGCGGCGTTTGGCCGAGGATCCGATGACGCTGGAAGATCTCGCCAGCGAGTTCGGCGTCTCGCGCGAACGCGTGCGGCAGATCGAGGTGCGCGCCTTCGAGAAGGTGCAATCCGCGGTCAAGCACACCATCGCGCGGCAGGAAGCCGCCACGATGGAAGCCGCGCACTGATTGCGGTGTGAGAGAATGCGACAAAAGCCGGCGGCGACGCCGGCTTTTTTGTTGGGTGATGCGCATCAACACGCACCGCCGTCGTCCCGGCGAAGGCCGGGACCCATACGCCGTGTCGCCGATGATGCGGAAAGCGCCAATGGCCTTGTTGGACAGCCTCGTCACATCATGACCGCCAGGGGTTATGGGTCCCGGCCTTCGCCGGGACGACGTGGAGAGACTGCGCATCAACACACACCGCCCACTCAGCCGGTCCACGGCCTGTAGTTCGCAACCGCGCCGGTGACACAAGGCGGCCGGCGTTCGTAGGCGGCGGCGCGGCGCTCCTGCTGGATTCGCACATAAAGACCCTCGATCAGCCGCTGCATCTGTCCAGGCTTCAACTCGCGCTCCGATAGCAGCGTGCAGGGTATCGTGTTGCCGACACAGCGACGGGCCCGGCGGCATGCTGCCGTCCGGCACGCAGCATGGTGCTCGACGGCATTCGATACGCGCTGGACGGCCTCCGTCACGGCGAGCTTCCAGTCCTGCTCGAACTGCGCCTTTTTTCGGCGCTCCATCCCGGCCTGAAATTGGCCCTTCAAATAGTCGACGTCCCAGAACTGATGCGCGGTGATATTGTGCATGGTCGCTCCTCCGTTTGGGCAAGCGTCATCGCTGCCCGCAAATTCCTTCACGTGAGTGGGAGGTTCGGGGGTCTCCCTCCGCTAAGGGGAGGGAGGCGGAACGCCGAAAGGCGCACCTTTGGTAACGGCCGCGGCTTGATTTCCGGATTGCCGGAAATCAGAGGCACACGGCAACGCCTTTCAGCGTCCCGCCGCGGCGTTCTTTAAGACCTCGGTCCGTTCTTCCGGGGACTTGGCTCACGGCGATTTCGCGCCGCTGCCTGTCCCCGTCCAGCCACATCAGTGGCAGGGCCCCGTAGTGAGCCCGGACGGAAACCCAAGGCCTCCCGATGACGCAGGGCACGACCCCCACGCCCGCAGGCGCCGCATCCCGCCCCGCGCTACAAGCGTCCCGGCAACGCCCCTCAAGAGGGACGGGATACCTAGGAATTTATATTAGTAGGAAGATTTGTCAAGCGGGAAGATTAAATTTTGCGGGGGCGGAGCACCTCAGCCGTCTGGCTCTTGATGAGGTTCCTTCGCATCTAGAACTAGTGCGCTTCGGCCGCGCCCTTGGGGCGCGCGTCCAAGGGAGATCTAAACACCCTCTTCGAAGGAAACCTCGTCATCCGTGGCAATCTCTGGCAACTCTTCGGTACCACGACCGTCAATTAGGTCGCTGAATAATAACATTTCGGCCTTTAGCTGTTCGCCCGCTGTGCGTTGGGCCGTCCGAGCATCAACAATACGGCTGACCAGCCTCATTTGCTCATCGCGGGTCGGGGGAAATGCGATTTCGAGATTTTCAAAATCATCAGTCTGTGTTCGTCTCCGATTGCTGTGACCTGTCGTGATAGCGCGAAAGGCGCGCTGGTAATAACGCGTACGCAACAATATCGATAAGAAGGCCGGGTCAAGCTGTGGTTCGGTAACTTCGTAAATTGGAAACTCCTTCGTAACCAAAGCGCGGTCCATGTGAGGCGGAACTACAGAAACACATCCTTTCCACAAATCGATCGACGAATAGATCACGTCCCCCCGATACGCGCGATACCATGTCGAGGGACTGTCTTCGAAGTACATTCCCAACCATTCAGGAGGGTTGCGACCCTTGCCCGCCTCGCGAGGCCGAATCTCACCCGTTTGTGAAATCGTAATAACCTGAACGGGTGCCTCGGGCGTGTCTTCCGGCCTTACAACCTCCTCACGACGCCGCATTACGTCTGTTACTTGCCTCCTTATCCAACCTGCAGGGACTGCTGCCAGTTCTTCACGTTTGAAGAGGTGATATTTAGGATCGAGTCGGTGACTGGGATGCGCGGACCATACAACGGCCGCGTCCATTGCTATACAATCAGGGGCCTGATGAGCGTTGTAAGTGCTGGGCGACCGCTGGAAGCGACGATACTCGCCGAGGATAGTCCCCGATTGATCCGAAGCGAGACGGCCCCCCTCTTCTCCACGATACAAATCGTTGACGCTGGTGGAAGCTCCAGTACTGGTGTAGCCCACTGAATTCGCTTCCGCCAAGAAAACCATGTACGGCATGGCTTCAAGCGCCTCCTGGATGGCTTCGTCTTCCTCGTGGCCATCACCCATAAATCCGTCGATTAGGCGCGTAAATTTAGCGTGCTCATAAGCGGTATAACGACGGAAAATCAAGATTGAGGTCTTGTTTTGGGCTCCGGATTTTCTGAAAGCATAGTCCGGCAACGAAATTATCGCCTCGATAACGCCTCGGCGGGCTAGCATTCTGCGTACCCGTGGGCAGTTCGATTGCTCGCCTTGGTTGTTAAACAAGCCGTCCGGAAGCACCAATCCAAACCTGCTGTTTTCGACAGGCTCAAGTAGTTCGAGACAACGTTCTAGGATCACTTGCTCCGATGCAATCTGATCACGACCAAGAGCAATTGTGAAAGCGTCAAGGGAATTCTCACCTAGTAGATCTTCATCCCCAAGCCTGACGTCGTCACCAAACGGGGGATTTCCGAATATTTTTGTGAACTTTCCCTCAGGTGGATTAAGGCGCGGACGAGAGAAAACGCTGTCGAGGCATGACCGATCACCTTCGACGTTTGTATGACCATCGTGATGAAGAACGAGATTGATTTTGCAGATGCGCGCCAACACGTCATGAATTTCGATTCCGAAGACCTTGTGCAAGGCGAAATCTATTTTGGTGCGCTCAATGTCAGGCTGCCCTGCGTAGTCAGCGTCAATTCGATGCCACACCTGAAGCAAGGCCTCCAGAAGAAACCCACCGCTGCCGGCAGTGGGGTCCAGACAATAGTCAGATTCCGATACATCCATTGCCGCAATGACGAAACGAGCCAGCTGCCGCATAGTAAAATACTGACCCAACTCACCTCTAAATACCGACCCGAAAAAGCTTTCAAACGCAGCGCCGATCACATCGACGTCCGTCAAAATGAAACTGACGTCTTGAAGACACTCAACCACTTCAACGATTTTCTTGTCAGGAAGATTGATGCGGGTATTTGGTCGAAAAACGCTGGGGTCCTGTGCACAAGCCTGTGCAAAACGTTGATGAATACGTGTTGCTACGGCGGCGGTTGTTTCTCTAGTCCCAACTTGGAAGGTTCGAGGTGCTCCGTTCGGAGTCCGCCGTTCATCGCTAACTTTTGCGAACAGTAGTTTGCTCCATTCATCGAACGCAGTTAGGGGATCTCGCTTTCCTCCCGCCCAAATAATAGAATGCGCACGGCGAATACGGTTTTCAAGCTTCTGGCGCGTAGCGGACCCAATATCGGTGACCGTTCCGGCATAAAACGCATACACGGGACTTTCGCCATACTGAGCTGGAAGGAAGTTCCGGTCTCCCCGTCGGTTCTTGACGCGTTCCATCGATGGGAAATTGGCGATGTCAAAGAAGATTGAAACATCGCCCTCGTCATAGAGTCCGAAAGGCGCTCGAAGCGAATTGGCATTTCCAAATAGCTGTTCAATTCCTTGAGCCCGATCGACCGAAGTTTGATCTTCAGCTTTGTTCTCCACAACGACGTAGGGAGTTCTGCATCGGTCGTCGCTGTATACGACAACATCCGCGTGATCATTGGGGGTACGCCGGGGAACAGATACTTCGACGCGAATGCGATTTGCAGGATACTGTCGGCCAATGATTAAGAAGGCGACTGAAAGACAGCGCACCCACTCTTCCGGGTCCGACCAGTCATACGAACGCTTCTGATTGAGGTGGTAGTGAATTCGTCCCTTTTCGATCTCGATAAAGCCTCGTTCGGTACATTCCTGCACGGCCGGATTCGCGAGCACAATTGCTTGAGTGATTGTTCGGGTCATTTAAGATTGCCAGATCAGAGAGCTTTTAAGAGCGGCTGTCGAAAAGAGTCTTGGAGTGTCGTACTCTGATTTTCAAACTGGCGCTAGACGTTCGAGTTAATGGTGCTTGGATACCATAGAAAGGTACCTCAGCTAAATACTGTTCGAATTCGGCTGCAATATCCGCTTTGCAAGCCTAAAAAAGGAATATCTATTAGGCCAAGCGAGAGTGCTTATTGCCTGACAATAACTTTGCCGTGCAGGCGCTCAGACATGCACCTCGCGATGATCTGATGCACGACGACACGCCGTTACGGCCGCATCAACGGACCTAGGTGGCCCCCACCCCCAAATCGTCCCCACCCCCACCGCGATCGTCATCACCCCCACCGCCCCTGCAGCCTGTGATTCGCCCACGTCAGCCACCTTGCGCTCACCGCGAGCGGCACCGCGATGACGGCGCTCAGCGCGCCCATGCCGAGCATCGAGCCGACGCCGAACAGCAGCACGTAGGCCACGGCCTGGGCCGGGTTTGCGGCTTGCGAGACCGCGAGCACCAGCAGCGCGGCGGAGCCGGCCATGCCGTGCATCAGGCCGACCAGCAGCGTGCGCCAGCGGAAGCCGTGGGTGTGTTGATGCGCGCTGGCTTACGCCCGTTATGGCTTGACTGAGGCAGCATTCCGCCCACGAGCCCGTCCCCTCACTCCCGCGGAAGCTCCGACGGCTTTTTCACCGTTGCCGCCGCGGGCGAAACGTCAAATCCGCCGACGACGATGGCGGGCTCCAGCAACTTCGGCTCAAGTTTGCGTTTCGAAACAAACCAGGAGGCGAGAGGATTGGAGGCGGATTCCGGATTATCGATCCATTCGTCCCGTTCCGGAACGCGGTCCATTCCGATCGGATAAACCGTAATCTGGTTTCCCAGGATCCGGATGCGCAGGAAGTTGCGAAACGAATTGAGGCGCATGGCGCTGAACGCATCGTTATGATTGATGCCGGCAAACCGGCAAGTCAGCATCAAATTGATACCGAAGATCAGTCCCGCCACGGCGCCGCCGACTACGCCCATCAGGATGCCGATTTCGAACAGCCATGCCCACCATGGTCCGTTGCCGTGAAACCCGAACAGCATCGAATCGAGGCGTATCCACAGCTTGGTCAGCGCGAACATCGCAGCGAACTGGGCGATTGCGTGCAGCAGCGACAGGCCGATCACTTTGCCCGAGAATTTCTCCTGATATCCGGTGTAGCCAACCAGCCCCGCGGCCAGGATGGCGAATTCAATCACGCCGACGTCGCCGCGTGGCAGCATCGACCAGGTAAAGCCGAGCGCCGCAAAGATAAGGCCCAGAAACAGCGAAAACCCGGAATTCAAAATCGGGAATTTCAGATCGCCCCACAGCAGCTTCCTGCTCTCTTCCTTGGAAGGATAGCAGTGCTCCAGCGACAGCACCGGATCGGGTTGGTGCAGCCATTTGGCGTGAATCCGGTCCGGCAACGAATGCGTGCCGTGAAGAAATGCACCGCCTCCACCAGCCGTGACGTATTGCGTGCCGAACTCGCTCGAATACCTGCTGTAGTGATGGGTGTCTCCCGATAGCACGAGCGGGATCTTGATGGATTTCCCGGCATTCTGCGCGATCAACGCCGCATAACTCAGGGTCCGGAACGAATTCGTCTCCTGCTCGGCGCCATACCAGCCGGGCTCGGCGCTGCACAGAATAACGTTGGCGTTTTGCGGCATCCCCTCGGCGATGGCGACGAAATAATCCGCCTGCGGCTGATCCATATCCGCGACCAGCGCAATGTCGATTCCCCAGACCCAGGTCTGGTCGGTCAGTTTGACGCCGAAATAGCTTCGGCGCTGGCAAGTTTGCCAGTTGCCGATCGGCGTCGGCTTCTTCCGGCAGAAGAACGCAAGAAAATTGACCAGGCCGTCATACCAGTCATGATTGCCGGGGATCGCCAGCACGCGTGGGCGGGATTGCATCGGGCCGTGCTTTGGAAACGCAAATTGATAGGGCGCTCTCATCTTGATGTTGTACTCATCGCGCGTCGCGGTCGGATAAACCTCGTCGCCTCCCATGATGAGGGCCGATGCCCGCGGCAATGTAAGGTCGCCTAGCTGCAATGCCGGCTGTGCCAAAAGCCAGGCAACGGCGTAGGTGGAATTGAAACCGTCACCGAGATCGGCGACGAAATCAATCCAGACTGCCTGGTCCCGATCCTTCACCATCGAACCGGATATGTCGTCCCGTTTCGCAAAATCCGGTTCGTCGGTATCCAGCGCGGCTTCGATGAGGCGGCGGTCGGCGTATTGACCGAAAACATCCGCGGTAATGACCCGCCCGAGCAGCTTGAAGAGCAGTATCGGGTCGAACCAGGGCGTCATGCCGGGATAGTCAGCCAATTCGTCGAGCGACGGCTTTTCCGGAAATTTCAGGTCGCTCAATTTTCGACGCGCCATGGCATGTTCCACACGTTGAAGAGCGTCAGGCTTGATGAGTCCCGGCAGATAGTCAACTTTGGTCAAGCGCTGCGGCGTTTTGACAGGCGTTACCGGACGGCGGACGACACCCTAACTCAAACCACCCCCCGCCGCCCAAATCGTCCCCACCCCCACCGCAATCGTCACCGCCCCCACCGCCCCCTGCAGCCCGCGATTGGCCCAGGTCAGCCACCTTGCGCTCACCGCGAGCGGCACCGCGATGACGGCGCTCAGCGCGGCCATGCCGAGCATCGAGCCCGCGCCGAACAGCAGCACGTAGGCCAAAGCAGTTGCCGGGTTTGCGGCTTGCGAGACCGCGAGCACCAGCAGCGCGGCGGAGCCGGCCATGCCGTGCATCAGGCCGACCAGCAGCGTGCGCCAGCGGAAGCCGTGGAGATGCCCGTGCGCGCTCGCCGCGTGCGCGACGGACTCGCCGGCGTGGCTGTGGAGATGGAGGTGGCGCGTGCCGTCGCCGTGGGCGTGGGCATGGAAATGCACGCGGTCGCGCCACAGCCGCCACAGCACATGGGCGCCGAGGCCGATCAGCATCAGGCCGACCGCGGTCTCCAGCGGACGCGCGAAGGTGTCGGGGATGGCGCGGCCGAGCAGGATGGCGCAGCCGGCGAAGGCGAACAGCGTCAGCGTATGGCCGAGCCCCCAGGTCAGGCCGTGGCGCACGATGTCGGCAACGTTGCTTCGCCGCGCGGCGATGCTCGACACCGCCGCGATGTGATCGGCCTCCAGCGCATGCTGCATGCCGAGCAGGAAGCCGAGCCCTAAAATTCCGAACATGCGCTTTCCATGGTGACTTGAGGTCGGAGCGACGCGGTTCTTCTTGCACCTCTCCCCGCAGGGGAGAGGTCGGATGTCATCGCAGATGACATCCGGGTGAGGGGCGCTTCCACGCAATTCGGATTCGCGGAGAGTCCCCTCACCCGGATCGCATCTGACGATGCGATCCGGCCTCTCCCCTCCGGGGAGAGGCGAAGCGCGGCGTACCCCAGGTCTGCAGCCAGCGCACGACATCGTCGTTCGCGGCGACAGATCCCTGCGCCTCGAATGCCTTCCAGCGGCGGTCCAGTTCGGCGACTTCCCCCGCTTCCGCGACAACCGGACCGGCCTCAAGGGTGACCAGTTCGGCTACCAGTTCCGGAACGCTCACGCCGCGCTCGGCGGCGCGTTGCGTCAGCGCCGTGGCTGTATCGTCATCGACTTCGATGGAGCGGGTCTTCATCGGACCATGATAGCCGAAAACGCGCGGCCAATCCAGAACGCCGCCGCTCCCGTCATTCCGGGATGCGCCACCGAACTCGGGTTTACCCGAGTTCGGCAATATCATCGTCCAAGTCGGCAACAGCCGACTTGGATGCGCAGGCCCGGAATCCATACTCCCTGTGGTCAAGTTTGGATGCTGAACGTGAAACCTGGGGCTATGGATTCCGGGCTCGCGCCAAGCGGCGCGCCCCGGAATGACGAGTGAAAAATCTCACGCGCTCTTGCGCAGCTCCGGCGCGGCGCCTGTGTCCATCGCGGGCGCCAGCGGCGGCGACGGCTCCGTCTTCCGCGGCGCGTGGTCGTACACCGCAAAACGGTTCTTGCCGTCCTTCTTGGCTTCGTACAGCGCCTGGTCGGCGGCGGCGATCAGCCGCTCGGAGTGCGGGCCGATCGCCTTGGTCCATTGCGCGACCCCGATCGAGGCCGCGATCGGGATGTCGGCGCCGACGCATCCGGCGGCGTCCTCGCGGACCGCCTCCAGCACCCGGCGCGCGATCATGGCGCCCTCGCGCAGCGTGGTGAGCGGCATCAAGATGCAGAACTCGTCGCCGCCGGTGCGCGCCAAGAGGTCGCCGGGCCGCAGCCGGGTCTGCGCCATCAGGGTGAAATGCTGCAGGCAGGCGTCGCCGGCGGCGTGGCCGTGGCTGTCGTTGACTTCCTTGAAACCGTCGAGATCGATCGCCAGAATCGCGAACGGCTCGCTGGTGCGCTGCGCGATGGCGCATTCCTCGACCAGCCGGCGCAGCAACTGGCGGCGGTTGGCGACCCCGGTGAGATCGTCGATCAGCGCCAGATCCGCGACCTCGGCGCGCAGCCGGTCGATCGCCATCAGCACGAAGCCGAAATTCCACGCCATCGACAGGAACACCAAGAGCAGGATCAGCGCCGCCTGGAATTCGTTGAAGCGCACAAAGGAAACTTCGCCGCCGATATGCAGCAGCGCGCCGATGCCGCGGACGGCATTGATGGAAAGGATCATGATCGCGATGATGCCGGCAAGCCGGGCGCCGGGATTGATCCGGCCGTGGCTGCGCGACAGCAGCAGTTTCAGCGTCAGCGCCATCGGGATCGACATGCCAAGTGAATAGATGAAGATCCGCATCGGCATGTGGTCGACCACGGCGATGAAGAAGGTGAGTCCGGCAAAGCTCGCTCCGGTGATGGCGGCGGTCAGGCGCCACGGCATGTCCTGGCCGTAGAAGCGGCGGATGCCGGTGGCGGCAAGGCAGCAGGCCAGGATCAGCATGGTGCCGCCGGCCAAGAGCGGCAGGATGGAATTGACGACGCCGCGCAGCATCGACACCGCAGCACCTGAGGCGGCGATGAAGGCGGAGGCGGTCCACAACGGTGCCGCGGCGAAATTCGGATAGCTGCGCGTGACGTAGGTCCAGATCAGGCCCAGCGCCACGAAATTGACGACGAATACCAGCCACAGCGTCGGAACGCTCAGCATCGCGGCTCCAGGACACGCATGGTCCCGCCTCCCCTGTTATCGATCAGCCTGCCCATGACGATCCCCATCGTTTTCTGCCGGGCAAGATGGCCCCGCAGCGCTTAACGGATGGTCACCGCAATCGGCGCAATCCGCGATGTGGTTTTGAATTGATAAACGTCGCGGCAAATTTTCGGCTTCGCAGATCGTTAACCGTGATGGGGGCTCTCTCCGTCATTGCGAGGAGCGAAGCGACGAAGCAATCCAGTCCTTGCTTGCGGCTTCTGGATTGCTTCGCTCCGCTCGCAATGACGAAACCGCGGCGAAAAATGCCAAAAAACCCAACACAGCTGTGGATAACGTGATGACAGCGGTGTGACACCGCGCGAAAGCGCCGCGCGAATTTGTTCGGATGACAATTGAGGCTGTTGCGAGGCTAGCCCTCCCCGAGCAGGCCTCGGAGTTGCGTTTCCATCCATTAACCCAAAAGAGGATGCTATGGCTAAGAAAGCGAAGAAGAAGGCAGCGAAGAAGGCCAAGAAGGCAAAGAAAGCCAAGAAGAAGTAGTTTGGAAGGCTCGGGCGGAGCCCTAGCGCTCCGCCTGGGCAACCCCGATCAAGACAAAAACGGCGGGCCTCGGGCCCGCCTTTTTGATTCCGGTACCGCTGTCTTCTCACCTCTCCCCGCAGGGGAGAGGTCGAAGCCGGAGCGTAGCGCAGGCTTCGGGTGAGGGGTCTCTCCACGCATTCGGACTTAGCGGAAAAGTCCCCTCACCCGGATCGCATCTGGCGATGCGATCCGACCTCTCCCCTGCGGGGAGAGGTGAGCCGAGAGTCACCGCTCCGCCAGCGCCAGTTTCGCGCCCAGCGCGGCAAAGCCGCCGGCAAACGCCCGGCGCAACCAGGTCATGACCTTGGGCCGGGTGACGATGCGGTCGCGCACGCTAGCTGCGAACAGGCCGTAAACCACAAACACCGCGAACGTCATCGCCATGAAGGCCGTGCTCAATTCGAGCATCCGCAGCACCGGGCGGCCTTCATCGGCGGCGATGAACTGCGGCAGGAACGCCAGGAAGAAGATCGACAGCTTTGGATTGAGGATGTTGATCAGGAACCCGGTGACGATCAGCTTGGCCGCCGAGCGCGCATCGACTGAGGCGTCGACCTGGAGCGCGCCGCGTTCGCGCAGCGCCTGCCACGCCATGTAGAGCAGATACATCACGCCGAGCCATTTCAGCGCCGCGAACGCCAGCGCGCTGGTGTGCAGCACGGCGGCGAGCCCCAGCATGGCGGCTGCGATGTGCGGAACGATGCCGAGCGTGCAGCCGAACGCCGCCGCGACGCTGGCCCGCGATCCCCGCGTCAGCGCCGCCGCCAGCGTGTAAAGCACGCCGGTGCCGGGCGACACGATCACGATCAGCGAGGTGATGAGGAAGGAGAGCGACATCGGCGTCAATTCGATTGCAGATGACGTTTGAGAAATTCCAGCACCCGCGGGAAGGCGTCGGCGCGGGCTTGCCTGTCGGTGCCGATCACCGGGATCGGGCCGTTGCCGGTCCGATAGGCCGGCAATTCGGTGCGCGGCAGGTTCGGCGCGTCGAAGGCATGCGCGGCGGAGGGATAGCTCTTCAGTTCGACCGGATTGCCGCGCGCCTTCGCCGCATCAAGGAACGCCTCGCATGGCGCCAGCGGCGTCCAGGTGTCGGCCGCTCCCGACAGCACCAGCAGCGGCACCGGCGTGGTCCAGCCCTGCGGCTCGACCGCGGTCCAGGGTTTTGATTGAAACCTGTCGCTGCAGGCGCCGGGATAGAACGCAACCGCGGCCTTGAAATCCTGCGTCAGCGCCGCGGGGCGTCCGATGCTCTTGTCGTTGATGCTCAGCAGCACCACGCCGCCGCCCTGCGACCAGCCCATCAGCGCGATACGGCCGGGCTGCACGAATGGCTGCGCCTGCAGATAAGCCAGCGCAGCGTAGGCGTCCTTCGGACGGTCGCGCCACATCGTGATGCGGCTCGGGCCTGGCGAACAGGTCTGGCCGAACCCGCGCGACGCGGCGCTGTCGACGGTGAGCACGTCGTAGCCTTTCGCAAACAGCGCGCGCATCCAGGCGCGAAAGATCGGGAAGATGCGGCCCTGGGCGTTGAGCAGGCCGGAGCAGCCGTGCATCAGCACCACGGCGGGCCGCGGCGCGTGGCCTTCGTGACGGCCGAGATAGGCGGTCAGGTTGGTCTTGCCGTCGAGCGAAGCAAAATGCACCGTCTCCAGCGCGCTTTTATCCGGCCCGTCAGCAGGCACCGCCTGCTGCGCGGCCGCCGCCGGCGCAAGCGCCAGCGCCAGCGCGATCAGGCAGATGCGGAAAAATCCCGGCGACATCTCCCGCCAATATCACGGCGCCGGATGCCGTGGAAGCGCGGCTGGCGCGGCGGTTGCCATGGCGGACGCGCCGTATAAGGTTTGCGGCGGAGTAAAGCCTTCCCCCTGACATCTTCCCCCTGACATGGAGCGACATTGAAATGACTGCCATCCGGGGAGCTGCCGCAGCCTTGACCGGCGCCGCCAGCGGGATCGGACGCGCGCTGGCGCTCGAGCTTAGCGCGCGCGGCTGCGACCTGGCGCTGGCCGATCGCGACGAAGCCGGCCTGCAGAGCGTCGCTGCGGAGATCGATCGCCGCCATCGGCAGAAGGTCACGGTGCATCGCGTCGATGTCGGCGAGCAGCCTGAGATCGCGGAATTCGCGCAAGCCGCCATATCAGCCCACCCCGGCCTCAACATCCTGATCAACAATGCCGGCGTCGCCTTGATGGGCCAGTTCCACGAGATCGATCAGGCGGAGATGGATTGGCTGATGAACATCAATTTCTGGGGCGTGGTGCATGGGACGCGCGCGTTCCTGCCGCATCTCTCAAGCCGGCGCGAAGCCCACATCGTCAACCTGTCGAGCATCTTCGGCATCATCGCGCCGCCGGGCCAGAGCGCCTATGCGGCGGCGAAATTCGCGGTGCGCGGATTTTCGGAAAGCCTGCGGCATGAATTGCAGATGGCGGGCAGCCCGGTGCGGCTGTCGGTGGTGCATCCCGGCGGCATCGCCACCAATATCGCCCGCAACTCCCGCTCAGGCAGCGGCGTAACCGACAATGCGCGGCGCGTGCAATCGATCGAGCGCTTCGAGCAGGTGGCGAAGACCACGCCGCAAGCCGCGGCGCTGCGCATCATCGCGGGAATCGAAAAGAACCAGCCGCGCATCCTGATCGGCAACGATGCGCGCTTCATGGACCTGCTGCAGCGGCTGCGGCCCGCCACCTATTGGGCGCCGATCGCGCGCCGGATCGAGAAGATGACGAACGCGGGGAAGCGTGGCGCGGAGTAACCCCACTCGTCATTCCGGGATGCGCCTCTTGGCGCAGGCCCGGAATCCATACTCCCCGTGCTGAGGTTTTGGATGTTGAACGCAATACCGGGGTTATGGATTCCGGGCTCGCGCCAACGGGTCCGCGCAAAGCGCGGCCCGATGACAGGCTCCGACGCGCGCCCCGGAATGACGGGAGCTACCTCCCCGCCAGCCGGTCGGCGAAATAGCCGATGGTCTTGCGATAGATGGTGGCCCGGTTCCACTCGCGCATCGCCTCGAAATTCGCAGTGCCTTCGCCATAAGGCGCGCCGGCTTTCCAGCCCGCCGTCCGCAAAAGATTCGCGGTGGAGGCGAGCACGTCGGGGATGCTGTGGCGCAGGTCGACATGGCCGTTGCCGTCGAAATCGACGCCGTATTTGATATAGGACGACGGCAGAAATTGCGTCTGGCCGAGTTCGCCGGCAAAGGCGCCGATCAGATCGCGCAACGGCAGATCCCCGCGCTGCACGATCTGCAGCGCCGCCAGCAACTCGCCCTGGAACAGCTCGGTTCGGCGGCAATCATGCGCCATGGTCGCCAGCGTCCGGATCACCGGCATCTTGCCGATGTCGCCCTTGCCGAAATCCGATTCCAGCCCCCAGATCGCGACGATGATCTGCGGCGGCACCCCGAACCGCTGCTCGATCCGCACCAGCAGCGCAGCATGCCGCTGCAGCATCGCGCGGCCGCCGCTGATGCGGCCGGGCCCGACCCGGGTGGAGATATATTGCTCGAAGGTCTTGTTGAAGGTGCCGCGCTGGCGCCGATCGAACGCGAGCACCGCGGGGTCCTGCGTCACGCCGGAGAGGGCCTGGGAGATGACGGATTGGGAGATGCCTTTGGCGGCGGCCTCCCGCGAAATGTTGGCGACGAAGGTGTTGAAATCGCCGCCGCAGGGGGCGGCGTAGGCGGGGGTGGCGAGACTGAGAGAGACCGCGGAGACGATGGTAAAGAGGTGAAGATGGCGCATTTTCATCCGTTTCTCGGGATAGATCGCGTTATATGAGTAAAAAAACCTACTACATCTGGCACTGTCTTTCGATGCGCTGAGACGCCTATACGCCAATTGTAGGCGGTGGAGGCGGTCCGCCAGTCGTGTTTAGAAAACGCTGCAGCCAGATTAGTATCTCGTTGATGTGCGGTCTAAGAGCATCGCCAGTTTTTTGCCATGCTTCTGCGGCTTTATGAATTTTGTTACCTTCAATAAAGGCCTTCCATAATCCATTCGCCGTGCCGGCGAAGGTGAAGTCGCCTGCTTTCTGCGAGTCGACCTCGCCGAGTGGATCCCGTGGCGGTAGAGGTAAATCTCCTTCCGACGCGAGACCCCGCCCTCCCTCGTTGGGAGGAGAAGTCGAGGCCGGCTCGGCACTTCCTTCGATAGCTTCTTGTACGGAAGGTGCGAAAACTGTTGGCGTATTGTCGCGGACGCCTTGAACCACGCCCGCAACGGCATCCAGAGGCAACGGATCTTCAATGCGTCCCCGTTGAACATCACGATAGAAATTCGCAATTTCAGGATAGAAAACGCGAAGCCCTATATGTTGTTCAAGAAACGTCTTCAACTTTGAGCTAAACGCCACGGGCAGTATGTCAGCTTCGGCTGCAAACAGATTGCGTAAAGTTCGAGCTTCAGCATCCGCTAAGAGGACATTTCCATCTCCGGGGCCAACGGGAAGACGAGAGCCGTATTGCTCCAAACCGTTTCTATATTGTTCACGAACTTGAAATTTACCTTGACGTAAGTCTCCAACTAAATCCTCAGATAATTTCCGACAAACGTCCAATCTGTTGGCGTGATCTTTTTCGCTAGTGCGCAACGGAAACACCGGCCAATTTACTGCGCTCGAAGTTAAAACAATTGTACCCGCTGCTGACAATTCAAAGGCATACGGCGAAGTCACATTTTTAACTGGCTGAGGATTGTCTATATTTTCGCTGAACAAGTCTCGCTGAGAAATGCGTCCTCCTATTTCTTGTACCGGCGGTAGATTTTGTAAACGTCGAATGTAATCAACTGTCGCCACACTTCGCTCGGGATTCGGGAGGCGCGCAAACTCCTGTAAAATTGGATCAGCCAAGCGGCAATCGGCAAAACTCAAACCCGACTCTAACCAAGTATCCGCTCTTGAAATTCCCCTATTCGATTGATCATCGTCCCAAGACTTCGTAAATGAAAATGGATAAAGCCCATAATATTGGTATCGTCCGTACCGTCCGCCGTACGGCGCAGGACGTCGGATTCTTTGTGTCAGCTGAATAAGATTTGCAACAGGGGCAAGATCAGAAATTCTTGTGGAACTAACATTTAACGAATGCAAATTGGTAAGGTAAGCAAGAGGCGCCAAATCTGCAACAAACGTTTTCTGCAAACTTAAAAAATTTAGACGCTTTAATTTTTCGAGCGGCCGTAGATCGAAAATCTTAGTCCGATCGCCAACGATAAATTGCAGGGAGGGTAGTTCAGAAAGCGGAGATAAGTCTGCTACCTGAGTATCTGAAATATCGAGTCTGATAAGTGATTGAGCTTTAGCTATAGGCATCAGTTCCGAAATAGCTGTGCTGTTCAGGCGCAACCATTCAATTGACGTCAAGTCAGATAAACCAAACAAACTTGATACTTTGGTGTTTTTCAGGTCGATCCACTTCAGATTCTTCAATGAACGTAGGTGTGATATGTCGGAAACAAATGTTTCGCTGAGAGTAAGTACATTTAGGTTTTCAAGCTTTGATAGTGCATAGATGCTAGAAACTTGGGTGTTATGCAAATAAAGCTCATTAAGAGACGCGATGTTAGCAATCGGCGCAAGGTCTTCTACTGGGGTGTTTCCAAGAAAAAGTCGCTGCAGCGAGCTACATTCTGCGATGGGCGATAAATCAGAGATGGGAATTCCAGAAAGATTTATTTCAAGAACTTCTGGTAATCCAGAGAGATCAGGGAGCCGTTTCAAGTTGCGCAAATCACCAAAGCCTATTCTCTTTGATTTCTGCTTCCGGGCATTTTCCACCCTTCGGGAAGCTCTGTCGAAAGTATTTTCGGCTATTGACATTTTGTTGAGTTTTCCAGTCAGCATCGGAGTGGATTAAGCGAAACCCGTGCGCCACCAAAGTGCGGTAAATATCAGCTTTTTTGTGAGGCAAGAAATAAGAACTTACCTTATTCTCCGCGAGCCTTATAGCGTAATTTCTAACCGAAATTGCTTGGGTCAACATGCCGGGTCGCGAACGCATTCTCCTTTACGGGCTCCTCGCTCCTAACCCACCTTCCTGACCGCCGCCAGCGCCTTCCCCGCATCGAATCCCAGCACCTCCGCCAGCTCCAGAAACTCCACCACATCCACCCGTCGCTGGCCGCTTTCCAGCCGGGCGACGAACGACTGATATTCGCCGAGCCGGTCGGCGAGTTGCGTCTGCGTCATGCCGAGGGCTTCGCGCCGTTGGATCAGCAGGGCGATCAGGGCCTTGTGACGTCTGGATCCGAGTGTTTTTACCAAGTTCAATCCCCGCGCGCTGCCTCACGGGGACTTCAAGTAATCTGATTTCCGGATTATCTTAAAAACAGATAGTCTGGACGGATTGCAGCAATGACTACCTTGGAACAGGCCGTCATCTGGATTGCGCTTGCGGCCTGCCTTGCGCCGGTCTGGGGCACGCTGCTGTGGGAGTTATGGGAAGGAGCGGTCCGGCCCCGGCTGATCCGGCGCGACATCATCGATCGGGCAGCTGCGGCTATATTGGCCGAGCATGGCGATCTGGCGGAACAGATGGCCTGGACCCGGGAGGACCGCGCGTGGCGCTATTCCGATTCGTTCAAGCAGGGATGCTGGCGACGGATACGAAAGCGGATCGCCGCGATGCGCCGGGAGCGCGCAACCACTTCATCCTCATCCTGAGGAGCCGCGAAGCGGCGTCTCGAAGGATGGCCGCAAGCACGCTGTGGCCATCCTTCGAGACGCCGCGCGAGAGCGCGGCTCCTCAGGATGAGGGCGGTGTGTGTTGCCGGGAAGGTCATTGCGAGGAGCGCTTGCGACGAAGCAATCCAGTCTTTGCTTCAACGCTTGCGGCTCTGGATTGCTTCGCTTCGCTCGCAATGACGAGGCGCCCTCACTCCCCGCCGTCGATCTGCCGCCCCATCAGCGCAATCGCCTTCTGATACACGCCCGCCGCGTTCCAGGCCTGGATCGCCGCGAAGTTGGGCTCGCCCGGCTGGTAGCCGCCGCCGGCGCGCCAGCCGTGGGCCTTCAGGAAATTCGCGGTCGAGTTCAGCGCATTCGCCGCGACTTCGAGGTTGCCGGTGCCGTAGGCGAGGATCGCCTTGGGCATGAACTGGGTCTGGCCGACTTCGCCATGCATGGAGCCGCGCTGGGAAGGGGCTAGCGCGCCGCGGTCGATCAGTTGCAGCGCCGCGTAGAGGTGCTCGGTGAAATAGGCCGAGCGGCGGCAATCATAGGCCAGCGTCGCGATCGAGGAGAGCATGTGCTGGTTGCCGCGCTGGCTGCCGAAGCCGGTCTCCATGCCCCAGATCGCGAGCAGCGGTCCCGGCGGCACGCCGGTGCGGCTCTGAATCGAAGCAAACAGCGCGCCTTGCGATTGCTTTAGCGAACGCCCCTTCGCGACGATGGCCGCCGAACCGCGCTTGGCGAGAAACTGATCGAGCGAGAGCGAAAAACTGCGCTGGCCGCGGTCGGCGTTGATGGTCGCTTGCGCGTAGTTGGTCGCCATCAAGGCCTGCACGGTCGCGGCGCTGACGCCCTTGGCCCGCGCTTCGCCTGCGAATTCCTGCTTCCAGGTCTCGAACCCGGCGGCCGAACTGCCGCATTGCGCAGCGTCGGCGCGCGGGATCGAACATGCTAGCATGGCCAAGGCCACGAAGGTGACTGTCGCAAGTGGCTTGCTCTGGATCATCAAGGAAGTCCTTGGGGTTTGCTTCCAAACCAGCTTAGCGAAACGTTGGCGGTGGTCTAGGCCATTCGGAAAGATCGGCGGTACACATGCCTGGCATGGCGGGTGCGGATCGTGCCGTCCGCTTGGTGGTGTGCACAAAACTCTCTCTCCGTCGTCCCCGCGAAGGCGGGGACCCATAACCCCTGGCGATCATGATGTGGCGAGCCTTGGCAACAAGGCCATTGGCGCTTTCCGCATCATCGGCGACACGGCGTATGGGTCCCCGCCTTCGCGGGGACGACATCGTATGTTGATGCGCCTTACCCAACAAAGAAGCCCGCGGTGGCGATGCGCCGCGAAGAACGCCCTACTCCGCCGGCGGGATCAATTCGCCCGCCTGTTCCATTTCCATCCGCAGCCAGTCAGGAGACATGTCAAAACTGTTCGGCCACGTCGGCGCGCCGTAGTCCAGGAAAACGCGGGCGAAATAATCAGGATCGCGAAGCGGTTCGATCATCGGGCCGGTTTCGTTGACGAGCGCCGAACAGTCATGCACGCCGCCTGCGCCGTCACCAAAACGGACCTTGATTCCGAACGGGCGAATTGCGGAAATCTCGACGACCTTGTTCACGCTCGGATCATCGTTCTTCTATGGCGCCATCAATGAAGAAACAGCCGCGTCAGGATTGCGACATTGAGCGCAACGGCGAAGCCGACCATCCATTTGAGAACGATGAGTTCGGCGTCGATCCGCGAAAACGGTTTTCGTGATCCGCAAGCGCTTCGGCGGCCTTGCGCGCCTTATCCTCGGGCGCGCCGGCGGCGATGAACGCGTCGTAAACTTCCGAGATCATTGTCGACACGGCGATTACCCGCAACCTGCTAGCGGTCAGAATAGCGCAATCAACGTGGGCCGGGAAGCTACTGCCGGTGGTAACGGTCCTTGGTGCAGCAAGCCGCGCGCGTTGCTCTTGCGCCGGGAAAGCTTCCAGCCGCGGCGAGAGATCGTAGCCCGCATGAGCGAAGCGATATGCGGGGCGGCCAATCCCGCATATCGCTTCGCTCATGCGGGCTACGCCCCGCCGGCGCCGGACTAGACCACAGCCGCAAGTTTCAATACGATGCAGGACACTATTGCTGCCTGTTCACCATCGAACCCGACAGATTACCGCACCAAACCATTCCGCTTCCGCACCTGAATTACGCCTTCGCTCCGCAGACGCACGCGCCGCACTTTGCATGTTCCTTTCACGGAAGGGCCGAGACATGTGGAAAATCATAACGAAGTTCGCAACCGTCGTTACCGACTGGGCCGTCCGCATCGTTGCCGCCTCCGCCAATGTCCTGAAATGGGTCTGGACCCTCCTGCTCACCTGGACCGACAGCGCGCCGCCGGTGATCCTGGATTTCACGCCGAAATACGGCAAGGTCGGCAGCAAGGTGACCATTACCGGCAGCGGCCTCGGCGGCGCCAGCATCACGCTGGGCGGCGCGGCGGCCGATATCACCTCCACCGCATCCGCCAAGCTGGTGGCGATCGTGCCGGCCAAGGGCGTCGGCGAGCATTCCATCGTCGCCAAGGAAGGCAGCAACCAATCGGTCGCGCCGGGGAAATTCCGCATCGTTTCGTCCGACGCCTTCACGTTCCGCGGCGACCTGATCTTCCACGGCGCCACCATCCTCAACTCAATCGTGCCGAGCTCGCTCAACCAGAAATATCTGGTGCTGATGGCGCAGACCAAGAACATGATCCTGCCGGCGGGCGCCACCGCGGCCGACATCGCCTCCGATCTCGACGCCAAACTGCAGAAAGTCAGCGCGTTCTGGCTGGAAGCCTCCTACGGCAAGACCTCGTTCGCCTACGACATCTTCCCGGACGTGCTGGTGCTGGGCAAGAAATCCGAAGACTACTTTCTGTCCAAGCCCAAGACCATCGATGCGACCGGCGTGACCTATCCGGTGACGTTTGCCGGCGGCGAAACCCTGATCGCGACCGGCGACGGCGGATTCACCGGCACGGTGACCTTCACGGCCGGATCGAAGAAACTTGGCGACGTCATCGACGAGATCAACACCGCCTTCCAGGCCATAAAAACCAGCCCGCCGATCCGGGCCACCGCGATCGAAGAGCAGCTGCGGATGCGAACCGCGGCGCCCGGCGCGAAGGCGATCCTCGATCTCGACCAGAGCAGCACCGCGCTGGTCCTGCTTGGGCTCGATCCGCAGCACAATGCCACCACGCCGGGAGACGAATTGGTCGACGAC
Source organism: uncultured Alphaproteobacteria bacterium (assembly GCA_963710045.1). GTDB lineage: Bacteria > Pseudomonadota > Alphaproteobacteria > Rhizobiales > Xanthobacteraceae > Bradyrhizobium. The sequence continues at coordinate 91,512 of CAVPZO010000075.1, read as the reverse complement.
CGCATCGGGCTCACCACCGATGCCCTGCTCGAGCGCGTCGAGGGGCTCACCGATCCCGACGCCAAGAAGTTGCTCTCGGGCTATAACGGCGTCATCGTCGCCATCGTGACCAACGACGCGCTGCTGAACTGGCCGCGGGCATTTCTCGACCAGTTCGACATTCGCAAGGAATCCTATGAATTGTCGGGCTCGATCATCGTGACCGGCATTCCCTGGCAGGTCATCGCCCATGAAACCGGGCACAATATGGGATTCCCCGACCTCTACGATCCGACCGGCAAGTGGCCGGAACAAGAGCCCGGGAATTGGGACATCATGGACTGCAGCTGGGACGACGTGCATCCGTCGACCTGGACCAAGAACGTCATGACCTTCGATCCGAAGGACGACAAGAAAGCCTGGCTGAATTCCAGCGAGATCGTCGACCTGCCGCCCGCGACCGAAACAGTTGCCTCGAGCATCGAGGCTTTGCTCTGCCCGATCGAATCGCCGCTGCCCGCGAACAATCCGTTCAAGACCAGCCACCCCGGAATTCCGCTGTGCCACGCCATCCGGATTCCGCTGGACCTCAATCGCGCGCTGCTGGTCGAGAATCGCCAACCCGGCGGATACAACGATCCGAATTTCGGATCGCCGAAATTCAGCACCAAACTGGCGGTCGCCGCCGGCGGCATCGTCGTCACCGACACGATCAACAAGCATCCCGCCACGCAAGCCCGCTCCAATGTGATCATGGCCTCGCCCTATGACGACACCGCCGGCGATTTTCCCGATGCCCTCAACGAGGAAGTGACGGTGCTTCAGGTCAGCACCACCTCCGCCATCAAGGTCAAGATCACGCAAAAGATCGGCGCCAGTCCGACCATCTACAAGGTGAAGGCGACCTGGGAGGCAGGCAGCTGGGTCGATCCCTACATCGCGCCATGGGGCGACCCGCCTTACGAGACGCCCGACATCTGGGTCGACACCGAGGTCGACAACAAGTGGGACGAATACAGCCACAAGAACGCGGCGGTTAGTCCGGACGTGCCGGGCAACCCGGTCGACAATGGCGACAGGCTTCGCAAGGACTTTCCCGCCCGCGTCTATGCGCGCATCCGCAATGGCGGCAAGCAGAAGGCCGCCGGGGTCGTCGTCAAATTCTCCAAGATGGTTCCGCCGGGCATCGGTCCGGTCCCGGAAGTGGATCTCGGCACCGCGACGATCGACGTTCCCGGCAACGGATCCGCGATTGCGAAAGTGGATTGGACGCCCACGAACGAGGATGAATCCCACGCCTGCATCAAGGTCACGATCGAGCCGTTCGCCGGCGAACTGAACACCGCCAACAATGTCGCGCAGGAGAATTTCACCGACTGGTACGTCGAGGCGGCCAGCCCCTACGAGCCGAAAGGGTTCACGTTCCAGATGGTCAACCCGCTACCGCATCGGGCGCTGATCCGCATGCAGGCGCGCGGGCTGAAGCCGGGCTGGTATCTCGACGTCGATCCGGTGGAACGATGGCTCAATGCCGGACAGAAGATCACCGGCTTTGCCGCCATCCGCGCCGACCAGAGCGTGCCGTTCGAGGACAAGGACCCGGTGAAGGGGCGGCCGCGCATTTCGCTGATGGGCCGGGTGAAGAGCGGCTGCACGCTGGTGCCGTTCGGCGGCATCTCCGGAACTGCGCATGCGGTGCGAAAAGCCAGCATCTCCGGCAAGCTGTCATTCCCGAACGACAAGACCGTGACGATCGCTGCGACCGGCAAGACCAAGGACGGCCCGGTCGGAAACACCAACGTCACCGTGGTGTTGATGGCGCCGGATCAGAGCCGTATCAGCGCGGTCCAGAGCAAGACCAACGCCAGCGGCACGACCTCGGTCTCGCTGCCGAAGCCGGATAATTTCCCGGCCAACACCGAATTTTTGGCCGACCTCTTGCTTTCACCCTCGCCCGGCACCGGTCCGGCGGAGACAAGGCTGAAGATCAAGTTCCCGCTGAAGCCGCCGGTTGCCGCCTTCTCGGCGAATCCGCAAAGCGGAGACACTCCCCTCAACGTGCAGTTCAGCGATAATTCGAGCGGCGATATCACTACGCGCATCTGGAACTTCGGCGAGGGAGCGCCCGCTAGCGGCGCCGGCGCGTCGCACACCTACTTGTCTCCAGGAACATTCGTCGCCACGCTGACAGTCTCCGGCCCAGGCGGATCGAGCACCGCGCAGCAGACCATCACCGTTACGTCGCGCGGGCCGCTCGGCGGCGAGGACAACAAATTCTAGCCGAGGCGACAGGTAATCAAAGCTATCCCGGAAGCTACTGCCGGCAGGGTTTTCCCGCCCGGTTGCGTTGTGTTAATGCGGGCGTGATACGGGGATGGAGCTTCGGGGGCGCCGCGATGTTCAAGGCGGGACTTTCACCGGCATTTGCAATTCTGGCGCTCGGCGCGGCGCTCGGGCTTGCCGGCTGTGCCAGCATGGGCACGGTCCAGGACCAGATCGCAGCCGCGGACGCCAAGCTGCGGACGACCAAGCCAATGGCCGAATGGATCGAGGTTCGTCCCGAATATCTTGCCGACGTCGATCCGGCGCGGCTGCAGGGCGAAGGTGCTGCGCTGGTGATCGGGCGCTCGCTGAAAGAAACCGCCGCGGGCGAGCGCAGCGGCGCGCCGGACGCCATCATGTTGCGCGATATCGCGACCTCCACCATCCGCCAGTCGTCGGTACAGCGCACCGGCACCGACGCCGAGGTCGGCTGGGCCGTGATGATCGTCACACCGGGGCAGTATGCCCTCAATCGCAGCGCGACCATCCGGCGAACCGCGGTCAACCGCGCCACCGGCCAGCTCAAGGATTCCATCTCCGACCAGAAAGGCCATCCGTTCGTTCCGCTGGCGGCGACCATCCATATCGGCCCCGGCGACGTCGTCTATGTCGGAACCGTGGTGAGGCGCAGCGGAGCCAATGTCGATCCCAACAACGTGGAAATCCGCGACGAGCGCGCGGCGGCGGCGACATGGACACGCGAGCGTCTTCCGCAATTCGCGGCCCGGCTGCAAACCCGGCTGCTGCCCCGGCCGGTCCGGCCGCTGAGCTGACGGATCGCGACAAGCTAGGTCCGGTGGCTTTCCTTGATGCGTTTGATCTCGCGCATCTGCGAGGAGAAATCCTCGACCGCGGCGCGCTCGTCATCCGTCAGCGTGTCGCGCGGCAGCTTGTTGACCAGCACTTCGAGAACCTCGCTGATGCGCCCGATCTGCCGGCCGTAGGAGCCGACATTCTCAAGAATGTCGGCCTCGACCTCCGGCGCGCTGGAGCGTCCGAGATTGACGGTGAACCAGCTGAACCGGTTGCCTGTGAAATTGTTAAACCAGTTCCAGGGCAGGATGTTCTGGGCGACGCCGCCGGAGAATGGTCCGGTGCCGCCCGATGCGGACGGCGGCGCGGCAGGGTGATTGAGCGACAGCGGGGCGAGCATCATGGCCATGTGCGGACTCCTTGCAGTTGCGGCGAAGTTTGCGGCAATCAGGGGGTGGTTGGCAAGAACACATCCGGCACGCGCCGTTATCAGCGTATCCGCGCGGACACCTGGTATTTACAATCCGAGCGCATTTGCTCCACGACTGGACAACACATCACGGATAGTTGGATTTTTCCCGGCGAGCTTTGTCGGCACTTGCTGCTCGCGGCATACAACTTTCCCTGCGCGCCTCGGGTGCGCCCTCATGTCGCGCGCTGGTCTCGATACGGCAGCTTATGGTTGACTGTGTATTCGAAACACACCAGCCTGCGGAGCACTTCTTTCCAGCTATCTAGAGGGCGTTTCACGTACCGGGAGCGTTACTGGAGTGTCAGTCCCCCGCCAACCGCCAGGACCACCATCCTCGACTGCGCACCCCGCCGGCGCGTCCGACGTCGCCCCGGCGCCGGGTCAAATTCTGACATGGCAACGGCAGGGACCAACGCCGACGACCGGCGGCCAGGTCGAGGGAGTTCTGGATAAAGAGGTGGTCGGCGCCATTCAGGCCGTCGCAGCACACCCAACCAATCCCGACGTCGTCTATATCGCTGCGGCCAACGGAGGAATCTGGCGCACCGCGAACGGCATGGCCGCCAAGCCGAGCTGGGAGCCGCTGACAGATCGGGAGAAGTCGTTATCGTTTGGGGCAATCGAGTTCGATCCGACCGATAGCACCCATCAGACACTCGTCGCCGGAACCGGCCGCTACAGCAGCATGCGGCGGGCGGGCGGCGCGTTGATCGGGCTGCTGCGCACCATCGACGGCGGCAAGACCTGGACCACACTTGGCGGCGGCATCTTGAACACCCAGCATATTTCGGGCGTTGCAGCACGCGGCAGCACGATCCTGGTCAGCAGCTACAATGGTGGCGTGCACCGCAGTACCGACACCGGCGTCACCTGGAGAAAGATTTCCGGTGGCTCGGGCACTGGACTGCCCGCGGGCATTTCCTTCGACCTGGCGGGCGACCCCACCAATCCGGCGCGCCTGTTCACCCACGCCGGCGCCAATGGTCTATTTCGCAGCACCGATACCGGAGCCACCTGGACCAAGGTCAGCAACGCCGCCATCGATGCCCTGCTTGGCGGCAACGTCAAGATCTCGGTCGGAGTCGCGAACAATGTCTATGTCGCGATCTGCAATGCGTCTCGCCTGGCCGGATTGTTCCGGTCCGGCGACGGGGGGAGCACCTGGGCCGCCCTCGATCGGCCGCGCACCGTGGAGGGGGGCGGCGCAGCCTTCGATCTGCATCCTGGCGGACAGGCCGGCATCCATCTTTCCATCGCGGCAGACCGGGCGAATTCGAATTTGGTGTATGTCGGCGGCGATCGGCAGCCCGGATTCGACGAAGGCGCGCCGCCTAACACCGTGGCGCGCTGGCCAAATTCGCTCGGCGCGCGCGACTATTCCGGCCGGCTGTTCCGCATCGATGCCAGCAAGCCGAGCGGCAGCCAATCGACGGCGCTGACCCATTCCAGGACCGCGTCCAACAGCGCACCGCATGCCGATTCCCGCGACATGGCGATCGCCGCCAACGGCATGCTGCTCGAGACCGACGACGGCGGCATCTACCGGCGCACGCAGCCGCGGGCGACCAGCGGTGACTGGTTCTCGATGAACGGCGACGTGCAGGTCACGGAGTTTCATTCGGTCGCCTGGGATGCAAACTGCCGGACTGTGATCGGCGGCGCGCAGGATACCGGCAGCCCGGAGCAGGCTTCCAATGCGGCCAAGCGTTGGCGCAGCGTTTCTTCGGGTGACGGCGGCGTCGTCGCAGTCGACGCGATCAGCACGCCAGGGCGTTCCACCCGATATTCGAGCTTCCAGAATCTGCAAAGCCTGCGAAGGCAGGTGTTCAATGCCGCCGGCCAACTTCAAAGCGCGACCCAAATCGGTTTGCGGGTGCTTGGCGGCGGACCGCGCCTCATCGCCCAGTTCTACACGCCGTTGGAACTCAATGGCGTGACGGCTACCCGGCTGGTTATCGGCGGTGACAATGCGCTCTATGAATCCGATGATCAGGGCGACACCATTACCGCCATCGCGGAGATCCGGGCCAACGACACCGGCGCGATCGCCTATGGCGCAATCGGCAACGCGGACATGCTTTACGTCGGGGTCGGCAGGAGAGTAATGGTACGGACCGCGGCGCATCCCGCACCCCTCTCCGTGTCCATGGCCTATCCCGGAACCGCGAGCGTGGTCGGAATTGCAATCATGCCGGACAATCCGCAGGCGGCGTTCGCCATCGATGAGCTCAAGATGTTTCGCACCACCAATGCGGGGGGCGCTTGGAGCGACATCACCAACAACCTGGCTGCTCTCGGGGCGACCGTGTTACGGGCTGTGGCCTATTGCGCCGACCTCAACGGCGGATCCGTGGTCGTCGGCACCAACAGCGGGGTGTTTGCTGCCTCGTCTCCGTTCACAACATGGGCGAGGCTCGGGACCGAACTGCCGGCGGTGCCGGTAATGCGCCTGCGCTATAGCGATGCGGACCGCCTGTTGCTGGCTGGCACGCTGGGCCGTGGCGCCTGGACGCTCACGCTTCCACAACCGGCCATAGTCTGATGTCATCCGGGCAAACCCCAACCATGCAGGAGGGGCAATAGTGAGCAGCTTCGAGCTAAGCCCAGGGGTCGTGGTCGATACCGACCGCAGCGAGGCCTATGTGATGAGTCCCGAAGGCGGGATCGTGGCGCTGGAACTTGGCCAGGGTGCCGAGGTTTGGCGCTCGGTGGATGCCGCCAAGCCGCTCGCCGTGTCCGGCAACCTGCTGGTCAGCCAGGCGGAACCGAGCGGTCCGAGCAATGAGCTGGCGATCGTGGCGCTGGACCGGCGCGGCGCAATGGTCACAAGCAGTCTGGTGGAGCTGCCGCCGGGCGTACAACCGGCGATCAACCACAGCCTGCACCGTTCGTTCACTGTGCAGGCACAACCGTCCGCGGCAGACGCCACTGTTTCCTGGGAATTCGTCGAGCGGCCGTTGCGCGGGCTGGCGCCAGGTCCCATCGAAGTACTTCCGGGCGAGCCGGCTCCCCCTGATAGCTTCGCGGGGGCGCCCACGGGCCCAACGGTCGTGATGGCAGGAGCCGAGCCCGGTCTGCTGGTGACGCGCGGCGCCGTGCGCGTCGGTCTGGCCGGCGGAACGGTGACGCCGATCGACCCGCCGCACCCAGAGTCCTTCGCTGCGCCGACCAGCGCCGCGCCTTCCGCGCCGGCTTCGGATGTCGCAACCACGGAACTGGTTCCTGGCGTGCCGGAGCCGCAGTTCCTGTCGGCCGACGGGCGTCACGTGCTGCACAGTGCAAGAGTTGACGATGACACGGTGTGGGACAAGTATTTGTGGACGATCTTCGAGCGCGGCACGGGTCAGAAGTTGGGACAGCTGCGTGCCCATGTCCGCTTCGCGCCGTTCTTCGTCAATGCCGACCAGGTTGTGTACCAGACGGAGCCTTACACGCGCCGCATCGGCGCCGAGCTGGTGGATGAACCCGTGCGGATTCGCGCGGTAAACCTGCAGACCGGCGCGCCGGTCTGGAGCCGCGAGATACGCGACATCACCGACCGCGAACCGCCGCCCCCGTAAATTACGGTAGCGCGTGACCGGCAGCATCACCGGATTGCCGAAGCTGGCCGGTGCACACCGCCCTCATCCTCGCGCAACGGCTACGCCGTTGTCGCGTGAGGTGCTCGCCTCGCGATGCTTTGCATCGCGTGCTTCGGCGAGCCTCGAAGGATGAGCCACGCGCGTGGCCATCCTTCGAGACGCCGCATTCGTACGCCTGCGATCGACGACGTCGGCTTATTTCTGTCCAAGGTCGGTGCTGGCGGGTCCAGCCGCCACCAGCGCCTGACCCACCGACACATTGCCGAAAACGCGGTTGTTGCCGAACGAGGTGATGGTGCCGCCGCCGCCGAATCCGGTGGTATTGTACACCACGGAATTGTTCGCCATCGTCGCAGAGCCGCTGATCTGAGCGCCCATTCCGTTGAAGGTCATCGTGCTGTCGGTGATGTGGATCGCGGCTCCAGCATCCGCTTCGATTCCCGCGGTCACATTGTTCGAGAAACTCGATCCTCTGATGATCGCGGTAAGGCCGTTAGCGATGGCGATGCCATACAGATTCTGCTTCGAAGCAACGTTTTCGATCAGCATGCCGCTCGCGCTCGAGGCCGCGCCTCCAATGCCTGCACCCGCATTGTTTCTGATGATCGAGTTCTGGATCACGAGGATCGTACCGCCCGATGTCCGCGCGTCCAGCACGCCCTGCTGGGCGTTGCCGAAGATCTCCACGTTCTCGAGATTGACCTTCGACGCGGCATTGACCCGGACCCCGACGGTCCCGGTGCCTCCGCCGTTGATCGTCAGACCGCGGAGCGTCACCGCGCCCCCTGCTATGTTGATGAGTACGCCGGTGGCCCCCGCATTGAGGATGCCGCCGATCACGCCAGTACAGTCAATGGTGATCTGCTTCGTAATCGTCACGGTATCGAAACCGCCGTTATCGAGACAGTTGATTTCGCCTAAAGACGCAGTTTTCGAAAGCGCGCCCGCGAAGGTCTTGCACGGCGCGGTGCGAGAACAGGTGGGGGACGCATCATCCCCAGCTCCCGAGACCCAGGTGCGCAATGCCTGCGCGGAGGCAGGCGCGCCTGCAAGGACGGCAAAAGCCAAAGCAGCTGCGGAAAGCAATATTTTCTTCATCGCCATCTCCATTGTTTTTATGCGAGTCCCTCGGCACCCGCCTTTCGCGGAATGGCTCCGGGAAACGGCCACATTCTGCGGCTGCGGTTCGCCTTGCGCAAGCACTGTGGGATGATGGCCGGCGATGTGACGCGCCGATGGTTCGACGGTGCGGGCCGTGGCGAGCAGCTTGTTGCGCTGCAAGTCGATGCAGGCGTCGCAAAATGGAACAGCGTGTTGTACCAGACGATGGAGCGATGTTCGGTCACCGTTCCCCTTGCCCCGCCGCGCGCACAATCGTCATCCTGAGGTGCGAGCACTCGCGAGCCTCGAAGGATGGAAGCGCGCGTTTCCATCCTTCGAGACGCCGCGCAAGAGCGCGGCTCCTCAGGATGACGGCTGGTGTTAGCAAGCCTGTAGGGCGGATTAGCCGAAGGCGTAATCCGCCGAAAGATGGTGGGTTACGGGCTTCGCCTAACCCACCCTACGCCGCGGATTGCGATCAGTTGTCGAGGAAGCTCCGCAGCTTCCGCGACCTCGACGGATGCTTCAGCTTCCTCAGCGCCTTCGCCTCGATCTGCCGGATGCGCTCTCTCGTCACGCTGAACTGTTGCCCCACTTCTTCCAGCGTGTGGTCGGTGTTCATGCCGATGCCGAAGCGCATGCGCAGTACGCGTTCCTCGCGCGGCGTCAATGACGCCAGCACGCGGGTGGTGGTCTCGCGCAGGTTGGACTGGATCGCGGCATCGATGGGCAGGATCGCATTCTTGTCCTCGATGAAATCGCCGAGGTGTGAGTCTTCCTCGTCGCCCACCGGGGTTTCCAGCGACAGCGGCTCCTTGGCGATCTTGAGAACTTTTCGAACTTTCTCCAGCGGCATGCCGAGCTTTTCGGCGAGTTCCTCAGGCGTCGGTTCGCGGCCGATCTCGTTCAGCATCTGCCGCGAGGTGCGCACGATCTTGTTGATGGTCTCGATCATGTGCACCGGAATGCGGATGGTGCGGGCCTGGTCGGCGATCGAGCGCGTGATCGCCTGCCGGATCCACCACGTCGCATAGGTGGAGAATTTGTAGCCGCGGCGGTATTCGAATTTGTCCACCGCCTTCATCAGCCCGATATTGCCTTCCTGGATCAGGTCGAGGAACTGCAGGCCGCGGTTGGTGTATTTCTTGGCGATCGAGATGACGAGGCGCAGGTTGGCCTCGACCATTTCCTTCTTGGCCTGGCGCGCCTCGCGCTCGCCCTTCTGCACGCCGTGCACGATTTTGCGGAATTCGCCGATCTCAAGGCCGGTCAATGCCGCCAGCGACTGAATCTCGTGGCGCAGTTCCTTGATGCGGTCCTTTTCGTTATGGACGAAATTCTTCCAGCCCTTGGCCGAGAGTTTGGAAACGCGGTTGAGCCAGCGCGGATCGAGCTCCGAGCCCTGGTAGTTCTTCAGGAAATCTTCGCGCGCCACGCCGTGGCTGTCGCCGAGCCGCAGCAGGCGGCCTTCGAACGACACCAGCTTCTTGTTGATGTCGTAGAGCTGCTCGACCAGCGAATCGATACGGGCCTGGTTGAGCCGCAGCGACTTCACCTCGACGATGATCTCGTCCTTCAGCTTCTTGTATTTGCGCTCCTGCGACGGCGACAGCGACTCGCTCTGCAGCTGGTTGGCGATATCCTGTTCCTGCAGGCGGCGCAGCTTCTTGTAGTTGTCGGCGATCTTGTCGAAGGTCTCCACCACCTTCGGCTTCAGCTCGGCCTCGATGGCCGCCAGCGACATCTGGTTTTCGAACTCGTCGTCGTCCATGTCGGATTCAGCCGCGGCCTCGGCCGGATCCTTCTCGGCTTCGGGTTCGACCGCGGGCGCGGGACGGAACGGGGTCGGCGACGGGGGTGCTGCCGGAGGTGCGATGTGCGAAGGCGCGGACACTTTTACGTCGCCGCCATTGGCGGCGGGCATCGCCGCGCCGTTGCCGTTGCCGTTACCATTGCCGTCCGCAACCGGCTGGCCATCGGCGCCGAGCGGGGCCGCCAGCATCGCCGGGTTCATGTTGTTCTTGGCGTCGGGGCCGGCATAGGTCGCTTCCAGATCGATGATGTCGCGAAGGAAGATCTTTCCTTCGTTGAGTTCATCGCGCCAGATGATGATGGCCTGGAACGTCAGCGGGCTTTCGCACAGGCCTGCGATCATCGCCTCGCGGCCGGCCTCGATGCGCTTGGCAATCGCGATTTCGCCTTCGCGCGAAAGAAGCTCGACGGTGCCCATCTCGCGCAAATACATGCGGACGGGATCGTCGGTGCGCTCGCCGGGCTCGGATTTCTTGACTTCGGTGACGGCCTTCTGCGTGACCTCGACCAGTTCGTTGTCGGTCTCGTCCTCGGCCTCTTCCTTGGTTTCTTCCTCGGTGTCGGCTTCCTCGGCCTCGGAGACGTTGATGCCCATGTCGGACAGCATCGACATGATGTCCTCGATCTGCTCCGGCGAGGTGGTGTCGGAGGGGAGCACTTCGTTGAGCTGATCGAAGGTCACGAAGCCGCGCTTCTTGGCCTGCTTGATCATCTTCTTGACGGCGGCGTCGGACAGGTCGAGCAACGGCGACGGCGCGTCCGGGGAATCCTTTTCAGGGGCGTCGGTGGCCTTGTCGTCTTTTTCCTTGTCCTTCACCTGCAGCGTTTTTGCCTTGCTGGCCATTTATTGCTCCTGAAACGCGCTCACGCGAGGCGTGGGTGCGCGCCCGCTTTAATCTGATGTCATCTCGACGCGGAAAGGGCGGCGCAAACCTTCGCCACCCCGAATCTGTCTCGCCGGTTTTGCACTTGTGGCCCGCAGGCCGTTAAGCTTCGATTAACCCTGTTTTTGCAGCCAAACCATGGGTTTGGCGAGTCTTTTCGCGGGGTCGGCGGCCGCCGTCCGCATGATTTATTTTTTCACATGCTCCGCTGGAACCGGCCTGACTGTTCCCCGAAACCCTCGATCAGGGCCTCGGTGCCGTCCACTTCCGACAGCCGGGCTTTGACGTCGCGCAACCAGGCGTAATTCGCCTCGCTCGCCACCTCGCCCAAGGCCAGCTCCGCATCCTTCAATTCCCTAAGTAATGAGTGCCATTGCCGATGCAAGGCAACAAGCTGGTGCCAGGTGGAAAGAACGTCCTCCTGGGCTGCGCCAGCTTGCGCGCCCCACACCGCCGAGGTCGTGATTGCCCGCTCAACCCTTTGAAGAGATTGAGATAATCCACGCGCCGCCAGATCGGCCCGCATTCTCTCACTGGTCTCAACGGGGTCCGTGCCGTGGTGATGATCGCTTGCGAAGGCGGCGATGATCCCGGCCCGCAATTTGTTCGCCTCGGGATGCGCCAATTCCAGCGCCGCCACCTCTTCCAGGTGGTCGTGCAGCAGCCAGGGGTGATTGATCAGGGACTGCAGAATCAGTGCCTCGCGGCGGGACAACGCACTGCGCTGGCCGCGCATGATCGGGCTCAAGCCAAGCTGTGGACTGGCGACCTGATAAGGCCCGCGGTTGATGGTCTGGCTGCCCGCCGAGGCTTGCTGACGGCTGCCGCGAGGCTCGAATCGCCCCGCCGCCCCCGGCGTGAACGATCCGCGCGGCTGAAAACGTCGGCCTGATTCGTTGCCTAAATTACCGCCGCGATATCCGCCGCGGCCATAGTTCCCGCGCGCGCCATCCGGCGCAAAGGTCCGCTGCAAGCGTTCCGCCAGATCCTGCCGATAATAGCGCCGCACCACTTCATCGCGGATGCCATTGGTGAGTTCGCCGATCCGCGCTTCCAGCGCCGCGCGCCGCTCCGGCGTCGCATAAGAGCCGCCTTCGACTTCGCGCGACCAGATCACATCCGCAAGTCCGCGCGCAGCACCTATCACTTCCTCTATCGCGCCGCGCCCGCCGGAGCGTGCGAGATCGTCGGGATCCTGCCCTTCCGGCAGCAACGCGAAACGCAGGCTCTTGCCGGGTTTCAGATGCGGCAGCGCCAGATCGGCGGCGCGCCACGCCGCCTTCTGGCCGGCCTTGTCGCCGTCAAAACACAGGATCGGCTCGTCCGCCATCTTCCACAGCAATGCGAGCTGGTTTTCGGTCAGCGCAGTCCCAAGCGGCGCGACGGATGCTGCAAAGCCCGCCCCGACCATGGCGATGACATCGACATAGCCTTCCACCACCACCAGCGATGCGCCGTTATGCGCGGCCTGCCGCGCGGTCGCGAGATTGTAGAGATTGTCGCCCTTGTGAAACAGGGGCGTTTCCGGAGAGTTGAGATATTTCGCGGAGACGTCCTTCTCCAGCGCGCGGCCGCCGAACGCGATCACGCGGCCGCGCAAGTCCGCGATCGGAAACATCACGCGGTCACGAAACCGGTCGTAGGGCACCGGAATGTCGTCGCCATGGTAGAGCAGGCCCGCTTCAATCATGTCCTCGACGGAAATGCCGGCGCCTCCGAGATGCTCCTTCAGCGCGAAGCGCTCGCCCGGCGCATAGCCGATGCGAAACTGCAATTGCACGGCGGGCGAAATGGCGCGGTCGCCGAGATAGCCGCGCGCCCTGGCGCCGCCCCGCGAGGCCAGCGTGTCGGCGAAAAATTTCGCGGCGAGTTCCATCACATCGTATAGCGTCTTGCGGCGCTGCTCGTGCCGCGCGGCGTCCGGCGTGACCGCCGGCAGCGGCATGCCTGCCATCGAGGCGAGCCGCTCCACCGCCTCGACGAAATTGACGCCCTCGGTCTCCATCACGAAGTCGAAAATGTTGCCGTGCTTGCCGGTGGAGAAATCGTGATAAAACTGCTTCTGGTCGTTGACCGTGAACGAGGGCGTTTTCTCCTGCTGGAACGGCGACAGCCCCTTGAACTCCCGCCCCGCCTTCTTCAGCTTCACGCGCCGGCCTACGACTTCCGAAACCGGAAGCCGGGCGCGCAGTTCATCGAGGAATTGGGGCGTGAAGCGCATGGTAGTCGAGCCTTTGGCAGCCGACCACCAATATAGGAAGCGGGCAACAAAGCGCGAGATTCCGAAGAGTTGTCCCCGCCATTTGGCTTGTTTCAAAGGCCAGCGCATATTGACATATACCATACGAACGTATATACAAATGACGCGAACAAACCGCTCAATTGTGAGCGCGAAATAGGAGAACGGCCGATGAAAAACGCCAGAATAAGAAGGAAGCAAGGAAATGGCCGATCAGGGCGCTCACCTCGAATTTCTCGCACCCGCTTCGTTCGAATGGGACGAACAAAAGAGTGAGCTAAATCGCGCCAAGCATGGCATCCATTTCGACGATGCGATCGAGGTCTTTTATGGGCCGACCCTCCTTCGCCAATCAGATCGCAACAATGAGGAGCGCTGGATCGCGGTAGGCGATTCGGAAAATCGACTAATCGCTGTCGTTTTCACGCGACGCGCAGACGTTATCCGGGTCATCTCAGCGCGTCGCGCGAGGAAAAATGAAGAAAGAGAATATCGTAACGCGAAAATGGGGCGACCGCCGTAAGGGCAAAACTGACTGGGCTCGAGTTGATGCGCTGACCGACGACGACATCGCCAAGGCGGTCGCGAACGACCCTGATGCGGTACCGATCGATATCGACTGGTCGGATGCTGTTCTGGTTGTTCCCCCAAAAAAGCAGGCGATCTCCATTCGTGTCGATGAAGATGTGCTGAACTTCTTCAAGAAGGAAGGTGACGGTTATCAGCGCCGCATCAATGCGGTGCTGCGGTCCTACATGCAGCAGAAGGCCAAGCCGAAGAAGCGGGCTTGATGCGCTCTATCCCTCCAGAAACCTTCCCGACTCGATCCGTTTCAGCTTTGCCACCCGGCGGTTGTAGACATACGTCCATGCTGCGCTGACGGTCCCGTCGTCGCGCGTCACGGGCAGCACCTGCCGCAGGTATTGCGGCGAGGCGACGCCCGGGCCGCAACCTTCGTATTCATCCAGGATCGCAAACGACGCTTCGGGCTCGCGCAGGCGAACCAGCTCGCCGAACACCACGTCGGCCGCGTCGTCAGATAACACCAGCCCGGGATAATGTTTCACCAGATAAAGCCGGCCCCGGCAGCGCGCGTCGCCGACAAACTCCGCGCTGCGCGACAGCAGCTTTGCCATCGGGTGATCGAAGCCGCGCATCAGCGTGCCGTAGACGAAGAGCAGATCGGATATCATGGACCTAGTCTAGCCGTCATTGCGAGCGAAGCAAGCAATCCAGAGGCCGCAAGGAAGAACTGGATTGCTTCGTCGCTTCGCTCCTCGCAATGACGAAAAGGAGCGACCGATCCTCGATTACATCTGGCGCCAGATTCCAATCCGTGCCGATCTCGCTTCATCTTCCGCGGCGAGCAGTTCGGCGGGCGCGTCCGGCGTTGCGCGGGCGCCGCCATTGCTCAGGATGATCTCGGACAAATTCTGTCCATCCACATTGCAGCGATAGCGCTCGGCGGTCGGCGCGCCGATGCAGACCACCTCGCGTCTTCTCAAGAACCGCGCCAGCGCGCGCAGCGCGCGGCGATCGTCGTCGGCGACGATCCCTTCCAGCTGAAACCGCCGGCCGCGGATCGCAAGCGTCGCGGTGTCGAGCACATCCGCCACCCCCCGCGCGCCCGCATCGGAACTGGCCGGGGGCGATGCCGGCGCCGGACCGCCGCCGGAATTCGGCCTCGCCGCTTGCACAGCCGGCCTGGAAATAACCGGAAGCGCGCGGCCGACAAAATCGTGCCAGATATTGGCGGGAAGATCGCCGCCGGTGACCCTGTTGGTCGGGGTGTTGTCGTCGTTGCCGGCCCACACGCCGACGATGAGTTCCGGCGTGAACCCGATGAACCACGCGTCGCGATATTCCTGCGTGGTTCCGGTCTTGCCTCCCGTCGGGACGTTGGGAATCCGCGCCGCCTTTCCGGTGCCTTCGTTCACCACCGCCTGCAGCAATTCCAGCATCATCGCCCGGCTGGCGCCGAGCTGGCCCGACACTTCCGCGCCGGCATTCGGCTTGGTGTAGAGCGCCTGTTGCGAATTGCCGGCGATCGAGCGGATCGAATAGGGTTCGATCGACTGCACTCCCGCCGCGACCGAACCGAATGCCCGCGTCATCTCCATCAGGGTCACCTCGGCCGATCCGAGCGCGAGACTAGGCACCGCCGGCAGCGCCGATTGCACGCCCATGCGCTTTGCGGTGTCGATGACGGCGGGGATGCCGACTTCGTCGCTGAGCTGGACGGCGATGGTGTTGACCGAATGCGCGAACGCATTGCGCAAGCTCATGCTGCCGCGAAAGCCGCCGCTGTAGTTTTGCGGCTCCCATTCGCCGATCTGGGTCGGCCTGTCGACCACCACCGACTGCGGGGTATAACCCCGCTGCAGCGCGCTCATATAGACGAACAGCTTGAACAGCGATCCGGCCTGCCGCTTGGCCTGGGTGGCGCGATTGAACTGGCTGGATTCGTAGTCGCGCCCGCCGACCAGGGCCAGCACGGCGCCGTCTTTGCCAAGCGCGACGAGCGCGGCCTGCGAGACTTTTTTCTTGGCGCCTTCCTGCTCCAGCCGGCGCTCGATCACGCCTTCCGCAAGGCGCTGCAGTTCCAGATTGAGGGTGGTGCGAAGCGTCAGATCGCCCGACGAGGCGCCCAGCACACGGCGAAGGTCGCCGGCCACCATGTCGACGAAATAATTGGTGCCGGGCGGCGTTTCCGGCGGCGTGCGCAGGTTGACCGGTTGTGCGCGGGCGGTTTCCGCTTCCGCGGCGGGTATCGCTTTTGTGTCCACCATGGCCTGCAGAACGGTTTCCTGGCGCTCTTTGGCGCCGCCGAAATTGCGGGTCGGCGCCAGTTGCGACGGCGCGCGTACCAGGCCGGCGAGCATTGCGGACTCTGCCAACGAGAGCTCGCTCGCTTTCTTGCCGAAATACCGTTTGGCCGCGGCGTCCACGCCATAGGCGCCGGCGCCGAAATACGCCGTGTTGAGGTAACGGAGGAGAATCTCCTCCTTGGTCAGCTGGCCTTCAAGCCAGATCGCGAGCAGCGCCTCCTGGGTTTTACGGCGAAATGTCCGTTCCGGAGACAGAAACATCAGCCGCGCAAGCTGCTGCGTAATGGTGCTGCCGCCCTCCCGCGTGCCGCCGGCCTGGGAATTGCGCCAGCCTGCACGCAAGATTCCTCTGATATCCACGCCCCCGTGCTGATAAAACCGCCGGTCTTCGATCGCGATAATCGCCTGGGCCAGATGCGGCGGAAGGTCCTGTGCCGTCAGTTTGTCGCTTTTGAATACGCCGCGCGTTGCAAAGGGCTCGCCTTTGGCGCTCTCGATGGTCACCGCGCTCTGGGTCGGCTCAACCTGCAGACCGCCGGCGATCGGCAGCGTGGCGACGCTGTACAGGATCAGTCCGGACAACAGAGCCAGGATGACCGCAAGCGATGCAAGCAGGTACTTCGCACGAAATTTCACGGGCCGAAGCCGCGGCCAAAACCTGCCGGGCTGCAAGGTCTGAACGCGAGATTTCAGGTCAAGGCTTGCCCGCCGGAAGTTTGCAGCCGATGACGCCAGCCCGGTTTTAACGTCCGGCCATCGACTGCTGAACTCAGCTCCAGCCGAGCCAATGGCCGAACGCTGGTTCCTCAACCAGATCATGCCGCGGCCGGAAACGCCTCGTATCGTTGCCGCCGCAAGAACTGCGATCTGTCGCGCCAGCGTCCGCAGCGAGGTCCATATCTGTTCCGGCGTAACGCCCGGATCGGCACCGGCCGGCCTCGCATCAACCTTGAGATCAACCTCGGTTTTTTGGTCGGAAGAGGACAATCTCGTCTCCAGTCGGAAGACCTACTCTCTACGCCGGCACCACTTCGTCGCTGATGACGACAAACCTTACCAGATCCATCCGCCCGAAGCTCGTGGTCAGCGCCACGTCGGCAGCGTCGCGGCCGGTGCCCATCAGGATGCGGCCGATGCGCGGATGGTTATGGCGCGCGTCGAACGTGTACCACTGGCCGGAGAGATAGACCTGAAACCAGCCGGAGAAATCCATCGGCGCGGGATCCGGCGGGATGCCGATGTCGCCCATATAGCCGGTGCAATAGCGCGCCGGGATGTTCATGCAGCGGCAGAACGTCAATGCGAGATGCGCGAAGTCGCGGCAGACGCCGGCGCCCTGCTCGTAGACGTCATGCGCCGATTTCATGTAATGCGCGTGCTGATAGCCGAACGTGACATGATGGTGGACGAAGTCGGTGATCGCCACCACCCGGTCCCAGCCGGGCGGGGTATTGCCGAACAGCGACCACGCGATGTCGGTGAGCTTGTCGGTTTCGCAATAGCGGCTCGGCATCAGATACAGCAGCAGATCGTCCGGCAATTGATCGACGGGAACCTGCTGCGCGGCGGGGTTGACCACGTCGGGAAGGCCGGAATCGCGCACCAGCGCGCTGCCGCGGAAGGTGACGCCGCCGGCCGGCGCGATCAGCCGGCCGCAGACATTGCCAAAACTGTCGCGATAAAATCCGATCGGCACGTTGGGCTCGGCGACAACGGTTTCGGTGCCGACGATATCGGCGAAGCGCGAGGGGTGAATGTTGAGCATGGTCACCATCGGCGTCGGATTGACCGCGTAGTAGCTCAACTCGAATCCTACCTTGATCTCCATGTTATACCTTCGCCTCTTCGCCGGCCGAAACCACATCGATGCTGACGTCCATGCCGAGATAAGCGTCGGCGGAGCCGGGACAGGCGCCGTGCAGTGGAATGGCCCGGCGCGGATCGCGGCGGTGTTCGCCGAACGCCGCCGGGCGCGCATAGCGATATTCGATCTTGCGATGGATGGTCAGCAGCGGCATCGTCGAAGCAATCATATCGTGACTTTGTGCACTCAAATCTATACCGATCCCTGCTTATTCCTAGGTCGGCATGCTGCTTCGTTAGGCAACAATTAAAGGAATGGTTTTGGACAGCGCCGGAGACACAACATTACTCCTGGAAGCCGCAGATGTTCCGCCGGTTCTTGAAGAAAATACCGCGGGCCGCTCGCCTTTCTTGCTGACCTGCGATCACTACGGCCGGCTGATTCCGCGGGCGCTCGGCGATCTCGGGCTGCCCGCGAGCGAGCTCACGCGGCATATCGCCTGGGATATCGGAATCGCCGGTGTTGCCGAGCAGCTGTCGAAGCAGCTCGACGCGCATCTGGTCGCGCAGCGCTACTCGCGGCTGGTGATCGACTGCAATCGCCCGCCTTGCGTGGCCAGTTCGATTCCCGCTCTCAGCGAGGCCACTACGATATCAGGCAATGAAGGCCTGACGCGCGCCGCGGCGGATGCGCGGCGGCAATCGATCTTCGATCCCTATCATCGCCGTATCGGCGAAGTCATCGACCGGCGGCTGCGCGACGGCATGCCGACGGTGCTGGTATCGCTGCACAGTTTTACGCCGGTTTATGCAGGTGTCGCGCGCCCCTGGCATGTCGGCACGCTTTATCACCGCGATACGCATCTGGCGCCGCTGCTGTTGCAGCTGTTCCGCGCGGAAGCTGATCTGGTGGTCGGCGACAACGAGCCGTATGCGGTCAGCGACGAGAGCGATTACACCATTCCGATTCACGGCGAGGCGCGCGGGCTGATGAATTCAGGCATCGAAATCCGCCAGGATCTGATCGCGGACCAGGCCGGCGAGAGGCAATGGGCGGATCGGCTGGCGCGGATTTTCGGCGAGGTCGAGGCGACGCTGGTCAAGCCCAGGGCGTCGCACGCGTAGCCCGGGCGAGCGCAGTGCCGTAGCCCGGATGGAGCGAAGCGCAATCCGGGATCTCGCCGCAATACCCGGGTTTCGCTTCGCTCACCCGGGCTACAAGGTTGGGCTACCTCGCCCGTGTCAGCGCCAGCCAGATGCCGCCGCCGACCATGAAGCCGCCGGAGATGCGCGACAGCAGCCGCGTGCGCTCCCCTGAGAAGAACAGCCGCGCGCGGCCGGCCAGCACGGCGTAGATGCTATCGGTGACCGCGCCGGTGACCATGAAGGTGGCGCCGAGCAGCGCCACCTGCGAGATGTGGTCTTTGTCCATATCCACGAACTGCGGAATGAACGCGCCGAAGAACACCAGCACTTTTGGATTCGAGAGCAGAATCAGAAAACCCTGCAGAAAAAACCCGCCGCGCGGCGGAGGTGGCGGCGCGTCGGCATCGACGCCCTCGACGGGGGCGCGAATCAATTTGATTCCGAGCCAGACCAGATAGGCGGCGCCGGCAAAGCGCACCCAGTCGAACCAGTAGCCCATGGTCGCCATCAGCGAGGTCAGGCCGATCGCGACGATGCCGATCACGATTGCCAATCCGGCCTGGACGCCGGCGATGTTGATCAGCGCCGCGCGGGTGCCGTGGCGCAGCCCGTTGGCGATCACCAGCGTGACCACAGGACCCGGCAGCAGCGCCAGCGCGATACAGGCGGCGACAAAGGCGAGATAAACTTGCAGGGACATGGGCATATTCCATCGTCATGGCCGGGCTTGTCCCGGCCATCCCTGTCTTATCTGGAATTGATGCCAGAAAAAAGGCGTGGATGCCCGGGACAAGCCCGGGCATGACGGCAATTGCTCAGCCGCCATCCAGCGCGGCTGTCATCCATCGGGTCACGTCTTCTTTAGCGAGAAAGTCGAGCGCCGCGCGCTCAAGCCCGGTCACCTCGCCCTTGCCTTGCGCAACGGCGACCAAAAGGTCGCAACGTCGTGACACGGCGAGTCCGGCGGCCGTATGCTGTGAACCATCCTGCATCTGAAGCCTGTAGTTTCTAATTCGCCCTCGCATGCCGGCGACTTGAACCACCTTGCCGGGTTCAATCGCGGTGAACCGCTCGCTGATCAGATCGAGGTCGGCGACGCGGTCGACTTCGTCGTCATCGGCGACGCCGCTGTCGCAATTGCAGAAGCCGATCTTCGGCCGGACATAGAGTTCGACCTCGCCGCCGCACAATGCCGTGTCACAGCGAAACGCCCGGCCCGCGGGCCAGCCGTCGCGCGGAAACGGCCATGCGATCTCCTGCCATCCTGCAACGGCAGGCCGCGCGCCGACATAGGCGGCGACGCCGGTCAGCGTGCAAGTCGCAACTGCGAACATGATCAGTGGGAGTTTACGCATCTCGCCTCACATCGTCATTGCGAGGAGCGAAGCGACGAAGCAATCCAGTCTTGCTCGCGGCCTCTGGATTGCTTCGCTTCGCTCGCAATGACGGCTCCCTCACGGCAACCCCGCAACGCTGCGCGCCGCACCCGTCAATTCCAGAATATGCATTCCCGTATTGGCGCGGTCGACGATGTAGATGTAGCCGCGCGCATCGGTTTCGACATTGTTGGTCTGGATCGCTGTCTTGCAGCGGTCCTTGCCGTCGATTTTGACGCAGCGCTTGTCGGTCGCAGCCGTGATCGGCGGAATGAAATAGCCGACTTCCTTCGGGTGATACGGATCGCGGATGTCGAGCGCGCGCACCCCGGCATTGAAGAAAGCGATGAACGCCATCTTCTTGTAATAGATCGGCGCCATGCTCTCGTTGGAGGAATGCGCCCCAAAACGCCCGCCCCGTTCGCAGAACGCGCCGCTGGCTTCCGGCACGGTAAAGCTCGAAATCATCATCGGCCGGTTTTCCACCGTGACATCGGCGAACCACACCATCTGCCGCGGCTCGTTGCATTCGTTCAGGATCGCCTCGTTGACGATCATCACGATGTCGCGGGTCTTGCCGTCCTTGTCCTTTGCGAATTCGGCGATCGGCATGCCCTTCATCGGAAACACGGTATGCGCGCCGTTGAACGCCGACATCGCCAGCCGCGAGATTTCGGGAGTGCGCAGATTATCCGGCGTCGGCTCCTTCGGTCCGTTGATCAGCTTTTCGCGATCGACGATCTGCAGAAAACCGCCTTTGTTGGTGCCGTATCCGAAATAGATGCGATTGCCCTCGGGGCCGGTCGAGATCGGTCCGTGCAGTTCGGTCGGCACCGCACCGGTCGAGCCCGGCTCCTGACCGGGCAGCCCGAAGTCGCGGATTTTTATTGGGTGCGCCGGATCGCTCAGGTCGTAGACCTGCGTCATCCGCCGCGTGCGCCAATCGGGGGCACCCGACACCAGGAACGCAATGCCGGTGTCGCATTCCCACCAGTTCTTGTGCGTATCCTTGAGCCCGCCAAGCCGCGTGATGAGAACAGGATTCGCCGGGTCCGCGACGTTCCAGATTTCGTGCGCCTCGCCGCCAAAACTGCGCAGCATGTAAACCGCGTTGCGATCGCCCTTGGGGACCGCCTTGCCGTCGCAGATGCGCACCATCTGCGCGCCGCCGGCCTCGTACTTGCCTTCCTGCCCCGGGATATGCCGCAGATATTTCGGCTGCGCCGGATCGGTAACATCGACGATGGAGGTGCCGTTGGGCTCGGCCTTGCCGGTCTGCGGATTGACCGGCGCCGGAATGTCGTCGCTGCCGCCGTGATGGCCGACATAGGCGATCCAGCGCTCGCCCTGATGATGGATGGTCGGCTGATAGGCGCTGCGCGCCTGCAGGTCGCTGGTTCCGATCAGCTTGATGTTCGATGCTTCCGGCGGCGCGCCGATCATTTGACTCTGCGCATGGGCGCTGCCGGTGCTTGCGATGAAGGAAATCCACAAACACGCTGCCAGCTTGAACCGTCTGGTCATGATTTTTTCCACCCTGACTGTCTGAACCAATCTTCGTTGGCTGACCGGCAACGTACCATGCCGGAATGCGGGGCAAAAGCACGAGCGCTGCATATTGGTTATTGTGGCTCCGCGGCGCGGCTGCGCCGAAGCCCGTCCGCCGCGGCTAACTCTGGCGGGCTTCGCGCGACCAGGCCTCGTCGCGGGCGGATGGCCTGCGCTGCAGGCGGTCGGAGATCAGCTTCGCGGCCTTGTCACCGCGCCCGCCATGGAGACAAGCGACGATCAGAGTGTCCTCCCACAGCTCGCGCTGCGCATGGCTGCCGCCGATCCGCACCAGCGCGGGCATCAGAGGTTCGAGGATACGGATCGCGTTTTCATGGTCGCCCTCGGCGAATGCCCGCATGCCGCGGCAAAGATCGATGGCGGATGAGCCGGGCGCCAGCCGGCCGTTGGCTGCCAGAGCTTCCAGTTCCGCCAATCTTGTTTCCAGGCCTTCGGCGCCGGTTGCCGCTGCGACCAGCGCGTAGTGGAGGTCGGCAAAATGCGCGCCCGCCCGCTGGAAGAATCGGTCGCCGTAAACGGCAACGTCCTGCCAATGGACTTCAAGGCCCGTCTTGCCGGCGAGCGAAAGCCGCCACAGCAGCGACGCGCAGTCCGTAAAGACGTTCATCGGCGGATACCGCGAACCCGATGGCCTGATGTGCTGCTGGTAGATTGCAAGCGCGCCATCCGGATCACCGGCTTCGAGCGCCGTCAGCGCGACATGCCAGGACAGGTGTCCGTGCAGGAAACTGGCCCGTTCATGCGCGGGCAGCCAGCCGGTCAGAAACGTGCGGCCGGCCGCCATATCGCCTTGCTCGAACAGCGCGTGGGAAAGCGCATGCGCGGCATTTGCATTTTCAGGGCGCATCGCAAAGGCTCGTTCGGTCGTCGTTCGACCGGTGCCGGCGTTTCCCGCCTCGGTATGCGACCAGCCCAGATAGGTCAGGAACCACCAATCCTCGCCATAGTGCCGGGCGTGACGCTCGCAGATTGCGAGCCTCGCAGCGTCGTGGTCGGCGCGCCCGGAAAATGCGTACAGGCCGAACGCGCCGAGCAGCAGTCCAAATACCAGCGCGTCACGGGGAAACTCGTCGAGATGCTGCTCGGCGCCGGTCAGGGCCACCTTCGGCTGCCCCTCGATGGCCGCGGCCAAAATCTCGACGTGCCGGCGTTCGCGGCGGGTTGCCGCCGCGGCCAACCCGCGCGCCTGCGCTGCCTTGGCGCGTGCCTCGGCGGTTTCCATGTGGAGCTGGTGGACGCGAGCCCGCGCGATGTAAGCCAGCGCAAAGGCGGGGTCATCGGCGATTGCCCTGTCGAAGGCAGCATCGGCCCCATACCAGGCCGAAAGAATACGGTCGACGCCGTCGCGGTAAGACGCGGCAGCGCTGTCGGATTCGGTCGTCAGCGGCAGATCGTACCTGTCCCTTTTCATCTTCCTCTCCGCCGATGGGCGAACCGTATTGCACCATGAAATCGGCCAATCGTGCCACCGATAATGTTGTGGCCCCGCATCGTGAACCAGTTGAGCCGGCTTCGATCAATCATTAGCGTAGGATCGGAGTTTGGGCCGGCTGGAATCATGACCGAAGACGTAATTCTCAGGGATTCGGCGAAACCCGAGGCGCCGACGGTTGCGGCCGACATGCCGCTGCTGCGCATCGAGGGCGTGGTGAAACGGTTTGGCGGGTTCACCGCGGTCGACAAGCTCTCACTCGACATCCGCGCCGGAGAATTTTTCGCGTTGCTCGGCCCATCCGGCTGCGGCAAGACCACGCTGCTGCGCATGCTCGCCGGCTTCGAGACGCCGGACGCCGGCAGGATCCTGCTGGGCGGCAGGGATATCGCGCAGGTGCTGCCGCATCAGCGGCCCGTCAACATGATGTTCCAGAACTACGCGCTGTTTCCGCATCTGTCGGTGCGCGACAACATCGCGTTCGGTCTGAAGCGCGCGAGCATGCCGCGGCCGCAGATCGAGGCCCGCGTCGCCGAGATGGTGGCGCTGGTCAAGCTCGAGGGACTGGAAAAGCGGAAACCGGACCAGCTCTCGGGCGGACAGAAGCAGCGCGTGGCGCTGGCGCGCTCATTGGCGCGGCGTCCCAAAGTGCTGCTGCTGGACGAGCCGCTGGCCGCCCTCGACAAGAAACTGCGCGAAAGCACGCAACTGGAATTGACGGCGCTGCAGCGGCGGCTGGGGATGACATTCATTATCGTCACCCACGACCAGGAAGAAGCGATGACGGTGGCCGACCGCATCGGCGTGATGGATTCCGGCCGGCTTGAGCAGGTGGCGACGCCAAGGCAGCTCTACGAGGCGCCGGCTTCGCGATGGATCGCCGAGTTCGTCGGCGACATCAACATGCTCGAGGGGCAGATCGAAAACAGCGAGGAGCATCGGCTGACCATATCGACGCGCGATGCCGGAACCATCGTCGCCGCCGAGCCGCGGTTGCCGCTGAGCAAGACCACCGTCTGCGTCGCGATCCGTCCCGAGAAGGTAAAACTGTCGCGCCGCGGCCCGGTGTCCGATGCGGCCGGCGCCATTCCGATGAACCGGCTCGAAGGCGTGGTCACCGAGGTCAATTATCTCGGCGGCGTCACCACCTACAAGGTGAAGCTCGACACCGGCGCCGTGTTGCGCGCGTCGATGGCCAACACCGCGCGGCTCGACATGGATGCCTACAGCGCCAGCCAGCGCGTGACGGCGTGGTTCACGCCGGACGATTGCGTGGTGCTGGAGCAATGAGCGCCCGCCGCATCTTTGCCCGCCCGGCCCGCTTCGCGGCGATCGCGCCCTATCTGTGGATGCTGCTGTTCTTCCTGGTGCCGTTCGGCTTCGTGCTGAAGATCAGCCTGTCGCAGACCGCGATCGCGCAGCCGCCTTATCTGCCGGTGTTCGACCTGACGCAGGGTTGGGCGGCAATGAAAACCGCGTTTGCGGCGCTGTCGCTGGATAATTTCAGGCTGCTGATCTCCGACGATCTCTACATCCTGTCTTACTTACGCAGCATCGTCGTCGCATTGATTTCGACCGCTATCCTGCTCGTGATCGGCTACCCCATCGCCTACGGCATGGCGCGGTTGCCGCGGCGCTGGCAGAGCGTGGCGATGATGCTGGTGATCGTGCCGTTCTGGACCTCGTTCCTGATCCGCATCTATGCCTGGATCAACATCCTGCAGCATGACGGCCTGCTCAACAAAACCCTGCTGGCGCTGCACATCGTCGCGGCACCGGTGGTGTGGCTGTCCACCGACAGCGCGATGTATCTCGGTATCGTCTATTCCTATCTGCCGTTCATGATCCTGCCGCTGTATGCGACGCTGGCGAAGATGGATCCGGCGCTGCTGGAGGCCGCCAGCGATCTCGGCGCATCGCGGAGGCAAGCGTTCTGGCTGGTGACATTTCCGCTGTCGCTGCCCGGCGTCGGCGCCGGCGTGCTGCTGTGCTTCATCCCCATTGTCGGCGAATTCGTGATTCCCGATCTGCTGGCCGGCTCCGACAGCATGATGATCGGGCAGACGCTGTGGCTGGAGTTTTTCACCAACAAGGACTGGCCGGTGGCGTCGGCGACCGCGGCGGTGCTGCTAGTCCTGCTGCTGGCGCCGCTGTTGATCTACGACCGGCTGCAGCGCCGCCAGCTGGAGGCGCGCTGATGGCGCGCGGCTTGAAAAAACTCTCAGCCTTCAACGTCACCGCGCTCGTGCTGGGGCTGGCGTTTCTGTACCTGCCGATCGTGATCCTGGTGATCTACTCCTTCAATGCCTCGCGGCTGGTGACGGTGTGGGGCGGCTGGTCGACGCGCTGGTACACCGAGTTCTTCAACGACCGCGCGATGCTCGATGCCGCCTGGATGAGTTTTCGCGTCGGCGTGGTGTCGGCCACCGCGGCGACCATCCTCGGCACGCTGGCGGCTGTGGCGCTGTCGCGCGGCGAGCGCTTCAAGGGCCGCACGCTATTCTCAGGGATGCTCTACGCGCCGCTGGTGATGCCGGAAGTGATCACCGGGCTGTCGCTGCTGCTGCTGTTCGTGGCGCTCAACGCCGAGCGCGGATTCTGGACCGTCACCATCGCCCACACCACGCTGACCATGTGCTTCGTCGCCACCGTGGTGCAGGCGCGCCTGAGCGCGCTCGACCGCAGCCTCGAGGAAGCCGCGATGGATCTCGGCTGCGATCCGCTACGCGCGTTCGTCGCGGTGACGCTGCCGCTGATCTTGCCGTCGATCGCCGCGGGCTGGATGCTGGCGTTCACGCTGTCGCTGGACGACCTGGTGATCGCCAGCTTCACCACCGGCCCGGGCTCGGCAACGCTGCCGATCCGGATCTATTCGGAGGTGCGGCTTGGGGTGAAGCCGGAGATCAACGCGATCTGCACGCTGATCATCGGCCTGATCGCGGTGGTGATCGTGGTGGCGTCGCTGGCCTCGAAACTGTCCAACGCGCGCGGCGAGAGCGCGGCACCGCTGTAAGGCACTGCACCCACAACGAGTCGTCCCCGCGAAGGCGGGGACCCATACGCCGTGTCGTCTCGTTTCTAGCAAGGCCGTTGCACACATCTTTTCAACCGGAAACGCCAGGGGTTATGGGTCCCCGCCTTCGCGGGGAAGACACTGAGTGCTAATTCCCCTTCGCCGCTTCGGCCGCCGGCGCGCTGGCCGGCGCGGGAGCCGCTTCCGGCGCAACTTTCTGCCCGGTAAAGCGCTCGATCGCCGAGCGCACCGCGTCGCGGGTCTTGCGGTCCTTCATCGCGTCGAGCAGGGGCGCTGCCCCGGGCGAGCGCCGGATCAGGCTTTCCGGTTCGGGAAAGATCAGCGGATCGTCCCACGGTCCCTGGATGATGAAGGGCAGATCGAAGCCGGGCGGCGCGTTCGGCGCCGAGGTCAGGCTGGCGACGCCCTTCAGATCATATTCCCGCGCCGGCACCGAGGCGGTGCCGGTCAGCGTGACCCGCGAAGCCTGCCCTTCGACGCGGACGTCTTCGGCGGTGGCGATGCCATCGCTGAATTTCAGCGCGATGGTCAGCTTGTCGTAGGGTGTCGAGCCCGAGCGAAAATTACCGCCGCCGGACAGCGGCCGGCGCTCCAGCCGCTTCAGCAGCTGTTCGACGTTGAAGCCCGAGATGGCGCCGTCATGGCCGGTGAGGGTGGCGGTGCCGTCGAGCGATTGCGCCAGCCCAAACGGAGAGTTGCCGGTGGCTTCCAGCGCGACATTGAGATTGCCACGGCCGGTGAGCTTGGTCAGCCCGAACAACTCGCTGGTGCAGGACAACAGGTCGACGTCGATGAACTGGAATTGCGCCTTGACGTCGACGACCGCGTCGGAGCGCGCGACATTGAACGAGCCCTTGGCGATTCCGCCATACATCTGCGCCTCGCCGACACTGAGCGCCAGCGTCCCGCCGCGTAAGGTGGCGCCGACCGCGGTGCGGCCGAGGGTGGATTTTCCCACGGTGACTTTTGCCGCCGACAGCCGCATGTCGATATCCGGGGTGCTCAGCGAATTGAGATCGAACAACTGCCGGTTCCAGTCGCGCTGCCCGCTGGCGAGCAGGCGCACCGTCGAGAGGTAAGGCGTAAAGTCGAGCGCGCCGGCGGCGAGCGTCGCCTGCAGGGTCTGGCGGCCGTTGTTCGAGTAGGTCATCACGCCCTCGGCGGCATTGCCGTCGAGCTCGACATTGACATTGGTCAGCGCGATCGACGCGCCCACCATATTGGCGCGCGCCTTCAAGGCGAAGCGGCCGAACCCGCCCGTGCCGGCGGGCGGCCCCTGCCCGGTCCAGCGCAACGCATTGCGCAGCGACACGCTGTCGGCGGTCAGCGTGCCCTCCATCAGCATGCTGGTGCGGTTGGCGATCGCGCCGTCGAAGGCGATCTTGAGCGGCGCGCTTGCCAGCCGCGCCTTCAGGCCGGAGCGTTCGCCGGACAATGCGGCGATGAAGTCGCTGACGCTGATGCTGCCGTCGACGCGCTCGCCGCGCCAGTCGAACTGCCCGGTCGCGGCGAAGGAGCGCGAGATCGACGGCCATGCCAGCGACAGGTCGATATCGCCGACGTTTTCCGACACGCGATTGGCCTCGTCCAGATAGGTCAGGACGCCGTCTTGGATCCGGATTTCGGAAAATGACAGCTGGTTGTCGGCGCCGGGTTTCACGGTGCGCGTCACCGTATCCAGGAATGGCGTCCAGTTGCTCTGGCCGTCGGCGCTGCGGACGACACGGATATGCGGACGCAGCATCATGATGTCGGCGATTTCGAAACGCCGCAGCAAGAGCGGCAGCAGGCGCAAATTCGCGGTCAGGACATCGACCGACAGCGCAGGCTCACCGGCGCCGCCGCCCTTGAGGCCGACATCGTGAAACGAGACGTAGCTGCCGGGAAATACCGAGACGTCGATGCTGCCATTGACCACCAGCTCGAGCCCGGTGACCGCGCGGATCTGCGCTTCCACCGCGGCACGCAAGGCGTCCCGGTTGAGAAACCAGGACATCGCGAACAGGCCGATCAGCACCGCGCCGAACAGCGCCGCAATCGGCATCCCCAGGCGTTTCATTCCTTGGGCCATCGGCAGCGACATATCCAGGTTCGACGTCGGGTTGAGGCTGAAAGGTCAAACGGGGCGTCCGGCCCGCCAACATCAGCAACTTGATGGGTTTTCTTGACGCTTTCAAGGCTGTGTTTGAGGCCCAGGCGAGGCAAATCGCGCGTCATTGACGCACCGCGAAGATTTCGCCTAATAGTCTTTTCCTCCATCAGGTCTCTGGTCCCCATGAACAAGGTCTACCCCGACGCCAAATCGGCACTCGACGGCATTCTCAAGGACGGCATGATGATCATGTCGGGCGGCTTCGGCCTGTGCGGCATCGCCGAGACCCTGTCGGACGCGATCCGCGATTCCGGCGTAAAAAATCTGACCGTGATCTCCAACAATGCCGGCGTCGATGGCATCGGCCTCAGCCGCCTGCTGGAAACCCGCCAGATCAGGAAAATGATCTCGTCCTATGTCGGCGAGAACAAGCTGTTCGCGCAGCAGTATCTGGCCGGCGAGCTTGAACTGGAATTCAACCCGCAGGGCACGCTGGCCGAGCGCATCCGCGCCGGCGGCGCCGGCATCCCGGCCTTCTACACCAAGACCGGGGTTGGCACCCTGATCGCCGAGGGCAAGGAAGTGAAGGAATTCGACGGCGAGAAATATTTGATGGAGCGCGGGCTATTCGCCGATCTCGCCATCGTGCATGCCTGGAAGGGTGATACCGCCGGCAACCTCGTCTACCGCAAGACCGCGCGGAACTTCAATCCGATGATGGCCACCGCGGCGAAGATCACGGTGGCCGAAGTCGAGCATCTGGTGCCGGCCGGCGAAATCGACCCCGACCACATCCATACCGCCGGCATTTTCGTCAAGCGCATCGTCGAGGTCGGCACCGGCCACAAGCGCATCGAATTCCGCAACACCCGTCCGCGCCCCGCAGCGTAAGCTGGCGCGTTGTCAACACGCCGTCATTGCGAGCGCAGCGAAGCAATCCAGAGGCCACACAGCAAGACTGGATTGCTTCGTCGCTTCGCTCCTCGCAATGACGATACAGAATAGACAGGAGACCATCATGGCCTGGACCCGCGATCAAATGGCAGCGCGCGCCGCGAAAGAATTGCGCGACGGATATTACGTCAACCTCGGTATCGGGATTCCGACGCTGGTGTCGAACTACATTCCGGACGGCATGGACGTCGTGTTGCAGAGCGAGAACGGCATGCTCGGCATGGGGCCGTTTCCCTATGAGGGCGAGGAAGACGCCGACCTGATCAACGCCGGCAAGCAGACCGTGAGCGAACTGCCGACCACCAGCTATTTCTCCAGCGCCGAATCCTTCGGCATGGTGCGCGGCGGCCATATCGACCTGTCGATCCTGGGCGCCATGCAGGTGGCGCAGAACGGCGACCTCGCCAACTGGATGATCCCGGGCAAGATGGTCAAGGGCATGGGCGGCGCGATGGACCTGGTCGCGGGCGTCAAGCGCGTCGTAGTGGTGATGGAGCATTCCGCCAAGGACGGCCCGAAACTGCTGAAGAAATGCGACCTGCCGCTGACCGGCGAGAAGGTGGTCGACATGGTGGTCACCGATCTGGCGGTATTCACCATCGACAAGCACGGCAAGGACGGCATGGCGCTGATCGAACTGGCCGACGGCGTCACGCTGGACGAGGTGAAGTCGAAGACCGAAGCCGATTTCCGGGTGGCGCTGAAGAACGCGTGATGATTTGTAGGATGGGTAGAGCGTAGCGAAACCCATCAAACGGCCCCGATATTGTGATGGGTTTCGCTACGCTCTACCCATCCTACGATCACATCACGCCGGCCCGCTCGGCAAATCGGAAAACCGCGTCAGCCACGCCACCGGTCCGATGCTTGCGGCAACGATCAGCAGCGCCGCCAGCGCGCCTTCCTCAAAACTGCCGCGGCTTGCGAACTGGTAGATCGACGTCGCCAGCGTTTCGACGTTCAGCGGCCGCAGCAGCAGCGTCGCCGGTAGTTCCTTCAGGCAATCCACGAACACCACAATGACCGCGCCCAGCATGGCCGGCCGCAGCAGCGGCAGATGTATCAATCGCATCGATATCGTCTGACTGGCGCCCGCCGCCCGCGCGCTGTCATCATAATCGAGCGGAATCCGCTCGAATCCGGCCCTGATGAACCCGGTCGGCACCGCCAGAAACCGGATCACGTAAGCAACCACGACGGCGGCGCCCGAACCGACCAGGATCAGCCCGGGCAATGAACGCCCCATCCATCCGGCAACGATGTTCAGTGAGTTGTCGATGGCCAGCACCGGGGTGAGCAGGCCGAGCGCCAGCACCAGGCCGGGAAGCGCGTAACCGGTTTGCGAAACGTTCATCGCAATCGACCGCAGCGCATTCGGCCGCCAGCGATGCGCCAGAATGGTGGTAAAGCCGAGCGCCAGCGCGATCAGCGTGGCAAGCACTGCGAACGCCACCGAGTTGAAGGCATCGCGCCATAGCGACATGTCGAAATTCGCCAGCAAGCCGCGCCTGAAACTTTCGCGCATCAGAAAAAGCAGCGGAACGAAGAAACCGAGCAGCACCGGGAGCAGGCACGCCGCGAATGCCAGCCAGCCTTTGATCCCGGCAAGCATGGTTCGCCGCGTCAGCCGCGGGCTTTCGGCTGAAAACTCGATAGCGGCGTTGCGGCGGCCATAGCGTTCCACCGCGATCAGGCAGGCGACGATCGCAAGCATGAAACACGAGAGCTGCGCCGCGCCCGCCAGGCTTCCGCGATTGAGCCAGGTCGTGAAGATCGACACCGTCAAGGTGCGGACGCCGAGATATTCGCTGGCGCCGATATCGTTCAGCGTTTCGAGCGACACCAGCGCCACGCCCACCGCCAGCGCCGGCCGTGCCATCGGCAGGGAGACGCGCCAGAATACATTCCAGCGGCTGGCGCCGAGCGTCCTGGCGGCCTCGGCGAATTCCGCGCTTTGAAACTGAAACATCGCGCGGGCCGACAGATAGACATACGGATAAAGCACGATGCCGATCACGAAGATGGCGCCCGGCAGGGAACGCAGATTGGGGAGTGCGAATACCGCATCGCCCGGCGGAAACCAGATCGCGAGCGTGCGATGGACCAGACCCAGCGGCTCGAACAGATCGACGTAGACGTAGGCGGCCAAATAGGTCGGAATCGCCAGCGGCAGCGGCATCAGCCACACCAGCATCCGGCGCCCGCGAAAATCGTGCAGCGACATCAGCCAGGCAGTGCCTGCGCCGATCGCAAGCGCCAATGCGCCGACGCCGCCAAGCAGGAGAGCGGTGTCGCGCATCGCCAGCGGCAGTACGTAAGCGAGCAAATGCTGCCAGACATCCGGCGCAGGCTGGATCGCCAGCGCGACGATGCTGACGACGGGTGCTGCGACAAGGATCGCCGTCAAGACCGCGATCGTAGCGACGATCCCGCCTGCGCGCGCAGGGTGTGTCACGCTAGGTCAGGCTCGCTTGAATCAAGAAGCGCATGAGGCTTTCCCTCTCCCATAGTGGGAGAGGGAAGAAAGCAGTTCTGGGAAGTTTCAATTATCGAACCCGACCTTGTCCACCAGCGTGGACGCGGCCTTGCGGTTGGCGGCGATCTTGGCGATCGGCAAGGTGTCGGCGTTGAGCTTGCCGTAACCGGCGATGGTGGGATTGACGGCCACCCCGGCGCGTACCGGATATTCGTAATTGGAGTCGGCATACATCTGCTGCGCCGTCGGTCCGGCCAGCCAATTGATCAGCTTCACGCCATTGGCCTTGTTGGGCGCGTGCTTCGCCAGCAGCACACCCGACAGATTCACATGGGTGCCGCCGCCCTCGAAGGTCGGCAGAATAACCTTGGTCGCTTCCGCCCACGGCTTCTTCTCGGGATCGTTGTTCATCATCAGCGCCCAGTAATAGGTGTTGCCGATGCCGATATCGCATTTGCCCGCCGCGACATCGCGCGCCGCTTCGCGGTCGCCGCCCGACGGCTTCTGCGCGAGATTGGCCTTCACGCCCTTGAGCCACTCCTCGGCCTTGGCCTCGCCGTGATGGGCGACATAGGCCGCGAACAGCCCGTTATTGTAGATGTGCTGGCCGGAGCGGATGCAGATTTTGCCTTTCCATTTCGGATCGGCCAGTTCCTCATAGGTGATGGCGTCCTGCTTGACCCGCTCCTTTGACGCATAGATCACGCGGGCGCGCATCGAAATCCCGGCCCAGTGGCCGTTGGGATCGCGGTACTGCGGCGGGATGATGGTCTCCAACACCTCGGAGACGACCGGCTGGGTGACGCCGGCCTGCACGGCTTCGTCGATGCGTCCGATATCGACCGTCAGCAAGACGTCGGCGGGACTGTTGGCACCTTCGGCCTTCATGCGCTGCTCCAGCCCTGAACTGGCGGAGACGACATTGACCTTGATGCCGGTATCCTTAGTGAAGGCGTCGAACAGCGGCTGAATGAGTTTGGTTTCGCGATAGGTGTAGACGTTGACCTCGCCGTCGGCGGATGCCGTCGAGACATTCAAGCAGGTCAAACAAAACAACGCCGCGGTTGCGGTGAAGGCGCGAAAATTCTTCATGAAGCTGCTCCGGCAGAGGTGGTGACGATGCCGATTTCAGTAGCGCAGCGGGTACCGTGCTGTCCGCGACGGGATGTCGCGAAAGCGCCGATTTAGAGATATTCCAGTCAAAGAATTTAGAGACGTTCCAATCGAACAAGATGCGCTGCGATCGGGACCCTCGCCGCCGCGGTCCGGCTGAAGCTTGTGAAACGCCCGATCTCTTTCTAGCCTAGCCGGAACGATCGTTTTGGGGCAGCAAGCCATGTCGGACTTTTTCCGCGCACACCAGGCCGTCGGGATGACCATCCCGACCTACTTCATCGAAAGCACGGCGCCCAACAATGTGGACGACACCGTGGCCGTCCCTCCGGTGCTGCCGCCGGAGCTTAAGCCGATCGATTCCGACCTGGCGGTCAGGCAGATCGCCGCGGCGCTGGCGAACGTCCCCGAGCCAAACCTGGTGGTGATGGTCCATGGCTTCAACAATCCGGAGCCGGCTGTGTTGCGGATGTATACCGCCGCGGCGCGGGCGATCGAGACCGACCCCGCAATTCGTAACCGGCAAGGCCTGGTCTGCGTCGGCTACCGCTGGCCCTCGGAGAAAATGGGGCAGCCGATCCACGGCACCTGGGATGCCTTGCCGACGCTGCCGACCTGGATTCTGTATTCCGGCGCGGCTTTGGCGGTCGTGCCCTTCCTGCTGTTCTGTCTTGGATTCTCCTGGAGTTTATGGATCGACCATATCGTGTCGATCGCCGGCCTGGTGCTGGCCGGGCTGGTGCTTGCCGCGGCGCTATTGCGCACCATCGTCTATTTCCGGGATACCTACCGGGCGACGAATTACGGCGCTCCGGACCTGGTCCAGATCATCCGGGCGATCGACGGCGAGATCGTCAGGCAGCGCGGCGGCGGCGCAGCCAATGACGTCCAGCTCTCTTTCATCGGCCACAGCATGGGTGGTTTCGTCGTCACCAACACGATCCGCGTGTTGTCCGACGTATTCCTCAGGCAGGTCCAAAACTTAAGCGACTATGGCGCGCACGCGCCGGCGCCGCCGTCACCGAATATCGGCAATGCATTTTGTCTCAAGCGTTTCGTGCTGGCGTCGCCGGATATTCCGGCCGAGACCTTGCTCTCGAACCGCGGAAATTTCCTGGCCTCGGCGCTGGCGCGCTTCGACGAGGCCTATCTGTTCAGCAATGAGGGCGACGAGGTGCTGCGCCAGATTTCCACGCTGGCGAATTATTTCGTATTTCCGACCAAAAGCCGCAACTACGGATTCCGGCTCGGCAATGTCGAGATATTGTCGAGCAATTTCGGTCTGATCGATGTCGGCGACGAGAATTTCCTGCGCACCCTGCGCATCGGCAATCTGACGCTGCAACAGATTTACGACGCGCTCGAGGACGCCAAGACCAGGCGCCATGCCAATGCGGAGCCGGCGCGGGCGCAAATCTTGTTGCCAAAAATATTCACCTATTTCGATTGCACCGATTATGTCGACCTCGCCAATGACGGCGGCCCGGTGCGGCCGCTTCTTACTTTCGCGAAATGGGTGAAGCGCACCGACCCCAATGCGAAAATGAGTTGGTATTCGCATCTCCATCTGTTGTTTGCCTATATCGCCTATCGAAAGCCGAATGTGCATGGCGGCTATTTCGAAGGCCTGTTGTCGCAGCAATTGATCTACCGGCTGGCCTGTCTCGGCTATGAGGGCACCGTGACCGCCTATGGCAGCGACGGTGCGCTGTCGCAGGCCTGCGAGGCCAAACAGATTCGCGGACTGCTGTCGCCGCTGCTCGCGGCAAGGCGGCTTGCGCGATCGCTGCCGTTGGGCTCGGCCTAGCTTCTTAAGCGTGAGCAGGGAATAACCCGACGTATTCCTCGGGAGCTGAAAAACCTGATATTCTTGCCGTCGAGGTCGATGGCGCGAAAACTCGTAGCCGTCGACTATTTCGATGGTCTGGTAGTTAACCCGCTGGGTTTTTACCAAGCCGCAGATTGAAGACATACACCATGTAGGACACCATACTGCGGCGCAGAATTTCCTTTCAGTGATTGTGCATTTTCTTGGTTGTCGATAAGGTTGTTGCTCGTAACGAGAGAACGGCAATGTCAGATGTAAACGTCAGGCCCGATTCCCGGGATCCAAACTCTGGCAACACGCCGGGGATTACTGTGAAGGTCGGCGATTCGAGGGCGCCTGAGCCTGATGCCGAGGCTGCAGCCAAAATTTTGAGAGACGCCATGATCGACGAGCCCGGCCCGGGTGTGAGCGATTTACAGTTCATCGGTGATTTGAAGGCTCTGAAGAACCTCCGATCATTTTTCATCAGGGAGGCTGTCAGCGTTTCAGGATCGGACGCCCACGCGCTCGCTCTCGGCAATCTGAACCGGCTATATTACGAAGAGGGCGCTCGCCGCCCGACTAGCGCCGAGTGGGCGCAAGTTGAACAGCTAACGCAGGAGCTGTTCGGTTATATGACCGAGCCGCTGAGGCGAAAATACATCCTGGGAACGATCCCGTGGTGGATATCTGCTCTTCCGGTGCTTCTTACAGTTGTTGCGCTGGTTTCCCTTGTTTCGTCGGTCTATTTTGGAACCCAGAACTTCCCGAGGTTCGGTAGTGGCGGCGAATTCATTGAAGCCAATGTTTGGAAAACTTCGGCAATATTTCCCTCCTATACGTTATGGCTGTTGTCCGTCGGCGGAATCGGAGCAGTTGCATTCATCGGAATGAATGCATTGTCTGTTCAGCAAGACATTACATTCGACTTGACGAACACCCGGCTGATGATTCTCAGAATTGTTCTGGGTGGGTTATTTGCACTGATACTAACTCTCCCATTCGGCTTCGAGCACTATGCGACCTTTTGCCTTAACATAGCGCATGGAAAGTTTCTGTCACCTGACCAGGTGACTACACAAGCGTTGATGCTAATTCTCCCGTTCATTCTCGGGTTCAGCACGCCTCTTGTCATTACGATACTGAATCAATTTGTCGAAGCAGTGCAGGCGTTCTTTGGAAAGCACCCTGCTGTTGCGCCAGCGCCCTCAGCGGCGCCAACAAAAATCCTCATCTCGACTGATTCCGGGTCAAGCGGCCCCGCGTCTCCCGAACGGCCCACACGTCCTCCAGCCCGCGGGGCGAACAAGCAATCCGGAGCTGGTAAGCAGTAACTTCGACGCAGGCTGTCGCGTCCCTTCGGGAAGCGGAGCAATTCGCTCTCAAGGTCCGTGCAAATATTCCGCAAGTGGAAGATGCTGCTGCTGGAATACCGAGGAATTAACCCGCGGATTCATGCGTCCTTCATCGTGTCGTTGCGAAGGCGATTGCGCCCTACGCCCGCGCCATCGCCTGTCCGAACGTCACCTCGATCAGCGTGCCGGAATGCGGGCCCGTCCTGATCTGGAACTGGGCGCGGTTGGCTTCGACCAGCGCCTTGGTCAGCGAGAGACTGACGCCTGAACCGGAGGTCTGATCCGCCGGCGCCTGGGTGCGGAACGGCTCCATGGCGGCGGCGACCTCGTTGTCGTTCAGCCCAAAGCCGGTGTCGCGGACGCGCAGCACCACGTCGCCGAAATCCGACAGTGCGGTCGAGACGATCACCTGGCCGCCGGCATTGGCGAGATGGATCGAATTGCCGATCAGGTTGAGCGCGATCTGGCGCAGCGCGCGGGCGTCGGCCACCACCGGCGGCAGCGTATGCGCCAGCGAGGTGCGGATGATGATGCGCTCGCGGTTGGCCTGCGGCTGCATCACCGCGACGCATTGCTCGACCAGATCGTTGAGGTTCTGGTTGGCGAAGGCAAGATCCAGCTTGCCGGTCTCGATCCGCGACAGGTCGTTGAGGTCGTTGATGATGGCGATGACGCGTTCGCCGGAGGCGCGGATGTCCTTCATGTATTCGACGTAACGCTCGTTGCCGAGCGCGCCAAAACGTTCGTCGAGCATTACTTCGGCAAAGCCGATGATGGCGTTGAGCGGCGTCCGCACCTCGTGGCTGATCCGCGCCAGCACGTCGGCCTTGGCGTTGACCGAGCGATCGGCCAGCCGCCGCGCCTGCAGCAGTTCGGCTTCGCTCTTTTTGTTATGCGACAGGTCGCGGAACACCGCGAAGAAATTCGGACTGTCGGCATGGGTCCGTCCCATGGTCATCGACAGCGCAATGATGCCGCCCTCGCGCACCCGGCCCAGCACCTCGCGGCCGTGATCGAGCAGGCTCGCCACGCCGTCGTCCCTGATGCTTTCGAGATAGTCCTGCACCACGCGCTGGCTCTCCGGCGCGAACAACTCGGTGAGATTGCGCTGCACGAGGTCGTCGCCGTCATAGCCGAACAGCGCCTCGGCGCTGCGGTTGCAGGAATTGAGGCGGCCTTGCGCATCGAACATCACGATGCCTTCCGCGGTGGTGTCGAGGATGGCGCCGAGTTCCTCGGCGTTGGCGTGGCCGACTTGCGAAGGCTCTGTCGCGGCAATCCCGGCAACGGCTTGCGGCTCGACGCGGGGGTGGGAGCAGATCAGCGCGTGCGCGGATTCGCCGTCCCATGCAATCGCATGCAGATGGGCGTCGGTGGCCGACGGCGGCGTGTTCGCGGACGACGACTGGGTGGCGGAAATGGTGACGGGCGTGCCGCTGTCCGACGTGCTGCTGGCGCTGGAAACGCCGGGCTCGACCAGCAGCGCGTCGAGGCCGCCGGCCTCTTCGAGCGCGTGCAGGTTGTCGTATCCCACGCGGCCCAGAAACGCGCGGTTGGCGTAGAGCAGCCGGTCGAGCCGGTAGATCAGCACGCCGGTTGGAAGCAGATCGAGCAGCACTCTATCCCGGGCGGTTTCGCCACGCGGCGGCGGCTCCGGCCGCGACAGCCAGTCGGGCCGGTCATTGACCGGTTCGGACGCTTCCACCGCCGGCGGTTCGGCAACGGCTTCAGCTGCATCGGATGCAGCAGGGGTTTCGGGAATGGCGCCGGTTGCGTTCTCGAGCCGCGCCGACAATTGCCGCGCAAGCTCGTTGAAGGCGCTGTTTTCGACCGGCGTCAGTGACGGCGATTTCGGCTCGTTCACCGGCCGGAATGGCAGGACGTTCTGGGGGGTTTCCACGGCGGTTTCCAAATCGGTTGGGTGTGAAGTCTCGCTTACAATCGATGCTGACAATTCAGGGACGCCGGAGGGGACGTCAGGCTCCGCGGGGGGGTCCGCGGCGGGCGGATCCCTGGGCGCATCGGGCTGGGCGACGTCGGCGGAGAGCGGCAGCGGCGCCGGCAGGTCGCTGAAGAGTTCGGTGCGGCGCAGCGCATCGAGTCGCGCCAGACCATCGAGATCGCGGCAGACGCCGAAACCGCGGTAACCGGCGAAATTGCGCGCGCGACCGAACATCGGCAGTCCCGACAATTCGACGCGCAACCGCTCGCCGCCATCCACCGGCCAGTCCAGAGCGATGCCGCTCCAGGTGTCGCGGGTAGCAACGGCTTTGGCGACGCGGCCTTCGGGATCGAGGCCGAACACGCCGGCGATCTCGCTCCAGAGCCGGCCGAAGCCTGCAGCGGTGCGCGCGCCGATCAGACGGGTGAATTCATCGGAGCCGAGCGAGAAGCGCCCCTCCTGGTCCATCTGCCACATGAAACGCAACGGATGCCGCCGCGGGTGCGGCTGCGGCTCGTCCAGCCATGGCGGCCGAGCAGCAGGACCGGGTCGAGGCTCGATGGTCTGCAGCGGCGGCGGCAGTTCATCCGCCGGCGCAGTTTCGACCGCGGGCGATGTTTCGAGTGCGGGCGGCGCGATATCCAACGGCGGCGAAGGTTGATCCGCGACAGCTTCGAGATAGGGAGACGGTTCTTCCGCGGCAATGTGTTCCGAAGCAGGCTCCGCCGCTGTCTCCGCGACCTCATCGATCAACGCAAACTCCGCCGGCGCCTCGCCGGTGGCCGCGGCTTGTTCGTAGTCAGGCGTCGGTCGGTCCATCGCCGCAACATCCGGCTGATGCGTCGGCTCGATCTCCGCATGATCGGGCGATTCGGGCAATGGCTCGACCACGAGATGCCCGGTCGCTTCGACAGCATCGGTGGGCTTTTCCGTCGAGGCGGAATGAGAACTTTCGACCGCCGGTTGCTTGACGGGACGCTGCAATCGGCGAGCCGGCGCGGTCCGTCGCGCGGCATCGATTCGTTGCAGTTCTCCCGGCGACAGCATCGCGACCACCAGGACGCCGGCGCCACCATCGGGGAAATCCAGCCGCTCGCAGGCGCAGGTCACCAGCGTGCCGGGCGCCGCACCGAAGCCGCGCAACCGCTCCAGCCGCGTCGCGCCGGTCGGCAGCAGCCGTCCAAAAAGCTGCGCCACCTGACGCCGATGCGGATCGGCAGGCCCGAACGTTTTCGCCGCGAGCGACGCCGCATCCGCGCCGAACACCCTTGCGCCGACCGGGTTGGCCCATAGAATCCGCGTGCCGTCGGTCGACCACAGCCACGCCGGCAGGCGGCTGCCGGCATGAACCGCCAGCCTCGAATCGCCAGCATCCCGCAACTGGAATTCCGCATTGTTCATCGGCACTGCATGACTGATTGGTTGGGCCTCGGCATGCCGTCAGAACTCAACGGCCAAAAAATGACAGCCTTAACAGATCGTTAGTATCGCCCCCTCGCCCCGTCAGGTCCACGGTCCAGCCGGCACGGAGGCAGCCTAAACCGCGATAACCTTAATTCTGCTCGAACCCGCACCGGGCAGCGCGTTGGAAATGCGATCGATGGCGGAAGCCGGCAATGGATGCAGCAAAGCCCAAGCCAGGACTTGAGCTAACCGCTTCCACGGGTTGGTCTATTCGCCCTCCTCGGCCGCAACGTGCGTTCGGCCCGGGGCTGCCATGCGGCATTGCACCTCACATTGCGTTGCATTGCACAAAATTGACATGATAATGGCGTTAAGTGTGAGCGTCCCTGAGGAGGGGCATCCCCGTGATCCTGCCCGGCGCCCCAGCCTTCATTGAGGCTGAGCGCGGTTTTTCAGGGGTCACACCGAGTTCACCCCCGATGCACAAGGATTCCCGCATGACCCAATCGACCGATCCGTTTTCCGCCTCCGTCATCCCGTTCCAGGCGCCCGAGCAAATGCGCGCCTTCGCCGAGAAGGGCCTGTCGCAGGCCCGCGAAAGCTACGCGAAATTCAAGGACGTCGCCGAAAGCCATAACGGCACCATCGAGGCGGTGTTCGCCTCGGTCGGCAAGGGCGCCAGCGAATACTCCGGCAAGCTGCTCGAGTTCATGCAGGCCAACACCACCGCGACGTTCGATTTCGCCCAGGAACTGCTCGGCTTGAAGTCGCTGCCGGAGGCCGGCGAATTGTGGACCGGCTATAGCAAGAAGCAGTTCGAGACCCTGACCGCGCAGGCCAAGGAGCTTGCCGAACTGACCAGGAAGATCGCCACCGAGACCGCCGAGCCGATCAAGGCCAGCGCCTCGAAGATCTTCACGCCCGCCGCCTGATCGCGGAGCTGATTCAATAAGCGGAAGGCCCGGGCGCGAGCCCGGGCTTTTCGTTGAGTTGATTGATGCGAGACTCTCCGCAAATCTCGGGTCGTCCCGGCGAACGCCGGGACCCATACGGTGCGGACTCGCGTTTAGGCATTGCGTAGAGGCCTTTTGCAACAATCAACGCTAGGGATTATGGGTCCCGACGTTCGCCGGGACGACGTTGATGGGTGGTGATCCAAGCCTTGCCAAAGCGGGGCGTTGCACCTAGTTTCCCGCCCGTTCGGGACCCCTTTTTTGGGGCCGCTCGAGGATGCAGTTGTAGCTCAGTTGGTTAGAGCGCCTGTCTGTGGAACAGGAGGTCGGTGGTTCGAGCCCACCCAACTGTACCAGCAGATCAATTATTTAGCCTGATCTCGCTGACATGATGGTCAAATTCGAAGGTTCCCGCGCTCATGACAGCATCGCATCTTATTATTTGGTATTTACATATCCTGTAATAAGACGCGTTCCTGTTATTAGCTAGCGGAAGCCTGTTTCGATAGCTTGGGCGGAAACCTCTCGTTCGTCATGCCCGGCCTCGTGCCGGGCATCCACGTCTTTCTTTGGAGTTTAGACGTGGATGGTCGGGACAAAGCCCGGCCATGACGATCAACCAAACCAGTCCGCGGCGAGCGGTGTTGCCCTTCTTACTTTTTGCCGCCGCGCCGCACCTTCTCGGCTGCGATCAAGCGCTCAAGCCGATCGGCGAGTGAGCCGGCGTCGTTCTGTGCAAGTCGCTCGGCCATAGCTTTGACGGATGGTTTAATGCGCACACGTATCGCAGCTGCGCGCGCTTTCGGTTTTGGCTTTTTCATCGGACATCCAACTGGAAGGTGGAGCAATGCCGGCGTTTGAGCCGCCTTGCGAAATCAACCTCGCGCAGGCCCGCCTTCTTTGCGCTTTTTGACACGGAAATCGCGCAGCGCGTCAGGTCGTGGCAAGGCGAAGGTGCGAGCCATCCATCGGTGTTAAACCGACTCTTTGCGTACGGAAAATTTCCGTATTTAGAAAAGCAGGCTTGCATGCCACCCGATCGCGGCCCTCATACGAAGACACTGCACGCGCGCCTTTTTACTCCACGGGAAGCAGCGTCACGCGCACGCGCCGTACTCCATGCGTCGCAGAAAATCTTCGACCAATTCCAGGCCCGCAGGTGTCGTCACAAGATCGATCGGACGCCGTTGATCGAGACCGATCGCTGGCTGCTCAAGCCATCGTTCAGCAGCGGCCTGCGAGCCGAACACCGTTGTCGCTCTTGTTAGAATCTCTGCGAATTTCGAGGTGTGGTTCAACGGCAACCCCTGCACGGTCCAATAATCATGCAACTGCAATATTGGAGTTTTCCACCCCCCTTTCCCTTGTAACGCACCGCCGCCTTGCCAATCCGCGGCCCTTCACCCACAATCGCCGCGAGAGGGATCAATTCGTTACTAGTCCGCTGATTTTCAATTATTGCGCCGAGGGCTTCATGGTTGCCGTCCAGTCCAGGATTAGCCGGGCCTGTCTAATGCTCGCGATGGCGCTTTCCGCCTCGCTGCTTGCAGGCGCCGCCCTCGCCTATACCCCCGAGCAGCAGCAGGCGTGCAGCGGCGATGCGTTTCGGCTTTGCGGCCCAGAGATTCCCAACGTCGACCGCGTCACGGTCTGCATGATCAGGAACAGGTCGCAGCTCAGTCCCGGCTGCCGGGTGTATTTCAGATCGCCGGAGCCGGTGGCGGCTCCGGTGACGGTCGCGCGCAAGCCGGTCCGCATCACGCCCGCCGCCGCGGCTCGCAAGCCTGTCGGCCGCAAGCCCATTAGCGTTAAGCCGAAAAAAACGAAAAAACCCGCCCAGGCCCGCTAGCGCGAGCCGACCGCGGCCTTGTATGCTGGGTTGATTTTGAGCGCCATCCGTTGGGATGACGCGGCGACATTTTTCTACGTTGGTTGCAACCGTCCATTTTCTTGTTGGGGATTTCGATGACGCAGATTTTGAAGGGCCGTTTCGACGGCTCGAGGGCCGGACATCGCACACGCCCTGTTTCGCTGGAGCTTTTGACCGAGCGCTACACGATCGATGAGAACGGGCGCCGCGTTCTGGTCGGGCTCACATCGGCAGAAACCCAGGAGTTCGAAACCCTCGATTCGCTGTCGCCCTCGGACGACAGCGGCGATCGCATCGCCTGGACCTTCGGCGGCGATCCGACGAGCAGCCGGGAAAAGCGCTGGCTCCAGCTCTATACCAAGCACGACGAAGGCTGGAAAACCCTGAAGAACGAGAACGGCCGCTAGCCTGCGATCGCTCTCAAAGGTTGCGCAGGAAGGACCGGCGCTTGAGGCGCCGCAGCACCAGAAGCGGTGACGTAGTGAGGTCGGCCAGATCGAGGCGCCGGTATTTCCGGTGTTCGTTTTGTCCCCACAGCAGATAGTGCTTGCGCGGATCCATGGTCAGACCGGCAAGGTCGGGATTGAGTTCGAGGTAGAGCGCGTCGTCGAAGTCCCTCGGCACCCGCAGGCCGTCCTTGACCACCGGCCAGTCCAGCAATTCGTAGTCCTCGAACCTGAGCGGGATGTATTCGGGATCGAAATTTTCCAGCCAGCAGGCCGGCAGCATTGAAAGCTGGTCGCGCCGGGAGTGACAGAAAACCTGCTCGCACCAGATGTTCATCACCCGCTGCAGCGCCGGGTCGTGGTGCCGTCGAAGCAGCAGCGTGCTCTTGGCAAGCCCGTTATGCGCCGGGTATCCAAGCGACCTGTAAAGCGCCATCTGCGGGTTCACCCGCTCGGGGGTATCGAAGCCGATCGAAAGCACGACCTTGGCCTCGTCATAGACGCAGTCGCGCTCGTGATGCCTGAAGCACACCAGCGGAGATTTCGCCGGCGCGAGATATTCCTCGAAAATCTGCAGCGGCGCAGCTTTCAATCGCACGGTGTTGTCGATGTACAGGCTGCAGTCGTATTGCGCGAGATAGACGTGCGCCAGCGCCTTTACCTTTTTCGCGGCGCGCGCCGGGTCGAGCGCCCGGCGCGGCACCAGCTCGATTTTCCAGAACTCCGAACGCAGTTCCGGGTCATCGGTGAAACAAACGAAATCGATTCCGTCCCTTTCATATTTGAAGTCGTTGAAAAGTTCGGAATGCCCGAACAGGCAGGTATAGACGACGCGTCTCATCAAGAACTCCGGGCCGGGCCGGCTTCAGTTGACACTAACGCTCCCGGCCAGACCAGAGAAATCCGGTGAAGTAGACAGGCTTTTGCAATAGCGGGCGTCGTCCCCGCGAGGGCGAGGACCCATAACCCCTGGCAATGATTGCTGCAAGAAGCTCTGCCGCAATGCCCGAGCGATAGACATGCGTATGGGTCCCCGCCTTCGCGAGGACGACCAGTTGTGAAGTGCGTGAGGCCCGCGTATGACGACGCTGGGCGATGCGGCGCCTTGCAACATCCGGCGATATTTCAAGCCCGGCCCGACGTGACATCCTGACGCGTGGCGTTAGCGCCACGCATCAACATCTCCCTGTGCAAGGAGAAATTCGGTGAAACAGAAATATGCGTCCGAACTCGACCGGCATTTTGCCTGGATTGAGGGCAAGCTGCCGGCGCGACCGGCGAAATTCGTCCGCTGGCTGCGCAGGCCGTCATCGCGGCTGGTGCGGATTCCGCTCGCTATCCTGCTGGTGGTTGGCGGCGTCTTCAGCTTTTTGCCGATCCTCGGACTTTGGATGCTGCCGCTCGGCCTGCT
This sequence comes from uncultured Alphaproteobacteria bacterium, assembly GCA_963710045.1. Taxonomy (GTDB): domain Bacteria; phylum Pseudomonadota; class Alphaproteobacteria; order Rhizobiales; family Xanthobacteraceae; genus Bradyrhizobium. The sequence continues at coordinate 47,358 of CAVPZO010000075.1, read as the reverse complement.
GCTGATCGCGCAGGACGTGCCGTTCCTGCAAAAGCCGCTGGCGCAGATGCTGGGATGGATCGAGCGCAAATGGATGGAGCGGCAGCGCGCCAAGGGCGTGCAATGAGTCATTTTCGAGTCATTCGCTCGCTAATTGAATCGTTTTGCCGATTCGCCGCGGTGCATGATGTGACTCAAATGCCAACCCGGCAGACAAATCAGTGGCTTCGCCACAATTGGCTGTAAATTTTTCTTCCACGAATCAGCAACCTGATTCATTTTCGCCTCTCAGCGTCAATCTGGAGGCCGAGGAATGAACGTCATTGTTTTCGCATCGCGTAAAGGTGGCACGGGCAAGAGTACCCTCGCCGCTCATCTCGCTGCGCAAGTCCATAAACCGTCGAGACCGTGTCTGCTGGTCGATGCGGATCCGCAAGGGTCGCTGTCGCTCTGGCACAAGCTGCGCGGCACCAACGAACCGCCGATCAAGAGCGCCGTCAATTCGGTGAGCGGCATTGTCGCCGCGGCGAAGCGCGACGGCATCGAGTGGGTGTTCATCGACACGCCGCCGAACATGTCGGCCGTGGTCGAGGATGCCATCAAGAACGCGACGATGGTGATCATTCCGGCGCGGCCCGGCGTGTTCGACGTCAATGCGGTGCAGGAAACCATCCAGACCTGCCGTTCCAACCGCAAGCCCTACGCCGTCGTGGTCAACGGCGCACCGGCGCCGCGGGACGGCGTCGAAAGCCGAATCGTCACCATCGCCCGCGAAGCGCTGGCGAAATTCCGCGCACCGGTATGGGGCGGCCAGATCACCAACCGCGCCGACCTGTTGATGGCGCTTGGCCACGGCGAAGGCGCGCGCGAATATTATGCCGAAGGCCGCGCCGCCTCCGAGATCGGCCGGCTGTGGGCCGCGATCGAACGTTCGGTCAAGGCAATCCGCGGTCAGGCGTCCGCCTCCGGCGCGATGCACAAGCAGGCGGCGTAAGCGGCCGTACTGCTGGACGAACAAAAACGCGCGGGTTTACCGCGCGTTTTCTGTTGCGTTCAGCCGTCATTGCGAGCGTAGCGAAGCAATCCAGTCCATCCGCGCGTGCAGCTCTGGATTGCTTCGCTTCGCTCGCAATGACGAACTTCAATTCACCATGAGCAGATAGAACACGATCACCGGCGACAGCGCCAGGATGACCGACCACACCCCCAGCGCCCACAGAATGTCCTGCGTGCTGAACACCGGCTCTTCGAAAAATTGATTGTCCTGACTGCTCACGACGCCCCCGCGTTTCTTGTTGTTGCGGAGACAATACGCGTCGAATTTTAAAAACCCGGCCGCAAACTCGCTTGCATTTGAACACAGGTGCTACCGCGGGTTAACCATCCGCGCGCGATGCAGTCATCGATCGGCGCGGCTGACCACGTCCATCAATTCCGCGATCTTGCGGCGCTGGTCGGCCTTGTCGCCGGACGAGATCGCGTGCTCGACGCAATGGGCGACGTGATCGCGCAGGATTTCCTCCTCGACCCGGCGCAGCGCGGCGCGCGCGGCCGCGATCTGGGTGACGATGTCGATGCAGTAGCGATCGTCCTCCACCATGCTGGCGAGGCCGCGGACCTGGCCCTCTACCCGGTTCAGCCGTCTCAGGACGGAAGCCTTGATCTCCCTGCGCATGCGCCTAATATACCCCCATAGGGTATATGGTTCAAGCGGCAGGTATTTGCGATGACGGCGGAGGCGATCGATCCGGTCTGCGGCATGAGCGTCGATCCGCAAACCGCGAAGCACCGCTTCGCCTGCAAGGGCCGGGACTACTTTTTCTGCTCCGGGCGCTGCCGCGAGCGTTTTGAGGCTGAGCCCGGCAAATTCCTGCGGCCGAAAGCGCCGGAGCCGGCGGCGGCACCCGGCTCCATCTACACCTGCCCCATGCATCCGGAAGTCAAACAAGCCGGTCCCGGCGCTTGTCCGATCTGCGGCATGGCGCTGGAACCCGAGCAAGTCTCGCTCGACGATGCGCGCGACCCTGAATTGATCGACATGACCCGCCGATTCTGGATCGCATTGGCGCTGACGCTGCCGGTTTTCATCGTCGAGATGGGCAGCCATCTCGGCCAGATGCATCTGTTGCCGCCGCCATGGCCGAACTGGATTTCGTTCGCGCTGGCGACGCCGGTGGTGCTGTGGGCCGGCGCGCCGTTCCTTGCGCGCGGCTGGCGCTCGCTGGTGACGCGTAACCTGAACATGTTCACGCTGATCGCGATGGGGACCGGCGTCGCATGGGCCTACAGCGTGGTGGCGACGCTGGCGCCACAACTGTTTCCGCCCGCGTTCCGCGACATGCATGGCGAGGTCGTGGTGTATTTCGAAGCTGCGGCGGTGATTACGGTGCTGGTGCTGCTCGGCCAGGTGCTCGAACTGCGCGCGCGCGAGCGCACTTCCGGGGCAATCCGCGCATTGCTCGGCCTTGCGCCGAAGACCGCCCGGCGCATCACCAGGCACGGCGACGAGGACGTGGCGCTGGATGCGATCGCGGTTGGCGATCTGCTGCGGGTTCGTCCCGGCGAAAAGCTTCCGGTCGATGGCGTCATCACCCAAGGCCGCTCCTCGGTCGACGAATCCATGGTGACCGGCGAATCGATGCCCGTGAGCAAGGCCGAAGGCGCGCATGTGATCGGGGGCACGGTCAATCAAGGCGGCGGGCTGGTGGTGCGCGCGGAAAAAATCGGCCGCGACACCATGCTGGCGCGCATCGTCGACATGGTGGCGCGGGCGCAGCGCTCGCGCGCGCCGATCCAGCGCCTTGCCGACCAGGTCGCGGGCCGGTTCGTGCCGGCGGTGATCGCCGCGGCGGTGCTGGCGTTCGCGGCGTGGGCGGCGTTCGGCCCCGAGCCGCGCTTTAGCTTCGGCCTCGTCGCCGCGGTGACCGTGCTGATCATTGCCTGCCCCTGCGCACTCGGGCTGGCGACGCCGATGTCGATCATGGTCGGTATCGGCCGCGGCGCGCGTGCGGGAATCCTGATCCGCGACGCGCAGGCGCTGGAGCAGCTGGAAAGCATCGACACCCTGGTGATCGACAAGACCGGCACGCTCACCGAGGGCAAACCGAAGGTAGTTGCCGTGATTCCGGCTGCCGGCGTCGATGAAAATGAGTTGCTGCGCCTCGCCGCCGGCGTCGAGCGCGGCAGCGGGCATCCGCTGGCGCAAGCGATCCTCGACGCCGCGCAGCAACGCGGGCTGGCCTTGAGCGATGCCAGTGACTTCGCCTCGCCGTCCGGCAAGGGCGCGACCGCAACGGTTGATGGCAAGGCCGTGGCTCTCGGCAACGCGATGCTGATGCGCGACTTGAATATCGATACGCAGGCGATGGATGACGCCGCCGAGCGCGCGCGGCAAGACGGCGCCACCGCGATCACTGTCGCCATCGACGGCCGCGCTGCGGGCGTGATCGCGATTGCCGATCCGGTCAAACCGTCGGCGCAGGCCGCGTTGCAGGCGTTGCGGAAGGACGGCCTGCGTATCGTGATGCTGACCGGCGACAATATTACCACCGCGCGCGCGGTTGCGAAGACGCTGGGCATCGATGAGGTCGAGGCCGGGGTTTTGCCGGAGCGCAAAAGCGAGGTGGTGCAGCGCCTGCGCGGCGAAGGCCGCCGCGTCGCCATGGCCGGCGACGGCATCAACGACGCACCGGCGCTGGCCACAGCCGACGTCGGCATTGCCATGGGCGGCGGCACCGATGTTGCGATCGAAAGCGCCGGGATCACGCTTTTGACCGGCGATCTGATGGGGCTGGTGCGGGCGCGGCACCTGTCCAGAGCCACCATGCGCAACATCCGCCAGAACCTGGCGTTCGCGTTCCTGTACAACGCCGCCGGCGTACCGATCGCCGCCGGCGCGCTCTACCCGCTGTTCGGCATCCTGCTGTCGCCGATGGTGGGTGCGGCGGCGATGGCGCTGTCGTCGGTCAGCGTGATCGCCAATGCATTGCGGCTGGCGCGGGTGCGGCTGGAGTAGCGCCGAGCGCTGCGCACGAAATCGTGATCGGGCGTGGAGCGTAGCCCGCCATGAATGACGCAGAAAAAAAGCCGGGCTCGTAAGAGCCCGGCTTGAGGTATTGGCCACGTGAGGCCGACACAATCACCTTCCAAGAGGGATAACTGAGCTTCCGCGCCACTGGAGGAGGGGGACAATGCGCAACGCGAACTCTCAGCTTGCAAAGAGTATGATCCCCGTTCGCGCTCTGCATCAACCGCCCGCGCCGCATGTCAGTCATGCGGAGACGGAGGGAGAAAACCTCCAACCCGCCTTCGCTAACGCTTCGGCGCGGCGAGCCCCGACGAAGCGTTAGCGAAGGCGGGAGATCGGGGATCCGCGCGGCGGTACCTCAGGACGGCCAGCGCTGTGCCTTGCTCACCACGAAATCGCGGAAAACCTGCACCCGCGCCACGGTCTTCAATTCTTCGGGATAGACGAAATAGGTATCCACCTGAATTGAATCGGTTTCGCCGAACAGCTGCACCAGGCGGTTGTTCTCCTCGACCAGATAGTCCGGCAAGGCCGCGATGCCGAGGCCCTGCTGGCACGCGCGCACCAGGCCGAGGATGTTGTTGACCTTGAAGAAGGCCTCGCGCGGCCCGGAGCCGTTACGGCCGGCATCGACCAGCCAGCTGCGGTTCTGCAAGTGCGGCGGAACCTGTGAATCGCCCAGCATGATGATACGATGATTGTCGAGGTCATCAAGCGTGCGCGGCGTGCCGAAGCGCTTGATGTATTCCGGCGAGCAATAGGCGTGGAAGCCGATCGAAAACAGCTTGCGCTGAATGAGATCGGGCTGGGTCGGCTTGCGGGTGAGGATCGCGACGTCGGCCTCGCGCATCGAGAGGTCGAGTTGCTCGTCGGTGACGATCAGGGAGATACGGATATCCGGATAAAGTGCGGTGAATTCGTGGAGCCGCGGAATCAGCCAGTTGATGCCGAGCGCCGGTGGCGTCGTCACCTTGAGATGGCCGCCCGGCCGCTCCCGGCTGTCGGTCAATTTGGCGCGCGCCGCCTGCAGCTGCATGAACACGTCATGCGCGGTGCGAAACAACAGATCGCCCTGCTCGGTGAGAATCAGGCCGCGGGCGTGGCGGTGAAACAGCGACACCGAGAGCTCCTGCTCCAGCGCGCTGACCTGCCGCGACACCGCGGATTGCGACAGGCCGAGCTGTTCGCCGGCGTGGGTAAAACTTCCCGCCTCGGCTGCAGCGTGAAATACCTTCAGCTTGTCCCAATCCATATCGGTAAATCCGTCGCGCGATCGAGCCATGACTATTCCGCCGCCGCGCGGTCGCTCGCGCGCAGCGCGAGAAAGCGTTCGGCCTCGAGGGCGGCCATGCAGCCAAGGCCCGCGGCCGTGACTGCTTGCCGATAGGTTTCGTCGGCGACGTCGCCGGCGGCAAACACGCCGGGCACCGAGGTCGCCGTGGAATTCGGCGCCACCTCGACATAGCCGGATGGTTTCAGCTTGATCTGGCCGAGTATCAGTTCGGTCGCGGGCGCATGGCCGATCGCGATGAAGACGCCGTCGGCGGCGACTTCGGTCAGCTTGCCGGTCTTGACGTTCCTGAGACGGACATGGGTGACCTTGCCCGGATTTTCGGTGCCGCAGATTTCGTCGATCGCTGTGTCCCAGATCACCCTGATCTTGGGATTCCTGAACAAGCGCTCCTGGAGAATGCGCTCGGCGCGGAAGTGATCGCGGCGATGAACGACGGTCACTTGCGAGGCGAAGTTGGTCAGAAACATCGCCTCCTCGACCGCGGTGTTGCCGCCGCCGACCACCATGACCTCCTTGCCGCGATAAAAAAATCCGTCGCAGGTGGCGCAGGCCGACACGCCGAAGCCCTTGAATTTTTCTTCCGACTCCATACCGAGCCAGCGCGCCTGCGCGCCGGTGGCCAGGATCACGGTTTCGGCGAGATAGACGTCGCCGCTGTCGCAGGTCAGGCGGAACGGCCGCTGCGCCAATTCAAGCCTGGTGACCAGATCGGTGACGAGTTTGGTGCCGACATGCGCCGCCTGCTTCTCCATCTGCTCCATCAGCCAAGGGCCCTGGATCACATCGGCAAAGCCCGGATAGTTTTCGACGTCGGTGGTGATGGTGAGCTGGCCGCCGGGCTGGATGCCCTGGATCAAAACCGGCTCCAGCATCGCCCGCGCGGCATAGATCGCGGCAGTGTAGCCAGCCGGGCCGGAACCGACGATGACAACTTTGGCGTGAATTGGGGCAGCCATGGTAGAATCCCCTACCTTAAGGGCGTTCGGTCAACGTGATGGCGGAGTGGTGCCCGTAAAGGCATCGCTGCGGCGTCAAAAGTGCCATATCCAATCTAGGGCATCTGGCGAGCCATGCAAGATTTGCAATCCCTGTCCGCAAATTTTCCACGAAAGTTCAATAATGGCGCACTGCACGCGTAATAAAATTGCGCAACGCCCGGGAGGGCGATATGAGTGTTGCCGTCATTCCCGCCGAAATTTGGCCAGCCCAGGATTTGCACCCGCGTGTCGAAGAGCCTTGACGAGATCGACCTCAAAATTCTGAGCGAAATCCAGGCCGATGGCCGAATCACCAATGTCGAACTGGCGAGAAGGGTCGGCATTTCGCCCCCGCCGTGCCTGCGCCGGGTGCGGACGCTGGAGGAGGCTGGCTACATCCAGGGCTATCGCGGCCTGCTCGATCCACGGCGGCTCGGTTTCGACGTCACGGTGTTTGCATCGGTGCATCTGTCGAGCCAGGCCGACGGCGATCTGCGCGCATTCGAGGATTTCGTGCGCGCCGAACCGCTGGTGCGCGAGTGCTGGATGCTGTCGGGCGAAGTCGATTTCATCCTGAAGTGCGTGGCGCCGGACATGGCGACGTTCCAGGAATTCGTCACACACCTGACCGCGGCGCCGCATGTGCGCAACGTCCGCACCTCGCTGGTGCTGCACAACTCCAAGAACGACGCCGCGGTGCCGCTGGAATTGAAGGTAGCGGGTTAATTGTCATTCCGGGGCGCGCCATCGGGTCGCGCAAGCGCGGCCCGATGGCGCGAACCCGGAATCCAGAGCCGTCTCTGGATTCCGGGTCTGCGCCAAGAGGCGCATCCCGGAATGACGTTGCTACTAATACTAATACGCAGCCCTCTTCCGCATCATCGCATCGAGGCTCCACGGCCCGCCGCCGGCGCACGCAAGATAAAGGCAGGCGAAGCAGAACAGGATCGCCGCGTTGCCGCCATTCAGCAGCGGGATGAATACCGGCGTTGCAGCCTTGAACATGTGCCCCATGAAATAGGCGAACGCCATCTGGCCCGACAGGATGAACGCCACCGGGCGCGTGAACAGCCCGAGCATCAGCAGCGCCCCCAGTACCAGTTCAACCCATCCCGCAAACACGATCAGCGGCGGGATGTTGGCGAAATACGGCAGCACCGGAAATTTGAGAATCTTCGCGACGCCGTACTGAAACAGCAGCAGCCCCACCATGATGCGGAAGATGCTGAGAACCATCGGCTCATAGCGCGCAAGCGCTCGATTGAATTGATCCATTGTCGCCCCCTCAAGCCTTCTTCATCGAAGCGTCGACGCTCCACGGACCCGCACCCGCCGTCGACAGATAAAGACAGGTGAAGCAGTACAGCGCCGCCAGCGTGCCGCCGTTGATCAGCGGGTGAAACCCCTTCGGGAAATGGCCGATGAAGTAAGCGAACGCCATCTCGCCGGAGAGGATGAACGCCACCGGCTGCGTCCACAGGCCGAGGATCAGCAGCGCACCGCCAATCAGTTCGATGACGCCGGCAGCGCCGCTCAATGACATCAGTTGCACGTTGGCGTACATCGGCAATGCCGGAAAGCCGAGCAGCTTGCCCATTCCGTGCTGGATGATGAGAAGGCCGGTAACGATGCGCAGCACGCCCAGGGCGCGCGGCGTCCATGCCGCGAGTGTTTCGTTCATGGTAGTTCCCCCCCGTTGAAGTCGCATAAGTCGTATCGCGTTGTGGCGTTGAGGGAAAGCAGGTCGCCACCAAGAATTGCGCGCGCTTTCGCAAAGCAGCATGGAATAAGGGAAGCGGCGAAGTGTTGCCGCGACATTCCGTCTTCGCGCCCGCAGCTATTTTTTCTGCGGTTCGCTGTGCGGAACGGCCGGGCCGAGGCAACGCACCGGCTTGGGCTGGCAGGCAAAGCCGATATTGGAGCACACCGGCGCATCGCCCTCGGCGCCGCGCGAGCAATTGACGCACTCATCCGTCCACCGGCTGCAGTTCGGCGGGCCCTTGTGCACCGAGATCTCTTGCGGCGCCGTACGCGGCGGGATTTCAAGCTCGGCAGCGAACGAGGCGCCGCCGGCCAGCGATGCCGCCGTCGTTACAGCGATGATCAAATCTGAAAACCGCATATCGTCTCCGTGCGCTGCGTCACGTCATGGAAGTGTTGTTACACCATCCCGACGAAGGCCCCAATTTTCAGCCTTTTTTTGCCCTCACTGAATACGACAAAGGAATGCGAGGCGCTCCATCGGGAAGCCGCCACATCCTTTCCGACGCAGGCACCAGGCTTGGCAAACCCCGCCAAGGCAACACCTCGTGTTCCCGGAACATCGTAATCGCAAGTCCGGCGTCAATGAGTCCGCCGAGAACCGCTGACAGCGAGTGTATCCACTCTCGTGTCGATTGATGCGACAGGATAGTCGGATCGCCGGTGTACGTGGTCTGACCTGCGAATTGCAGTGGCCGGTCCGGAGGGGTTTGAAAATCGTAGGCGGGCACGAACCTTCCATCGACTTCTTCCAGAACGTTAAACCCCGGATGAGCGTCTGCGAAGTAAAGCTCCCCGCCCGGCGCCAGCACGGACGCAATGATCCTTGCCCACTCCTTCATATCGGGCAGCCAGCAAATGGTCCCCCATGTTGTGAAGACGAGATCGAACGGGCCGGGCACCAGATCCGGAGCCTGGTCCACGGTCCCCTCGACGAAGTCTGCCTTAAGGCCGGTCTCGTCGGACAAGCGCCGTGCAACATCCAGCGCGGCACTGGAAAAATCTAACCCGGTGACGGTCGCGCCGCGCCGCACCAGGCACAATGTATCCCGACCGATATGGCACTGCAGATGCAGCACGCGCTTTCCGGAAATGTCGCCGAGTTCAGCCGCTTCAATCGCATGCAGAGCGTCCTCGCCCGCCCGAAACCGGTCAAGCAGATAGTCGCCGGTGGTGTCGCGTGCATGAATTGCGGCGCGCTCATCCCAGTTCCGGCGGTTGATTTCGACGTGGTCGGTCATGGGAGTTCTATGTGACATAAGCAAAAGCTGCGCAAGGCGCAGCCGGCTTCGCCTTGATGTAGCTCCGTAAAGCAGTGGGACGGTCAGCGCCCCAACGCACCGGCCACCTGACCCACAAGCTGTTCGGCCAGCACATGATAGCCTTCCGGCGTCAGGTGTTGCCCGTCCGGTTGATGCGGCTTTCCGCGCAGCATGCCGTTGGGCAGCATGACAACCTTGATTCCCATCGCAGCCAGGCGGGCCTGAATCTCGGACGTCTTGTTGGGCGCCAGCTTGCGTCTGTCGTTGCCGCCGGGCTGCAGGATGACGACACTCGTTCCTTTCGGCACGACCCGATCCAGTCGCGCCAGCATTCCGCCGGTGGTGTCGCCGTTGATCCCGGCATTGATGACGCGCGCATTCAGGCCCCTGGCACGTAACAGCGCTTCAAGCTGGGCCGGATACGCCTGACCGCGGGAGACGCCCTTGCCGAACGTGTTGCTTGCCCCGAGTGCAACGACTGTCGCCGCCTGTGCCGCGCTGACGAACAGCAGGCCGAAGGCCGCCAACAGTGCGAGCCATATCCTTCGCTTCATTTTCAACTCCGCCTAACCGCCCGGGTGACGCTGTCTATTTGACCATCTCATCGGCGCTCTCGTTCGGCAAGCTGACTGCGACTTCTATGCTCTTCGCGCAGCCGGTCCTTGTGAGCTATATCGTGCCAGGCTCCCCGCGTTGGGCAGGAGATGAGCAATGCGACGACGTAAGTTTATTGCGCTGCTTGGCGGAGCGGCTGCATGGCCATTTTCCGCAGATGCCCAGACACCGGCCATCGGATTTCTCAGCAGCAGGTCCGCGCGGGATTCAGAGAGGGTTCTGGCTGCCTTCGGAGAGGGCCTGCGTGCGAGCGGATTCACCGAAGGTAAAAACATCTCCATCGAATACCGGTTTGCGGACGGAGCTTTGGACCGACTACCGGATTTGGCGGCAGAGCTTGTCAAGCGGCCGATCTCCGCGCTAGTCGCCGTCGGTGGGTCAAATTCGGCATTGGCAGCGAAAAGAGCAACTTCCACAATACCCGTTGTCTTCGTTATCGGGGGTGATCCGGTTCGGCTCGGTCTGGCCGCGAGCCTCTCACGTCCAGGCGGCAATGCCACGGGGATGACGATTATTTCCGCCGATCTGGCGCCAAAACGGCTTGAATTGTTACGGGAGCTGGTTCCGAACGCGACCGCCCTTGCGGCTTTGACCAATCCTAACACTCCGGAGGGCCGGGGACAGGCGTCAGACATGCTCACCGCGGCGTTGGCGCGTGGCCTGAAGCTTCGCTTCCTGGAGGCCGGCGACGAGAAGGGAATCGAAGCGGCATTTGCCACGCTGTCTCAAGACAAGCCTGGTGCACTTCTGGTCGCCAGCGATCCAATCTTTGACGTTCACCGCGACAAGCTTGTCGCATTAGCAGCCGCTGCAGCCATTCCCGCGATCTATCAATTTCGTGACTTTACGGCGGCGGGGGGACTGATGAGCTACGATCCAGACATTGTGGATGCGCATCGCCAGATCGGCATCTACGTCGGTAGAATCCTCAAAGGCGCCCTTCCCGCCGATCTGCCAATCCAACAGCCCACGAAATTTCAGTTGGTGATCAATCTCAAGACGGCCAAAACGCTTGGCATCACGATCCCGCCGACCTTGCTAACACGTGCCGATGAAGTCATCGAATAGTGCGCTGATTGGTGTGATGCATGGGTCCTTTTTGCGTTACTGTTGAGTCGTTGCTGCGAGCTGATATCGTCATGTTCGAGCGAAACGGTCGCAGCGCGCCACGTGCAGCGGTACGGTATTCCCTCGAACCTCCATGACGGGCCGGGGAGATCACGATGGGCCTGGCACTACCGGCTGAAAGCCCCTCGCTCTGGAATAAGATCCAGCGGGAGGCGCTTGCGGTCGCCGCCGCTGAACCGGTTCTAGCTCCGTGGATGCACGAGGCGATCGTCAATCACAGCGATCTTACCGGCGCGCTGGCGCAATTGATCGCCGTGGCGGTCGGTGGCGGCAGCGAGGAGAAGGCCGTAACCCGGCGGCTTGCAGAACGGGCCTATCGCGACGATCCCGCCTTGATCGAGATCGCGGCGCGCGACCTCAGGGCGCCGCTCGACCGCGATCCGGCATGTCCCGGCGCGCTTCACGTGCTGCTGCATTTCAAGGGCTATATCGCGCTGCAGGCTTACCGCATCTCGCATCGGCTCTGGGAAAGCGGCCGAACCGAACTGGCCCGCGAACTGCACGGCCGCATCACGCAGGCGCTGCATGTCAGCATCCATCCTTCCGTAACGATCGGAAGCGGTCTTTTTATCGACCATGGCACCGGCGTCACCATCGGTGAAGGCGTGGTCATCGGCGACAATGGTTCGATCCTGCAGGAAGTGACGATCAGCCGTTCGCCGGAAGGCCCGGCCGGCGCGCCGCGGATCGGCCGCGGCGTGCTGCTGTCGGCCGGAGCGATAGTGCTGGGCAATGTCGACATCGGCGACTTTGCCAAGATCGGCGCCGGCTCGCTGGTGCTTGCGTCGGTGCCGTCCGGACACACCGCAGTCGGCGTGCCGGCGCGGCTGGTCAGCCGCGCACCCGACCCGCGGCCCGCTCAAAACATGGATCAGTCGCTGCCCTGATTCGTGTGAGATGCAAATCGAGGCCAGACGTGTAGGGCGCAATAGCGCAGCGTATTGCGCCGTCTTGCCGGCCGCCGGCGGATTACGCTGCGCTAATTGTGAACTTCCAGGAGGTTGTCCATTCGGCTTGAACCGGGAACGCTGATGTTGCCAAACCCCAGCGATTCGCGGAGGACCGAATGGACACTCATAAGAATGCCCGCCTGACCCCAAAAGGTCGAGAGGAAATGGTTCGTGCGGTTGTGGATTCCGGCATGAGCAAGGCCGCGGCGGCGCGTCAGTTCAATACGACCATAAGGACGGTGACCAAATGGGTTGAGCGCTTCCGTGCGGACGGTGTGGAAGGCTTGCGGGATCGATCCTCAAGGCCTCTTTCATCGCCAAGCCAAATCCCCCTAGCCACGGCCGATGCAGTTGAGAGCTTGCGCCGTCAGCGCTGCACCCAGGAACAAATCGCGCTTCAGCTCGCAATTTCCAAAGCCAGCGTTTCGCGTATTCTCAATCGACGAGGTCTCAGCCTGCTCTCGGCGCTGGAGCCGCAGCCGCCCCGTCCTCGCTATGAGCGTGCCTCGCCCGGCGAGATCATCCACATCGACATCAAAAAACTCGGCCGTTTCAATCGAACCGGCCATCGCATTACCCGCGATGTCGTCGGCCACAGCGCTACCGGACGTCCCGGATGGGAGTTCGTCCATGTGGCGATCGACGACCATTCCCGCCTTGCCACGGCCCAGGTCTTGCCCGACGAGAGGAAGGAGAGCGCGGTCGCCTTCCTGCAAGCCGCCGTCGCCTACTATCGAAGCCTGGGCATCACCGTCAGCCGTATCATGACCGACAATGGCTCATGTTATCGCTCGAAAGCATTCCTCCGGGCCTGTGCACGGCTCAACATCAAGCAGATCAGGACCCGTCCCTATACGCCGCAGACCAATGGAAAGGCTGAGCGCTTCATCCAAACCGCGCTGCGAGAGTGGGCCTACGCAAGAGCCTACAACACCTCCGATGAGCGACACCGCGATCTGGACCTATGGCTGCACCGCTACAACTGGCACAGACCCCATGCTAGCCTCGGTAAGCAAACCCCCGTCAGCAGACTCGGTTTGACCAGGAACAACGTCCTGCAGCTTCACAGCTAATCCGCCCTACGAGCTCAGTTGGCCGCCTTCGCAAGCAACCAATAAATGCCCACTCCCCCGGCTATCATCCAGATCGCAATGATCGCGGCGGCTGCGATTGTACTCGATGGCTGGTCTGCGCGGTCATCAGCGATGGCGCGATATTCGGCCATCACGCCGACCGGGATCAACTGGATAACCAAGCCAAATCCCTAGCGGTACGATAATCAGGTCATCGACATATCCGAGCACCGGAATGAAATCCGGGATCAGGTCGATAGGCGATAGCGCGTATCCCGCAACAGCAATTGCAAGAGCCTTGGCGTACCAAGGAACGCGCGGATCGCGGCCGGCGAGATAGATCGCGTGAACGTCTCGCTTAAGAACTCGCGCCCAGCTTCTTAAACGAGAGAACATTAACCTCGGTTGGCGGCCTCTGTTATCCGTCCCTTGCCACCGCAGTGCTTGCAGCGGACCGGATAAATTTTTCGGTCAGGCCGCACCGGCTGCGCTACCGCGGGAAATCCCGTTCCATTGCATTTCGGGCATTTGTGCTCAGCCGGTTTCTCGGATTGCCTTTTCATTGATTGTCCTGCGTGCCGGTATCCACCCGGCGGTTAGCCGGTTCGCCGGCCCTCTTGTTGCAAATGAGCTGGGAGAAGTTCGCCCGTAGCCGCTGCAACCGACCCTCTCCCGCCGGAGCGACGCAGCACAGCAGCTCCCGGCTTGGCCAGCTGAATCTACCGCCACTCCACCTTGGTGATCTCGTAGGCCTTGGCGCCGCCCGGGGCCACCACTTCGACCGAGGTGCCCTTTTTCTTTCCGATCAGCGCGCGGGCCAGCGGCGAGGTGATGGAGATGCGGCCCTTCTTGGCGTCGGCTTCGGGCTCGCCGACGATCTGCCATACCGCCTTCTTGTCGGTGTCCTCGTCGACCAGCGTCACGGTGGCGCCGAACTTGACGGTGTCGCCGGAGAGCTTGGAGATGTCGATGATGTCGGCGCGCGCCAGCTTGTCCTCCAGCTCGGCGATGCGGCCCTCATTGTGCGACTGCTCTTCCTTGGCGGCATGGTATTCGGCGTTTTCCGACAGGTCACCATGCGAGCGCGCCTCGGCGATGTGCTCGATGATGCGCGGACGCTCCACCGACTGGCGCTGCTTCAACTCGACCTCAAGGGCGGCGTAGCCGCCCGCGGTCATCGGAACCTTTTCCATCATCTTTCTTCGTCCTTCTCATGCGGACCCATCCTTAGGGCCCCGCATAAACGCCGAAACAGAACACCCCCATGACTGGCGAGTTCCAGTCATGCCGGCTTTATTGCCGATCCACTGCCGGCGCGCGGCAAGAGATCAGGTTTCGGAAAAATAACTCTGCAGCGTGCGGACCTCGAGGTCCCCGCCCAGATAGGCCCGGATGCCCTGCGCGGCCGCCACGGCACCCGAAAGAGTGGTGTAATATGGCACTTTATGCAAGAGGGCAGCGCGCCGCAGCGAGCGGCTGTCGGCCAGGGCCGCAGCCCCGTCGGTGGTATTGAAGACCAGCTGGACGTCGCCGTTGGTGATGGCATCGACGATGTGCGGCCGGCCTTCCAGCACCTTGTTGACCTTTTCGGTCGGCACGCCGTTGTCGGCGAGGTACCGCGCGGTGCCCGAGGTCGCCATCACCTTGAAACCCAGCGAGAACAGCTGCCGCACCGCTTCCAGAATGCGGGGCTTGTCGCCCTCGCGGACCGAGACGAACACCGTTCCCTTGCGCGGCACCCGGGTGCCGCCGCCGAGCTGGCTCTTGGCAAACGCCACCGCGAACGAGCGGTCGATGCCCATCACCTCGCCGGTCGAGCGCATTTCCGGACCCAGCACGGTATCGACGCCGGGGAAGCGCGCGAACGGAAATACCGATTCCTTGACGCCGACATGGCCGAGAGTGCGTTTTTTCAGGTTGAAGTCCGCAAGCTTCTCGCCGGCCATGATCCTGGCCGCGATCTTTGCCACCGGCATGCCCATCACCTTGGCCACGAACGGCACCGTCCGCGACGCCCGCGGATTGACTTCGAGCACGTGGATCTCGCCGTCCTTGATGGCGTATTGCACGTTCATCAGCCCGACCACGTCGAGACCCAGCGCCAGTTCGCGGGTCTGCCGTTCCAGTTCGTCGATGGTGGCGGCGTCGAGCGAATGCGGCGGCAGCGAGCAGGCGGAATCGCCGGAATGAATGCCGGCTTCCTCGATGTGCTCCATGATGCCGACGATGAAGGTGTCCTTGCCGTCGCAGAGACAATCGACATCGATCTCGGTGGCGTCGGAGAGATAGCGGTCGAACAGCAGCGGATTGGTGCCCAGTACCGTATTGATCTGCCCGGTCTTGTCATTGGGATAGCGCGCCTTGACGTCGCCCGGCACCAGTTCGGGCAAGGTGCCGAGCAGATAGTCGCCGAGCTGGGATTCCTCGCGGATGATCTGCATGGCGCGGCCGCCGAGCACATAGGACGGACGCACCACCAGCGGCAGGCCGAGATCGGCGGCCACCAGCCGCGCCTGCTCGACCGAATAGGCGATGCCGTTTTTCGGCTGCTTCAGGCGCAGCTTGTCGAGCACGCGCTTGAAGCGGTCGCGGTCCTCGGCCAGATCGATGGCGTCCGGCGAGGTGCCGAGGATCGGCACCTCGGCGGCCTCCAGAGCGCGCGCCAGTTTGAGCGGCGTCTGGCCGCCGAACTGCACGATCACGCCATGCAGGGTGCCGTTGCGGCGCTCGGTGTCGATGATCTCCAGCACGTCTTCGGCTGTCAGCGGCTCGAAATACAGCCGGTCCGCGGTGTCGTAGTCGGTCGACACCGTCTCCGGATTGCAGTTGATCATGATGGTCTCGAAGCCGGCATCGTGCAGCGCAAAGCAGGCGTGGCAGCAGCAGTAGTCGAACTCGATGCCCTGCCCGATCCGGTTCGGACCGCCGCCGAGGATGATCACCTTGTTCTTGTCCGACGGCGCGCTTTCGTCGGCGACGGTGCCTGCGAACGGCGATTTATAGGTGGAATACATATAGGCGGTGGGCGAGGCAAATTCGGCGGCGCAGGTGTCGATGCGCTTGAATACCGGACGGACTTTCAGCGCGTGACGCAGCGCCGTGACGTCGGCCTCGGTGGTTTCGGTCAGCACCGCGAGCCGGGCGTCGGAAAAGCCCATGGCTTTCAGCGTGCGCACGCCGAACGCGTGTTGCGGCAGGCCGTTGGCCTTGATCCTGGCTTCCATCTCGACGATGCCGCGCATTTCCGCGAGAAACCACGGATCGATCTTGCACGAGGTGAAGATCTCGTCATTCGACCAGCCGAGCCGCATCGCCTGCGCCACCTGCAACAACCGGTCCGGCGTCGGCGTGCCCAGCGCGGCGCGGATCGCGTTCTTGTCATCGCTGCGGCCGAGCCCCTCGATCTCGATTTCGTCGAGCCCGGTGAGGCCGGTTTCCAGCCCGCGCAGCGCCTTCTGCAGCGATTCCTGAAAGGTGCGGCCGATCGCCATTACCTCGCCGACCGATTTCATCGAGGTGGTCAGCGTGGTGGAGGCGCCGGGGAATTTTTCGAATGCAAAACGCGGAATCTTGACCACGACATAGTCGATGGTCGGCTCGAACGAAGCCGGCGTGGCGCCGCCGGTGATGTCGTTGGCGATCTCGTCGAGCGTATAGCCGACCGCGAGTTTCGCCGCGACCTTGGCGATCGGAAAGCCGGTCGCTTTCGAGGCCAGCGCCGAGGAGCGCGACACCCGCGGGTTCATCTCGATCACCACCATGCGTCCGTCGGCCGGATTGACGCCGAACTGCACGTTGGAGCCGCCGGTCTCCACCCCGATCTCGCGCAGCACCGCCAGCGAGGCGTCGCGCATGATCTGGTATTCCTTGTCGGTCAAGGTCAGCGCCGGCGCCACCGTGATGGAATCGCCGGTGTGCACGCCCATCGGATCGAGGTTCTCGATCGAGCAGATGATGATGCAATTGTCTTTCTTGTCGCGCACCACCTCCATCTCGAACTCTTTCCACCCTAGCACGCTCTCCTCGATCAGGACTTCGTCGGTGGGGGACGCGTCGATGCCGCGCTCGACGATCTCGATGAACTCCGCCTTGGTGTAGGCGATGCCGCCGCCGGTGCCGCCCATGGTGAAGGACGGCCGGATGATCGCGGGCAGGCCGATGTCGTCGAGCGCGCGCAGCGCGTCGGGCAGGTTCTTGGTCTGGATCGAGCGCGGCGTTTCCAGCCCAATCCGGGTCATGGCCTCGCGGAAACGGCCGCGGTCCTCGGCCTTGTCGATGGCATCAGCGGTGGCGCCGATCATCTCGACGTCGAACTTTTTCAGCGTGCCCTGCTTGCGCAAGGAAAGCGCGCAGTTCAGCGCGGTCTGGCCGCCCATGGTGGGCAGCAGCGCAAAGCCGCCGGGAATGACGTGGCGTTCCTTCTCGATGATTTTTGCCACGATCTCCGGCGTGATCGGCTCGATATAGGTCGCATCCGCCAATTCCGGATCGGTCATGATAGTGGCCGGATTGGAATTGACCAGCACGATACGGTAGCCCTCGTCCTTCAGGGTTTTCACCGCTTGCGTCCCGGAATAATCGAACTCGCAGGCCTGCCCGATCACGATGGGACCGGCGCCGATGATCAGGATGGTCGAGATGTCGGTTCGTTTGGGCATCAAGTCTCGCGGGCAGGAATCGGGCACAAAAAAAGGGCGCGCATGCCGCGCGTCCCTCAAAACCGGCGCTGGGTTCGACCTTGCGCGCGGGTGTCTTTAGACCAGATTCCGCACCTGCGAAAGGCCTTTAAAGGCCCAATCAACCGGCAATTTTGACCGATACGGCCCGCCTTCGCTCTTCGAGCTACGGCGAGGCAGCCTTCGCTACGAGGGGGCTTGCCTAGCCGTAGCCGCGGAGCGGCGAAGGCTGGAGGCCCGGCCTGGATTCGAACCAGGATAAAGAGCGATGCACCGCTCCCGCGTCGACGCTTTCCGCCACCGGGCCGCAGCCATCATGAGCCATTCCGTCGCAGGGAGCCACGTTTACCACTTGTTAACCCTACCGTTGGCGTTCAGAACGCATGCCGCGCGACGAAGGTCATCCGCCACGGATTGTGACCGATGTTTTGATGCGCGCGCGACGCGGTCAACCCGGCAGCCGCAAGCTTGGCGACCATTTCCGCCTCGCTGTAGCGCTGCAGCCCGATGCGGGTGCGCAATTGCCGATAATCCGACAGCGCGGTAGAGGCCAGACCGTAAAAGGCATCCTTCAGGAAGCCGTTGGTCGCGGCGAACTTCAGCAGCGCGAGCACGTCCCTGCCCATGCCGACCTCCGGCCGCAGGATATCGCCGAGCACCAGACGCCCGCCCGGCTTCAGCAGCCGGCGGATCACCGCAAAGGCGGCGTCGAGTTCGCCTGGCGTCATGTATTGCGCCACCGAATTCATCACCGCGAGATCGACCGACTTTTCTTCCATATGTCGCAGGTCGTCCAGCGAGCGCACCCGGATTTTGGTATTGGGCGCAAAACGGGCGATCAGGCGGCCGCGCACGCCGGGCGCCGGCTCGGCCAGGATGAGCTTGCCGCAAGCATCCGCCACCCGCGCCGCCGACAGCGCCTCGCCGCAGGAATAATCCAGCACCACGGCATCGGGCGAGGAGATGTAGCCGACGATATCCCTGGCGATCACCTGAAAGTGCAGGTCGCGATGCCGCTTGCTCGCATAGATCGTATGCGTGGAATCGTAATAGTCGATCCAGTCGTCCATCGCGCATCGGGTCCGGCAAAACAAGGGTTCCGGCGAGGGAACCGGGAGCCTATATGGGCGTTAGAGGGTCCGGCCGCCAATGTCCACGGCTGGCCATGTCCGCGTCCTAACAGGAAGGTGCATTGTGAGCAAAGCCAAGTCCAACAAGGTTTCCCCCGATCTCGATACGCCCAACGATCTGCCGCAGGCCGCAGTGGACAAGATTTCGGCGTCGCTCAACGTGCTGCTGGCGGACGCCTTCGCGCTCTATATGAAGACCAAGAATTTCCACTGGCACGTCAGCGGCCGGCATTTCCGCGACTATCATCTGATGCTCGACGAGCAGGCCGACGCGATTTTCGCCACCACCGACCAACTGGCCGAACGCGTGCGCAAGCTCGGCGGCATCACGCTGCGCTCGATCGGCCAGATCGGCAAATTGCAGACCATCAAGGACAACAACGAAAGCTACGTGCCGCCGCGCGAAATGCTGCGCGAATTGATGGAAGACAACAAGAAGATGGCCGCCGCGATGCGCAAGGCGCACAAGCTTGCCGACGACCACGAGGATTCCGGCACCGCCGGACTGCTCGAATTGTTCATCGACGAAACCGAGCGCCGCACCTGGTTCCTGTTCGAAGCCAGCCGGCAAGAGGGCGGCAACGAGGCGTAGAAGCAGTAGCCGTAGCCCGGATGAGCGAAGCGATATCCGGGGCCACCAACTCCGCTGGCCCAATCTCGGATGTCGCTTCGCTCATCCGGGCTACGATTCTACGATCTACTTCCACAACTTCACCAGCGGTCCATCTTCGCCCAGCACCGGATCGGTTTCCGGCAGCTTCACCTGCGGAATCGTCTTTAGCGCCTTGGCATGGTTCTCCGGCGTCGGCAGCGTGACGTGCATCCTCGGTCCGGGCGGATAGGCGCCGACCACGCAGAAATCCTTGCTCGCCCATAAACACTGATGCCCGGTGCCGGCGGGCAGGATCGCGACGTCGCCCGCCGCTATCTCGATCGACTTGCCGTGATTGCCGCCGAATCGCACCAGCGCAAGGCCGCGCGCGACGCCGAGCGCCTCGTGTACCGTAGCGTGGTAGTGCAGGTAATCGTAGACGCCGTTGCGCCACATCTCGCCCCAGCCATTGACGCCGAACAGTCCCTCGATGGTTTTTTCCGGATGCCCGTTGTCGACGTCGACCGCCTGCTTGTAGACCAGGAACGGGATCGCGTTGTTGGGCACGAGGCCGTCGTCTTTAAAGAAGAACGTGAGCGGTTTTTTTGCGTCACCGACCACCGACATGGAAATGCTCCGGCTGAAGACGCGGATTCAACCGCCAGCAACGTTTGACGTTCCCTTGGGAATTTCAAAGATCAGGCAGGTGGTCGTCGCATGCGCGAGCAGCCGGCCCCTGGAATTGGTAATGCGCGCTTCGGCGGTGGCGGCGCGGCGGCCGACATTGAGCACGCGGCCTTCGGTTCTGACTGCGCCGGTGTCCTTGGTCATGCCGCGGATAAAACTGATCTTGAATTCCAGCGTGGTGTAGCCGGTGCCGGCCGGCAGCATCGAATGCACCGCAAGACCCATCGCCGAATCCAGCAGGGTGGCGGCGTAACCGCCATGCACCGAGCCGATCGGGTTGTAATGCTTAAAACCCGGGATGCTGTGCATCACCACCACGCCGGGCTCGGCGGTGGAGTCGAACGGCTCGACGGTCTGCATGATCGGCGGCGCCGGCAGCTTGCCGGAAAAGATGGCGCGGACGAAATCGACGCCGGCCATGGCGGCCATGATCTCGGGCGGGGTGACGCCGTATTCGACTGGGGCGGATTGGGCGTCCATGAGGTGATGTCCAAGTTATAATGATGGCCATCATACTAAACGGCCGATCATCGCACCAGCATTTTCAGAGCAGACGTTTCCAACATACCGCCGTCATCCTGAGGAGCCGCGCGCTTGCGCGGCGTCTCGAAGGATGGCCGCGAGCGCCTGTGGCCCATCCTTCGAGGCTCGCCCAAGAGGGCGAGCACCTCAGGATGACGTCTGTGGGTAGTGGCGGCCTATGACGCCTTGTTCGCCCGCATCAGATCGGCGAACCGCTTGAACAGATAATGCGAGTCGCGCGGCCCCGGGGAGGCTTCCGGGTGATACTGCACGGAGAATACCGGCTTGCCGTCGAGCTGGATGCCGCAATTGGAACCGTCGAACAGCGAGATGTGGGTCTGCGTCGCGCCCGCCGGCAATGTGGCCTGATCCACCGCAAAACCGTGGTTCATCGAGGTGATCTCCACCTTGCCGGTGGTCTCGTCTTTTACGGGATGATTGGCGCCGTGGTGGCCCTGATGCATCTTCTTGGTTTTGGCGCCGACCGCGAGGCCCAGCATCTGATGCCCGAGGCAAATCCCGAACGTCGGCGTACCGGAGTCGATGACCTTTTGAATCACCGGCACCGCGTATTTGCCGGTCTCCGCCGGATCGCCCGGACCGTTCGACAGAAACACGCCGTCCGGCTTCATCGCCAGGATGTCTTCGGCTGAAGTTGTGGCAGGCACCACAGTGATCTTGCAGCCTTCGCCGGCGAGCAGCCGCAAAATGTTGCGCTTGATGCCGTAGTCGATGGCGACCACGTTGAATTCCGGCGCGGTGAGCCGGCCGAAGCCCTTGTCCCAGGCCCACGGCGTCTCGTCCCAGTCAAAACGCTGGCCTGAGGTGACCATCGGCACCAGGTCCATGCCCTCGAGCCCCGGCCATTCGCGGGCTTCTTCCTTCAAGCCGTGCAGGTCGAACGCGCCGTCTTTGGCGTGCGCGATCACCCCGTTCGGCATGCCCTTGCTTCGGATCAGCGCGGTGAGCGCGCGGGTATCGATGCCGCTGATGCCGATGATGCCGCGGGCGCGCAGCCATTGGTCGAGGTGGCGCGACGCCCGATAGTTCGACGGATCGGTGATGGCGCTGCGCAGGATCACGCCGCGTGCGCCCGGCGTCGCCGCCATGTTGACGGTCTCGATATCCTCGTCGTTGGTGCCGACATTGCCGATGTGCGGGAAGGTGAAGGTGATGAGCTGCCCGGCATAGGAGGGATCGGTGAGGATCTCCTCATAGCCGGTCATCGCGGTATTGAAGCAGACCTCGCCGACGGCGTGGCCTTCCGCGCCGAGCCCAAAACCTTCCAGCACGGTGCCGTCGGCAAGCACGAGCAGCGCGGTCGGTTTGTGGTCCGGCCAGGCGGGTGGGTTTTCTGTTTGTGTCATGAGCGCATTACATAGTCGCCGCCTGCTTCCGCGTCAAAGCCGTAAGCCAGGGATTCACATGCATGAAGCGGATATTTGACTAACTTTTTTCGTCATGGCCGGGCTTGACCCGGCCATCCACGTCTTGCTGCAATAGGAAAGACGTGGATGCCCGGCTCAAGGCCGGGCATGACAAACTCCAGGGCGGTTTCATGGACAATACGATGCCGATTCTGCTGGTTCCGGGTCTGGCGGGCTCGCCGCGAATCTATGCGTCCGTCATCCCCGCGCTGTGGCGGTATGGCCCGGTGACGGTGGCCAATCATATCCGCGACGACAATATGGCCCTGATCGCGCGCCGCATCCTGGCCGAGGCGCCGCCGCGCTTCGCGCTCGCCGGCCATTCGATGGGCGGCTATATCGCCTTCGAAATCATGCGGCAGGCGCCGGACCGGGTGGCGAAGCTGGCGCTGATCAATACCCAGGCGCGGCCCGATACGCCGGAGGCCAGCGAGCGGCGGCGCGGCCAGATCGCGCGGGCCAGGGCCGGCGACTATCACGCCGTGCTGGACGAATTGTTTTCAGGCTTTGTGCATCCATCGCGGCGCGGCGACGCCGCGCTGCGCCAGCTGGTGCATGACATGGGCGACGACATCGGCGCCGAGGCTTTTGTGCGCCAGCAGACCGCGGTGATCGGCCGCGCCGATTCGCGCTCCACGCTGGCTGTGATCAGGTGTCCGACGCTGGTGCTGACCAGCGACGAGGACCTTACAATTCCCAACAGACTGTCGGTAGAGATGGCCGATGGAATTCCCGGCGCCAAACTCATCATCACTGCGGATTGCGGCCACCTTCCGCAAGTCGAGCAACCACAGGCCACAGCCGAGGCGCTGGTGGAATGGCTGCGGTACTAGTTGTCTCAACGCCGCGGACCGCCTAGATCAGGGGTTCATGGAATGACCGCGAGAGGACAACACGATGCTGCGCGACGACATCAACAACGCGGTCAAGGACGCGATGCGGGCCAAGGACGAGCGCAAGCTCTCGACCTTGCGGATGGTCAATTCGACCATCAAGAACGCCGACATCGCCGCGCGCGGCGAAGGCAAGCCGCCGCTGAGCGACGCCGATTTGCTTGGCGTGTTTCAGAAAATGATAAAACAGCGCCAGGAATCCGTCGATCTCTACGACAAGGGCGGCCGTGCTGAACTCGCTGCACAGGAGCGCGAGGAGATCGCGATCATTTCCGCCTATTTGCCGAAGCAGATGTCAGAGGACGACGTGAAGGCGGCGATCGCAGCGGCGATTGCCGAGACCGGCGCGACTGGCATGAAGGACATGGGCAAGGTGATTGGCGCATTGAAGGCGAAATATGCCGGTCAAATGGATTTCGGCAAGGCCAGCGGAATGGTGAAGGCGGCGCTTTCTTAACCTCTCCCCGCTCTTTCGCGGGGAGAGGTCGGATCGCTCTTGCGATCCGGGTGAGGGGCCGGGCACTGCGCTTGCTGCGACCGCAGCATTCGCGGGTCGCTCAACCGACCCGATAGACTTTTTTCTCGGCAAATGCATTGCCTTGCCCCTCACCCGCTCGCTACGCTCGCGACCTCTCCCCGCAATGCGGGGAGAGGTTAAGAAGAAACACGGCGGCCATCGCGATGCTCATCGAAACCTCCAACTACGACGCGCTCTACCGTAACTTCCGCTGGGAAATCCCGGCGCGGTTCAACATGGCGACCGCATGCTGCGACCGTCATGCCGATGGCAATAACCGCACGGCGCTGATCTATGTCGACGAGGATGGCGGCGCGCAGCGCACCTCGTTCGACGAGCTGCGCGCGATGTCCTGCCGCTTCGCCAATGTGCTGGAGGCGGACGGGCTTGCGCGCGGCGACCGCGTCGCGGTGTTCCTGTCGCAGTCGCTGGAATTGCCGATCGCGCATCTGGCGGCGTTTCGCGCAGGTCTGGTCTCGGTGCCGCTGTTCACGCTGTTCGGTGAGGACGCGCTGGAGTTTCGCCTTGCCAATTCCGGCGCCAAAGCGGTCGTCACCGACGAGACCGGGTGGGAGAAACTTGCGAAAATCCGCGACCGGCTGCCGTATCTGCAGGACATCTACGTCACATCCGGCGCGGTCCATGCCGGCGCAAAACCATTCTGGTCCGCGATCGAGGCTGCGTCCGAGGAATTCGCCACCGTCGATACGTCGGCGGACGACCCCGCACTCATCATCTATACCTCGGGCACGACCGGCAATCCGAAAGGCGCGCTGCACGCGCATCGTGTCGTGCTCGGTCATCTGCCCAATGTCGAGATGTGCCACGATTTTCTACCCAAGCCCGGCGACCTGATGTGGACGCCGGCCGATTGGGCCTGGATCGGAGGGCTCGTCAACGCGCTGCTGGCGGCGTGGTATCACGGCGTGCCGATCGTCGGCCATCGTGCCAGAAAGTTCGAGCCTCAAGCTGCCATGCAGATGATGGCGGATCAGGGCATCCGCAACGTATTCCTGCCGCCGACCGCGTTGAAGCTGATGCGACAGGCCAATGTCAAACATCCCGGCGTCAGGCTGCGCAGCATCTTCACCGGCGGCGAATCGCTCGGCGGCGAGTTGCTCGACTGGGTGCGCGGCACGTTCGGGATCGACGCGCACGAAGTGTTCGGCCAGACCGAATGCAATCTTGTGGTCGGCAGCAATTCAAAACTGTTTCCGATCCGGCCGGGATCGATGGGCAAGGCCACGCCCGGCTTCGACGTCCGCATCGTCGACGACAAGGGCGAGGAATTGCCGCGCGGCCAGCGCGGCATCATCGGCGTGCGTCAGCCCAATCCCTGCACCATGATCGAATACTGGCGCAATCCGGAAGCGACGGCAAAAAAATACGCCGGCGAATTCCTACTCACCGGCGATCTCGGCGTGCAGGATGAGGACGGCTATTTCTGGTATGTCAGCCGCGAGGACGACGTCATCACGTCAGCCGGCTATCGCATCGGCCCGTCGGAGATCGAACACACGCTGATGAAGCATCCGGCGGTGGCGATGTCTGCGGTGGTCGGCATTCCCGACCCGATCCGCACCGAGTCGATCAAGGCCTGGATCGTGCTGCGGCCGGGATTTGCGCCGAGCGACGAACTGGCGCGCGAGATCCAGGACTTTGTGAAGGTGCAGCTCGCCGCGCACGAATATCCGCGGTTTGTTCAGTTCGCCGAGAGCCTGCCGATGACCGCGACGGGCAAGGTGCTGCGGCGGGAGTTGCGTGCGCTGGGGTGATGCGTGCCCCGGACGCAGCGCAGCGCGCCGTTCTTACGGCGTGGTGCGCTGCAGAGCCGGGGCCGTAACGAAGGCAGCATCCGTAACGGTCCCGGCTCTACGGAGCGGCACGAAGAATGCCGCACCGCGTCCGGGACACGATGTCGCTACGGCGTCTTGATCCCCATCTTCTTCAGCGCTTCCAGCATTTTCAATGGCGGCTCCATCTTCACCGCGAGCGGCCTGCCGGTTTCCAGCATGCTCTTCAGGCTGGAAAGAATCGCGGGCCAGCCGGCGCGTCCGCCGGAAAGAATATCTTCGCCGAGCTCGCGCTCATGCGATTCCGTCATCGTCAACCGCACCGAATCGCCCGCCTGTGCGATCTCGTAGGTCACAACGGTCTGGCCGAGCTTTTCCACCAGCCCCGGCCAGTTGACGTTCCATGTCACCGACAATTTTCGCGGCGGATCGCATGCGAGCACTTCGCCGTCGATATGGGTCGAACCATCCGGCGCGCGCACGACGAACGAGCCGCCGACGATCGCTTCCATCTCGACGGCGAAGCCGAAGAAATATTGCCGGCTGAACTCGGCCGTCGTCAGCGCCTGCCACACCTTGTCGGGTGTGGAGGCGATGTAGATGGTGTAGACGGTGTCGGGTCTGTAGGCGGCAAGTTCGGTCACGTCTCAAGCTCCGTGGAAATCCATTGCTTCGACGTAAATGAATTCAGGCTTGCGCATGAACGGTCTCTGAGAGCTTTAGCTCGCCTTGCGCGCGGGCTCCATTGGGCCAACGCCGGCGCGGCCGACCAGCGCGGAATACAGCAGGATCGGCGCCGGCTTGCCGATGAAATAGCCCTGCACCGCGTTGCAGCCCTCGTCGGCGAGGAAGGAGAGCTGCTCCTGGGTTTCGACGCCCTCGGCGACGATCGACATCTCCAGCCCGTGGCCGAGGCCGATCACCGCGCGAACGATCGCGGCCGATTGCGGGTTGCGCCCGAGATTCATGACAAAGGCGCGGTCGATCTTGATCTTGTCGAACGGGAACGCCTGCAGATAGCTCAGCGAGGAATAGCCGCTGCCGAAATCGTCCATCGAGACGCGCACGCCCAGCGCCTTCAAGCGCCGCAGCAGCGCGAGACCCCGATCGAAATCCTCGATCAGCACGCCTTCGGTGATTTCCAGCTCCAGCCGACCCGGTGCAAGCCCGGTTTCCAGCAGGATCGAATGCACCAGGCTGACCAGATCGCCGTGCATGAACTGCGCGGGCGACAGGTTGACCGCGATCTGCAGCTGCGAGGGCCAGGAGGCAGCTTCCCGGCACGCTTCGCGCAAAATCCATTCGCCCATCTCGACGATCAGGCCGCTCTCTTCCGCCAGCGGAATGAAATCGCCGGGCGGCACGAAACCGCGCACCGGATGGAACCAGCGCGCCAGCGCCTCGAAGCCGATCACGTCGCTGCTTTCGATGCTGTGGCCGGCCCTGGCCTGCGGCTGGAAATGCAGCGAGAGTTCGCCGTTCCTGATCGCAAGCGACAGATCCTGATGCAGCACGCGGCGATCGCGAATCTGCTGGTCCATTTCGGGTTCGAAGATGCCGATCGAGCCGCGCGATTTCGCCTTGGCGCGGAACAGCGCAGCGCCGGCATTGGCAAGCAGCGACGCCGCGTCGGCGCCGTCGCGCGGAAATATCGAAATGCCCGTGGTGACGCCGATGCGAACCGATTTGCCGTCGATCAGGAACCCGCTGGCCAGCGCTTCGGCGACCTTCTCCGCCAGCGCCCTGCCGGCGTCGGGTTGAACCCCGTCGATCAGCAGGCCGAACTCGTCGCCGCTCAATCTTGCGACCACGCCGCCCCGCGCCGAACTCTGAATGCGGCGTGAGACTTCGATCAACAGCTTGTCGCCGACCGAATGGCCGAACACGTCGTTGATTTCCTTCAGGCCGTCGAGATCGACCGACAGCACCGCGAATTGCTCGTCGGTATCGGCGCAGGCCTCGATCATCTGGGCCAGCGCCTGCAGGAACGCCGCCCGGTTCGGCAAATCGGTCAGGCCGTCGTGATACGCCATGTGCGCCATCCGCGATTCGGTCTGGCGGCGGTCGGTGACGTCCTCATGGGTCTTGATGAGATATTGCGGCTCGCCGGAATCATCGAGCACCGTCACCCGCCGCGTCAGGAACAGCCGCAAGCCGTCCTTGGTGCTGATCGGGTGCTCTTCGGTGAGCATTCCTTTTTTCCTGATCGCGGCTTCATCGCGCGCCACGATCAGCTTGGCTTCCCGCGGATTGAAAATATCGGTGGCAGTGAGGCCGGTGGCGTCCTCGCGGCGGCGGTTGAGGATGGTTTCGGCGCTGCGGTTGGCGAGAAGATATTTTCCGTCGCTGACGCGCTCGACGATCAGCGAAACCGGAATGTTGTCTACGATCAGTTCGAGGAATTTTTTGGTGTTTTCCAGTTCGCGCGACAGCGACTTGTGTTCGGTCACGTCGTCGAACAGCGCGATCAGGAATTTCGGTTGACCCTTGTCGTCGCGGGCGATCACGCGGTTGCTGGCGAGCATGCGCGTCTCGGGGCCGCGTTCGACGATGAATTCGTTGCGGAACTGGCTGCCGGGCGATTCGATCGCGGCGCGGTCGGCCGCTGCGATCGTCGCCGCGGTGGCCGGCTTGAAGATTTCATCGGCGCGCTTGCCGACGATCTGGTCGCGGGACAGCCGCGAGAACTTTTCGAACGCACGGTTGGCGAGGATGTAGCGGCCGTCCTCGATGCTTTTGGCGGCGACGCAGACCGGAACGTTGTCGATGACGGATTCCAGGAATTGCGTGGTGGTCGCCAGCTGCCGCGACAGCCGGCGCTGCTCGCTGCAATCCTCGTGCGTCGCCACCGAGCCGCCATTCGGCAGTCCCCAGTATTTGACGACGATCGATCGGCCGTCGGGCAATTCGGTAATGAGGCCCTCGCCGGTGCCGGCAACCCGGTAGAACTCGTCGGTGCTCACGTCCAGCACGCCGAGCTTGCGCCGCAACGCCAGCAGGTCGGGCCCGGTCATATCCTTGCGAATATCGGCGCGCGTCATCCCGTAGATTTCGAGATAGCGGTCGTTGCAGAACACGATGCGCTTTTGCGCGTCCGTCATCACCACGCCCTGGCTGAGATTGTTCAGCGCCGAGCTGATGAACGCATTGCGCCGCAACTGCGAACGCCTGACCTTGCGCAACGCCGACATCACCCAGAGCGCGACCGCCGCCAGAAACGAGAAAACCACGATGCCGCCGATCAGCAATTCCCAAATGAAATGCGGATCCATCGAGCCGATATAGCTCGGGGGCGCGAAGTCACCGGAGGCAGCCCATGACACACCCAATGGCATCGCGAGCAGGCACGCGACGGCCAGCGCGGAGCCAAGAATCTTGCCGCCTGCCTGCCAATTCTTGGAAGCCATACCTCACCTGCGGATTGCCGCCGGAGTGTCTGGCTTCACGGGTTTGAATCAGGTAAACGCGTACCCCTGCAACGGGAAAATCTGACTCAAATGACGGCAATTGGGCTTAGATGATTAATGCTTTGCTAACGGGAACCTGCCCGCGACGGCGCCACGAAAAAGAATCGCGCAAACAAGGCGATAGCGCATAATCGATGACGCGCCGGCGGCGACCCAAGTCACATTGAACAAGCAATCGATCCGGGATCCCAATCGCGAATGGACAGAGTTGAGTGTGTCGTCGTCGGTGCGGGGGTAGTCGGTCTGGCCATTGCGCGGCGGCTGGCCCAGGCCGGCCTCGAAGTCATCGTCCTTGAGGCAACCGAGGGCATCGGCACCGTAACCTCGTCGCGCAACAGCGAGGTGATCCACGCCGGAATCTATTATCCGGCCGGAAGCCTGATGGCGCGGATGTGCGTCAGCGGCAAGCGGGCGCTTTACGGCTATTGCCGCGATCATGGAATCCCGCATCGCAATTGCGGCAAGCTGATCGTTGCGACAACGCCAGCCGAGACCGAAAAGCTGCAATCGATCAAGGCGCATGCCGAAGCCAATGGCGTGCTCGACATGGAAGTGCTCAACGCCGAAGCCGCGCGCGCACTGGAGCCGGCGCTGAACTGCGACGCAGCGCTGCTGTCGCCTTCCACCGGCATTGTGGACAGCCATGCCTTCATGCTGGCGCTACGTGGGGACGCGGAGGCCGCCGGCGCCGCCTGCGCATTCCACGCACCGCTGCTGCGCGCCAGAGCCGTGGCGGACGGGATCGAACTTGACGTCGGCGGCGACGCGCCGATGACGCTCGCATGCCGCCTTCTGATCAATTCCGCAGGCCTCGGCGCGCCGGCGGTGGCGCGCGGTATCGACGGCATGCCGATCGAGTTGATACCGCCGGCCTATCTGGCGAAGGGCAATTATTTCAGCTGCAACGCGCGGGCGCCGTTTTCGCGCCTGATCTATCCGGTGCCGGAGCCCGGCGGGCTCGGCGTGCACCTGACGCTCGATCTCGCAGGCCAGGCCAGGTTCGGTCCCGACGTGGAATGGGTCGATGCGATCGACTACGCCGTCGATCCGGCGCGGGCCGAGCTGTTTTATCCGGCGATCCGGCGTTACTGGCCTGACCTGCCGGACGGCGCGCTGATGCCGAGCTATTCGGGCATTCGCCCCAAAATCGTGCCGCCGGCGGTCGCCAAACAGGATTTCATGATCCAGGGCCCGCGCGACCACGGCGTCGGCGGGCTGATCAACCTGTTCGGGATCGAGTCGCCGGGGCTGACGTCGTCGCTGGCCATTGCGGATCATGTCGGGGAACTGGCCGGGACATAACAAATCGCGCGGCGGCTCTCGCCGCCACGGCAATTGTCCCCGATACGCACAACTGTAAAATGCCGGAAGGCCTCTGTCCGTGGTGATGCAGCCGGACCCAGCCCTCAAAAACGCTAGTGGAGCGTTTCGCTCGCGGTCAGCTTCAACCGCTGAATTTCGTCCTTGACCATCAATTTTCGGCGCTTCAACTCGACAATGTGTAGATCGTCTGTGGATGGATGGGTGAGAGCCTCGTGCAATTCGCCTTCCAGAACCCGATGTTTGCGTTCCAGTTCAACGAGATGCGCCTGTATTGCCATACAAAGTCTCCTCGGTTGTGGACCTCAAATTCGATCTGGACGATCAAGTCTACACCAGCCCGGGCCGCTGTCGATGGGTATTAAAAATTGAATGATCACATGGTGTATTACTTGAAATGAATCGTGAAGGAACCTTGCGGCCTCGGCTGCTGGCAGCGGTCCGCCGCAAGGATGATATTCCTTGGCGTCTTTTGGTATCAGGGCTTTCGCAACCCTTCGCAAACGCATCGGGTTTCAGTTAACGTAGACCCATGACCGACGAAGATGAGCGCGAGCTTGCGCAAGAACTCGCGCGCCTGCAGCAGGAACACCGCGACCTCGACGCTGCGATCGATGCGCTGCATCAATCGCCCGCGCCGGACTTGCTGCGACTGCAGCGCTTGAAAAAGCGCAAGCTGCAATTGCGCGACCGCATCGCCTTCATCGAAGACCAGATCACGCCGGACATTATCGCGTGAGTTTGTCATTCCGGGGCGCGCCCTTCATCCCGGAATGACGATTTTTTATTCACCCGCCAATCAATTCGCGCAGCACGCCGGTGATCTGATGCGGACTGTAGGGCTTCGGCAGAAACCGCCCGCCATCCGGCAGATCCGCTTCAGCCACATTCACGTGGCCGGAGGTCGCAACGATCTTGATCGGCGGCCAGCGGCCGCGGACCGCGCGGGCAAGCTTCAACCCGTCCATGGAACCCGGCATCTGGATATCGGTGAACACCACGGTGATGTCGCGGCGGCTTTCAAGAATGTCGATCGCCTCGTCGGCGTTGGCAGCCTCAACCGCCTCGAACCCGGCGGCCTCGATCATGTCAACGGCATTCATGCGCAACAGCAACTCGTCTTCGACGATCAGCACCACGGGTCTTTTGGACTGCGAAAGACCCATGCGCCTCTCTCCTTCCCAACATGCGGTTAAGCGCCGGATATTGTTTTGGTTCCGGTCGCGCGGAAATCGCGTCGTACCCCCGCAAGCACGCGAACGCCGCACGCCGTAACGAACCCTGCCTGCCGTTCGCGGTCGCGAGCGGTGGAAAACGGGATTTCAGCTCACCCGACGCGCTTGACTCTGATAGAACAAAAAGGGAACATCTATCGCCGCATATCTCGCACGTTAAAGGAAGGGTTTCGCCATGGCCGAATCTGCCCCGCTGGCTACCAACGATCATTACGAGCAGGCCTGCGACCAGGCGATTGCGATGTGCGGCGGCAACCTGCGCGGCGCCATCAAGGCGCTGATCATGGCCAACGAATATCTGGAGGCGGAACTGCAGGAATTGCAGGCCGCTTTTGCCAACGAACTGGCGGGATCGCCGCAAGCGAAGGGCAATGCCGCCTGACCGATCGAACCCGGAGCGGTGCGATGGCTGATGTCACTTATTACGTTGCGCTGCCGTTCCTGCGGGATGACGCCGGCTCGCCGGTCGCGGGCTCGGCCGAAGAATGCCAGAGCCCGTCGGGCGCGGTACGCCGCGCCGAAGTTTTATCGCGCGCCGCCGGCAGCGTCGGCGCGGTGGCGTTCAGCCGCACCGGCGATCCGATGGCCGGCGAATTCAGCGACGCTCAACTGCTGAAAAAATTCGGCGATGTGCCGGATGATCCCAGCGGGCAATAAGGCTTCACCTGGTCAACGCAATTCCCGGAAGAACGCCTGCACCTCGCCGGCAAGCAGCTCCGGTTGTTCCAGTGCTGCGAAATGCCCGCCCTTGGGCATGACGCTCCAGCGCCTGATATCGGTGAACACGCGCTCGGCGGCGCGGCGCGAGGGTTTCAGCATTTCGCGCGGGAATTGCGCATAGCCGGTCGGCACGGAGATTTTGTCGCCCGGGGGCAGGATCGCCGAGCCGTGCAGACGGGCGTAATAGGGCCAGAACGACGAACCGATTGAGCCTGTGAACCAGTACAGCGAGATATCGGCGAGCATGCGGTCGCGCGGAATTGCATTCTCGATGCTGCCGTTGCAATCGGACCAGGAACGGAATTTTTCCGCGATCCATGCCGCGAGCCCGGCCGGCGAATCGGTCAGCGCGAAGGCAAGCGTCTGCGGCTTGGTACCCTGGATCCACTGATACCCGGTTTCCTCGCGCAGCCATCGTTTCAGTTCGGCGAGATACTCCTGCTCCTCCGCGGTCGGGTTGGGAAATTCGGCGGGATCGCGCCCGGCGGCCATCATCAGATTGATGTGGATGCCGATCATACGATCTGCATAGGCGTAGCCGAGCCGGCTGGTGACGCCGGCGCCCCAGTCGCCGCCTTGCGCGCCGAACTTGTTGTAGCCGAGTACGTCGGTCATTAACGCCGCGACAGCATCCGCCATTTCCGGAACGCCGAACCGCTTCATGCCCGGCTGGAACGAGAGCCCGTAGCCGGGCAGTGACGGCGCGACCACGGTGAAGGCATCGCGCGCGTCGCCGCCAAAGCGCGCCGGGTCGGTGAGACGCGGGATGATGTCGAGAAACTCGAACACCGAACCCGGCCAGCCGTGCAGCAACAGCAGCGGCATCGGATCCGGGCCGACGCCGGGCACGTGCAGATAATGCAGGTCGACGCCGTCGAGCGCTGCGCGGAATTGCGGAAACGCGTTCAGCGCGGCCTCCTCGGCCCGCCAGTCGAACCTGGTGCGCCAGTATTCCGTGAGTTCGCGCAGGTAGGCGACCTCGGTGCCGTAGGCCCATGCTTCGCCCGGCGCCTGATCGGCAAAGCGTGTGCGGGCCAGACGGTCGCGAAGATCGGAAATCTCCGCGTCCGGAACATGCAGCGCGAACGGCGTGGGCTTGGCTGTCATGATTTATCCCACCGTTGGACCGCCGCGCGTGGTCGCGGATCGAGACGTCAGCCCGAGGGAAAGGTTGTTACGGCAACGGAAGCGGCAGTGCTGATGCGCGCGAAATCGTCGGTGGCCAGTTTGACCATGTCCACCGCCGCGGCGACGCCTGCGAGATACTTCGGATCGCCGGTGGTCAGAAACCGGGTCAAGGCAGCACCCATCGCCGTTGCCGCGAGCGTCGACATGCCACTCAGCGCGTTGGCCGCGTCCTGCACCGCAAGCGCTGCCGAATGCGCGACCAATTGATAAGCCTTGCCTGCACCGCTGGTACGCACCGATTGCGGGGACATGACCGCGAGCTGAATCCGGTTGATAGCGTCGATGATCACGGCATCCACCGCCGCAGCGCCTGCCGGCCCGGAAGCCGAAGCACTCTCCGCTGGCGAAGCGCTGTCGCCCTGAACTTTTGCCGCCGCAAGATCCAACGCCGGTTTGGCCGCGCCGGCCTGGGCCGAAGCCGAGGCGGACGAATGCTTGTCGGCTTCGGCAATCGGCAGTGACAATATTCCGGCGCATGCCATGGTGATCGCCGCGCCGCGAACGGTGATCGCGTTGTGCTGGGCACTGACCGCGTTATACATCGCCATTCCCAGCGTCTGCGCCATCACGGCGCCAAGCATCGCCAGCGATTGCGAAGGCGATACGCCGAGCGCAAGCGCGTCGAGATCGGCGGCCACATCGAATATGTTGTCGGTACTGTTCTCGCTCATCGGCTCGCGGCTCCCGCCTTGCAGATTGTTGGTGGCCGTACTCCAGTTTCTGATGGAGTTGCCGGACGCGCTTTCGGCTCGCACGTCCACTAGCGGCTATCGATTTCTTTTTTGGTGGCGAGGCCAAGCGCCGCGGTATCCACTGAATACAAGGTAGCGATACCCTGGGTCGTGGCCGCCAATGCAACGACCTGCGTCTGTTGCTGTGCGGAGACCGCATTCTGCGCGGCGTTCGCCAACGCCTGCCCTATCGCCGAATACAATTTCCCCATTGCCGCGGCCGGCGCCGAGGCCAATGTTTGGGGATCGTTGGTTGTCGATGTCTGATTGTCTGTCATTTCGCCCTGCCGTTGCCTTGCATCCAATCGTGGAGCGGAGTGCAATTGCAGTCAATGCTTAAGCTGACCCCTCATGCCTGCGCTGCGCCTTGCGCACGTACATGGCGCTGTCGGCCTCCTCCAGCGCCTTGCCGGCCTCGGCGTGGATTCCGAGAATCGCAACACCGGCGGAGGCGCCCGCCGAGATCTTGCGGCCTCGAAACACGAAGGACAGCCCATCCACGGCCTCCTCCAGTGAAGCCGCCTTGGCGTGAGCGTCGGTCGCGCTCAGATTCCACAACAGCAGCGCAAACTCATCGCCGCCGAGCCGGCCGATCACGTCCGACGAGCGGACATGCCGCCGCAGCACCGCCACGATGGCCTTGAGCACCTCGTCGCCGGCGGCGTGGCCGTAGGCGTCGTTGATCGGCTTTAAGCGATCGACGTCGAGCACGATCAGGGCGCCGCTGGCGTGATAACGCTTGATGTAGGCGATCGAGCGGTTCAGCTCGCGCTCGAAACCGCGGCGGTTCGGGATGTCGAGCAGGAAATCCTGGTCCGCCGAGGCTTCCAGTTCCGCTATGCGCGATTGCGCTTTGGCCAGTTGCGACCGCAACCGGCGAATCGTCAGTTTGGGGTCGGCGGGCATGGCAGGGCCCGGCGATTTCGGGCGCGCTTTTCCGCGCTTGACGCGCCCGGCCTGATCGGGTTTGGTCCCCGCCCTCTCGCCGCTTGTTCGGCGTTTGATCGCTTTCAGTGCAGAGAGCTTCGGTTTCTTCTTCATGGGCCACCGCCATTGACCATGAAACAATAGCCCATTCCGCGGTCCTTGCCACGACAAAGGCTGAACCTATAATCGGCCTATGTTTTTGGATTCCCGAAAAGAATTGACTTAGAAATGACCGCCGCCGTCGCCATTATCATGGGTAGCCAGTCGGACTGGGACACCATGCGCCATGCCGCCGAAACGCTGGCCGCGCTCGGCGTAGGCTGCGAGAAGCACATCGTGTCGGCGCATCGCACCCCGGACCGGCTGTTCGCCTTCGCCAAGGGGGCCAGGGCCGCCGGCTTCAAGATCATCATCGCCGGCGCCGGCGGGGCGGCGCATCTGCCGGGCATGACGGCGTCGCTGACGGAACTGCCGGTGTTCGGCGTGCCGATCGAATCCAGGGCGCTGTCGGGGGTCGATTCGCTGTATTCGATCGTGCAGATGCCGGCCGGCATTCCCGTCGGAACGCTGGCGATCGGCAAGCCCGGCGCCATCAATGCCGCCCTGCTCGCAGCTTCCGTGCTGGCACTGAACGATCCGGCGCTGGCGGGCCGGCTTGTCGCCTGGCGCAAGGCGCAAACCGATGCGGTGGGCGAACGGCCGGAGGGCGCCGCGTGACGGCTTCAAATCAGGTGAAGCTGAAGCCGGGCGACACCATTGGAATTCTCGGCGGCGGGCAGTTGGGCCGGATGCTGGCGATGGCAGCCTCGCGCCTCGGCCTCAAATGCCAGGTGTTCTCGCCGGATCCGGATTCGCCGGCGTTCGATGTGGTGCATAACCCCACCTGCGCCGAATATGCCGATGTCGAGGCGCTGGAATTGTTCGCCAACGACGTCGATGTCATCACCTACGAATTCGAGAACGTGCCGGCGGCCACGGCGATGATTCTCGCGGCGCGCCGTCCGGTGTTGCCCGAATACAAGGTGCTGGAAACCACGCAGGACCGTCTCGTCGAAAAGCAATTTGTGACCAGGCTCGGCATCGGCACCGCCGCCTATGCCGACGTGTCGTCGGTGGAGGAGCTGCGAGCCGCGATCAGGCGCATTGGCTTACCTGCCGTCATCAAGACCCGCCGCTTCGGTTATGACGGCAAGGGCCAGGCGATCATCCGTGAAGGCGATAACCTCGATCGGGTCTGGCACGAACTCGCCACCCGATCGGCGATCCTCGAAGCCTTCATCCCGTTCGAGCGCGAAATCTCGGTGATCGCGGCGCGCGGCGCCGACGGCCATGTCGAGTGCTTCGACGTCACCGAAAACGAACATGGCGACCACATCCTCAAAATCTCGCGCGTGCCCGCCGCGATTTCCGAGGCGCTGGCGGCGCAGGCCCGCGGCATCGCGGAAACCATCGCCAACGCGCTGAATTATGTCGGCGTGTTGGCGGTGGAGATGTTCGTGGTGCCGGGCCAGCAGGGTTCGACATCCGGGCCGACGCTGCTGGTCAACGAGATCGCGCCACGGGTGCATAATTCCGGGCACTGGACCCTGGACGGCGCCTCGGTTTCGCAATTCGAGCAGCACATCCGCGCCATCGCCGGCTGGCCGCTCGGCAAGCCGGTCCGCCACGGCCCGGTCACCATGACCAATCTGATCGGCGACGACATCAACAACCATAGACGATGGCTCACCGTGCCCGGCGCCACCGTGCATCTCTACGGCAAGGGTGCGCCGCGCCCCGGCCGCAAGATGGGTCATGTCACAGAAGTGACACCTCAGGGCCAAAAATAGCTGCCTTTATTCGGTCCCAGGTTCGCCGCAAGGCCATCGCAAGCGGCCTGAATAGCTGAAAACGGCCGGTTCGCAGGTGGACATCCCGGTTTCGATCTGATACATCCGCGCCCTTGAGGTTGAGGGCTTGGCCTTAGTCGGCCCTTCGCTTTCTGAAAAGATTCCAATCCGATCAATTGAAAGAGGATGCCGCGTGCAGGTTCTCGTTCGCGATAACAATGTCGATCAAGCCCTCAAGGCGCTGAAGAAGAAGATGCAGCGCGAGGGGATTTTCCGCGAGATGAAGCTCCGCGGTCATTACGAAAAGCCCTCCGAGAAGAAGGCCCGCGAAAAGGCGGAAGCCGTACGCCGTGCCCGCAAGCTCGCCCGCAAGAAGCTGCAGCGCGAAGGTCTGCTGCCGATGAAGCCGAAGCCGGTGTTCGGCGCCGGTCCCGGCGCAGAGCGCGGCGGCCGGGGTGGTCCCGGTGCGGGTCCGCGCGGACCGCGCTGAACCGTCTTTTTTGCAGAATCGACTCCGATAACGCGGGCCCTGGTGCCCGCGTTATTATTTTGACCGATGCATTTTGGACGGCGGCAGGTTACCAATAGCGGGAGAGTGACAAGCTCAAGCGCTAGCCTTCGGCATCCCATGGCAAGTCCGGTCCCGGATCGATTTGGCGGACGTTCGCGTCCTGGCCGCCGCATGGCCGCCCTGATCGCGTTCGGCGTGATCGCAATGTGCAGCGCCGGCTGCTCGATCAATCTCGGTTCGCTGACGGGCTCCGGCGAAAAGGATGACGCCGCGCAGGGTGCATCCGGCAGCATCGCTTCGCTCACCGAGACCATCCGGGGCAATCCGAACGACGCACAAGCCTATAACGCGCGCGGGCTGTTGCTGGCGCAGGGCGGCAAGTCCGAGGAGGCGCTGGCCGACCTCAACAAGGCCATCAGCCTCGATCCCAATTACGGACACGCCTACGCCAATCGCGCGATGGTCTATCGGCATACCAAAAAGCTCGATCAGGCGCTGGCGGACTATAATCGCGCGATTACGCTCGATGCCAATTATGCCCCCGCGTTTCTCGGCCGCGGCATGATCTACAAGGCGCGAAATCAGCAGACGGAAGCGGTCGAAGATCTTACCAAGGCGATCAGCCTGCGTCCCGACAATGCCGAGGCTTACTACAACCGCGGCCTGCTCTATCAGGGCAACAAGCAGCACGAACTGGCGGTCACCGATTTCACCTCCGCCAATGGCCTGGCGCCGCAGCAGGCCGACCCGCTGTTCGGCCGCGCCGTCAGTTACCTCGCGCTGGACAAGCCGAAGGAAGCCGCGTCCGATCTCGATGAAGCCGTGCAGGCGGCCCCGCTGAACGGACAGATCTGGGTGACCCGCGGCCTCGCCTACGAGAAACTTGGCGACAAGGCCAAGGCGGCCGCCTCCTATAATCGCGCGATCGAGATCCGTCCCAAGGACGAGGCGGCGCGAAGCGGCATCGCACGGGTCGGCGGCTAAAATTCAATCGTCATTCCGGGACACGCGTCTTCGCGTGGACCCGGAATCCAGAGCAAATAACGAATCGTTCTGGATTCCGGGTTCGCGCCGAAGAGGCGCGCCCCGGAATGACGAAATGAGGGACGCCTATCGCGGCAGCACTGCGTGGAATACCGACTTCGCCGCCGACAGCACCTCGTCGGCAACCGTAGTGCGCTCCCGTGGCGCGGGAAGCACTGCCTCGGCATGAAGATCGATCGGCGGCGTGGAAGACGGAATGTCGGCAGGCGGCGTAGGCCGTCGCGGGTCGTTGACCGCGGAGCCGTAAGGCGGCTTCACAGCCAGCGAACCCGTCGCCGGATTGGACGCCTCGCTCCTGGGTGTTGAAACCATCATCGGCGGGGGCAACGGCTGCACCGGCGCCGCCGTCAACACTTGCGGCACGTCGGGGCGAGGCGCTTCCGGAATACGCACG
The DNA here is from genome assembly GCA_963710045.1 of uncultured Alphaproteobacteria bacterium. GTDB lineage: Bacteria > Pseudomonadota > Alphaproteobacteria > Rhizobiales > Xanthobacteraceae > Bradyrhizobium. The sequence goes on along the minus strand of CAVPZO010000075.1, from coordinate 8,689 downwards.
GCCTCCTGCACACGAGGCTGAGTCTCGGTGGTCGTGCGCAGGCGCTCGATCGCCGCGCGAGCCAGATCGTTGGCGTCGCGCTTCTCCTCCGGAGCAACCGCGGTTTCGACGGGGGTGGGCAACGTGGACGCCGCGGCGGGCGCCGGGGTCTGCACAGGAGCTGGGGCGGGCGTCTGCACGGCTTTGGCAACCGCCTTTTCACGCGGCGCCGGCTGATGCCGGCGCGGCTCGACCGGCAGGCTCGCGGTCTCGGCCGGTTTGTCGACCACTGTCGGCTTTTCGGTCGCAGTCTTCTCCAGGATGGCTTTCTCGGAGATACCCTTGGCCTTGACGCCCGCCTCGGGAATAGCGGCGACGGATTCCGATGCCCTGGAATCCGCTTTTGTCGGCTCAGCCGCGGAGACCGCAGCCGCGACCGGCGCGCCCGCCGGCTTGCTGACGATGTAATGGTTAACGATATATGCGCCGATGATGGTCGCCAGCACCGAGGGCAAAATATCGATCGTGAACTTCGAGATGTATTTCTTCAGCATCAACGGCCTCCCCGCGCGCTTTCTGATGCGGGAACTTTGAGGCGCATTGAGGGATCAATCGCGACGGATCGATGGCAATTGGACCGTTTCAACACTTCCCGCGCGCGAGACCTTGCGCTCAAGGCTTCAGTTCGACTTCCAGGAACACGATCTCGGCGGCGGTTTCGTTGAGCACGTCGTGCTCCACGCCGGCTTTCCGGAAATAGGATTTTCCCACCCCAAGCTGCGCCTTCGAGCGCTCGCCGTTCGGCGCCACGATGGTCATTTCGCCGGAGGTTACCGGCACGATCACATAGTCCATCTCATGGATGTGATGCCCGGTGGCGCTGCCCGGCGCCAGCCGCCATTCGGTGACACGGACTTCCGGCGTGTCGACCTGAACGTCCGATTTCGCGCTGATCATGGCTGCTTCTCCTTAACCCCTCACGGCACGAATACCATGAACACGAATACCGCAAACACCAGCAGGTGAACCAGCCCGAACAGGATGTTGGTGCGGCCGGTGCCGAAAGTCAGCATGCTGATGAAGAAGGTCATCACCAGCAGCACCACCTCGCGCTGGTCCAGGCCGAGAAGCAGGGTCTTGTCGAGCGCATAGGCCGCTACCGCGACCGCCGGAATGGTCAGCCCGATGGTGGCCAGCGAGGAGCCCAGCGCCAGATTGATGCTCTTCTGCAGTTCGTTCTTGCGCGCCGCGGCGATGGCGGCGACGCTTTCCGGCAGCAGGATCAGCAGCGCCACCAGAATGCCCGCAAAGGCCGGCGGCGCGCCGATCGCGGCGGCGCCGGCATCGACCACCAGCGAGAACTTTTTCGCCAGCAGCACCACCGCCAGCAGCGACAGCAGCAGCAGCGCCATGCTGAGCATCAGCGTCCGGTTCGAGGTGGGTGCCGCATCATCCCCGGCGCCGTCGCTTTCAATGATGAAATAGTCGCGGTGCCGGATGGTCTGGGTGTAGAGAAACACGGCGTAGAGAATGATGGTCACGATGCTGACAAAGATGAGTTGGGCCGCCGAATACAACGGCCCCGGCGTGGTCAGGGTGTAGTTCGGCAGGATCAGCGTGATGGTCGCCAGCACGATCAGCACCGAAAGATAGAGATTGGCGCCTGAGATCTGAAAGTCCTGCTCGCGGTAGCGCAGGCCGCCGGCCAGAATGCAGACCCCGACCAGCCCGTTGCACACGATCATCACCACGGCGAATACGGTATCGCGCGCCAATGTGGGCACGGGTTTTTCGCCGAGCATGATGGTGGCGATCAGCGCCACCTCGATCACGGTGACCGCCAGCGTCAGCAGCAGCGTGCCGTAGGGTTCGCCGATCCGCTCGGCGATCACCTCGGCATGATGCACGGCGGCGAATACGGTGCCGAACAGGATCACCAGCAGCACGACCGCAAACACCAGCCCGGCGGGCGATGGCGTGAAGGTGAAGCCGAGCGCGGTGGCCGCCGCAAACAGCAAAACCGCCAGCGCCGGAAATATCCATGCCGACCGCGGCATCGGACCGTGTGCGCTCATGGAATTACACGCGTTGACGAACCGCGCCGGTCATCGCGCATCTTTGGAGAGAAAAGCTCGCGCGACGTCCATCGCACCGAAATCATCAAGGTCATCGTGACCACCCTCCGGAAATCGTACCATCTGCTTCGGATCGCGAGCAAGTTCATAGAGCCTTTCGCCGAAGCGGATCGGAATCGTGCGGTCACGTCCGCCGTGCATGATCAGCACAGGTGAAGTCACATTGGCGATCCATTGGTCGGCATGGAACTGGTCGCGTACGAACCAGCGCACCGGGGCAAACGGAAATGCGGCCGCGGCGACATCCGCGATCGACGTGTAGGGGGCTTGCAGGATCAGCTTTGCGATTCGATGCCTCGCTGCGAGGGCAACCGCGGGCCCGCTGCCGAGCGAGTAGCCCCACGGCACGATCCGATCGGGCGCGTAGCGCTCCACGGCGAACGCATAGGCGGCCTCGGCGTCGTTGATGAGACCAGCCTCCGTCGGAGAGCCTGACGAGCCGGCATATCCGCGAAACGACACCGCAACCAGCCCGGTGCCGTCGGCGGTCAGCGTGGCAAACCACGGCGCGCGCCAGGCCAGGATATCGCCATTGCCGTGAAAGAAGGCCACCACCGGCTTGCCCGCGCGGGGAGGAACATGCCAGGCGACAAGTTTCTCGCCATCGCTGGTTTGCAGCAGATGTTCTTCGGCCTGCGGAAAGCCTGCGGCTTTCGGCGAGGTACGCCGCGTTTCAGGGATGGGAAACAATATCGAGCGCTGCGCGAAATACAGCAACGCGAGACCGCCGAAGTAAGCGATCAATGCCAGGGCGACGCCCCATTTCAGAATGGTCATCGTCTACCGCAGGCGCTGGCGAGACTGCGAGCCCTCGACAATTCTCCGTCACCTTTCCTGGCGTCGCCGAGCAACATCGCAGTTTTGTCGCGACAGCACGACGGATTGCCGGCCGGCATGACGGGACGCCAGCAAGCGCGCCCTTTGTCTTTCGTTAAGCGCTGCATTGCCATCACACCAGACTGGGCAGCCCGCCTCGCGCAGGACGCGCACCGGCGGGATCCACTGGTCAGGCGTGAAATTGTTGAAGGTCGTGACGACGATCAATTCGAGTTCCGGGAAGACGAACAGCCGCTGGCCGCCATTGCCGAAGGCGCCGACCCAATGCTCGAGTTGCACGCCAGAGCGTGTGCGGAATTCGACGTCGCCCATGTACCACTGGTAGCCGTAGCGACGGTTTTCGTCGGCGGCGACGCGCGGCGTGAGGCATTGTTCGAGCCACGCCGCCGGCACAACCTGGCGGCCGTCCACCGCGCCGCGATCGATGACAAGCTGGCCGATGCGCGCGAGATCGCGCGGCGTCATTCTCAGGCCGGACGCCGCCGCCGGTTCGCCATCGCCCGGTCCATGCCGTTCGGCGATCCAGGTGTCCTTGCTCGAAATCCACTCGGTCTCCCCGATGCCGAGCGGGTCGAACAGCGCCTGCCGCGCATAGTCCGGAAGACGCTTGCCCGTTCCCTTGGCGATCAGGCGGCCGAGCAGCGCGGTGGCGCCGCCGCTATAGAGCCAGCGCTTGCCGGGCGTGCCGACCACGGCTCGGTCGAGAATGAAGCGATAGCGGTCCTTCGCCATCTCCATCCCGATCTCGTCGTTGCGGGCGTCGTCATAGGGAAGGCCGATCTCGTCCCATTTCAGGGCGAGCGTCATCGACAGCGCGTGCGCGATGGTGCGTTCGGCGCGGCGCGGGTCGGCTGCGATCAGGTCGGGATACTCCGGAAACTGTGCGAACAATGGCGCCTCGGGCGGCGGCACCTTGCCCTCGGCGAGCGCGGCGCCATAGACCAGCGCGACGACGCTCTTGGTGACGGAATAGAGATTGTGCAGCGTGTGCGCCGTGAAGCTGACGGTGCTGACTTTGCCCCAATTATTCTCTTCACCCGCAAAGTAACGCTCGAGCACGACGCGGCGGCCGCGAATGACGAGCACGCCGTGCTGATTCCAGATGCGCTTGTCCGCGATCAGTTTTTCGAAGCGCGCCTCAAGGTCCGGCGTGAAACCGGCGTCTGAAGGCTGCGATGTCTGCCATTCGAAGGCCGAGGCGGTAGGCGATGACGTTGCGCCCGCCGCAAGCGCCGCAGCCGCACCCGTCATCAATTGCCGCCGCCCGATCATCGGCTGTGACCTTAGGCTCACATCCCCTTGACGATGTTCTCGGTCATCTTCTTGGCGTCGCCGAGCAGCATCATGGTGTTGTCGCGGTAGAACAGCGGGTTGTCGATGCCGGCATAGCCCGAGGCCAGCGACCGCTTGATGAACATCACGGTGCCGGCCTTCCAGACCTGCAACACCGGCATGCCGTAGATCGGCGACGTCTTGTCGTCCTCGGCAGCGGGATTGGTGACGTCGTTGGCGCCGATCACGAAGGCGATGTCGGCCTGGGCGAATTCGGAATTGATGTCCTCGAGCTCGAACACCTCGTCATAGGGGACGTTGGCTTCGGCGAGCAGCACGTTCATGTGGCCGGGCATGCGGCCTGCTACGGGGTGAATGGCGTATTTGACCTCGACGCCTTCCTTCTTCAGCGTATCGGCCATCTCGCGTAGCGCGTGCTGCGCCTGCGCCACCGCCATGCCGTAGCCGGGTACGATGATCACCTTCTGCGCATTCTTCATGATGTAGGCGGCGTCGTCGGCCGAGCCGAGTTTGACCGGACGCGCTTCGCCGCCAGCGCCGGCGCCGACCGCTGCGGTTTCGCCGCCGAAGCCGCCGAGGATGACCGAGATAAAGGAGCGGTTCATGGCGTGGCACATGATGTAGGACAGGATCGCGCCGGAGGAGCCGACCAGCGCGCCGGTGACGATCAGCGCCGAGTTGCCGAGCGTGAAGCCGATGCCGGCGGCAGCCCAGCCGGAATACGAGTTCAGCATCGAGATCACCACCGGCATGTCGGCGCCGCCGATCGGAATGATCAAGAGCGCGCCGAGCACCAGCGCGATGATGGTGACTGCCCAGAAATAGCCGGCAAGGCCGGTCTTGACCAAAAGCGCGATGGAGACGACCAGCAACACGCCGAGCGCGATGTTGATAATGTGACGCGCCGGCAGAATGATCGGCGCGCCGCTCATGCGGCCGGACAGTTTTGCAAAGGCGATCACCGAGCCCGTGAAAGTCAGCGCGCCGATCGCGACGCCGAGCGACATTTCGACCAGGCTGGCGCGGTGGATCGCGCCGGGGACGCCGATGTCGAACGCGGCCGGCGCATAGAACGCACCCGCCGCGACCAGCACCGCGGCCATGCCGACCAGCGAATGGAACGCCGCGACCAGTTCGGGCATCGAGGTCATCGGTACCCGCCGCGCGATCACCGCACCGATGCCGCCACCGATAGCGATGCCGAGCACGACCAGCAGCCAGCCGAGACCGTCCGCCGGCGGATGCGCCGCGAGCGTAGTCACGACCGCAATCCCCATGCCGATCATCCCGAGGAAATTGCCCTGCCGGGATGACGCCGGGCTCGACAGGCCGCGCAGCGACAGGATGAACAGGACGCCTGCGACCAGATACAGCACTGCGGCGAGATTGGCGTTCATTGGCAAAGCCCCGTTGTACCCGTCATCTGAAAACCAGCCACGCCGCTCACTTCTTTTTCTTCTGGTACATCGCCAGCATGCGCTGCGTCACCAGAAAGCCGCCGAAAATATTCACCGACGCAAAGATCAGCGCGATAAAACCGAAGCCGCGCGCCCAGGCCCCGCCGCTGCCGACCAGCGACACACCGACCGCCAGCAGCGCGCCGACCACGATCACCGAGGAGATCGCGTTGGTCACCGACATCAGCGGCGTATGCAGCGCCGGGGTTACCGACCACACCACGAAATAGCCGACGAACACGGCGAGCACGAAAATCGACAGCCGGAACACGAAGGGATCGACGGCCTGCGCGATATGATCCATGGCGGGGCTCCTTAAGCTTTCGGCTGGAAATTCGGATGAATGACGGCGCCGTCCCTGGTCAGCGCGGTGGCCTTGACCAGTTCGTCGTCCCAGTTCACCGCGAGCGCCCTGGTGGTCTTGTCGACCATCGTTTCGATGAACGAGAAAAGATTGCGTGCATAAAGGCTCGACGCCGATGTCGCGACACGGCCCGCAACATTTGTATAGCCGACGATCTTGATGCCGCCGACATCGGCGACTTCGCCGGCTTTGGCGCCCTCGACATTGCCGCCGCGCTCGACGGCGAGATCGACCAGCACCGAGCCCGGCTTCATGGATTTGACCATTTCGGCGGTGACAAGTCTTGGCGCGGGACGGCCGGGGATCAGCGCCGTGGTGATGATGATGTCCTGCTTCTTGATGTGCTCGGCGGTCAGCGCGGCCTGCTTCGCCTGGTACTCTTTCGACATTTCCTTGGCGTAGCCGCCCGCGGTTTCCGCCTGCTTGAATTCCTCGTCCTCGACCGCGAGGAATTTCGCGCCCAGGCTTTCGACCTGCTCCTTCACCGCCGGGCGCACGTCGGTGGCGGTGACCACGGCGCCGAGACGCCGCGCGGTGGCGATCGCCTGCAGGCCGGCAACGCCGACGCCCATCACGAACACCTTTGCCGCGGGGATGGTGCCCGCCGCCGTCATCATCATCGGAAAGGCGCGGCCGAATGCTTCCGCCGCCTCGATCACCGCACGATAGCCCGCAAGGTTCGCCTGGCTCGACAGCACGTCCATCACCTGCGCGCGGGTGATGCGCGGCATCAATTCCATCGCGAAGGCCGAGACGCCGGCATCGGCCATCGCTTTCAGCGCGGCATCGTTGCCGTAAGGGTCCATGATCGCGATCACCAGCGCGCCGCGCTTGTAGTTCGCAAGCTCCGACGCCTCCGGGCGCTTCACCTTGATGACGATGTCGGCGTCCTTCAGCGCATCGGCGCTGACGGTGGCGCCCGCGGCGGTGAATTCCGAATCCGGCAGCCCGGACTTGATCCCCGCCCCCGGCTCGACCGCGATATCGACGCCAAGCGCCTTGAATTTCTTCACCGTATCGGGCGACGCCGCCACCCGCGGCTCGGAGGGATCGATTTCCTTGGCAACCGCAATCTTCATGGGGCCTCCGGCGGCGCTGGGCACACGCGCGAGCAAATCGACGCGCCGGACAGCGGCGCGTTCGAATGGATTAGGTCAGGAAAAGCGCCATCAAGGCAACGATCAAAATAACGCTGCCGGTCCCGTACTTCACCAGCTTGATGAAGCCTTCATAGGTCTGCTCATGCGCGGGGTAGTCGTTGCCGTCGGCGGTCGTGTAAGCCACTTCATTATGCTCAGCCATCAGTCTCTCCAGCGGATCTTCAGCAATTGCCTTGGAATTAACCCAATCGGGATGCGAGAGCAACGGCGGTCGGCCGGTTGTTAGCCGGCCTGCCCTCTTATTTGTCCGGCTCGGAAGGCCAATTGTCCCTGATCCATCGGGTCAGACCCTCCTCGTTCACCTCACCCGCAGCAAGCGCGAGTATCATGGCGGTGGCGTTTTCCGGGGCTACGACGAAATCGATATCGTTCAGGCCGAGAAACACGATCATTGCGCCGAACGCAGCGCGCTTGTTGCCATCGACAAACGGATGGTTTCGGACAATGCCGAAGGCATACGCTGCCGCCAGCGCGGCAAGGTCAGTTTCTCCATAAGTGAATTTGTTGATGGGCCGGCCAAGCGCGGATTCGAGCATGCCGAGGTCGCGAATACCGTCCGGGCCTCCGAACATAGCTAGCTGCTCGGCGTGGAGATCGATCAGGATCTCCACGTCCAGCCAAACCGGCTCGCTCACTTCGCCAAGGCCTTATAAGTATCCGCATACGTGCTGAACGACCGCCGCGCGATTTCCATCGCCTTGGCGTGCTTCGGGTCGTAGGGCGAAAGCTTCACGCTACGTTCCGTCTGCTCAATGATGTGAAGCTTGTCACCTTCCTTGAGCTTGAGGCGCGCCAGAATGTCTTTCGACAGGATCAACCCCAGCGAATTGCCAATCTTCTTGATCTGAATGTATTCGCCTTCAGAGGGTTTGCGCGGCATCTCATTCATTGTCCGACCTCGTGTTATACGAATGTATAACAGGAGGAGTTAGGTTCGTTCAACAAACGTTATACGCGCAAATCGGTTCAAATTCAATTTTTTAGCCCATCCGCTCCAGCTCATCGATCATCCCCGCGATCACCGACAACCCGCCGTCCCAGAATTTCGGATCCCGGGCGTCGAGCCCGAACGGCTGGAGCAGCTCGGAATAATGCTTGGTGCCGCCGGCGGACAGCATCGCCAGATAGCGTCCGGCAAAGCCGTCCTGGGCGTTTTCGTAGACCGCGTAGAGCGAGTTCACCAGGCAATCGCCGAAGGCATAGGCGTAGACGTAGAACGGCGAATGGATGAAATGCGGGATGTACATCCAGAAATTCTCGTAGCCGGGCCGGATGTCGATCGCCGGCCCAAGGCTTTCGCCCTGCACGCTGAGCCAGATTTCGCCGATGCGTTGCGCGGTCAGTTCGCCGTTGCGGCGCTCGGTGTGGACGGCGCGCTCGAATGAATAGAACGCGATCTGGCGCACCACGGTGTTGATCATGTCCTCCACCTTGCCGGCGAGCAGCGCCTGCCGCTCCCTGGCA
>CAVPZO010000074.1:0-45109 GCA_963710045.1 uncultured Alphaproteobacteria bacterium | reverse complement strand
CATCAACATCACCACGCCGAAATTCGCAGCGCAGGCGATCAAGAAAATCGCCGAGATCGAATGGAAACCGCTGCACATCGTCTCCAACGTCTCGGCGTCGGTCGGCGGCGTGATGAAGCCGGCTGGATTGGAAGCCAGCCAGGGCGTGCTGTCGGCGGCCTATGCCAAGGACGGCGCCGATCCGCAATGGACCAACGACGCCGATTTCAAGAAGTGGATCGCCTTCATCGACAAGTACATGCCGGGGGCCGACAAGGCCGACGGCGCGCTGGTGTTCGGCTATGGCGTCGCCCAGACCCTGCACAAGGTGCTTGAAATGTGCGGCGACGATCTGACCCGTGAAAACGTCATGAAGCAGGCGGCGAGCCTGAAGGATTTCACCCCCGACACCCTGCTGCCGGGCGTGAAGATCAGCACCAGCGCCACCGATTTCGCGCCGATCGAACAGCTTCAGATGATGCGGTTCAAGGGCGAGAAGTGGGACCTGTTCGGCGACATCATCAGCGGCGAACTCAGCAACTGATATTCCGCCCCGCGGTCTTTCGGCCGTTAACCCAACACCTCAAAAGCCCCCTGCGACCAAGGTCGCAGGGGGCTTTTTCTTGCTGGCGACCGGCGAAAGGTATTGAATGCCAGCCCAAGAGCCGCAAAGCGCTCCCGATCAATAACCGCGACCTATTCACACGACCCAGGGAGATCAACGATGCCCGCTATCCACCTGCGACTGGCGACCCTTTCGGCTGCCGTCGTCCTGCTTGGCGCGTCCAGCAGTGGCGCCCTCGCCCAGAAAAAATATGACACCGGCGCGACCGACACCGAAATCAAGATCGGCAACATCATGCCCTACAGCGGACCTGCCTCCGCCTATGGCGTGATCGGAAAAACCGAAGAGGCGTATTTCAAGAAGATCAACGCCGAGGGCGGCATCAACGGCCGCAAGATCAATTTCATCAGCTATGACGACGCCTACTCGCCGCCCAAGACCGTGGAACAGGCACGCAAGCTGGTCGAGAGCGATGAGGTTCTTTTCGTATTCAACCCGCTCGGTACGCCGCCCAATTCGGCGATCCAGAAATACCTGAATTCCAAGAAAGTGCCGCAGCTGTTCGTTGCCACCGGCGCCACCAAATGGAACGATCCCAAGGAATTTCCGTGGACCATGGGCTGGCAGCCCAACTACCAGAGCGAATCCCGCATTTATGCGAAGTATATCCTGAAGGAAAAACCCAACGCCAAGATCGCCGTGCTCTATCAGAACGACGATTACGGCAAGGATTACCTTAAAGGTTTGAAGGACGGCCTCGGCGCCAAGGCGTCGTTGATCATTATCGAAGAGAGCTATGAGACCTCGGAACCGTCGATCGACAGTCACATCGTCAAGCTGAAGTCGCTGAACGCCGACGTCTTCTTCAATGTTACTACGCCGAAATTCGCGGCGCAGGCCATCAAGAAAATGGCCGAGATCCAATGGAAGCCGCTGCACTTTCTCAACAACGTCTCGGCCTCGATCGGTAGCGTGATGAAACCGGCCGGTTTCGAGAATTCGCAGGACATCATTTCGTCGGCCTACCTGAAGGATACGTCCGATCCGCAGTGGAAGGACGATGCCGGCATGAAGGCCTTCGACGAGTTCCTCGCCAAGTATTTTCCTGAAGGCAACCGGATCGACGGCTCGGTGATGTACGGTTACACCGTCGCGCAGGGCCTGGTGCATGTGCTGAAGGCCTGCGGCGACAACCTCACGCGCGAGAACGTCATGAAGCAGGCGGCCAGCATCAAGGATCTTCAACTCGGCGGTGTCCTGCCGGGCATCAAGGTCAACACCAGCGCCACCGATTTCGCGCCGTACTCGCAGCTTCAACTGATGAAGTTCAAGGGCGACAAGTGGGATCTGTTCGGCGAAATCATCAGCGGCGACGTCGGCGGCTGATCGTTGCCCGTTAGACTGCCAGCGACAGCGCGTCGCTCTTGCGCGGGGTGCTTTGATTGATTGCCGGGGTCAGTAACAATTCCTGACGTCACCTGATGCTCGCCGTCTTACGCGGCCTGAAGAATGGCCGCAGCCCCTTCGCGGCATCCTGCCAGACGCCGCGCAAGAGCGCGGCTCCTCAGGATGACGGGCACGGTAGTGCCGCGGCGGAGTCGATCTCGCTACCAATCGGCGCGACGCTACTCCCCAACAAACGTCACCGTGTCGGGAACACCCGCGCGCGAGGTGCGGTAGCTGTTGATCTTGTGGGCGTGGTCGGGATAACCGAATGAGATGCCGCACACCACGCGGCGGTCGTCGGCAATCCCGAAATGCCGGCGGATCATGCCGGAATGTCGCGCAAGTGCGGCCTGCGGGATGGTGCCGAGGCCGAGCGCCTGCGCCGCCAGCATGAAATTGCCGACATAGGCGCCGCAATCGATCGCACCGTAAATGCCCAGCGCCTCGTCGGTATGGATGACCGCGACATGCGGCGCGCCGAAGAAATTGTAATTCTCCAGCGCCTGTTTCGCGTAAGCGGCCTTGTCGCCGCGGACGATGCCGAGCGTGTTGTAAAGCTGAAAGCCGCTTTCGCGGCGGCGTTCCAGATAGACGCCGAGATATTCGCGCGGAAACTCGAAATCGCCGTCCTGCGCCGCGCCGGATGAGGCCTCGGCATAAATCGCCTTGCGAAATTTCTCCTTGGCCTCGCCGCTCGCGATCAGCACCTGCCACGGCTGGCTGTTGCACCACGACGCCGTGCGCTGCGCCGCGCTCAGCACCCGATCGATGGTTTCGCGCGGCACCGGCTCGGGCTTGAAGGCGCGGACCGAGTAGCGCTCGCGGAGCAGCGATTCGAGGACGTCGATGGGGGCGGCGTGTGTCATATGAGTCCTTCATGTAGGATCGTGTCGAACGAGGTGAAACCCATCATTCTGCGCACGTTGGCGTTCGGATGCGGTTTGCGACGCTGCCGCTCAGCCCATCGGCTACGAATGCCGCCCGCGTCCGGGACACGCTGAGCTCACCTTCCCTTGGTCGGGATCTTGTTGAACGGCACGTCCTTGTCGACCCGGATATCGCCGGGCAGTCCGAGCACGCGCTCGGCGATGATGTTGCGCAGGATCTCGTCGGTGCCGCCGGCGATGCGCATCGAGGGCGAACTCAGCAGCATCTGCTGGAACTGGCCGCGCGCTTCCGGCTCGTCGGCGCCGGCGAGCACGCCCGCGGCGCCCTCCAGATCCATCGCGTAGGTCGCGATATCCTGCAGCATCGAGCCCGCCACCAGCTTGCCGATGGAATTTTCCGGCCCCGGACGCTCGCCCTTGGACAGCGCCGAGATCGCGCGGTAGCTGGTGTATTTCAGGCCGCTGGCCTTCACCGCCCAGCTTGCGAGTTTCGAGCGCGTGGCGCGGTCGTCGATCGCAAGCCCGTCGTCGGTCATCAGGTTGGAGCAGAAATCGAACATTTCGGGAAACCCGGTCGCAAGCCGCGAGCCGATCGACATCCGCTCGTTCATCAGCGTGGTCAGCGACACGTTCCAGCCGTCGCCGACCGCGCCGAGGCGCTGGCTATCGGGAATTTTCACGTCGGTGAAGAACACCTCGTTGAATTCCTGCATGCCGTTGGCCTGCTTGATCGGCTTGATCTCGACGCCGGGGCTTTTCATGTCGAGGAAGAACATGGTGAGCCCCTTGTGCTTCGGCACATTGGGATCGGTGCGGGTGATCAGGAGGCCGTAGTCGGAATAATGCGCGCCGGAGGTCCAGATCTTCTGGCCGTTGACGATCCAGTCGTCGCCCTGCTTCTCCGCGCGGGTGCGCAGGCCGGCGACATCGGAGCCGCCCGCGGGCTCGGAAAACAACTGGCACCAGATCTGTTCGCCGGAGGCGAGCTTCGGCAGATAGTGCCGCTTGTGCTCCTCGCTGCCATAGGCCATCACCGTCGGCCCGCACATGCCCTCGCCGATCTGGAACGGCTGCGTCAGCTTGCCATAGACGCCCTCTTCCTGCTGCCAGATCACGCGCTCGATCGGGGTAGCGCCGCGGCCGCCATATTCCTTCGGCCAGTGCAGGCAGGCCCAGCCGGCCTCGGCCTTCTTCTTCTGCCAGGCCTTGCCGACGTCGACGATTTCTTCTTTTGCCAGCCGGATGCGGCCGAGCGAGGCCTTCGCCAGCTCGGCCTCGTATTGCTTCGGCGCGTTGGCGTCGACCCACTTTCGCGCCTCGGCGCGGAACGCGGCTTCCTGCGGGGTGTCGTCGAAATTCATTGGCGTTTCTCCGTTGTCATTCCGGGGCGTGCGTGAAACGCGCGAACCCGGAATCTCAGATCAAAACTTCTGGATTCCGGGTTCGTCGCTGCGCGACGCCCCGGAATGACGATGATCAGGCGCGACCCTTGGTCGGTATCTTGTTGAACGGCACGTCCTTGTCCACCCTGATATCGCCGGGCAGCCCCAGCACGCGCTCGGCGATGATGTTGCGCATGATCTCGTCCGTGCCGCCCTCGACGCGGGTGCCGGGGGCACGCAGCAGCATGGCCTGGAATTTTCCCGCCGCCTCCGCGTCTTCAGGCCCGCTCAGCACGCCGGCCGCGCCCTGCAGGTCCAGCGCGTAGGCCGCGATGTCCTGCACCATGGATCCCGCGACCAGCTTGCCGATGGAGTTTTCCGGTCCCGGCCGCTCGCCCTTCGACAGCGCCGAGATGGCGCGCATGCTGGTGTATTTCAGGCCGCTGGCACGCACCGCCCAGTTGGCGAGTTTCGAGCGCACACCGCGGTCGTCGATCGCGAGGCCATCTTCCAGCATCAGATTGCTGCAGAACTCGAACAATTCCGGGAAGCCGGTCGAAACTCCGGCGCCGATCGACATCCGCTCGTTCATCAGCGTGGTCAGCGACACGTTCCAGCCGTCATTGACGGCGCCAAGCCGCTGCGCGTCGGGAATCTTCACGTCGGTGAAATACACCTCGTTGAAGTCGGACTGCGCCGTTGGCCTGCTTGATCGGCTTGATCTCGACGCCCGGACTCTTCATGTCCAGGAAGAACATGGTGAGGCCCTTGTGCTTGGCCACGTTCGGATCGGTGCGCGTGAGCAGGATGCCGTAGTCGGAATAATGCGCGCCGGAGGTCCAGATCTTCTGGCCGTTGATGATCCAGTCATCGCCGTTTTTCTCCGCGCGCGTACGCAGGCCCGCGACGTCCGAACCGCCGGCGGGCTCGGAGAACAACTGGCACCAGACCTTTTCGCCGGACGCGAGCGGCGGCAGATATTTGCGTTTCTGCTCCTCGCCGGCGAACGCCATCATGGTCGGCCCGCACATGCCGTGGCCGATGATGAACATTCCGCTCAGCTTGCCGAACGCGCCCTCTTCCTGCTGCCAGATCACCCGCTCGATCGGGGTGGCGCCGCGGCCGCCATATTCCTTCGGCCAGTGCAGACAGGCCCAGCCGGCGTCGGCCTTCTTCTTCTGCCAGGCTTTTGCGACCTCGAGGATGCTGGCGCCCTTGAGCTGGGTGCGGCCGAGCGAGGCCTTTTTCAGCTCGTCCTCGTATTGCTTCGGCGCGTTGGCCGATATCCACGCCTTTGCTTCGGCGCGGAACGCGGCTTCCTGCGGGGTGTCGTCGAAATTCATGTCGCTATCTCTTTCCCGTCATTCCGGGGCGTGCGAAGCGCGAACCCGGAATCTCGATCAACAACTTCTGGATTCCGGGTTCGCGCCGCGAGGCGCGCCCCGGAATGACGTTAAGCCGCGTTCCGTTTCCGCATGCGGTCGATCAGCGCGTCTTCCCAATACGACAGGCTGCCGAGCCCGAGCGCCAGCGCGTTGGCGCGGCGGTAGTACATGTGGCAGTCGAACTCCCAGGTGAATCCCATGCCGCCGTGGACCTGGATGTTGTTCTTGGCGCAATGCTGGAATGCCTGGGTCGCGCTGATCCGCGCAGAGGCTGCGGCTTCCGGCAATTCGGAGGCGTTGGTGGAAAGCGCCCACGCGCCGTAATAGCAATTCGAGCGCGCCAGCGTCGCCGAGACATACATGTCGGCCAGCATGTGCTTTACGGCCTGGAACGAGCCGATCGGCCGGCCGAACGCGATGCGATCCAGCGCGTAGTCGCGGCCCATCTCCAGCGCGCGGTCGGCGCCGCCGACCTGCTCGAACGCCAGCAGCACCGCGGCGCGGTCGAGCACGCGGCTGATGATGCTCCAGCCTTCATTGGCGGGACCGAGCGGCTCGGCCTTGCAGTTCTTGAAGGTGATCTCGGCCTGGCCGCGCGACGGATCGACATTGGTCAACGCTTTTGCCTCGACCCCTTCGCCTTTCATGTCGACGATGAACAGCGAGATATCGGTCTCTCGTCCGCTCGACCCGGTGCGCGCGGCGACAATGGCGAAATCCGCGATGGCGCCGTCGGGCACCGGCTTCTTGACGCCGGTGAGCGTGCCATCCGACGCGGTCAGCTTGATCGCCTGCGGCGACGGATTGCCCTTGCCTTCGAACAGCGCCAGCGTGCCGATCGCCTCGCCGGCTGCGATTTTCGGCAGCCACTTCTGCTTCTGCGCGTCGCTGCCGGCCAGCATCAAGGCTTCGGCGGCGAGATACACCGTCGAGGAGAACGGCACCGGCGCCAGCGCGCGGCCCATCTCCTCGGCGATCACGCAGAGTTCGAGATGTCCCGCGCCCGCGCCGCCGTATCTTTCCGGGATCGCGACGCCGAGAAAGCCCATTTCGGCGAGGCCCTTCCACAATTCCTTGTCGTAAGCCGCGTTGCCGTCGAGCACTTCGCGCACCGCCTTCGGCGAGCATTTTTCGGCGAGATATTTCCGCGCCTCGTCGCGCAGTTGCTTCTGGTCGTCGGAGAAATCGAAATTCATGGTCGGTTACTCGGGTGTGACAGGTATTCCGGGTCGCGTGCGCAGCACGCGAACCCGGCGTCTCGTGTAACCGAAGTCTCTGGATTCCAGGATCGCGCCCGGCGTATGGGTCCCCGCCTTCGCGGGGACGACGCTGCTACCGTGGCGCCATCCGAATCGCGCCGTCGAGGCGGATGGTTTCGCCGTTGATCATCGGATTTTCCACGATGTGCACCGCGAGCGCGCCGTATTCGGAGGCATCGCCGAGCCGCGCCGGATGCGGCACCTGCGCGCCGAGGCTCTTTCGCGCCTCCTCGTTCAATCCCATCAGCAGCGGCGTCAGGAACAGGCCGGGCGCGATGGTGTTGACGCGGATCAGATGCTGCGCGAGATCGCGCGCCACCGGAATGGTCATGCCGACCACGCCGCCCTTGGAGGCCGAATAGGCGACCTGCCCGATCTGGCCCTCATAGGCGGCGACGCTGGCGGTGTTGATGATGACGCCGCGCTCCTCGCCGACCGGCGGCTCTTTCAGCAAGGCTTCCGTGAACAGCCGCAGCACGTTGAAGGTGCCGACCAGATTGACCATGACGACGCGGGTGAACTTGTCGAGCGGATAGACGCCCTGCTTGCCGACGATGCGCGCCGAGCCGCCGATGCCTGCGCAATTCACCAGGATGCGCGCGGTGCCGTTGGCGGCCTCGCCCTTGGCGATCGCGGCCTTGACGTCATCCTCGCTGGTGACGTCGCCGACCAGCGCCACGCCCTTGACTTCGGCGGCGACCTTTTCGGCGTTCTCCTTGCTCTGGTCGAGCACGGCGATTTTCGCGCCCTTGGCGGCCATCGCGCGCGCGGTCGCGGCACCGAGGCCGGAGCCACCGCCGGTGATGAGAACGGAGACGTCTTTCAACTGCATGACAAAACCTTTCCTCTACTTTTTCCTTGGGCGTTTCCTGAAGTTTTTGGTTGTTCGAATGTTTCCCTGGGCGCTTCTTGTTGTTTTTGCTCGCCGTTATCCGGCGATGGCTTTCTCTTTATTCGTCGCCAGCATGCCGCCGAACAGCAGCGCTTCCATATGCGCGATGTAATCGCGGCATACCTTGTCGGTGACGGGACCGACGCCGGTGGCGCGGGTCATCGCGTGGCGGCCGAAGAACAGATGATCGCAGGCGCCGATCAGGCTGGTATAAAACAGCACCGGATCGACTTTGCGGAATTCGCCGGCCGCGACGCCTTCCGCCAGCAGGCGGCGCTGGAAATCCAGCAGCGGCCCGACAAAGAATTTCGAGACCTCGTCGGCGGCTTCGGTGCTGCTCTCGTGCAGCAGATAGTGGATCAGCCGGTTCATATAGGGGAACTGGTAATAGGCCTTGATGATGCCGGCGATGTGCAGCTTGAGCTTCGCGGTCGGCGGTATCGGCTGCGCCATCAGATAATCGAGATGGGTCATTTCGGTCGCGGCGTCGCGCGCCAGCAGGGCCAGCAACAGCCCGTCCTTGTTGCCGAAATGGTATTTCACCAGCGCGGCGTTGACGCCCGACTTTTGCGCGATGTCGCTCAGCGAAACGTCGATCGAGTTGCGCTCGATCATCAGTTCGCTGGCGGCGACCAGCAACCTGTCGGCGGTGGTATTTTTCGCTGGCTGCAGCTTGGCCGCTGCGCTGGTATTCAGATGCGGTGCCATCATGGTCCCAATAAACTGGCCCGCAGTTAGCGCATGATACGGCTGCGCTCAAGAGTTAATTGAGCGATTGACTAAATCCTGCCCGTCTTCTAAATCGCGCGCAACATTCACCAGCAGTCGAAATCAGGGAGATCGCACATGGCCGAGGCCTATATCGTCGCCGCCGCACGCACCGCGGGCGGCCGCAAGGGAGGACGCCTCGCCGGCTGGCATCCGGTCGATCTCGCCGCCTCCGTGCTGGATGCGCTGGTGGAGCGCTCCGGCGCCGACCCCGCGCAGATCGAAGACGTCATCATGGGCTGCGTGATGCAGGCCGGCGAACAGTCCAACAACGTCGCGCGCAACGCGGTGATGGCCTCAAGACTGCCGGAGAGCGTGCCGGGCACCTCGATCGACCGGCAATGCGGCTCCTCGCAGCAGGCGCTGCATTTCGCCGCGCAAGCGGTGATGTCCGGCACCATGGATGTGGTGATCGCCGCCGGCGTCGAAGGCATGACGCGGGTGCCGATGGGCCTTGCGTCGTCGCTGCCGGCCAAGAACGGCTTTGGCCACTACAAGAGCCCAAAACTCGAAGAGCGCTATCCGAACATCGTGTTCAGCCAGTTCACCGGCGCGGAAATGATGGCGGAGAAATACGGCCTCTCCAAAGACGATCTCGACCAATACGCCTATGAAAGCCACCAGCGCGCCATTGCCGCAACCCAGGCCGGCAAGTTCAAGGACGAGATCGTTCCGCTGCAGATCACCCGCGCCGACGGTTCGACCGATACCCATCACATCGACGAGGGCATCCGCTTCGATTCTACGCTCGACGGCATCCGCGGCGTCAAGCTCATTCAGGAAGGCGGAAAACTCACCGCCGCCAGCGCCAGCCAGATCTGCGACGGCGCCTCCGGCGTGATGGTGGTCAACGAAAAGGGCCTGAAGTCGCTCGGCGTCAAGCCGATGGCGCGGATCCACCACATGACCATGATGGGCGGCGATCCCGTGATCATGCTGGAAGCGCCGCTCCCGGCAACCCAGCGCGCGCTGCAGAAGGCCGGCATGAGCATCGACGACATCGACCTGTTCGAGGTCAACGAAGCTTTTGCTTCGGTCCCGACCGCATGGCTCAAGACCACCGGCGCCGACCCGTCGCGGCTCAATGTCAATGGCGGCGCCATCGCGCTCGGACACCCTTTAGGCGGCTCCGGCACCAAGCTGATGACCACGCTGGTGCACGCGCTGAAGCAGAACAACAAGCGCTACGGATTGCAGACCATGTGCGAAGGCGGCGGCATGGCCAATGTGACGATCGTGGAGCGGCTGTAGAAGTCTCGCTCAGATCTCATCCTGAGGAGCGCGCACCTTGCGCGCGTCTCGAAGGATGGCCGCATGCTTCATGGTTCGAGACGCGTCGCTGCGCGACGCTCCTCACCATGAGGAGAACAAGGACCCCTGCATGACCCACCCCTCGGTGCACGCCCGCACCCAGCCCGACAAGATCGCCTACCAGATGGCCGGCACCGGCAAGGCGATCACCTATCGCGAGCTTGACGAACTGTCGAACCAGGGCGCGCATCTGTTTCGTTTCCTCGGACTGAAGGCCGGCGATCACATCGCGTTCCTGATCGAGAACCGGCTGGCCTTCATGGAGATCTGCTGGGCGGCGCAGCGCTCCGGGCTGTATTACACCGCGATCAGCCGCTATCTGACCACTGACGAGATCGCGTACATCGTCAAGGACTGCGGCGCCAAGGTCGTCATTACCTCGCCGAAATGCGCCGACGCGATCAAGGGCCTCGTCAGCGACGCGCCCGGCTCGCCGCTGTTCTTCATGATCGACGAGCCGCTGCCCGGTTTCCGTTCGTGGGACAAGGAAGCCATCGTTCAGCCGATCACGCCGATTGCGGACGAAGTCGCCGGCTATGACATGCTGTATTCGTCGGGCACCACCGGCCGGCCCAAGGGCATCAAGCGCGAGAGCGAGAATAGTCCGATCGACCTGCCCAATCCATTCTTAAAGCTGCTGTGCGCCGATATGTGCGGCATGTCGGCGGACAGCGTCTATCTGTCGCCGGCGCCGCTGTATCATGCGGCTCCCTTGCGATTCAACATGATGGCGATCATGCTCGGCGGCACCTCGATCATCATGGAATCCTTCGACGCCGAGCAATTCCTGAAACTGGTGGAGAAGCACAAGGTCACGCAGTCGCAGCTGGTGCCGACCATGTTCGTGCGCATGCTGAAACTGCCGGACGAGGTGCGGCAAGCTTACGACGTCTCCTCGCTGAAAGGCGCGATCCACGCCGCGGCGCCCTGCCCGGTCGACGTCAAAGCAAAAATGATCGAGTGGTGGGGACCAAAACTGATCGAATACTACGCCGGCTCCGAAGGCAATGGCGTCACGGTGTCGACCTCGCAGCAATGGCTCGATCATCGCGGCACCGTGGGGCGCGCGGTGGTCGGCAAGATCAAGATTCTGGGCGAGAACGACGAAGAGCTTCCGGTCGGGCAGATCGGCACCGTTTATTTCGCCGACGGGCCCGCGTTCTTCTATCACAACGATCCCGACAAGACGAAACGCGCGTTCAACAACCGCGGCTGGTCGACGCTCGGCGACGTCGGCTATCTCGACGACGAGGGCTTTCTCTATCTGACCGACCGCAAATCCTACATGATCATCTCCGGCGGCGTGAACATCTATCCGCAGGAAACCGAGGACGTGCTGATCACGCATCCGGATATAGCCGACGTTGCGGTGTTCGGCGTACCCAACGAAGAGATGGGCGAAGAGGTCAAGGCGGTGGTGCAGCCGCACGACATGGCGCGCGCCGGCAAGGAGTTCGAGGCCGAACTGATCGTGTTCTGCCGCAAGCATTTGTCGCCGATCAAATGCCCGAAGAGCATCGACTTCGAAGCCGAACTGCCGCGCACGCCGACCGGAAAGCTGGTGAAGCGGCATCTGCGCGATCAGCTATTGGCCGAAGAAGGCGGGGTAGAGCGCCGCCGCATTTAATTGATGCGTCATGCGCGGGCTTGACCCGCGCATCCATCCATCTTCTAATAGCATCTTCCGAAGAAGATTGCCGGGTCAAGCCCGGCAATGACGAAGTATGGATTGCGAATGAGCACAACCGACACTGACGCTTTCCCCGACATCCCGCTCCCACCCGGCATCCGCTCGCGCTTCGTCGATGGCATCAACGGCCTGCGCATGCACGTGCTCGAAGCCGGTTTCGAAACCAAAGGCCGGCCTTGCGTTCTGCTGCTGCACGGCTTTCCCGAACTGGCCTACTCCTGGCGCAAGGTGATGCCGACGTTGGCGGCGGCGGGTTATCATGTGATCGCGCCGGACCAGCGCGGCTATGGCCGCACCACCGGCTGGGACGCGGACTACGACGGCGATCTCCATTCGTTCCGGCTGCTCAATATGGTGCGCGACGCGCTGGGGCTGGTGTCGGCGTTCGGTTATCGCTCGGTCGATGCGGTAGTCGGCCATGATGCCGGCTCATCGGTCGCCGCATGGTGCGCGCTGGTACGGCCCGATGTATTCCGGTCAGTGGCGCTGATGAGCGCGCCGTTCGCAGGGCCGCCGCCGCTGCCGTTCAACACTGCCGATGACCCGCCAAAGCCGAAGCGCTACGATCCCGTGCATCGCGAGCTTGCGGCGTTGCCGCGGCCGCGCAAGCATTATCAGTGGTATTATTCGACGCGCGAGGCCAACGCGAACATGCACCACGCGCGCCAGGGCGTGCATGACTTTTTGCGGGCCTACTATCATCATAAGAGCGCGGACTGGAAGGATAACGCAGCCCTATCCGCTGCAGGCATGGAGCGCGAGCGAACTGGCAAAGCTGCCGACCTATTATACGATGGATCTCGACAAGGGCATGGCGGAGACGGTGGCGGAGGAGATGCCTTCGCCCTGCGCAAATCGCCGCCAACACATGGCTGCCCGACAACGAACTTGCCTTCTACAGCGCTGAATATGCGCGCACCGGCTTCCAGGGCGGGCTGCAATGGTACCGCTGCGGCACCTCAGGCGCATTCATTCCGGAGCTTCAAACATTTTCCAGCCGAACCATCGACGTGCCCTCCTGCTTCATTTCCGGCAAACAGGACTGGGGCACCTACCAGCGGCCCGGCATGTTCGAAGCGATGCAGACCACCGTCTGCACGCGCATGCTCGGCTGTCATCTGGTCGATGGCGCAGGACACTGGGTGCAGCAGGAGCAGCCGCAGGAGGTGAGCCGGTTGCTGCTGGAGTTTTTGAGGCAGGCGGCGGGTTAAATTTCCTCGTCATGGCCGGGCTCGTCCCGCCGAAGCGGCTTCGGCCGCGCAGGCGGGACAAGCCCAGGCATGACAGATTTTTTCCTCATCCTGAGGAGCGGCGTCTTCGCCGCGTCTCGAAGGATGCCACACGCTCTCATGGTTCGAGACGCGCGCAAGAGGGCGCTCCTCACCATGAGGGCTTCAACTCCCCTTCAACTCGCCGATTTCCGGGAAGAACATGTCCTTCCACGACGCCGGTTCGTGCTTGATGCTGCCGACCCTGCGCATGAATTTCGCGAATTTCATGGTCGCGGCAGGCGTCATGGTCCAGGTGACATCCGGACCGGTCATGACTTTCGTCACCATCTCCACCGCAAGTTTCGAGTTGGTGTCGTCGATCCAGGTTTGCGCGGTCTGTTTCGGATTGGCCGTCACGGTTGCGGTTGCTTCCTTCATGGCGTCCAGAAATGCCGCGTAGAGTTCGGGGTTGTCCTTGCGAAATCGCGCCGAGGTCCAGGCCACGGTAAATGTGTGCGGCCCCAGCACCTCGAACGACGACAGCACGGTGCGGATATTGCTTTGCGCCAACTGCTGGAACTGAAACGGCGGCACGCTGAATACCGTGGAGATGTTGCCCGAGCCGGTGAGTAGCGCGATGGTCGCGTCCGGCGGCGACATCGACACGGTGAGCGGATCGAGCTTGGCGTAATTCTCTTCGCCGAAGGCCGCGGCCACCGCCATCTGCAGCACCACGGCCTGAACCGATACCTTGATGGAGGGAACGGCGATGCGGTCGCGGTCGGAAAAATCCTTGATCGACTTGATCGCCGGATTGGAGGTGTTGAGCAGGAACGGCTGCGAACTCAGCGCGCAGATGCCCTTGACCTCGAACGAGGTGCCTTGGGTCTTGTCCCACAGCGTGATCAGGCCGGGCACGCCGCCGGCGACGATGTCGGTCGAACCCGACAGCAGCGCCTCGTTCATCGCCGCCGGGCCGTTGAAGCGCTGCCAGGAGACCTTGAAATCCTTCAAGCCGCGCTGCCCGGCATATTTTTCAATGAGCTTGTCGCGCTTCATCACGTTGAACTGCAGGTAGCCCATCGAGAATTGTTCGGCCAGCCGGATTTCGGCCGCCGTGGCGGCTGTCGCGTTGACGCCCAATGCGAGAGCGGCGATTGCGCCTGCAAACCATTCCAACTTCATCGTGTTTCCCCCCGGCTGCCGTCATATTCTTGTTCTGTGGATCGGGAGATTACACAGCAGAGGGCGCGCTCGCCAATAGCGAGATGACGGCCACATTGTGCAGCTATTGCTCTTGCGACGCCCGGTGGAACTGAGCATCATCCGCCGAAACAGACTGAGCCGGAGAGCGCCTTGGCAAAATCGGAATGGAGTTTCAAGACCGCGGTCGAATGTTCGGCAGCGCTTGCGGCGAAGAAGGTCTCCGCGGTCGAACTGGCGCAGGACGCCATCGCGCGCATCGAACGCCATGATGCGAAAATCAACGCGGTCTGCGTTCGCGATTTCGCGCGCGCCCTGGATGCCGCCCGCGCCGCCGATGCGGCGCTGGCGCGCGGCGAGACAAAGCCGCTGCTCGGCCTGCCGATGACGGTAAAGGAATCCTACAATGTCGCCGGGCTGCCGACCACTTGGGGAATTCCACCGCAAAAGGATTTCAAGCCGCCCGAAGACGCGCTGTCGATTTCGCGGGTGAAGCAAGCCGGCGGCGTCATCCTCGGCAAGACCAACGTGCCGCTGAACCTGGCCGACTGGCAGAGCTACAACGACATCTACGGTACCACCAACAACCCCTACGATCTCGGCCGCACGCCGGGCGGCTCGTCCGGCGGATCGGCGGCGGCGCTGGCCGCCGGCTATGGTCCGCTTTCGATGGGATCCGACATCGGCGGCTCGCTGCGCGTGCCGGCGTTTCATTGCGGCGTCTATGCACACAAGCCGACTTTTGCGCTGGTGCCCTCGCGCGGCCACACCCCGCCGCCATTTCCGCCGCTGGGGCTCGATCGCGATCTCGCGGTGATCGGGCCGATGGCGCGCAGCGCTGCCGATCTTTCGCTGCTGCTCGATGTGATCGCGGGGCCGGATCCGATGGAAGCCGGCGTCGGCTACAAGCTCGCGCTGCCGCCGCCGCGGCACGGCGCGCTCAAGGACTTTCGCGTGCTGCTGATCGACACCGATCGGCTGCTGCCGACCTCGGTCAGCGTACACACCGCAATCGAGAAACTCGCCGGCAATCTCGGCAAATCCGGTGTCAGCGTCACCCGCGAGAGTCCGCTGCTGCCCGACTTCGCCGCGTCCTCGCGGCTCTATATGCGGCTATTGATGTCGTTTCTCGGCGCATTCTTTCCACCCGAAATAATCGCGGGGGTGAAGGCCGGTGCGGCACAGCTGGCGCCTGATAACAACAGCCTGGCGGCGGAACGCCTGCGCGGCATCGTGCTCAGTCATCGCGACTGGGTGCTGGACGACGGCGCCCGTGCGCGCTTGAGGGCGCAATGGAGCGAGCTGTTCAAGAGCTTCGACGCGGTGATCTGCCCGATCATGCCGACGCCAGCCTATCCGCACGATCATTCGCCGGATCAGGAGCAGCGGCGCATCAATATCGACGGCAAGGACTACGTCTATCCCGATCAGCTGGCCTGGCCCGGCATCGCCACGCTGCCCGGACTGCCGGCGACCGCAATCCCGATCGGCTTTTCGCCGGAAGGGCTGCCGATCGGCGTGCAGATCGTAGGACCCTGGCTGGAAGATCGCACGCCGTTGAGGCTCGCCGAACTGATCGAGCGTGAATTCGGCGGCTTCGTTGCACCGCCGATGTTCGATGATTAGCACCGCCCTCATCCCGAGGAGCGGCGTCTTCGCCGCGTCTCGAAGGATGAGATGCACATCTCATGGTTCGAGACGGCGCAAGAGCGCCTCCTCACCATGAGGACCGAGCACTGGAGAAAAATCTCATGAGCGATCTGGACGAACTGACATCCCTAAACCGCGACTATGTCGCCTCGGTGCAGAATTCCGACGTGAAGCGCTTCGACGAAATCCTTAGCCCGGATTTCTACTGCTCCAATCCCGATAAATCGCTGGTCGACCGCGCCGGATTTCTCAAGCAGACCGCCGTGCCGGTCACCATCAGGAATCTTCAAGCGCATGACGTCAAGATTCGCATCATGGGCGACTTCGCCATCATCCATGCCGGCACCAGCTATACGCTGCCGGACGGCAAGCCGGCCGAGGGGCGCTATACCGATTGCTGGGCGAAACAGAACGGACGCTGGCTTGCAGTGTCAGCGCATGTGTCGCGGTGATCTAACCTCTCCCCGCTCTTCGCGGGAGAGGTCGAAGCCGGAGCGTAGCGAAGGCTTCGGGTGAGGGGCGAGGCAATGCGCCGAACACAAGCGGACGACTCTCGGGTCGCTTAGACTGCCGACCCGAGAGGCCGCAATCCTGACAGCGCAGTGCCTCGCCCCTCACCCGGATCGCATCTAACGATGCAATCCGACCTCTCCCCGCGAAGAGCGGGGAGAGGTAAAGAAGTCACGCATCGAACATGATGACGCTGCGCACGGTCTTGCCGGCCTTCATCGCGGCAAAACCCTCGTTGATCTCGGACAGTTTCAGCTTGGCCGAAATCCAGTCCTCAAGATGCAGCTTGCCGCGCATGTAGAACTCGATCAGCCGCGGCATGTCGACGCGAAAATGGTTCGAGCCCATCGACGAGCCCTGGATCTTGCGCTCGCGCAAGAAGTCAAAACCGTGCAATTCGATCTTCTGGCCAAATGGAATCATGCCGACGATGGTGGCGGTCCCGCCGGGCGCCAGCATCTGGAACGCCTGCTCGGCGGTTTCCTTGCGGCCCAGCACTTCGAAGGAATGATTCACGCCGCCATTGGTCAGATCGCGCACCTGCTGCACCACGTCGCCGTTGCGGGGATCGACGATGTCGGTGGCCCCCAGCTTGGTCGCAAGCTGCAGTTTTGCGGGATTGGTGTCGACCGCGATGATGCGGCCGGCGCCCGCGATCTCCGCGCCGTTGATCGCGGCCATGCCGACGCCGCCGCAGCCGATCACCACGACCGTCTCGCCCGCGGTGACCTTGGCGGTATTCACCACCGCGCCATAGCCGGTGATGACGCCGCAGCCGATCAGCGCCGCCAGCTCCAGCGGCATATCCCGGCGGATTTTGACGATGGCGTTCTCGTGCACCAGCATCTGCTCGCCGAAGGACGACAGATTGAGAAACTGGTTCAGCTTTTCCGCGCGCGCCCATGACAGCCGGTTCGATGCGCCGGGCAGCATTTTTACCGTGGTGTCGGTGCACAGCACGGTGCGGCCCGTGGCGCAATTGTCGCAGGTGCCGCAGAACACCGACAGGCACGTCACCACATGATCGCCGGGTTTGACGTAGGTGACATCGGAGCCGACCTGCTCGACGACGCCTGCCGACTCATGCCCGAGCACGGCGGGCAGCGGATGCGGATACAGCCCTTCCATGAAATGCAGGTCGGAGTGGCACAGCCCGGCGACGGAGGTGCGGATCAGCACCTCGCGCGGACCGGGTTTTTGCAGGCTGACATCCTCGATCACCAGCGGCTTATTGACTTCATGCAGGACGGCGGCCTTCATTTGGGGTTTCCTCGCTTGTTGTTTTCTTCGTCATTGCGAGCGAAGCGAAGCAATCCAGAAGCCACGGAGAAAGACTGGATTGCTTCGTCGCAAGAGCTCCTCGCAATGACGCGGCTTTACCCTACGCGGCCAAAAGCAATTCGCCAACCTCGGCCATGCCGGCGGCGCAGTCGCCGAGCAGAAGGCCTGCAATCGCGCGCTGCGTTGCATTTTCCGTGAGCCGGAACGGATCGCTCGCCGCCACGCGGTGCTCGATCACCAGGCGCGACAGCAGCAGCCGGCGCGCATCGCCGCGCATCTCGTGAATGCGTCCGCCTTCCCATGCCAGCGCGACGGCGCTGGCGACATGATAGAGCAGGCTGGTGGCGCGCCGCGCCTCGGCCTCGTTGTCCGTGCGCGCGGCAACCTCGCGGGCAAAGCCGATGGCGCGGTCCGTGAGATCGCGCAGGCGGTCGCGCCAGCCCTGCGGCACGTTGGCGCTGTCGTCGAGCCGGGCATGCAGATCGGCGGCAAGCGCGGCATCGGCGCCATGGCGGCCCACCGCGCGCTTCAAGGCATCGAGCGCGACGATATTTCCGGTGCCTTCCCAGATTGAGCCGAGATGTGCGTCGCGGAGCAGCCGCGCGGTGGCAAATTCCTCGATGTAGCCAATGCCGCCGCGCATTTCCATGGCGTCGCCGCATACCTTGCGCGCATCGCGGGTGGCGCGGTATTTCAGGGTCGGCGTCAGAATGCGGAGCAGCGCGGCCGCATCCTGGCTGCCGGCCTCGGCGCGATCGAGCGCGTCGGCGGTGATAAAACTCATCGACAGCGCCTGCTCGGTCGCCAGCATGATCTTCATCAATTGCCGCCGCGCCAGCGGCATGTCGATGATGCGCTGCCCGAACACAACGCGCCCCCGCGCCACCGTCATCGCATCATGCCAGGCGCGGCGCATCAGCGCGGTGGATTTGACGCCGTTGGACAGCCGCGACGAATTCACCATCTCGGCCATCTGCACAAAGCCGCGATCGAGCCGCCCTACCGAATAGGCGATCGCGCCTTCCAGCTTGATCTCGCCCGACGCCATCGAGCGGGTGCCGAGTTTGTCCTTCAGCCGCACGATCCGGTAATGATTGGGCGAGCCGTCATCGAGAAAACGCGGCATCAGAAACAGCCCGACGCCGCGGGTGCCGCCTTCCGCGCCGTGCGGACGCGCCAGCAGCATCACGACCTTGGCATCCGCATTGGAGCAGAACCATTTCTCGCCGGTCAGGCGCCAGTGATCGCCTTCGCTTTCCGCCGTGGTGGTCAGCTTGCCGACGTCGGAGCCGCCCTCCTTCTCGGTCATGAACTGGCCGCCCTGGGTGAGTTTTTCCATGTCGGTTTGGGTGAGGCCGTCGAGATATTTTGCCTTCAGCGCGGCGTCGCCGAAATTCGACAGCAGTTTTGCGCAGCCGTCGGTGACGTTGATCGGGCAACCGAGCCCGAACTCGGCCTGATTGAACAGAAACGTGAACGCGTGTTTTGCCACCACCGGATAAGTCTGCGGCCAGCCCAGGATGCCCTTGCGCAGCGACATGGCGTGGATGCCGAACTCGCCGAACGCGGCGCACTCCAGCTCGCGATAGGCCGGATGGTATTCGATGGTTTGCGTGTCACGGCCAAAACGGTCGCGCTGGTGCAGCACCGGGACGTGGCGGTCGGCGAGCCGCGCGCATTCGTCGAGAGGACCGCCGGAGAGGCCCCCGAGCCGGTCGAGATGCGGCTCGATGTGGCGAAACAGTTCGTCGGAAAGATGAATGCGGAGTAGATCGGCCAGCGCCGGATCGGCGCGATAAAAGTTCATGCCGGAGGTATCCGGCGCGATCAGCCCGGGTTGAGCAGCAAGTGTTGCCGCTTCATGTTTGCTCGGTGCGTGCATTTGCATCTGTTCGTCCCGCCCGGATTCGTGGCCATTTTCGACAGGCCGCATTGAATGCTGTAGATCATGCTACAGATAAAGCGGGCGATAAAGCGTCAAAGAAACTATCGGAGGATGACCCATGGCTGAGGGCTACCGCATCATCGGCGCGGAAATGTCGCCCTACTCGGTCAAGGTGCGCTCGTATTTCCGCTACAAGGGCATTCCGCATCGATGGATTTTGCGAAATGCGGCCAGTCAGGCGGAATTCGAACAACACGCCAAAATGCCGATCATTCCGCTGGTGGTGACGCCGGAAGGCACTGGCATCCAGGATTCCACGCCAATCATTGACCGTATCGAAAAGCTGCATCCCGAGCCGTCGATCCACCCTGACGACGCCGTCGCGCGCTTCATCTCGGCATTGATCGAGGAGTTCGGCGACGAGTGGGGCAACAAATGGATGTTTCACTACCGCTGGGCCCGCGAGGTCGATCAGATCAGCTCGGCCGGGCGCATCGCGCGCATGCGTGGGCCTGCGGCGGACGAAGAGAAGCATGCAGCGTTCACCGCGCAGGTGCGGGCGCGCATGGTGGACCGGGTCTGGTTTGTCGGCTCCAACGCCGATAACGCGCCGCGGATCGAGGCAGGTTTCCTTGAGATGCTCGCTTTGCTCGACAAGCATCTAAGCGTTCGGCCCTATTTGTTCGGCGGCAGGCCTGCCTTCGGCGATTTCGGGCTGTGGGGGCAGATCTATGAGATGTGGACCGACCCGACCACGGGCGCGCTGATCGGCGGCGGCGCGCCGCATGTGCTGGATTGGGTGCATCGCATGCTCTGGCCGCGCGCCGAGGGCGCATTCGAAACCTGGGCCGCGCTTGAGCCGACGATGATGCCGATCCTGAAGCAGCAGGTCGGGGGGTTGTTCATGCCGTGGACCGCAGCCAACGAAAAGGCCATCGCCGCTGGAAAGGAAGAATTCAGCGTGAGCCTCGGCGATCACGTCTGGACCCAAAAACCGCAAAAGTATCACGCGCGGTCGCTTGTCATGCTGCGCGCAAAATACGCCGCCGCGCCCGACAAAGCCGCGCTCGATCCCGTGCTGGACGCTGCCGGTTGTCTCGCCGGATTACGCGACTGACGACCCATCGAGAAGAGGAAGCCGACCATGGAGATTCCAAAATACAAGACCGCGCTGATCGTCGGCGCCGGCGAAGGCATCAGCGCTTCGCTGGCACGCCTGTTGAGCGGCGAAGGCCTTCGCGTCGCACTCGCCGCGCGGCATATCGAAAAGCTCGGCGCACTGTGCTCCGAGACCGGCGCATCCGCCTTTGCCTGCAATGCCGCCGATCCCGACGAGGTCGAGCGGCTGTTCGGCATGGTCGAGCGTGAACTCGGCGCGCCCGACGTGGTGGTCTACAACGCCAGCGCGCGGGCGCGCGGCGCGTTTATCGATCTGGCGCCGGCTGATGTCGCACAGGCCATCGCGGTCAGCGCGTTCGGCGGATTCCTGGTGGCGCAGCAGGCGGTGCGGCGCATGCTGCCCCACAAACACGGCGCCATCCTGTTCACCGGGGCGTCGGCCAGCATCAAGGGCTATCCGCAATCCGCACCGTTCGCGATGGGCAAGTTCGCGCTACGCGGGCTGGCGCAAAGCATGGCGCGCGAACTGTCCCCGCAGGGCATTCATGTCGCGCATTTCGTGATCGACGGCGGCATCCGCAGCGCGATGCGCACCGAGCCCGCGGACAAACCGGACTCGATGCTCGACCCCGACGCGATTGCCTTGAATTACTGGAACGTATTGCGGCAACCGCGTACCGCCTGGACGTGGGAACTGGAGCTGCGGCCATGGGTGGAGAAATTCTGATGACCGAAACAAAAATCGACACCGGCACCGACGAACTGCTGTGCGCAATCCGCGATCGCGTCGCGGTGATCACGCTGAACCGGCCGGAGGCGCGCAACGCGCTGTCGGACCGTCTCACGCCGGCGCTGCGCACCATGATCAAGACCTGTGGGGAGAATCCGGACGTCGGCGCGCTCTTGATCACCGGCGCCGGCACCGCCTTCTGTTCGGGCGGCGATGTCAAGGGCATGGGCGCGCATCGCGATCCGAAGCGGCTCGCAATGTCCTATGACGAGAAGGTCGCGGACCTGCAGGAACGCCAACGGCTGCTCACCGGCGCGCTGATTTCGGTGCGCAAGCCGACCATCGCCGCCCTGCCCGGCCCGGCCGCCGGCGCGGGTCTCGCCATCGCCATGGCCTGCGACATCCGCATCGCCGCGGAATCCGCGTTCGTCTCCACCGGTTATTTGCGTGTCGGCCTGAGCGGCGATTACGGCATCGCCTGGCTGCTGACGCGGCTGGTCGGCACCTCGCGGGCGCGCGAATTGATGTTCACCGCCGACAAGGTTGACGCAGCCCGATGCGAAAAGATCGGTCTGGTCAACCGCGTGGTGCCGGACGCGAAATTGCAGGACGAAGCATTCGCGCTGGCAAAATCGATGGCGGAAGGGCCGACCATCGCCTTGCGCTACATGAAGGACAATCTCGACGAAGCCCTGCTGTTCGATTTCTCCACCGCACGCGACCATGAAGCCGAACGTCTGATCCGTACTACGATGACCGCGGATCACAAGGAGGCGGTGCAGGCCTTCATCGACAAGCGCAAGGCGGTGTTTAAGGGAAGCTAGCGAGCACAACAACCGCCGGTTTCTGGCGCGAGCTACAACTGTGCCGCACATTCCCCCGTCATCCTGAGGAGCCGCGCCCTTACGCGGCGTCTCGAAGGATGGCCGCAGACGCCGGCGCTTGTTTCCATCCTTCGAGGCTCGCCGTGAAGAACGGCGAGCACCTCAGGATGACGGCGGTGTTTGTGGCGGACTTGCGAAGCGCAATGCAGCAAACAGACGGTTGACCGAAGAGCTGCTCGAAATGGCAAACGACATGCGCAAGAGCGGTCTGCTGTCAAAGGCTTCGCACGACAGAATTATCAAGCGGTCATACCGGGGCGTGAGTGAACGAGCGAACCCGGAATCCAGAGATCCCGCGTGGCTGGATTCCGGGTCCGCGCCAAGGGGCGCGTCCCGGAATGACGAGTTAAACCGCCGCGTGATGCGCAGCCTGCTCCGCCCGATCCGCCAGCTGGCGCAGGGGATGTCCTTTGGCGCCACATTGTTATGCTTCTCGAACCGTACCGATTTCCAGTCGCCCGGCGTCCGCACGAAGGCATAGCCGGCTTTGCGCGCGGCACCGATCATGGCGTCGTTGGACCGCAGCGTGTCGCCGTATATGTGCTCGGCGCCGAACGCGGCGGCGCGGCATTCCAGGTTCGACAGCAGCGCCGAGCCGATGCCCTGGCCCTGGTAGCGGTCGTCGATCGAGAGCCCCAGTTCGAAGCTTGCGGTTTCGGTGTTGAACGCGTAGCGGGCTTCGCCGACAATGGTGTCGATGCCGTCGACGTTCAGCATCGCGACCACGCTGAAGCGGTCGTCCTCGCCGGGATGGATAAAGTGATCGAGCTGGTCCGGCGGCAGTTCGCTCATGGCGCCAAAGAAGCGGTTGTAACGGGAGCGCACCGAGAGCGAGCGGAAATAGGTCTGCAGCGCCTCCGCATCGCGCGGCTCGACAAAGCGAACCGTCAGCGGCTTGCCCGAGCGCGTCAACAGGACGTCGGAATATTGCTTCAGGTCGTTCAGTCGGATCGCAATCATCGCACGCTCCCGTCGAACTCGAAGATTTCGGCCGGCGTTCTCTCGAAGGCAACGCCGGCCTTGGCTGCTCATGCCCGCCAGAAAGGTTTTTCGGCTTCGTAAACGACGTCGCTCCAGGACAGGCCGACGTCGTGCAGGTCGCGCTCGGTCAGGCCGGTCAGCGCGCGCCGGTTCTGCTGCCGTTGCCGCCAGGTGTGGAGGGTTTCGGTGATCTGGGCCCAAAGGCCGGAACCATGATGATTACTCATCGATTCGTGGGTGAAGCTAGACATGGTCGCCTCCTAAAGTTAATCTCTGTCCGCCAATATCTGCCCTAAAAGACGCTTCCACAAACGACACTTTGTCCCGGTTCACATGACACAAACTCATGTATTAAGCGCCAAATGACCGCCAGATTGCCGTCGCTCAATGGTTTGCGCGCCTTCGAGGCCGCCGCACGGCACTTGAGCTTCACCAATGCCGCGTCCGAACTGAACGTCACCCAAACCGCGATCAGCCATCAGATCAAACGCCTGGAGCAAGAACTCGGGATTCGCCTGTTCATCCGGCAGAACCGGGCGCTGGCGCTGACGCCGGAGGCCAGGGAGTACCTGCCGGGGGTGCGCGCCGCGTTCAACGATTTGCGGCTCGCCACCGACCGGTTGCTGCGCAAGGACAATGACCACGTGATCACGGTCTCGACGCTGGCGTCGCTGGCGGCGAAATGGCTGCTGCCGCGACTGTCCGCGTTCCAGGAAACCCATCCCGGCATCGACGTCCGCATCACCACCTCGACCGGCCTGGTCGATTTCAAGAGCGGCGACGTGGATGCCGCGATCCGCTATGGCCGCGGCCAATGGCCGGGCCTGCGCGCCGACTGGCTGATGGCGGACCAGTTGTTTCCGGTCTGCAGTCCGGCGCTGCTGAACGGCGACAAGCCGCTGCGCTGTCCGGAAGATCTCGCCAACCACGTGCTGCTGCATTCGACCAACAATGAGGACGACTGGCGGCTCTGGCTCACCGCCGCCGGCCTGCCGACCAACATCTCGAAGCCGCACGGCGTGACCTTCGATCTCATCCTGATGGTGGTGCAGGCTGCGATCGACGGCATCGGGGTTGCCATCGGCCGCACCTCCTATGTCCAGCACGACATCGCCAAGGGGCGCCTCGTGGTGCCGTTCAAGATCGCACTGCCGGCGGACGCGGGATTTTACCTGGTGTCCCCCGAAGGCAGAGCCGATTCGCCGAAGCTGGCGGCGTTTCGGCAATGGATCGTCGCATCGGCGCAGAGCAAGCCTGCAAACTAGTCATTCCGGGGCGCGCGTCTTCGCGCGAACCCGGAATCCAGAAACACGGCCAAACGTCTGGATTCCGGGTTCGCACGCGCAAGGGCGCGTGCGCCCCGGAATGACGGAGGATTGGCAGCGTCACGCCGGTGCCAGTTTTGCTTTCCCTGCAAACCGGCTAACAAGACGCATGGTCGATCTAACCCGAAAATTCGACGTGCTGGTCATCGGCGGCGGCAACGCCGCGCTGTGCGCGGCGATCAGCGCGCGGCGGGCCGGCGCGTCGGTGCTGGTGCTGGAGGGCGCGCCGAAATTCTATCGCGGCGGCAACACCCGCCATACCCGCAACATGCGCTGCGCCCATGACGCGGCGACCGACATTCTCACCGGACCCTATCCGGAAGCGGAATTCTGGGAGGATCTGCAGCGCGTCACCGGCGGGCAGACCGACGAGGAACTCGCGCGCTTCATGATCGCCGAGTCCAAGGAGATCCTGAACTGGGTGGTCGAACAGGGCGTGCGCTGGCAACCGTCGCTGGGCGGCACGCTTAGCCTGGGCCGCACCAACTCGTTTTTCCTTGGCGGCGGACGGGCGATGCTGAATGCGCTGTATCTGACCGCCGAACGCCTCGGCGTCGATATTCTGTACGATGCCGAAGTGCTCGAGCTCGACATCGACGACGGCATGTTCTTGTCGGCTATGCTGAAACAGGGCGACGGGCGCGTGAGCGTGCGCGCGTCGACCCTCGTTGCGGCGGCCGGCGGTTTCGAGGCCAACATCGAATGGCTGAAAGAGTATTGGGGCGAGGCCGCCGATAATTTCCTGATCCGCGGCACGCCCTATAACCGCGGCTCGATCCTGAAAATGCTGCTGGCCAAGGGCGTGCAGGACGTCGGCGATCCCACGCAATGCCATGCGGTGGCGATCGACGCCCGCGCGCCGAAATTCGACGGCGGCATCATCACACGGCACGACTCGGTGGTGTTCGGCATTGTCGTCAACAAGCACGCGCAACGCTTCTACGACGAGGGCGAGGACATCTGGCCGAAGCGCTACGCCATCTGGGGCCGCCTGGTGGCGGCGCAGCCCGACCAGATCGCCTACATCATCTTCGATTCCACCGTGGTCAACAGTTTCATGCCGACGCTGTTCCCGCCGATCAAGGCCGGCTCGATCGCTGAACTGGCTGGAAAATTCCAGCTTGACCCGGCCGCGCTGGAAAAGACGGTTGGCGATTTCAACGCCGCGGTGCGGCCCGGCACTTTCGATCACACCATCCTGGACGATTGCCGCACCGAAGGCCTGACGCCGCCGAAGACGCACTGGGCGCGCAAGATCGAGACACCGCCTTTTTACGCCTATCCGGTGCGGCCCGGCATCACCTTCACCTATCTCGGCACCCGCGTGAACAGGCAGGCGCGCATGCTGATGAAGGACGGCAAGGCGTCCGCCAACATGTTCGCCGCCGGCGAAATCATGGCCGGCAATGTGTTGGGCAAGGGCTATGCGGCAGGAATCGGAATGACCATCGGCAGCGTGTTCGGCCGCGTGGCGGGACGGGAAGCGGCGCAACATGCAAGGAACTAGCAGCGGATCGAAGCGCATCCGCGCGCTCACCTCTCCCGCAGGGAGAGGTCGGATCGCATCGAAAGATGCGATCCGGGTGAGGGGTCACAGCCTATCGTTATGCCGCAGCCCCTCACCCGGATGGCATCTGCGATGCCATCCGACCTCTCCCCTTCGGGGAGAGGTGAAGGCACCGTGCCGCGCGGCAGGGCAGAGCATTCGATCATAGAGGAAGCAGATAGCGCATGCACGGCACACAAATCCTGGAAGAAGCCGACCGGCTGATGACGGTCTGCAATTCGTGTCGCTATTGCGAAGGCCTGTGCGCGGTATTTCCGGCGATGGAGATGCGGCGCGCGTTTTCCGACGGTGACCTCAATTATCTCGCCAATCTCTGCCATGGCTGCGGCGCCTGCTATACCGACTGCCAGTTCTCGCCGCCGCACGAATTCAACGTCAACGTCCCAAAAGTGCTGGCGGTCGCCCGTGCCGACTCCTACGCCGCCTATGCCTGGCCGGCGGCATTTTCGGGCGTGTTCGCGCGCAATGGCCTTGCCATCAGCATCATCGCCGCCTTGAGCGTGGCATTATTCATCTTCGGCTTCGCCGCTTTCAATGACCGGCAGATGCTGTTCGGCGTGCACACCGGCCCCGGCGCATTTTACAAGCTGATGCCGCATAACGCGATGGCGGCGTTGTTCGGCGCGGTGTTTCTCCATGCCATCGTCGCGCTGGCGATGGGCGTGCGTGCGTTCTGGCGCGATATCGGCGAGCCCGTTGGCATGCTGGCCGAGCCGCGCTCGCTCTGGCAGGCGATGAAGGATGCGGCGCAGCTGCGCTATCTCGACGGCGGCGGCGTCGGCTGCGTCAACGAAGACGAGCGGCCCAACGACCGGCGCAAGATCTATCACCATCTTACGTTTTATGGTTTTGCCCTCTGCTTCGCATCGACTTGCGTCGCGACGCTGTATCATTACCTGCTGGCGCGCGAGGCGCCGTATCCCTGGTGGGATCTGCCGGTGGTGCTGGGCACGCTCGGCGGCATCGGGCTCCTGATCGGGCCGGCCGGGCTGCTCGCGGAACGGTGGAAGCGCGATCCCGATCTGGTCGATCGGCAGCGCACCGGCATGGACGTCGCCTTCATCGTCATGCTGTTCATGACCAGCCTCACCGGCATGGCGCTGCTGCTGCTTCGCGACACCGCCGCGATGGGCGCGCTGCTGGCGTTGCATCTCGGCGTGGTGTTCGCGCTGTTCATCACCATGCCGTATGGCAAGTTCGTGCACGGGATTTATCGCTATGTGGCGCTGGTGCGCTATGCGCAGGAGCGGCAACACTCCTGACGTCGTCCCCGCGAAGGCGGGAACCCATACGCCGTGTCGTCAATGATGTGGATGGCGTAAGTGACCTTGTTGGAACGCCTCGCCGGATCGTAACCGCCAGGGCTTATGGGTCCCCGCCTGCGCGGGGACGAACTCATCATTCTACAAATCCACCACCACGTAATCATTCTCCACCGACACCGCTAATGTCTCGGCGATGTACGGCCCCTTCACCACGCTGGCGCCGGATTCGACATGGGCCGCGTAGGCCTTGGCGCGAAACCGTTTCGGGTCGCAATAGGATTGACCGGTGCGGATATCGAATTCCCAACCGTGCCACGGACAGCGGATGATCTCACCGAGCCTTGTGTATTCGATTTCACCGGGATCGGAGGATTGCGCGAGGCCGATCAGCGGCCCCTCGCACAAGGCCGCGCCCTGATGCGGGCAGCGGTTCAGCAGGCCGAAGAACTCGCCCTTGACGTTGAACACGGCGATCGGGCGCTCATCGATGGTGAGGAATTTGCGCGTGCCCGGCGGCAGTTCATCCACCGGGGCGATGACATGACGAGCCATCAGGTGACGCCGTACAGCTTCCGCGCATTGCCGAGATAAAACGCCTCGCGGTTGGCGTCGCTGACGCCGGCGGGCAGCACGCGTGACGGGTCGTCGTAATCCCAGTGCGGATAGTCGGTGGCGAACAACAGTCTGTCCCAGCCAATCCACTCGATCAATTCGAACAGATGATCGCGCCGTTCCGGGTCTTCCATCGGCTGCGTGGTCCACCAGACGTGCTCGCGGATGGTTTCCGATGGCGGCCGCTTGACGTGCGGCACCTCGCTGCGCAGCTTCTGCCAGACTTTGTCCAGGCGCCACGACAGCGACGGCGCCCAGCCGAAGCCGGCTTCGATCATGATCATCTTCAGGCTCGGATGCCGCTCGAACACTCCCTCCAGCACGATGCTGGCCAGTGCGGTCTGCTGGCACTGCGAATGGCCGACCATCTCCTCGATGTAAAAACTTGGCCAGCCGGACGCGGTGATCGGATTGCCGCCAAAGCCGAAGGCATGCACGCCGACTGGGAGCCCCACCTCTTCCGCCGCTTCATAGATCGGCCAGTAGCGGCGCTGTCCGAGCGGCTCGACATTGCGGCTGAGCAGCAGCACCTGCACGAAATTCTTGTCACCGGCGCGCTTGCGGATTTCCGCGGCGGCAGCCGGGCCGTCCTCGTTGGCGACGACGACCGAGCCTTTCAGGCGCGAATCTTTGCTGGTCCATTTGTCGATCTGCCAGTCGTTGATGGCGCTCGCCAAGGCGGCGCTCAAATCCTGGTTGCGCAGGCCCTGTCCGGTGTTGAGCGGATTCAATACGCCGAGCGCCACGTTGTTGGGATCGAGATGCTGCTGCTGCATGAACGACAGCGACGAGCCCTGCGGGCCGCCTTCCGGCGGATAGGCATCGCGGCGCGACGCATTGGGCTGCGCCTTGGGGTATGGCGGGCCTTCCATCATGCCCTGATAGGCATGCTTGCCATAGGTTTCGAGATGGGCATGCCAGCGCTTTGCAAGATAGGGATAGAGCTCGGTCGCGGTCGCACGCGCCGGATGGATATCGCAATCGGCGATCGCGGTCTTGACGCCAGCCGATGACGCCTGCTCGGCGCCGGCGCGAAACTGCATGTTCATTGCGTTATCTCCTGCGTCGCCGCGCTCTTCAGGCGCGTATAGGTCGCATGCGGATTGTCGATCATGATCTTGCGCACAAGCTCGGGCGACATCCCCTCCGGTAGCACCGCGTCGCCGTCGAACTGCCAGTGCGGATAGTCGGTCGAGAATAGGAGCAATTCGTCCGACTGCATATGGTCAAACAGGCGATTTAATGTCGCCGGATCCGGCGGCGCATCGACCGGCTGCAGCGAAAACCGGATATTGCTGCGCACAATCTCCATCGGCGCGCGATCCACCCACGGCGTTTCCATCCGCACCCCGCGCCAGAATTTATGCAGCCGCCATAGATAGGACGGCAGCCAGGTGAAGCCGGATTCCAGCATCACCATCTTCAGGTTCGGGTGACGCGCGAACACGCCCTCGACGATCAGGCTGGTCAGCTGGGTCTGGAACGCCTGCGCCTGCGCGATGTAGTCCTCGATGTGATAAGAGCCCCAGCCGACCGAGGTCGGCGGATTGTGATAGTTGCTCCCCGCATGCACCCCGATCGGCAGGCCCAGCCGCTCCGCCGCGGCATAGATCGGCCAGTAGGCGCGCTTGCCGAGCGGCGTGTCGCCCATCACCAGCATCAGCACCTGCACGAAGCGCCGGTCCCTGGCGCAGCGCTCGATCTCCGCCACCGATTTTTCGACGCTCTGCACCGGAATCACGATCGAGCCGCGCAGCCGCGAGTCCTTGTCGAGCCATTCCTGCACCAGCCAGTCGTTGAGCGCGCGGCAGAATGCGTCCGCCATGTCCTCGCTGAACACCATCTGCACGCCATAGAGCGGATTGCAGATGCCGTAAGCCGTCTTGAACGGGTCGAGCGCCTGCGCCTGCATGTCTTCCAGGCTGGAGCCAGGCTTGCCCTTCGACGGCCGCCAATCCGGCCGCGATGTGATCGGGGAGTTTTGCGGGTATGACTGCGACACCAGATCGGTCATGCCGCGCGTGGTCACCTGGTCGCGCCAGTAGTCGCTCAGATACGGCAGCAGGCTGGTTAAATGCGGTACGGCGGGATGCAGATCGCAATCCACCCCGCCCGCGATCGGGGAGGTCATGAAGGTGTTTCCTCTTGGCGGCGTCCCATTTACCGAGAATACCATATCGTGGAAGAGGATGACGGCGGAAATTTTGGCAGGCAGTGGTGCCACGCCGTGCTAGGACATCAGAAAAGCGTCGGGGGGTTTCCATGCATCGAATGAGAATGGCCGTAGTTGCGACCACAATGCTGCTGGCAGGCACCACATTCGCGCAACAACAGCCGGCCTCACCTCCCTCTCCCCCTGATTTCTCAAAGGTCGAAATCAAGACCACCGATCTCGGCAGCAACGTCTATATGCTGGAAGGCCAGGGCGGAAACATCACCGTGGCGGTCGCGAGGGACGGCGTCATCATGGTCGACGGCCAGTTCGCGCCGCTGCATACCAAGATCAGGGCCGCGATCGAAGCTGTCTCGAAACAGCCGATCAAATATTTGATCAACACGCATTATCACGGCGACCACACCGGCGGGAACGAATCCTTCGCCAAGGACGGCGTCACCGTCGTCTCCCAAATCAACGTCAAAAACCGGCTCGGCGCCGGCACCACCAGTGGCCTGACCGGCGTCAAGACGCCGCCGGCGCCGCAGGGTGCGCTGCCGTCGAAGACCTATACCAATGTGTACAAGATCCGGCTCAGCGGCCGCGTCGCCGACTTAAAGCACATCGTCAATGCACATACCGACGGCGACACCTATGTCTGGTTCAAGACCGCAAACGTGCTGTCCACCGGCGACACCTTCACCAACGGCCGCTACCCCAACGTCGATTTCGCCAATGGCGGCAACATCAAGGGCATGATCGCCGCCGCCGACGCCTATCTCAAGCTGGTGAACGCCAAAACCAAGATCGTGCCCGGCCACGGGCCGCTTGCCGACAAGGCCGTTCTCACCGACTACCGGGCCATGCTCGTCACCGCGCGGGACCGGATGGCGAAGCTGGTGAAGGAGGGCAAGAGCGAAGACGAGGTCGTCGCGGCGAAACCCTTCGCCGATCTCGACGCCAAATGGGCGCCGACCGAACTTGCTTCCAAGAATTTCATTCGCGTAGTCTATCATTCGCTGGCCGACAAGCCAGATGCGAAGCCGCATTTGCTGAAGCGAATCTTCCGTAGAAGTTGAGAGCCCCATGCAAGACCTCATTCCAATCGCGGAAGCGATCGCCGCAAAATTGATCGCGCGGCGCCAGACCATAGCGGTGGCCGAATCCTCGACCGGCGGCCTGATCTCGGCGGCGCTGCTCGCGGTGCCCGGCGCTTCCGCCTATTTCCTCGGCGGCGCGGTGGTCTACACCCGCGACGCGCGGCGGACGCTGATGGATATTCCGGACGAGGCGATGAAGGGCATCCGTTCGGCCTCGGAGCCTTATGCGAAATTGCTCGCGAGCCAAATCCGAAGCCGCTTTACGGCCGACTGGGGCCTGTCGGAAACCGGCGCGACCGGGCCGACCGGCAACCGCTACGGCGACCCCACAGGCCATAGCTGCATGGCACTCGCGGGAGCATCGGAGCCGTTGGCGATGACGCTGGAGACCGGCAGCGCCGACCGGCTCGCCAACATGCATGTGTTCGCGAGCACGGCGCTGAATTTTTTCTTGCAGAACTTGTCGCGCCAGGGTTGATCGCTTGACCCACACCTCTCCCCGCAGGGGAGAGGTGTGATGGCATCGAAGATGACATCCGGGTGAGGGGTCTTTCCGCGAGTTCGAATGCGTGGAGAGTCCCCTCACCGAAGCCTGCGCTCCGCTCCGGCTTCACCGCTCGCGGAATGACCGCATCAGCTGATCGCTCATCGGCTTCATCAGATACGACAGCATGGTGCGGTCGCCGGTCTGCACGAAGGCTTCGACCGGCATGCCGGGGATCAGCTTGACGTCGCCGAGCCGGGCCACTTCTTTCGGGGGCAGCGAGACGCGGATGGTGTAATAGCTTTGCCCGGTGCGCTGGTCGGTGGTGACGTCGGGCGAAACCCGGGTAACATGGCCGTTCAGTTCCGGCGTAGTGCGCTGGTTGAAGGCCGTGAGCCGCATCAGGGTCTTCTGGCCGATCTGCAGCTTGTCGATGTCTTTCGGATCGACCTTGGCCTCGACCTGCAGATCGTCGGCCTGGGGCACGATCATCATGATGGCGTCGCCGGCGGTGATCACCCCGCCGACGGTGTGGACCGTCGACTGCAGCACCATGCCGTCCTGAGGGGCGCGGATATCGACCCGCCGCAACTGATCCTCCGCGGTCACCTTGCGTTCGACGAACTCGCCGATCTTGTCGTTGGTTTCGCGCAGGTCCTTGGAGACTTCGCTGACCATGTCCTTGTCGACCTGGATGATCTGCAGTTCGATCTCGGTGATCTTGCCTTTGGCCTGCGCCCGCGAAGCAATGTACTGCGCACGTTCGCCGTTGAGCCGGGCCGCGTCGCGCTCCAGCACCGTCAAGCGCGAGATCTGCACCAGGCGCTGCTCAAACAGCGAGCGGACCCCGACCAGTTCCTTTTCGACCAGCACGATCTCCTGGTCTTTGGCCTTCTCCTGCGCGCTGAGGCCGCTGATTTCCTCGTTCAACTGCAAGACCCGTTCGCGCAACTGCGCCTTCTGCCCGGCGCGGCCGGTGACGCGTACATCGAACAGCTTGCTTTCGCTCGCCATCACATTCTTGACGTCGGGATCGTCGGACCGGTCGGTCAGTTGCGGTGGAAAGGCAAGTTTGGTTTCGCCGCGCTGCTCGGCCTCGAGCCGCGCCGCCCGCGCATACAGGCCATTGAGCGTCTTGACCACGATGGCAAGGCTCGCTTTGGTGACGGTGTCGTCGAGCCGCACCACCACGTCGCCGGCCTTCACCACGTCGCCGTCGCGGGCGCGCAGTTCGCCAACCACGCCGCCGGTCGGATGTTGCACCTTCTTGACGTTGGATTCGACCACGACGGCGCCCGGCGCGATCAGCGCCCCCGAGATCTGCACGGTCGCTGCCCAGCCGCCAAACCCGCCGGCGAGGACGATCACCACCGCCAGTCCAATGATCATATGCAGCCTGATCGAACGCCGCGCGCCCTGCAGCTTAACCCCGCTCATGATTTTCCAGCTCCTGCCTCGGACACGATCTTGATCGGAGAAGGCGGCGCGACCCGCTGCAAGACCTGCCCCAGCACCTGGTCCTTGGGTCCGAAGGCCTGCATGCGCCCGTCCTTCAGGACCAGCAGCATATCGACCGCCTCGATGCCGATCGGGCGATGCGCCACCACCACCACGATGGCGCCGCGCTCGCGCGCGGCGCGGATGGCGCGCGTCAGCGCCTCGTCGCCCTCGGTGTCGAGATTGGAATTCGGCTCATCGAGGACGATCAGAAACGGCTCGCCATACAGCGCGCGCGCCAGCGCAACGCGTTGCGCCTGACCGGCGGAAAGCGAGACGCCCTGCTCACCGACCTGGGTGTCGTAACCGTCACTCATCTTGACGATCATCTCGTGAACCCCCGCTTCCTTGGCGGCGGCGATGATGTTTTCGGAGATGGCGTCGGGGTCGAAACGGCAGATATTCTGGGCGACCGTGCCTGCAAACAGTTCGACGTCCTGCGGCAGGTAGCCGATATGGCGGCCGAGCACGTCGGACGACCACTGATCGAGCGCCGCGGCATCGAGCCGGACTTTTCCCCGTGCCGGCTGCCACACGCCGACCAGCGCGCGCACCAGCGACGACTTGCCCGATCCGCTCGGCCCGATGACGCCCAATCCGTTGCCGGCCTCGAGCGCGAAGCTCACGTCCTGGACGATGATCTTCTGGTCACCCGGCGGAACGATGCTCACATTCTCTACCGACAGGCGCCTGGAGGGCGCCTGCAGCCGCGTCGGCGTGCCTTGCGCCGGCAACGATCCAAGCAGGCGGTTCAGGCGGTGCCAGCTCTGGCGCGCGGCGACAAAACCCTTCCAGTGCGCGATCGCCAGATCGACCGGCGCCAGCGCCCGCGCGGCCAGGATCGAACCCGCGATAATGACGCCCGCGGTGGCCTCCTGGTGAATCACCAGGTAGGCGCCGACCCCGAGCACCGCCGACTGCAAGGTCATGCGCATGACCTTGGCCGTGGCGCCCAGTCCGCCCGCGACGTCGCTGGTGCGCTGATTGCCGCTAAGATATTCCGCGTTGGCCACGCCCCAGCGCTTGGTCAGGCGTCCCGACATTCCCATCGCGACCAGCACTTCGGCGTTGCGCCGGCTGGCGGTGGCAAGATCGTTGCGGCGCGCCGCCAGGCCCATGGCCTCGCGCGCCGGTTTGCGGGTCATGAATTCGGTCAGGATGGTCAGGATCACGAGGATGATGGCGCCGACCAGCGCGGTCGTCCCGATCAGGACGTGGAAGGCGAAGCAGATCGCCAGATAGAACGGCAGCCAGGGCAGATCGAAGAAAGCGCTCGGTCCCAGGCTGGAAAGAAACGACCTGATGTTGTCGAGGTCGCGCAACGGCTGCAGGCCCTCGCTGCGGCCGCCCGCGATCAGCGGCAGCCGCACCACGGTCTCAAACACACGGCCGCTAAGCGCCTCGTCCAGCGAGGTGCCGATACGGACCAGGATCCGTCCCCGGATCAGGTCGAGAATACCCTGGGCGATGTACAATCCGCCGGCGAGAATAATCAGCCCGACCAGCGTCGGCACGCTCCGGCTCGGCAGCACGCGATCGTAAATCTCCAGCATGAATATCGAGCCGGTGAGGTACAACAGATTGATCACGCAGCTCATGATGCCGACGCCAATGAAAGCGTTGCGGCAGGCACGCAACGCTTCACCGAGTTCGGAACGCCGGACACCGGGAACGGCTGCCATTAGGCCTAATCTCTTCAAAGTGGACGCGGGAGACACTTCTTACCGATGTTTCCGCCCATCGTCCATGTAAGTTGCGTTAACCTAAACGATATCGGTAGCGGTGCGCCGCTGAAAACCCGGGCGGGACGGTTTCTGAACGGGAACCAATGCCGCGGACCATGACACTCGGGAACCTATTAC
Organism: uncultured Alphaproteobacteria bacterium; assembly: GCA_963710045.1. Lineage (GTDB taxonomy): Bacteria > Pseudomonadota > Alphaproteobacteria > Rhizobiales > Xanthobacteraceae > Bradyrhizobium. Next base: position 10,224 of record CAVPZO010000074.1, on the reverse strand, counting down.
TCCGCCGCGGCTTGTCACCCTATCAATCACATTCAGGAGCTATCATGATCCGCCGATTTATCGGAGTTACGGCCATTGTTGCCGCCGTCGCCCTTCCTCACCTCGCCGTGGCGCAGGGCGTGCCAGGAGGCATCGAACGCGGTGCCCGGGAGGGTGAGCGCGCAGCCGGTCCGGTGGGCGCCATCGTAGGCGGCACCATCGGCGGCGTGGTTGGCGGCGTTGCTGGAGTGCTGGGCGTCGACCAGCGTCCGCGCTTTCGCACTTACGTTGTCGAGCAGCGGCGCCCCTCCTATCAATATCGCGAGGACGTCCGGGTCGGCGCGGTGCTGCCGGAGGACGGCGTGACCTATTACGAAGTGCCGCAGGAATACGGCGTGCGGGATCATCGCTATACGGTGGTGAATGGCCGCACCGTGCTGGTCGAACCGCGCAGCCGTCGGATCGTCGAAATCGTCGAGTAACCGCAGGCGATATGGATTACGACAAAGGCCGTCCTTCGGGACGGCCTTTTTTTGGCAGTTCTATTGTCCGTTCAGAACCGCCCACCGGTCCGCACCAGCCGCACGATCAGCAAAAGCAATATGGCGCCGATTGCGGAATAGAGGATCTTCGAGAGCAGCCCGGTCCCCAAATGGATTCCGAGCCTGGGAAACAGATAGCTCGCCACCAGCGCACCGGCGATGCCGACAAGGATGTCGCCGATGATCCCGAAGCCGGTCCCGCGCACGATTTTCCCGGCTAGCCAGCCCGCGACAAGGCCGACGAACAGGATGACCAGAATGCCTTCGTTGGAAATCTCCATGACAATTACCCCGTTCGCTTGCGGCGTCAGCGCTGCGTTTCGTAGCCTAGCCACAATCGCGCGGCGTGACAACTCCAATCTGAAAAGGCCGTGATACGCTGTCATTCCGGGGCGCGAGCTGTGCGCAAAATTGACGAAGTCAATTTTGTCGCCTAGCGAGCGAACCCGGAATCCAGAAACACGCCTTGCTGGATTCCGGGTTCGCCGCTATCGGGCTGCTCTTTGCGCGGACCCGTTGGCGGCGCCCCGGAATGACGACGGTTGAGCCGGCGAACGAAACTTTCCGCCGTGATGCGCGTTATGGCCGGATGACGCAGCCTGATACCTGGTATGTAGCCTTCGGGCCGGACAAAGCGGTGAAGACGGACGACAGCGCCACCGGCCTCGTCCGCTCTACCAAGACCTTCAAGTCGGAGGTCGACGCCAAACTGTTCGCCATGCAGATCCTGGCGAAAGGATGGTCCGCCACCGCGGGCACGCTCAATCCGCATCAACCGAAGCAGATCGTCGGCTCCGCCCAGATCGAACGCTGGGCCGATCCCGGTCTTGGCGGCTAAACCATCTGTGTCCCGGACGCGGTGCGGCATTCTTCAGCGTGACCCGCTCCAGCAGAGACCGTAACGGCCTACCAGCACTCGTTGCACGGCCCCGGCTCTGCAGCGAGATGAGTTAGGTCGCGAGAGCCGCTTGACGTTCGGCCAGAATGCACCTTGCGATGCGGTGTCCCTCTACCCGCACATTAGGTGGCAGCTGCTTCGACGCAGCGTGCTTCCGCAAAGCCGCAGCGCGGCGCGAACGAGCAGTTGACCGGCGTCTTGTCCAGCGACGGCGGCGTGCCCGGGATGGTTCCCAGCCGCTGGCCGCGCTTGGCGCCATGCACCGTAGATGCCAGCAGGCCCCGCGCGTAAGGATGGATCGGCGAGCGTACGATCTGGCTGAGCGTGCCGGTTTCGACGATCTGGCCCGCATACATCACCGCGACCCGGTCGCAGATCTCGATCGCGACGCCGATATCGTGGGTGACGAAAATCACCGACATGCCGAACTCGCGCTGCAGTTCACGCAGCAACAGCAGTATCTGGATCTGCACGGTCGCATCGAGCGCCGTGGTCGGCTCATCGGCGAGCAGGATTTTCGGCTTGCAGGCCAGCGCCAGCGCGATCATGGCGCGCTGCCGCATGCCGCCGGACATTTCGTGCGGGTAGGCGTCGAGCCGGCGTTTTGCGGAAGGGATTCGCACCACTTCCAGCATTTCCAGCGCGCGCGCCATTGCGTCGGCCTGGCTCTTGCCTTCATGGCGCATCACGCTTTCCGCAATCTGCTGGCCGATGGTGTAGACCGGATCGAGCGCCAGCGCCGGTTCCTGAAAGATCATCGAAACGGTTTGGCCGCGAAACGCCGACAGTTTTTCGTCATCGAGCGCCAGCACGTCGCGGCCCAGCACCTCTACGCTCCCTGAAATCTGTGTGCGTTTCTTGGGCAACAGCCGCATCAGCGCGCGCAGTGTCACACTCTTGCCGGAGCCGGACTCGCCGAGCAGGCCCAGCACTTCGCCTTCGCCGAGCGTGAGGCTGAGATCGTTGACCGCATAGACCGTGCGCTCGCCGGTGAAGCGGATGTTGAGATTGCGGATCTCGACCAGATTGCTCATGCCATTTCCATCTCCGGGCATCGGGCATGAAAATCAGTGGCGCGCTGAAACGCGGCTCCGGCGCGCAGCAGCGTCGCCTCGTCAAACGGACGCCCGATCAGTTGCATTCCCACCGGCAAGCCGCCGCTGGCAAAACCCGCCGGGATCGACAGCGACGGCAGGCCGAGATAATTGACCGGCCGGGTGAAACGCGTCAGCCGCTGGATCATCGCTTCCGCATCGGGACTGTTGCCGACGTCGCTTTCGGCGATGGTAGGAGCTGCGGCTGGAGCCACTGGCGCGAGCACGGCATCGACGCCGGCGGTCGCGGCGAGATAAGCGGCCAGCGCCGGACCGCGCCAGCGCATCGCTTCGAGATACGACACGGCTGGCATCGCAAGACCGTTCTGCAGCCGCATCAGCACCTGCGGGCCGTAATCCTGCGGGCGCTCGATCATCCATCTTTTGTGGAAGGCCGCGGCTTCCACCGCGAGCACGAACTGGCATGCGGCAGTGAGCTGGCGCTGGTCCGGCAATTCGACCTGCACGACCTGCGCGCCCTCGCGCTTCAGCGTCGCCACAGTTTCATCGAGAATGCGGGCGGTATCCGCATCGAGATCGTCGACATAGAACGCCGCCGGCACGCCGATCGTGAGGCCCTTCAGGGATCCGTCCGTCGCCGCCATGTAATCCGGCACGTCGCCACCGACGGCGGTGGAATCGTTGGGGTCTGCGCCCGCCATCAGGCCCAGCAGCAGGGCGCAATCTTCAACCGCGCGTGCCAGCGGCCCGACGGTGTCGAGCGATTGCGACAGCGGCATCGCGCCGGCGCGGCTGATCCGGCCGACCGTTGTCTTAAGACCAGTGACGCCGCAGAAATGCGCCGGCATCCGGATCGAACCGCCGGTGTCCGAGCCCAGCGCCGCGAAGGTCAATCGCGCAGCGACCGCCGAGCCCGATCCCGACGACGACCCGCCGGTGATGTGATCGACATTCCAGGGATTATGCACCGGACCGTAATGCGGGTTATGGCCGGTTGGCCCGTAGGCAAACTCGACCATCTGCAGGGAGCCGAGGCGAACCGTGCCGGCATCCTTCAACCGCTGCAATGACGTGGCGGTCGTGGTCGCAACCCAGTCGCGGCGAATCTTGGAGCCGCAGGTGACGACTTTGCCGGCATCGTAATACATGTCCTTGTGCGCCAGCGGCACGCCATGCAGGGCGCCCCGGCTGTTGCCTTTGGCAAGCGCTGCGTCGGCGGCATCCGCTGCGGCGAGCGCTTCGTCGGCTTCGATCGCCATGAACGCATTGAGGCGCGGCTGCCATTGCCCGATGCGGTCGAGACAGGATTGCGTCACCTGGCGCGACGACATCCGCTTCTGCGCAATCGCCTGCGCGACTTCCGTCAGTGAAAGCAGTGCGGGTTCGGTCGCGCTCATTTCATGGCCTCGTTCTGGACGACAATGAATGTCGCGGGCTCCAGATCGAGCGGCAGCGTTCCCGCGATCGGCGCCAGGCCCTCAAACGCCGGACCGATGGAATTGGCAATCCTCGCCGCGACGTCGTCGGTCACCGGCACGCCGGCGACATCGGCCATCGCCTTGATCTGCTTTGCAGTGGGTCTGGTCATGTGGATTCTCCTCCCCTTGACGGCGCGAGGCTGTGGCCGGAGCCGGGAATCGCCATGTAGCACGCCGCCTGATGGCCCATTGTATCGATATCCGTCAGCTTCGGAGTAGCGCCAGCGCATAGCGGCTCCGCGAACGGGCATCGGGTGTGAAACCGGCATCCGGACGGCGGATCGATCGGGTTCGGCGGATCGCCCGTGATCGGCGGCGTTTGGGTGCGGTTGTCGGGATCGGACGACGGCATCGCCGCCAGCAGAGCGCGGGTGTAGGGATGCGCCGGCGCGTCCCAGACCTTATCCACCGGACCTAGTTCGACCACCTCGCCGAGATACATCACCAGCACGCGGTCGGAAATATAGCGTACCACGTTGAGATCATGGCTGATGAACAGATAGGTCAGCCCGAACTCGCGCTTGAGATCAACCAGGAGATTGAGCACTTGCGCCTCGACCGATTTGTCCAGCGCCGACACCGCTTCGTCGAGGATCACCAGGCGCGGCGACAGCGCCAGCGCGCGCGCAATATTGACGCGCTGGCGCTGGCCGCCGGAAATCTCATGCGGATAGCGGTTGGCGAAAGTCTCCGGACGCAAGCCCACCTTGCCGAGCAGTTCGCGCGCCAACGAGCGCGCCGCCGCATCGTCCATGCCATGGACCTTGGGCCCGAACGCGATCGATTCCTCGACGGTCAGCCGCGGATTGAGCGAAGCGTAGCTGTCCTGAAACACCATCTGCATGCCGCGGCGCAATTCGCGCAACGACAGCGCCTGCCCGACCTGCATGCCGTCATAGATAATGTCGCCGGCGTCGCGTTTCATCAGGTGCATCAACAGCCGCGCGGTGGTCGACTTGCCGCAGCCGGATTCGCCGACGATGCCGACCGTCTCGCCCTTGGCGATGGTGAACGACACGTCGTCAACCGCGCGCACGGTCTTGCTCTTGCCGAACAGGCCGCCGCGCACCGGGAAATGCTTGGTCAGGCCGTCGACCTGCAGCAGCGGCTGCGCAGCGCCGCCGATGTCTTCCACCGGCTCAAGCATGTCGATCGCCACGCTGATCTCGTTCATGGCATCAGTTCCGGATGTCCATGGCGCTGCGCAAGCCGTCGCTGAGCAGATTGAAGCAGATCGAAACCGCAAAGATCATCGCGCCGGGCAGCGCCGCCACCCATGGATTGACGTAGATCGCGGTGCGCAGCGTGTTCAGCATCAGGCCCCATTCGGGCTCCGGCGGCTTGGTGCCGAGCCCGAGGAACGACAGACCGGCGGCCAGGATCATCGACACCGAAATCAGTCCAGTGGCATAGACGAAGATCGGACCCAGCACATTGCCGAGCATGTGGACCCGCATGATGGTGAACGCGCCGGCGCCCGACGCCCGCGCCGCCTCGACGAAATCCATGTTGCGCACACCGGTGGTGACGCTTTCGGCAACCCGGGTGATCTGCGGCACGAACACGATGGTCAGCGACACGATGGAGTTGACGATGCCGGCGCCAAGCGCGCCCGAGATCGCGATCGCCAGCAGCACCGAGGGAAACGCGTAGAACACATCGATGGTGCGCATGATCGCGGTGTTGATCCTGCCGCCGACATAGCCTGCGATCAGGCCGAGCGAGGTTCCGATCACGAAAGCGAGGATCACCGGCAGAATGCCGATCAGCAGCGACAGCCGTCCGCCATAGATCAGCCGAGCCAGCATGTCGCGGCCAAGCTCGTCGGTGCCGAGCGGATAGTTCGGCGTGCCGATATGACGGAGGCGGCGGATCATCGACCCCTGATAGGGATCGGCGAGCCCGAGCCAGGGGGCGCACAGCGCCGAGAGAAAGATCGCGAGCAGGATAAAGGCGCAGACCATGCTGACCTTGTCGCGCGTGATTCGCCGGCCAACCGTGGCCCAGTAGCCGCGCGCCTTGCTGGCAGGCGCCGCCTGGAGGGCAATGTCGGTCATCGCGCTCATGACGTGAAGTCCATCGGCTCAGCTTCGCTTGATGCGTGGATCGATCGAGGCTTGCGCGATATCGACCACGAGATTGAGAAACACGAAGAACAACGCCAATACCAGGATCGTGCCCTGCAGCAGCGGCAGATCGCGCTGGAAGATCGCGGAATTGAGCAACAGGCCGGAGCCCGGCCACGAGAACACGGTTTCGATCAGGATCGAGCCGCCGAGCATGTAGCCGAGCTGCAGCCCCATCACCGCGAGAGCGGTCGGCGCCGCGTTCTTGATGACGTGGCCGAACACGCCGGTCTCGCGCAGGCCTTTGGCACGCAACGCTTCGACAAAATCCTGCGAGAGGATATCGCCGGTCAGCGCGCGTACCGTGCGGGTGACGATGCCCATCGGAATCACCGACGTGGTGATCGCGGGCAGGATCAGATAGCGGATATGTTCCCAGTCCCAGGCCCACTGACCCGAGCCGCCCGGTCCGGCGCCCACCGCGGGCAGCCAGCTCAGCTGCACCGAGAAGATGATCACCAGCACCATGCCGAGCCAGTAATGCGGCACGGAGACACCGGCGATCGCAATCGAGGTGGCGACCTTGTCGATCCAGGTATCGCGGAAATATCCAGCGATCAGGCCGAAGAACAGGCCGAGCGTGAAGCCGATCATCGCCGCCGCGATGGCCAGCGTAACGGTATTGCCCACCGCGCGCATGACTTCGGACAATACCGGGCGCCCGGTCGCAATGGAGTTACCGAGATCGCCGCCGACCGCTCGCCATAGCCAGAGCCCGAACTGCACCGGCAGCGGGCGGTCAAAGCCGTAGGCGATCCGCAATTGCGCGGCGAGCTCCTGCGATGCATCCGCCGGCAGCACCGCGACCAGCGGATCGCCGGGCGTGATGTGGACCAGCAGAAAACACACCAGCGCCACGCTGATGACGATCGGAATGACATAGACGATACGCCGGGCGATATAGACGAGCACGATTTTCCTTGCGGAATGTTAGCGTGTCCCGGACGCAGCGCGGCGCGAAGCACTTGCGGAGCGGTGCGCTGCAGAGCCGGGACCGTTCGAGACACTGCCTTTGGTATGGTCCCGGCTCGAGCGGAGCGGCATGAAGAATGCCGCACCGCGTCCGGGACACGGGTGTTACGGCGCCATCGACACCGGCGAGAAGTCCACGAACCAGCTTTTCGGCTGCACAAGGCCCTTGACCTTCGGGCTCATCGCGCGGGGACCTACGTCATGCGCAACATACAGGAACGCCGCGTCGTCGACGGAAGCCGCATGCAGTTCAGCCAGCGCCGCATCGCGCGCTGCCGGATCGAAGGTCTGGCGCGCCTTGGTCACCAACTCATCGAACTTCGGATTGTTGATAAAGCCCCAGTTGTTCGAAACCGGCGGCGCCATCGACGATTGCAGGAACCGCACCATGGCGAAGAACGGGTCCATCGCCGCGTAAGTGACGTTGGTCGCGTTGGCGCCGTTGGCGGTCGGATCCTTGGCGCCGCGACGCCAGTTCGTGAACAGCGTGTTCCATTCGATGACGTCAAGCTGCACATCGAAGTAGCATTCCGCCAGCGCTTGCTGCAGATATTCGTTCATCGGCAACGGCAACATCTGGCCCGATCCCGACGCCGAGGTCTGGGTCTTCACCGTGAGCTTCTTGGCCGGACCAAAGCCCGCTTCCTGCATCAGCTTCTGCGCCGCAGCCTTGTCGTATTTGATCTCGAATGACGGCTTGCCGCGCCAGGGATGACCCGGCTCGAAGGTGCCGCTCGCCGCAACCATCAGGCCTGCGAGCAGGCCTTCCTTGAGACCTTCGCGGTCGATGCAGAGATTGGCCGCCTTGCGGACGCGAATGTCGTTCCACGGCGAGCCTTCAACGCGTGAGAACTGCCACGGCCAGACATGCGGCTGTTCGTTTTTCTGAATGACGAAGCCGCGCTGGGTGATTTCCTTGACCGCATCCGGAGCCGGCGCCTCGATCCAGTCCACCTGGCCCGAGAGCAGCGCCGCGGTCCGGGCATTTGCCTCCGGCATCGGCAGCAGCAGCATCCTGTCGGTTTTGGGAACGCGCGCCTTGTCCCAGTAATTTTCGTTCTTTGCCAGCTCCAGGCGTTCGCGGGGCGTGAACTTCGCCATCTTCCACGGCCCGGTGCCCGAAGCGTCGCGTGCGAACGCAGCCCATGCGGCCTGCGATTTCGCCTTGGCGTCGGCGCCTTCCGCGGCTTCAAACAGCTTCTGCCATTTCGCCGGGCTGGCCATGAACAGATTGGTGAGATTGATCGGCAGGAAGCTGTCGGGCTCCTTGGTCGTCAATTCCACCGTCATGTCGTCGATCTTGCGGGCCGAAGCCAGTGTCGGCATGCGTGACGCCGTGACGCCGACCTGGCTGGGATCGAAATGCGGTGCGTCTTGCTTGAGCACCTTCTCGACATTCCAGACTACGGCGTCGGCATTGAACGGCGAGCCATCATGGAAGGTGACGCCGGGACGAAGTTTGAACTTCCACTTCTTCTTGTCAGCGTCATCGACGGCCCATTCGGTTGCAAGGCCGGGGATCATGACGCTCGCCTTGGTGGCGGAGGAGAGATCCCACATCGTCAACGCGTCATACATTGTGAGACCGGTGAACCGGTTACCCTCAAAACCCTGATCCGGCTGTCCCAGCGTGCGCGGGATATCCGCCGCGGTCATGCCGATGCGCAAAACGGTTTGGGCTGCCGCGAGCTGCGGCAATGCAAAGGCCGATGCGATCGTCAGCATCATAAAGGCTGTCGTTGTGCGGTTTCTTACGGGTGTGTCGGTACGCATCGCTGTTATTTTCCTTCTCGGCTTTTGCTGACTAATTCTTATGCAATCTTATGCAACGGCTGTGCCAATGGCGAGAACGATTCGTTCAATTAATTGCTGACGGCACAATTGGTCGCGGGTCGGCTCAAGGTGCGAACACCGTGCCTGGTCTGGCATCAAGCTTGCTTACTGAAGCTCGAAAACTTCCCCAATGGAGCTTCGTTCATGCGCGTCCGAAATTCGATCATTCTAACGGCTCTCGCGGTCGTCATCGCAGCAGCTTCTCCGGCACGAGCTGAATCGGTTGTGCGGTACGGAATCTCGATGGCCGACATTCCGCTGACCACCGGCCAGCCGGACCGCGGCGCGGGCGCCTATCAGTTCACCGCCTATACGATCTACGATCCGCTGGTGGCCTGGGAGATGGACATGGCCGACCGGCCCGGCAAACTGGTGCCGGGGCTCGCCACCGAATGGAAGGTCGATGACACCGACAAGAAGAAATGGCGCTTTACGCTGCGGCAGGGCGTGAAATTCCACGACGGCAGCGACTTCAACGCCGACGCCGTGATCTGGAATCTCGACAAGGTTCTGAACGACAAGGCGCCGCAATTCGACAAGCGCCAGAGCGCGCAGGTCAAGACCCGCCTGCCCTCGGTGGCGAGCTACGCCAAAATCGACGATTCCACCGTCGAGATCACCACCAAGGCAGTCGACTCGTTCTTTCCCTATCAGATGCTGTGGTTCCTGGTTTCCAGCCCCGCGCAGTACGAAAAGCTTGGCAAGGACTGGGACAAGTTCGCCAGCCAACCCTCGGGCACCGGACCCTTCAAGCTGACAAAACTGGTACCGCGCGAACTCGCCGAGCTGACAAAGAACGAGGACTACTGGAATAAGAAGCGCATTCCGAAAACCGACAGGCTGATCCTGATTCCGATGCCGGAAGCCTTGACGCGGACCAATGCGCTGCTCGCAGGGCAAGTCGACCTGATCGAAACGCCGGCGCCCGATGCGGTGCCGCAGCTGAAATCCGCAGGCATGCGGATCGTCGACAACATCACGCCGCATGTCTGGAATTATCACTTGAGCGTGCTGCCCGGCTCGCCATGGACCGACGTGCGCTTGCGCAAGGCGCTCAATCTCGCCATCGACCGCGACGCCGTGGTCGGATTGATGAACGGCCTGGCAAAACCCGCGAAAGGCCAGGTCGATCCATCGAACCCCTGGTTCGGCAAGCCGACCTTTGACGTTAAATACGATCTTGCGGAGGCGAAGAAGCTCGTCAAGGAAGCCGGCTATTCGCCCGAGAAGCCGCTGAAGGCGACGTTCATCATCGCGCAGGGCGGCACCGGACAGATGCTGTCGCTGCCGATGAACGAATTCCTGCAGCAGAGTTTCAAGGAAATCGGCATCGACATCGAC
>CAVPZO010000073.1:0-33336 GCA_963710045.1 uncultured Alphaproteobacteria bacterium | reverse complement strand
GCGCGCCAGACCTTCGATCCGGCAGCGCGTGATGCGGCGCTGGCTGAACTTCATGCGGCTTCGGTCGACGACGCGGCGTTCCTGTACGTTGCGCATGACGTCGGTCCGCGCGCGATGAGCCAGAAGGTCAAGGGCTTCGTGCAGCCGAAAAGCTGGTTCGTGGACTTCTCGCCGGTGACGATGACGCCGTAGGGCCGCTTGCGGATTGCGCTCACATCTTAAGCCGTCATGGCCGGGCTTGTCCCGGCCATCCACGCCTTGAATGCGATCGAGAAAGACGTGGATGCCCGGGACAAGCCCGGGCATGACGAACGAGAGCCAAACAACTGAAGGCCACACGTGCTCGTCTATATCGCCCGGCGTATCGTCTATGTAATTCCGATCGTCATCAGCGTGGCGCTGGTGTGCTTCCTGCTGGTTCACATCACGCCGGGCGATCCGCTGGTCGCCGTGCTGCCGGCGGATGCGTCGCAGGAGCTCGCCGCGCAATTGCGGATCGCGTACGGCTTTGACCGCCCGCTGCCGGTGCAGTTCGGGCTCTGGCTATGGCGGGCGGTCGGCGGCGATCTCGGCAATTCCATTGCCACCGGACGCCCGGTGCTGTCCGAAGTGATGCGCGCGGTCGGCAACACCGTCACGCTGGCCATCGCGGCGGCGATGATCGGCTTTACGCTCGGATTGTTCTTCGGGCTGATCGCCGGATATTTCCGCGATACCTGGATCGACAAGGTCGCCACCTCGATCGCGATCGCCGGTGTCTCGGTGCCGCATTACTGGCTCGGCATGGTGCTGGTGATCATCTTCTCGGTGCAGCTCAGCTGGCTCCCCGCGGTCGGCGCCGGACCGGGCGGCTCGGGTCAATGGGCCTGGGATTGGGAGCACATCCGCTATCTGATCCTGCCGGCGATCACCACCTCGGTGATTCCGATGGGCATCGTCACCCGCACGGTGCGCGCGCTGACCGGCGACATCCTCTCGCAGGATTTTGTCGAAGCCTTGCGCGCCAAAGGCCTTCGCGAAACCGGCGTGTTCCGTCATGTCATCAAGAACGCGGCGCCGACGGCGCTAGCGGTGATGGGACTGCAGCTTGGCTACATGCTCGGCGGCTCGATCCTGATCGAAACCGTGTTCTCGTGGCCGGGCTCCGGCCTGTTGCTCAACTCCGCGATCTTCCAGCGCGATCTGCCGCTGCTGCAGGGCACCATCCTGGTGCTGGCGTTGTTCTTCGTGTTTCTCAATCTCGTGGTCGATATCGCGCAGGCCTCGATCGATCCGCGCATCAAGCGGAGCTAGAGCATGACTTTGAGTCGAACCGGCACCGACGTTCTTTCACCTCTCCCCGCAGGGGAGAGGTCGACGCGCATCGTTAGATGCGCGGCGGGTGAGGGGCCTATCCGCAAGTTCAAACCGCGTGGAGAGACTCCTCACCCGAAGCCTACGCTGCGCTCCGGCTTCGACCTCTCCCCTCCGGGGAGAGGTGAGAAGGAACCGCTTCAAGCTGGTGTTGCTGCATGAGCGCGATGACCGATACGGCGCTTCAGGCGGCGCCCGCCACCAAGGCGCGCGGTTACTGGGCGACGGTTGGCCGGCGCATCGTGCGCGACAAGGTCAGCATGGTCTGCGCCTTCATCCTGATCGCGATCTTCCTCTCCGCGTTATGCGCGCCATGGCTCGGGCTCGCCGATCCCTATCAGGGTTCGATGATCCGCCGCCTCCGCCATATCGGCACGCCGAACTATCCGCTCGGCACCGACGAGCTCGGCCGCGACATGCTGGCGCGCCTGATCTATGGCGGACGGCTGTCGCTGCTGATCGGCATCCTCCCGGTGATCCTTGCATTCGTGATCGGAACGTCGCTCGGCCTCATCGCGGGTTATGTCGGCGGCAGGATCAATACCGCGATCATGCGCACCATCGACGTGTTCTACGCGTTTCCCTCGGTGCTGCTGGCGATCGCGATCTCCGGCGCGCTGGGCGCCGGCATTGTCAACTCCATCGTGTCGCTGACCATCGTGTTCGTGCCACAGATCACCCGGGTCGCCGAAAGCGTCACCACCGGGGTGCGCAACATGGATTTCGTGGAAGCCGCGCGGGCGTCCGGCGCCGGCGCCTTCACCATCATGCGGGTCCACATGCTCGGCAATGTGCTGGGGCCGATCTTCGTCTACGCCACCGGACTGATCTCGGTGTCGATGATCCTCGCCGCGGGCCTGTCGTTCCTCGGCCTCGGCACCAAGCCGCCGGAGCCGGAATGGGGCCTGATGCTGAACACGCTGCGCACCGCGATTTACGTCAATCCATGGGTGGCGGCGTTGCCCGGCGCGATGATCTTCGCGGTCTCGATCTGCTTCAATCTGCTCAGCGACGGCATGCGCAGCGCCATGGACATCCGGAACTGAGGCCATGAACGAGATCAGCCCCGCAATCGACATGCTCGAACCGGTGGAGGACATCGGCGGCGCGGCGCAGCCGCTGCTTCAGGTCGAGGGTTTGACAAAACATTTTCCGGTGCGCGGCGGCCTGTTCGGCAGGAGCAAGACCGTGCGCGCGGTCGACGACGTGTCGTTCTCCATCGCCAAGGGCGAGACGGTCGGCATCGTCGGCGAATCCGGCTGCGGCAAGTCGACCACGGCGCGGCTCTTGATGCATCTGATGAAGCGCGACGCCGGCGACATCATCTATGACGGCATGCAGGTCGGCCGCGCATTGTCGTTGCGCGAATTGCGCCGCGGCATGCAGATGGTGTTTCAAGACAGCTACGCCTCGCTCAATCCGCGTTTGACCATCGAGGACTCGATCGCGTTCGGGCCCAGGGTGCATGGCGTGGAGGATACGGCGGCCCGCGCGCTGGCGCGCGAGTTACTCGGCAAGGTGGGCCTGCGTCCGGAAACCTTCGCCAACCGTTATCCGCACGAGATTTCCGGCGGGCAGCGTCAGCGCGTCAACATCGCCCGCGCGCTGGCATTGTCGCCGCGCCTGGTAATTCTCGATGAAGCGGTGTCGGCGCTGGATAAATCGGTCGAGGCGCAGGTGCTCAATCTCTTGGTCGATCTCAAGCGCGAATTCGGCCTGACCTATCTCTTCATCAGTCACGATCTCAACGTGGTGCGCTATATTTCCGACCGCGTGCTGGTGATGTATCTCGGCGAGGTGGTCGAACTCGGTCCGGTGGACCGGGTCTGGGACGCGCCGGCGCATCCTTACACGCGGGCGCTGCTGGCGGCGATGCCGTCGTCCGATCCCGACAACCGGACCGAGACGCCGCCGATCACCGGCGATCCGCCGAACCCGATCGACCCGCCATCGGGATGCCGGTTTCACACCCGCTGCCCGTTCGCGGAGCCGCTATGCGCCGGCGCCACGCCGAAGCTGACGGATATCGATACAATGGGCCATCAGGCGGCGTGCTACATGGCGATTCCCGGCTCCGGCCACAGCCTCGCGCCCCCAAAGGGAGCAGACGTTCCATGACCAAACCCACCCCAAGGGAAATCAAGGCGATGGCCAGTGTTGCCGGCCTGCCCGTAACAGACGAGGTCGCGGCACGGATCGCGAACTCCATCGGTCCGGCGTTCGAAGGCCTCGCGCCGATCGCGGGAACGCTGCCGTTCGATCTGGAGCCGGCGAGTTTCATTGTCGTCCAGAACGAGGCCGCAGAATGAGCGCGACCGAACCCACGTTGCTTTCGCTGACGGAAGTCGCGCAGGCGATCGCGCAGAAGCGCGTGTCGTCGCGCGAGGTGACGCAATCCTGCCTCGACCGCATCGCGCAATGGCAGCCGCACCTCAATGCGTTCATGGCGATCGAAGCCGAGGAAGCGCTGGCCGCGGCCGATGCCGCCGATGCTGCACTTGCCAAAGGCCGCAGTCCCGGCGCCCTGCACGGCGTGCCGCTGGCGCACAAGGACATGTATTACGACGCCGGCAAGGTCGTCACCTGCGGTTCCAAAATTCGCCGCGACTGGGTTGCGACCACCACCGCCACGTCATTGCAGCGGCTGAAGGATGCCGGCACGATTCGTCTCGGCTCGCTGCAGATGGTCGAGTTTGCTTACGGGCCGACCGGCCATAACCCGCATTACGGTGCGGTGCATAACCCCTGGAATGTTCATCACATCACCGGCGGATCGTCGTCGGGATCGGGCTCGGCGGTCGCCGCGCGGCTGACGTTTGCGGCGCTGGGTTCCGACACCGGCGGCTCGATCCGGATGCCCGCACATTTCTGCGGCGTCACCGGCCTCAAGACCACGGTCGGCCGGATCAGCCGCGCCGGCGTGATGCCGCTGTCGCAATCGCTCGACACCGTCGGGCCGCTGGCGCGAACCGTCGAGGATTGCGCGCTGCTGCTGGGCCTGATGGCCGGCGCGGACCCCGCGGATCCGACCTGCGTTGGTGGTGCGGTGCCGGACTACATGGCGGCGACGCGCGGAACTCTGAAGGGCCTTACGATCGGGGTGCCAGCCGCGTTCTATGTCGACGACCTCGACACCGACACCGCGCGCATTCTCGATGAAACCGTGGCGACGCTGAAGCGCGAGGGCGCGCAGGTCGTCCGGGTCGAATTGCCGGAGCAGCGCCAGCTCACTGCGGCGTGCCAGTTCGTGCTCGCGGTGGAAGCCGCGGCCTTCCACAAAAGATGGATGATCGAGCGGCCACAGGATTACGGCCCGCAGGTGCTGATGCGGCTGCAGAACGGCCTCGCGATGCCGGCGGTGTCCTATCTGGAGGCGATGCGCTGGCGCGGTCCGGCTTTGGCGGCGCATCTTGCGGCAACCGCCGGCGTCGATGCGGTGCTGGCGCCGGTGGCGCCGTCCGCGGCCCCCACCATCGCCGAAAGCGACGTCGGCAACAGTCCCGACGCGGAAGCGATGATTCAGCGGCTGACGCGGTTCACGCGGCCGGTCAATTATCTCGGCCTGCCGTCGCTGTCGATCCCGGCGGGGTTCACCGGCACGGGCTTGCCGGTCGGGATGCAACTGATCGGCCGTCCGTTCGATGAAGCGACATTGCTCCGCGCCGGCGCCGCGTTCCAGCGCGCGACCGATTTTCATGCCCGCTGCCCGGAGATGGAAATGGCATGAGCAACCTTGTCGAGATCCGCGACCTCAACATCCGCTTCACCGGCGAGCGCACCGTCTACGCGGTCAACGATCTCAGTCTCACGCTGGGCGAGGGCGAAGTGCTCGGCCTGCTCGGCGAATCCGGCTCCGGCAAGAGCGTGACGCTGCGCGCGCTGATGCGGCTGCTGCCGAAAAAACGCACGCAGATTTCGGGAAGCGTGCAGGTGCTTGGCCGCGATGTGCTGGCGCTCGACGACGAAAAATTGTCGGCGTTTCGCGGCCAGACCGTATCGATGATCTTTCAGGAGCCGGCGCTGGCGCTGGATCCGGTCTACACTATCGGCCAGCAGATCGCGGAAAGCGTGATGCGCCACGAGGGCAAGAGCCAGACTGAGGCGATGGCCCGCGCGCTGGAAATGCTGGAGGTGGTGCGAATCCCGTCCGCAAAACGCCGGCTCGACGCCTATCCGCATGAGATGTCCGGCGGCATGCGGCAGCGCGCCATGATAGCGCTGGCGCTGGCCTGCAAACCGAAAATCCTGCTCGCCGACGAGCCGACCACGGCGCTCGACGCCACCGTGCAGATCCAGATCCTGCTGCTGCTGCGCGAGTTGCAGCGCGAGTTCGGCATGTCGGTGATTTTCGTCACCCACGATATCGGTGTCGCCATCGAGATCTGCGACCGGGTCGCGGTGATGTATGCCGGCCAGATCGTCGAGACCGGCACGCTCAGTCAGATCGTGCGCTCGCCGATCCACCCCTACGCCCGGGGCCTGCTGGCATCCACGGTGCATGGCGCCAAGCGCGGCCAGCGGCTGGGAACCATCCCGGGGACTCCGCCGTCGCTCGACAAGGCGCCGGTCAGCTGCTCCTTCGCGCCGCGCTGCGGTTTTGCGGAAGCGCGCTGCATCGAAGCGCTGCCACCCAATGTGCGGGTCGAGGGAAACCGCATCGCAAGGTGCATTCTGGCGGAGCGGGAAGCGGCTCTCGCCACGTAGCTACCGCCGTCATTCCGGGGCGGAGCAAAGCGAGCGAACCCGGAATCCAGAGCCAAAGTACCATGCGTCTGGATTCCGGGTTCGCGCGAAGAGGCGCGCCCCGGAATGACGAGGCTCAGCCGCCAAGGCCCGGATCGGCCCAACGTTCGATCTGGGCGGAGCCTACGATCTGCTTGGGTTGGTGCGGATTGAGCGTGCCCGCGGTGGCGGACCAGCCTTTCGCCAAAATCTGCATGGCGAACAATTTGGCGTCGACTTCGGACTTGAATGTCTTGGTGGAGCGGACCACGCCGGTGGCGCTGTCGTCGGTCTTCACCGCTTTGTCCGGCCCGAAGGCCACATACCAGGTATCAGGCTGCGTCATTCGGCCATAACGCGCACGACGGCTGAAAGTTTCATCCGCGCTCACCCTCGTCATTCCGGGATGCGCCCCTCTTGGGCGCAGACCCGGAATCCAGCACCGTGCACTGTTCTGGATTCCGGGTTCGCTCGCGCTGCTCGCGCCCCGGAATGACGGCGTGTCGCGGCACTTGCAGATTGGAGTTGTCACGTCGCGCGATTGTGGCTAGGCTCGAAACGCGGCGCCGACAAACGGCGAGCGCGAACGAGGGTATTTTTCATGCAGATATCCAACGAAGGCATTCTGGTCATTCTGTTCGTCGGTCTTGTTGCGGGCTGGCTGGCCGGGAAGATCGTGCGCGGCACGGGCTTCGGGATCATCGGCGATATCCTGGTCGGCATCGCCGGCGCGCTGGTGGCGAGCTACCTGTTTCCCAAGCTCGGAATCCATCTGGGCACCGGACTGCTGTCGAAGATCCTCTATTCGGCGATCGGCGCCATCGTGTTGTTGTTGATTGTGCGGCTGGTGCGTACCGGCGGCCGGCTCTAGACTCTACCGTCATAAAAAAGGCCGTCCCGAAGGACGGCCTTTTTCGTAAATCCATACCGTCGAGCTTACTCGACGATTTCAACGATCCGGCGGCTGCGCGGCTCGACCAGCACGGTGCGGCCGTTCACCACGGTGTAGCGATAATCCCGCACGCCATATTCCTGCGGCACCTCGTAGTAGCTCACGCCGTCTTCCGGCAGCACCGCGCCGACCCGGACTTCCTCGCGATACTGATAGGAGGGGCGACGCTGCTCGACGACATAGCTGCGAAAGCGCGGACGCTGTTCGACGCCCAGCACGCCGGCAACGCCGCCAACGACGCCGCCGATCGTCCCGCCGACGATAGCGCCTACGGGACCAGCCGCACGTTCGCCCTCCCGGGCGCCGCGTTCTATCCCTCCGGGGACGCCCTGCGCCTGGGCGAGGTGGGGAAGTGCGACGGCGGCAACAAGGGCTGCAACTCCGATAAATCGGCGGATCATGATCGCTCCTGAATATGATTGATGGGGTGACAAGCCGCGGCGGGAGAATAGGTTCCCGTCTTATCCAAGCCGTCGCCGGTTCCGTTTGGAAACCCGCCCCGGCCGGGTTTTCAAGGGCGCAGCGCCACCGATAACGTTTAGGTTAACGCAACTTACATGGACGATGGGCGGAAACATCGGTAAAGAAGGGTCTCCCGCGTCCAATTGAAGAGACCAGGCGTAATGGCAGCCGTTCCCGGTGTCCGGCGTTCCGAACTCGGTGAAGCGTTGCGTGCCTGCCGCAACGCTTTCATTGGCGTCGGCATCATGAGCTGCGTAATCAATCTGCTGTATCTCACCGGCTCCATATTCATGCTGGAGATCTACGATCGCGTGCTGCCGAGCCGGAGCGTGCCGACGCTGGTCGGCCTGATCATCCTCGCCGGCGGATTGTATATCGCCCAGGGCATTCTCGACCTGATCCGGGGACGAATCCTGGTCCGTATCGGCACCTCGCTGGACGAGGCGCTCAGCGGCCGGGTGTTTGAAACCGTGGTGCGATTGCCGCTGGTCGCGGGCGGCCGCAGCGAGGGCCTGCAGCCGTTGCGCGACCTCGACAATATCAGGTCGTTCCTCTCCAGCATGGGACCGAGCGCGTTCTTCGATCTGCCGTGGCTGCCATTCTATCTGGCAATTTGCTTTGCCTTCCACGTCCTGATCGGGACGACTGCGTTGGTCGGCGCCATCATTTTGGTAATCCTGACCATCATGACCGAATTCATGACGCGCAAGCCCGCGCGCGAGGCCATGGGCCTGGCGGCGCGCCGCAACGACCTCGCCGCCGCCAGCCGGCGCAACGCCGAGGTGCTGGTCGCAATGGGAATGTCGGGACGGCTGACCAAGCGCTGGGGCGTCACCAACGAGGAATATCTGGTGGGCAATCAGCGCACCTCCGATGTCGCCGGCGGGCTCGGCGCCATCGCCAAGGTCATGCGTATGACCCTGCAGTCGGCGGTGCTCGGGGTCGGGGCCTATCTGGTGATTCACCAGGAGGCGACCGCGGGGATCATCATCGCGGGCTCGATCCTGGCTGCGCGGGCGCTGGCGCCGGTCGATCTGGCGATCGCGCACTGGAAGGGTTTTGTTGCCGCGCGCCAGAGCTGGCACCGCCTGAACCGGCTGCTCGGATCGCTGCCGGCGGCAGGCGTGCCGACGCGGCTGCAGGCGCCCTCCAAGCGTCTGTCGGTGGAGAATGTCAGTATCGTTCCGCCCGGCGATCAGAAGGTCATCGTCCACGATGTGAGCTTCGCGCTGGAGGCCGGCAACGGATTGGGCGTCATCGGGCCGAGCGGATCGGGCAAGTCTTCGCTGGTGCGCGCGCTGGTCGGCGTGTGGCAGCCGGCGCGCGGAAAAGTCCGGCTCGATGCCGCCGCACTCGATCAGTGGTCGTCCGAGGTGCTCGGCCGCCATGTCGGATATCTGCCGCAGGACGTCGAACTGTTCGCCGGCACGGTCGCGCAGAATATCTGCCGTTTCGACCCCGACGCCATCGCCGAAAACATCATCGCTGCCGCGCGGGAAGCGGGTGTGCACGAAATGGTCGTCAAGATGAGCGACGGTTACGACACGCAGGTCGGTGAGCAGGGCGTCGCGCTTTCGGCGGGTCAGGCGCAGCGCGTTGCATTGGCGCGCGCGCTGTATGGCGAGCCGTTTCTCATCGTCCTCGATGAGCCGAATTCCAATCTCGACACCGAGGGCGACGAGGCGTTGACGCGCGCGGTCCGCGCGGCGCGCGAGCGCGGCGCCATCGTGGTGGTGGTGGCGCATCGCCCGATCGGCATCGAGGCGGTCGACATGCTGCTGGTGCTGAAGGACGGCCGCATGCAGGCGTTCGGACCCAAGGACCAGGTGCTGGGACAGGTCCTGCAGCGGGTCGCACCGCCGTCCCCCATCAAGATCGTGTCCGAGGCAGGGGCGAAATCATGAGCGGCGTTAAGCCAAAAGGCGCGCGGCGTTCGATCAGGCTGCATCTGATCATCGGGCTGGCGGTGGTGATCGTGCTCGCCGGCGGATTTGGCGGCTGGGCAGCGACGGTGCAGATCTCGGGGGCGCTGATTGCGCCGGGCGCCGTTGTGGTCGAATCCAACGTCAAGAAAGTGCAGCATCCGACCGGCGGCGTGGTCGGCGAGTTGCGCGCCCGCGACGGCGACGTGGTCAAGGCCGGCGACGTCGTGGTGCGGCTGGACGACACCGTCACCAAGGCAAGCCTTGCCATTGTGGTCAAGACGCTCAACGGCCTGTATGCGCGGGCGGCCCGGCTGGAGGCCGAGCAGCGCGGCGAAACCAAACTTGCCTTTCCACCGCAACTGACCGATCGTTCCGACGATCCCGACGTCAAGAATGTGATGGCGAGCGAAAGCAAGCTGTTCGACGTGCGCGTCACCGGCCGCGCCGGGCAGAAGGCGCAGCTGCGCGAACGCGTCTTGCAGTTGGGCGAGGAAATCGGCGGCCTGAGCGCGCAGGAGAAGGCCAAGGACCAGGAGATCGTGCTGGTCGAAAAGGAACTGGTCGGGGTCCGCTCGCTGTTTGAGCAGCGCCTGGTGCAGATCTCGCGCCTGACGGTGCTGGAGCGCGACGCGGCGAGGCTCAATGGCGAACGTGCGCAGTACATCGCGTCGCGCGCGCAGGCCAAAGGCAAGATCACCGAGATCGAACTGCAGATCATCCAGGTCGACAAGGACATGGTCAGCGAGGTGTCCAAGGATTTGCGCGAGACCAACGACAAGATCGGTGAGTTCGTCGAACGCAAGGTGACCGCGGAGGATCAGTTGCGGCGGGTCGATATCCGCGCGCCGCAGGACGGCATGGTGCTGCAGTCGACGGTTCATACTGTCGGCGGGGTGATCACCGCCGGCGACGCCATCATGATGATCGTGCCCCAGGCCGACGATCTGCAGGTCGAGGCCAAGGTCGATCCGAAAGACATCGACAAGCTGCAGATCGGCCAGAAGACCCTGATGCGGCTCACGGCCTTCAACCAGCGCACCACGCCGGAACTGAACGGCCATGTTACCCGGGTTTCGCCCGACGTCACCACCGACCAGCGCACCGGGCAAAGCTACTACACCATCCGCGTCTCGCTGCCGCCGAAAGAAGTGGCCCGGCTCGGCGACGTCAAGCTGATCCCCGGCATGCCGGTGGAAGCCTTCGTGCAGACCGGCGACCGCACCATGCTGTCCTATCTTCTCAAGCCGTTCAACGACCAGCTGATGCGGTCGTTCCGGGAGAGGTGAGCCCGCTCCTTCGCGGGGACGACAGCCTTCATCGCGGCAAATTCTGCAAGAAAAAATTCAGCGCGGTGCTCGCGAACACGTGCATGTTGGCGAGCCGGTCGGCACTGCCGGTTTCCAGCGTCATCGCCAGTTGCTCGGATGCGCTCGCGACTGCCATGCAGCTATGGCCGGCGGCGTCGCCGTAGCGGTTGCCGGTAGGACCCGTAGCACCGGTTTCCGACAGGCCCCAGTCGCAGGAAAAGCGGCTTCGAATTTGGCTCGCGAGCAGTTTCGCATAGGGCTCCGAGGCCGAGCGGATTCCTTTCATGGCGTCGTCCGGAATGTCCATCAGCGTCCGCCGCGCGTCGCGGGTGTAGACCACGGCGGAGCCGAGGAAATAGGCCGAGGCGCCGGGCACCGCGAGCAGGGCTGCCGAGATCAGGCCGCCGGTCGAGGATTCGGCGACCGCGACGGTCTGGCGCCGCGCGATCAGTCTGGCGGCGATCTGCTCGGCAATCGCAACGAGGTCTTTCATCGGCTCTCGCCCCTTTGGAAGATTCGTTTCAGCAGCCGCGGTTTCTCAGCCGGCTTGCCGGCGATCGAATGATAGACCACGCGAATGAAATTCTTGCTGGCGAGTTCGGTCGGCGCCCATTTCGCATCGAGATCTGCGAACGGCTTGGCCGCGACGACATCGTCCTCGCTCTTGCCCTCCTTGACCAGCTTCTCCATCCGGTCGCGCGCCGTAACCAGCATGGTCCGGTATTCCGCGAGTTTAGCCTTGTCGGCAAGCGGCCCGTGGCCCGGGACGATTTTGGTCCTGGCGTTCGCCAGCTTGAGATAGGCGTCGGCGGCGGCGATCATGCCCTTGATGTTGCCGCCATTGGCGAAATCGATGTTGGGATAGCGGCCGTTGGTGAAGGTGTCGCCGGTGGACAGCACGTTGGCGGTCTTGAACCAGATATAGGTGTCGCCGTCGGTATGCGCGTTGGCGATGTGTTTCAGGTCGGCAACGCGGCCGGTGAGCCGGAGCTTGTACACGTTGGTGTAGGTCTTCGACGGCAGCGCGCCCTGCGGCGCCGGCGGCGTCTTGACGCCGGTGAGGCCGTTGGTGGTCCCAGCGGCGAGCCGGATCTTGACGTTGATCTGGGAGACGACGGTGACGCCGTCCCTGGCGAAGGATTCGTTCCCACCGGTGTGATCGCCATGATAATGCGTGTTGATCAAATATTTGACCGGCTGGCTCGAGATCGCCGCGATGGCGGCCTTGATCTTGTCATGCAGCGGCGCGAACTGGCCGTCCACCATGATGATGCCATCCTTGGCCACCGCCACGGTGATGTTTCCGCCCTGGCCTTCCAGCATGTAGGCGTTGTTGCCGAGATCGGTGGTCTTGATTTCGACTTTTGAGAAATCCGGAGGAGGGGGAGGCGAGGCCGCCTGCTGTGCATTTGCCACACTTGCCAGCAGCATTGTAGTTGAGACTACGGCCATTCTCATTCGATGCATGAAACACCTCCCGACGCTTTTCTGATGTCCTAGCACAGCGCTGCAGGGTTGCCGAGGTTGCAGTGAGGCGCGGCTTCTCCACTCGTCATGGCCGGGCTTGACCCGGCCATCCATCCATCTTCTTCGAGAGACTCTCACGAAGATGGATGGATACGCGGGCCTTCGCCTCGCCGATGGGGCTTCGGCCCCGCAGGCGGGTCAAGCCCGCGTATGACGATGTCTCTTCTTTCGCGATATGGTATTCTCGGTAAATGGGGCGCCGCCAAGAGGAAACACCTTCATGACTGAGCCGATCGCGGGCGGCGTGGATTGCGACCTGCATCCCGCCGTGCCGCATTTGACCAGCCTGCTGCCCTATCTCAGCGATTACTGGCGCGACCAGGTGACGACGCGCGGCATGACCGATCTGGTGTCGCAATCCTATCCGCAAAATTCTCCGATCACGTCCCGGCCCGACTGGCGGCCGTCGCAGGGCAAGCCCGGCTCCAGCCTCGATGACATGAAGCGGCAAGCGCTCGATCCGTTCGGGACGGCCTACGGCATCTGCAATCCGCTGTACGGCGTGCAGATGGTGTTCAGCGAGGACATGGCGGACGCGTTCTGCCGCGCGCTGAACGACTGGCTGGTCAAGGAATGGCTCGACAAGGATGCGCGGTTGCGCGGCTCGATTGTGATCCCCGTCCAAAGCATCGAAAAGTCGGTCGCGGAGATCGAACGCTGTGCGAAAGACAGGCGCTTCGTTCAGGTGCTGATGCTGGTGATGGGCGACATGCCCTTGGGCAAGCGCGCCTACTGGCCGATCTATGCCGCGGCGGAACGGCTCGGTTTGCCGATCGGCATCCACGCCGGCAGCAATTATCATAATCCGCCGACCTCGGTGGGCTGGGGCTCCTACCACATCGAGGATTATGTCGCGCAGTCGCAGGCGTTTCAGACCCAGTTGACCAGCCTGATCGTGGAGGGCGTGTTCGCGCGGCATCCACGCTTAAAAATGGTGATGCTGGAATCCGGCTTCACCTGGCTGCCGTCGTATCTGTGGCGGCTGCATAAGTTCTGGCGCGGGGTGCGAATGGAAACGCCGTGGGTGGATCGCGCGCCGATGGAGATTGTGCGCAGCAATATCCGGTTTTCGCTGCAGCCGGTCGATGCGCCGCCGGAACCGGCGACCTTAAATCGGCTGTTTGACCATATGCAGTCGGACGAATTGCTCCTATTCTCGACCGACTATCCGCATTGGCAGTTCGACGGCGACGCCGTGCTGCCGGAAGGAATGTCTTCAGACCTCGTGCGCAAGATCATGATCGACAACCCGCATGCGACCTACCCGCGCCTGAAGGATGCCGTGACGCAGGAGATGACGCGATGAACATGCAATTCCGCGCCGGCGCCGAGCAGGCTGCATCCGCGTCCGTGAAAACCGCGATCGCCGATTGCGACATCCATCCGGCGCGCGCCACCGCGACGGAGCTTTACCCGTTTCTGGCCAAACGCTGGCACGATCACCTCGAAACCTATGGCAAGCATGCCTATCAGGGCATGATGGAAGGCCCGCCATACCCGAAAGCGCAGCCCAACGCGTCGCGGCGCGACGCCTATCCGCCGGAAGGCGGCCCGCAGGGCTCATCGCTGTCGTTCATGCAGCAGCAGCATCTCGATCCCAACAACGTCGCGCTCGGTGTCTTGAACCCGCTGAACACCGGACAAGGTCTGCGCAACCAGGATTTGAGCGCGGCTTTGGCGACCGCCATCAACGACTGGCAGATCGACAAGTGGACGGCTAAGGATTCGCGCCTGAAAGGCTCGGTCGTGGTCGCCAATGAGGACGGCCCTGCCGCCGCCGCCGAAATCCGCAAGCGGGCCGGCGACAAGAATTTCGTGCAGGTACTGCTGCTCAGCCGCAATGTCGAACCGCTCGGGCAGCGCCGCTACTGGCCGATCTATGAGGCGGCGGAAGAGGTGGGGCTTCCGGTCGGCGTGCACGCCTTCGGCTTCGGCGGCAATCCGATCACCGCATCCGGCTGGCCGAGTTTTTACATCGAGGAGATGGTCGGCCATTCGCAGTGCCAGCAGACCGCGCTCGCCAGCATCGTGCTGGAGGGCGTGTTCGAGCGGCATCCGTCTTTAAAGATGATCATGATCGAGGCCGGGTTCGGCTGGGCGCCGTCGCTGTCGTGGCGGCTCGACAAGGTCTGGCAGAAGCTGCGCAGCGAAGTGCCGCACGTAAAACGTCCGCCGTCGGAAACCATCCGCGAGCACATCTGGTGGACCACACAACCGATGGAAGACCCGGAACGGCGCGATCACCTGATCGACGTGATCGACTGGATCGGCTGGGACAAACTGCTGTTCGCCACCGACTATCCGCACTGGGATTACGACGATCCGTCGCGGGTGCTGCCGGCCGGCGTCAGCGACGCCAACCGCGAGGCGTTTTATCTCGGCAATGCGCGGAAGCTGTACGGCGTCACCTGATGGCCCGTCACGTCATTGCCCCGGTGGATGAACTGCCGCCGGGCACGCGAAAGTTTCTCACCATCGAAGAGCGCCCGATCGCGGTGTTCAACATCAAGGGTGAGTTCTTCGGCCTCTTGAACCGCTGCCCGCACCAGGGCGCGGCGCTGTGCGAGGGGCCGCTGATCGGGCTGGCGCAATCCTCCGATCCCGGTGAGATTCAGTATACGCGGCTCGGCGAGATTCTTCGCTGCCCGTGGCACGGCTGGGAATTCGACATCCGCACCGGGCAGTCGTATTGCGATCCAAAGCGGTTTCGGACGCGCGCTTATCCTGCCCATGTCGAATCCGGCGCCAGTGTCGTGAAGGGGCCTTACATCGCCGAGACTTTAGCGGTGTCTGTCGAGAACGATTACGTGGTGGTGGATTTGTAGCGTCGTCCCCGCGAAGGCGGGGACCCATAACCCCTGGCGGTTACGATTCGGCGAGGTGGATCCAACAAGGTCACTTACGTCATCCGCATCATCGACGACACGGCGTATGGGTCCCCGCCTTCGCGGGGACGACGTCAGGGGTGTTGCCGCTCCTGCGCATAGCGCACCAGCGCGACGTAGCGATAGATGCCGTGCACGAATTTCCCGTACGGCATGGTGATGAACAGCGCGAACACCACGCCGAGATGCAGCGCCAGCAGCGGACCCATCGCGGCGGTGTCGCGCAACAGCAGCAGCGCCATTCCGGTCAGACTGGTCATGAACAGCATCGCAATGAAGGCGACGTCCATGCCGGTGCGCTGTTGATCGACCAGATCGGGATCGCGCTTCCACCTTTCCGCGAGCAGTCCGGCCGGCCCGATCAAGAGCCCGATGCCGCCGAGCGTGCCGAGCACCACCGGCAGATCCCACCATGGATACGGCGCCTCGCGCGCGAGCAGATAGTGATACAGCGTCGCGACACAGGTCGATGCAAAGCAGAGCGCAAAACCATAAAACGTAAAATGGTGAAAAATCTTGCGGCGGTCGTTGGGACGCTCGTCCTCGTTGACGCAGCCGACGCCGCCGCCATCGAGATAGCGCAGTTGGCCGGCGTCCTTCATCGCCTGCCATAGCGAGCGCGGCTCGGCCAGCATGCCGATGGGCTCGCCGATATCGCGCCAGAAGGCGCGGACGCCCATCGCCAGCGCGACGATGGTATAGAGAAACACCACGCCGAACAGCGCCGCCATGGCGTTATGCGGCATCAGTTTGTAGAACGCGCCCGGCCCGGTGTGGACGCCGAACAGCACTTGCCGGTCGTTGAAGGCGGCGAAGCCGAAGATGAAGGCTGCGACGCTCAATGCAGCGATGATGCTGATGGCAAGGCCGTTGCGCGCGAACGCGCCGGAGAACGCCGCGGGCCAGGCATAAGCGGCGTAGGACTCCGCCCGCGCGATCGCCAGCACCTTCGGCACATTGACATTGAATTCGTGCGGCGGCGAGAACTGGCAGTCGGTATAGCAGGCGCCGCAGCCGTGGCAGAGATTGGCGAGATAATTCAGGTCGCCATCGGAAAACGCGCGCCGCATTTCCATCGCCGGAAATACCGCGCAAAGACCCTCGCAATAGCGGCACGAATTGCAGACCGTCATCAGGCGGTCGGCTTCCTCGAGAATCCTGGTTCCGTGCATTCGCAGCTTCCTGTCAGGGCTTCTTCGTCAGCCCTTTGCCTTCCAGCCACGTCTGGATCAGCGCGGCCACCTCGGCATTGTTCCTGTCCATCATGATCATGTGCGAATTGCCCTTGATGCCGGCCTTGGGCAGATCGACCACATCGGCGGAGCCGCCCGCGGCGCGGATGCTGTCGGCGAATGCAAGACCGGTGGCGCGGATTTTCGGCCAGCGCGAATCCTGTTCGATGAAGTCGCCATAGATCATCAGCGACGGAATGCCCTTCAACACATCCATCCTGGCCGGATCGCCGACCCCCGCCGGCTCCACCGCGACCAGCGCCTTGACCTTGTCGGGGCGCGCCTGCGCCGCCTTGAAGCCGAAGCTGCCAGCCTGGCTGTGAAACAGGATCACGCAGGGACAGACGCGGTCGATCTCGGCGATGTAGGCCGCAAGCGTGGCGTCATCATTGGTGGTCCAGCGCGGCACGTTCTGCTTGGTGAAGTTCTCGTAGCCTTCGTTCGGGAATTGGTTGCCGGGCAACAGTTTCCGTTTCGCCGGATCGGGATCGTAGGAGCCCGCGGCGCCGATGCGAAAGCGTTCGAACGGATTGGCGGTGGTGAGAAACACCGGCTCGCCTTTGAAGATATCGGGATACTGCGCCCAGCCGGCGCGGCCGCGCTCGACCGCGTCGGAATTGTAGACGCTCCAGCCCTTGCGCAAAAAATAGTTCAGCCAGCCTTCGCGTCCGTCCGGCGTGGTCTCGTAAGTGGCGCCGGTGAGCCCGCCGCCGTGCCACATCAGCAGCGGGTAGGCGCCCTTTTCGTTCGCGGGCAGAAAATACTGCACATACATCTGCTCGACCTGGTAGGTGCCGTTGGGATCGATCTTCGCGGGCACGCCGCCCTGGGTGAACACGACTTCCTTGACAGGCTTTCCGGAGATCTCGACCAGCCGGCCGCCAACGTGGAACGAGCCCATGTCGCGTAGCGCAATGGGCTCTGCTGCCACCGCCGGCGTTGCGGCCGACAACGTCAGCGAAACGATCACACTGCAAATGCGTGACATGTGTTGCCTCCTCTAGTTCCGTGCATGTTGCGCCGCTTCCCGTCCCGCCACCCGGCCGAACACGCTGCCGATGGTCATTCCGATTCCCGCCGCATAGCCCTTGCCCAGGACATTGCCGGCCATGATCTCGCCGGCCGCGAACATGTTCGCGGACTGCTTGCCGTCCTTCATCAGCATGCGCGCCTGCCTGTTCACGCGGGTACCGAGATAGGTGAAGGTGATGCCAGGGCGCACCGGATAGGCGTAAAAAGGCGGCGTCTCGATTCTGCGCGCCCAGTGGGTCTTGGGCGGCGTCAGGCCCTCGGTGCGGCAATCGTCGAGGATGGTGTGATCGAACGTGCCAGGCCGCACCGCCGCGTTGAAATCGGCGACGGTCGTTTCCAGCGCGACCGGATCAAGCTCGAATTTGCCGGCGAGTTCGGCGATCGAGCCGGCCTTGATCGGCGGAAACAGCGTCGGCATGAAACTGTTGAGGACGGTCGAATTGAAAATGATGTAGGCGATCTGGTCGGGCTGCGCCGCCACCAGCCGGCCCCAGATCGCGTAGCGTTTCGGCCAGATGTCCTCGCCCTCGTCGTAAAAACGCTGCGCGTGCTTGTTGACGACGATACCGAACACCACCGAATCGTGCCGTGTGATGATGCCGCCGTCGAATTTCGGCGCCCGCGCATCGATCGCTACCGCGTGGCATTGCGTGGGGTCGCCGACGTCCTGCACGCCCTTGGCCAGCAGCATCTTCAGGATCGAGCCGCGATTATAGGGCGTGCCGCGGATCAGGAAATTGTCGGCGGCGTCGCCCCAATACTCTTTCAGCCATTCGATGTTGGCCTCAAAACCGCCGGCGGCGGCCACCAGCGTTGCCGCGCGCACGCTGACGCGGCCGTCGCCCTGCTTCAGCGATGCCGACAGAAACATGCCGTCGTCGATGTCGAGATCGAGCACTTCGGCGTCGTAGAGGATATCGACGCCGAGCCGTTCGGCGGTGAGATAGAGCGCATTCAGCATCGCCCTGCCGCCGCCGAGGAAGAATGAATTGGTGCGGCCGAGGCTCAGCGTGCCGCCCAGCGAGGGCTGCCAGCGCACGCCCTGCTCGACCACCCAGCCCAAAATGTCCTTGGACTCCGCGATCATGAAACGCGCGAGTTCCTCGTCGGTCTGCCCCTCGGTGACGCGCTGCAGGTCTTCCCAGAATTCCGCTTCCGGATAGGGGCCGGTGAGAATGTCGGTCGCCGCATCATGGGCGCAGCGCATGTTGCGGGTATGGCGGGTGTTGCCGCCGCGATAGAATTTCGGCGCGCCCTCCAGCACCAGCACCGAAGCGCCTGACCTGCGCGCGCTGATTGCCGCACAAAGTGCGGCGTTGCCGCCGCCGATCACCAGCACGTCGAATTTTCGGGAGAGGTCGACCATGCGCCTTGTTAGCTGGTTTGCAAGAAAAGCAAAACCGCTCCCCGGAATGACTAGTTTGCAGGTTTGCTCTGCGCCGATGCAACGATCCATTGCCGGAATGCCGCGAGTTTTGGCGAATCGGCTCTCCCCTCGGGGGACACCAGGTAGAACCCCGCATCCGCCGGCAGCGTGATCTTGAACGGCACCACCAAGCGCCCCTTGGCGATGTCGTCCTGCACATACGAGGTCCGGCCGATGGCGACGCCGATGCCGTCGATCGCGGCCTGCACCACCATCAGGATGAGGTCGAAGGTCACGCCGTGCGGCTTCGAGATGTCGGTCGGCAGGCCGGCGGCGGTGAGCCAGAGCCGCCAGTCGTCGTCATTGTTGGTCGAGTGCAGCAGCACGTGATCTTTCAGGTCTTCGGGACAGCGCAGCGGATGGTTGCCGGTCAACAGCGCCGGACTGCAGACCGGAAACAGCTGGTCCGCCATCAGCCAGTCGGCGCGCAGGCCCGGCCACTGGCCGCGGCCGTAACGGATCGCCGCATCGACGTCGCCGCTCTTGAAATCAACCAGGCTGGTCGAGGTGGTGATGCGGACGTCGATGCCGGGATGGGCCTCCTGGAACGCGGAAAGCCGCGGCAGCAGCCATTTCGCCGCCAGCGACGCCAGCGTCGAGACCGTGAGCACATGGTCGTTGTCCCGGCGCAGCAGCCGGTCGGTCGCGAGCCGCAAATCGTTGAACGCGGCGCGTATGCCGGGCAGGTATTCCCTGGCCTCCGGGGTCAGCGCCAGCGCGCGGTTCTGCCGGACGAACAGGCGAATCCCGAGTTCCTCCTCCAGACGCCTGATCTGATGGCTGATCGCGGTCTGGGTGACGTTCAGCTCGGACGCGGCATTGGTGAAGCTCAAATGCCGGGCGGCGGCCTCGAAGGCGCGCAATCCATTCAGCGAGGGCAATCTGGCGGTCATTCAGGGTCTCGATGCATGAGTTTACGTCATGTCACGAGGGACAAAGTGTCGTTTGTCGAACCGTCGTACAAGGCAGATATTGTGTGGCAGAGATTAACTTTAGGAGGCGACGATGTCCAGCTTCACTCACGAATTGATGAGTAATCATCATGGTTCCGGCCTTTGGGCCCAGATCACCGAGACCCTTCACACCTGGCGGGAACGCCAGGTCCGGCGGCGCGAACTGACCCACTTTACCGAGCGCGACCTGCACGACGTCGGCTTGTCCTGGAGCGACATCGTTTACGAAGCCGAAAAGCCGTTCTGGCGGGCGTAAAGCAGCCAAGGCCGGCGTTGCCTCCGAAGAGGGACGCCGGCCGAATCTTCGAGTTCGACAGGAGCGTGCGATGATTGCGATCCGACTGAACGACCTGAAGCAATATTCCGACGTCCTGCTGACGCGTAGCGGCAAGCCATTGACGGTTCGCTTTGTCGAGCCGCGCGATGCGGAGGCGCTGCAGGACTATTTCCGCTCACTCTCGGTTCGCTCCCGCTACAACCGTTTCTTTGGCGCCATGAGCGAGTTGCCGCCGTCCCAGCTCGATCACTTTACCCATCCCGGCGAGGACGACCGCTTCAGCGTGGTCGCGATGATGAGTGTCGATGGCATCGACACCATCGTCGGCGAGGCGCGCTACGCGTTCAATCCGGATTCGGGAAGTTTTGAGCTCGGTTTGTCGATCGACGATCGCTACCAGGGCCAGGGCATCGGTTCGGCGCTGCTGTCGAATCTCGAATGCCGCGCCGCGGCCTTCGGCGCCGAGCATATTTTCGGCGACACGTTGCGGTCCAACGACGCCATGATCGGCGCGGCCCGCAAGTCGGGATACTCGTTCGTGCCGACGCCCGGTGACTGGAAACTGGTGCGTTTCGAAAAGCATATTCACGTCGCGCCGCATGATATTCCCTGCGCGAGCTGGCGGCTCGCGGCGGAGCAGGCTGCGCTTCACGCTGCGGTTTGATCCGATACAATTTGCCTCTGGCGTAAAGTTCGTCATGCCCGGCCTTGTGCCGGGCATCCACGTCTTTTCTTCTTCGTAGGAGTGAAGACGTGGATGGCCGGGACAAGCCCGGCCATGACGACAAACGGACGGCTTTAGAATTTAGACGCTAGTTTCCCTTAAACACCGCCTTCCGCTTCTCGATAAAAGCCTGCACCGCCTCCTTGTGATCCGCCGTCATCGTCGTGCGGATCAGGCGTTCGGCTTCGTGGTCGCGCGCGGTGGAGAAATCGAACAGCAGGGCTTCGTCGAGATTGTCCTTCATGTAGCGGAGCGCAATGGTCGGCCCTTCCGCCATTGATTTTGCCAGCGCAAACGCTTCGTCCTGCAATTTCGCGTCGGGAACCACGCGATTGACGAGGCCGATCCTTTCGCATCGGGCTGCATCGACCTTGTCGGCGGTGAACATCAACTCGCGCGCCCGCGAGGTGCCGACCAGCCGCGTCAGCAGCCAGGCGATGCCGTAGTCGCCGCTCAGGCCGACGCGCAAGTAACCGGTGGAGACGAAGGCGGATTCCGCGGCGATGCGGATGTCGCAGGCCATGGCGATGGCGAGACCCGCACCGGCGGCCGCGCCGGGCAGGGCGGCGATGGTCGGCTTCCGCACCGACACCAGCGCGCCGGTGAGCAGGCGCTGGCGTTCCTGCAGGTCCGCGACTTTTTCGTCATAGGACAGTGCGAGCCGCTTCGGATCGCGGTGTGCGCCCATGCCCTTGACATCGCCGCCCGAACAGAAGGCGGTGCCGGCACCGGTGATCAACAGCGCGCCGACGTCAGGGTTTTCACCGCAAGTTTTGATCATGCTGCGCAGCGCAGGCGTCAGTCGATCCGACAGCGCGTTGCGGACTTCGGGGCGGTTCAGCGTGATCACCGCGACGCGGTCGCGGATCGCGCACAGTAGCTCGTCGGTGCCGGTGTCGATTGTGGTTTCGGTTGTGGTCATGTCAAAACTTCTCCACCCACGGCCGCAGCTCCAGTTCCCAGGTCCAGGCGCTGCGCGGCTGTTGCAATACGTTCCAGTAATTCAAGGCAATGGCGTCGGGATCGAGCATCGAGTCCGGGCGGTCGGCGGGCTCGGTGCGTACCGCGCTGCGGATGCCGCCGTCGATCACGAAATGCGCGACGTGAATGCCCTGCGGCGACAGTTCGCGCGCCATGCTTTGCGCCAGCCCGCGCAGCGCGAACTTGCCCATCGCGAAGGGTGCGGATTGCGGATAGCCCTTGACGCTGGCCGACGCCCCGGTGAACAGGATCGCGCCGCGCTTGTTGGGCAGCATGCGCCGCACCGCCTGCTGCGCCACCAGAAATCCGCCGAACGCGCTGACCGCGATGGCCTGGGCGACCTCGGCCGGCACCAGATCGACAAACGCGCCGCGCGCCCGCGCGCTGGCGTTGTAGACCACCACGTCGGGGGCGCCGAGTTCGCGCTCGACCGCGCCGAACAGGCGCTCGACGTCGTCAGGGTCGGTAGCATTGCAGGCAAAGGCGGACGCGCCGGTCTCGGAGCACAGCGCGCCGAGCTTTTCGATTTTTCGCGCGGCGAGCGCTATGCGAAGCCCCTGCTGGCTCAACAGCCGCGCCAGTGACGCGCTGAGGCCCTCGCCGGCGCCGACGATCAGCGCGGTTTTATACTTTGGAATATCCATGAGGCTTTCCTTTCAAACCGATTTTCAGCCGCGCAGTCCGGCAAGGCAGCCGGCCGCATCCAACACCGAATCGAGTGCGGTCTTGTCCGGCACCGCGGCGTACTTTGCGCGCAGCATGCCAAGCGATCGCGCATGATATTTTTGCGGTTTCTGGGTCCAGACATGATCGCCGAGCGTCACGCTGAATTCTTCTTTTCCGTCGGCGATGGCCTTCTCGTTGGCCGATGTCCACGGCAGGAACAGCCGCCCGACCTGCTGTGTCAGGATCGGCATCAGCGTCGGTTCAAGCGCCGCCCAGGCCTCGAACGCGCCTTCGGCCCTGGGCCGCAGCATGCGATGCACCCAGTCCATCACATGCGGCGCACCGCCGCCAATCAGCGCGCCCGCGGTCGGGTCGGTCCACATTTCGTAGATCTGGCCCCACAGGCCGAAATCGCCCAAGGCAGGCCTGCCGCCGAACAGATAGGGCCGAACGCCAAGATGCTTGTCGAGCAAAGCCAGCATCTCGAGGAAACCCGCCTCGATCCGCGGCGCGTTAGCGGCGTTGGAGCCGACAAACCAGACCCGGTCCACCATGCGCGCCCGCACCTGCGCCGTGAAAGCCGCGTGCTTCTCTTCGCCGGCATCGGGCCCGCGCATGCGCGCAATGCGCCCCGCCGAACTGATCTGGTCGACCTCGCGCGCCCAGCGGTAGTGAAACATCCATTTGTTGCCCCACTCGTCGCCGAACTCCTCGATCAAGGCGGAGATAAAGCGCGCGACGGCGTCGTCGGGGTGGATCGACGGTTCCGGGTGCAGCTTTTCCATCGCGTCGATGATCGGCGTGGAATCCTGGATACCGGTACCTTCGGGCGTCACCACCAGCGGAATGACTGGAATTTGGGCGTGTCGTTCGAATTCAGCCTGGCTGGCGGCATTGCGCAAGACCCATTGATGCGGGATGCCCTTGTAGCGGAAATAGCTGCGCACCTTGACTGAATAGGGCGACATCTCCGCGCCGATGATGCGGTAGCCGTCAGCCATGGGTCGTCCTCCGAACGTTCTTTGATGGCTTTATCGCCCGCTCTATCTGTAGCATGATCTGCAGCATTCAATGCGGCCTGTCGAAAAATGGCCGCTGACCAGGGCGGAACGCAGATGCACGCACCGAGCAAACACGAAGCGGCAACCCCGGCCGATCAACCCGGGCTGATCGCGCCGGATACGTCCGGCATGAACTTTTATCGCGCCGATCCGGCGCTGGCCGATCTGTTGCGCATCCATCTTTCCGACGAACTGTTTCGCCACATCGAGCCGCATCTCGACCGGCTCGGCGGTCTTGCCGGCGGTCATCTCGACGAATGCGCGCGGCTCGCCGACCGTCACGGGCCGGTGCTGCACCAGCGCGACCGTTTTGGCCGCGACGCGCAGTGGATCGAATATCATCCGGCCTATCGCGAGCTGGAGAAAGCCGCGTTCGGCGAGTTCGGCATCCACGCGCTATCGCTGCGCAAGGGCATTCTGGGCTGGCCGCAGACCTATCCGGTGGTGGCCAAGCATGCGTTTACGTTTTTGTTCAACCAGGCCGAGTTCGGGCTGGGCTGTCCGATCAACGTCACCGATGGCTGCGCTAAACTGCTGTCGAACTTCGGCGACGCGGCGCTGAAGGCAAAATATCTCGATGGCCTGACGCAAACCGACATGGACAAGCTCACCCAGGGCGGCCAGTTCATGACGGAGAAGGAAGGCGGCTCCGACGTCGGCAAGTTGACGACCACGGCCGAAAGGGAAGGCGATCACTGGCGCCTGACCGGCGAAAAATGGTTCTGTTCCAATGCCGATGCCAAGGTCGTCATGTTGCTGGCGCGGCCGCAAGGCGCCGAAGGCGGCACCCGCGGCGTTGGCCTGTTCCTGATGCCGCGCTTTCTCGACGATGGCTCGCCCAATCATTATCGCATCGTGCGGCTGAAGGACAAGCTCGGCACCCGCTCGATGGCGTCGGGCGAGGTCAAGCTGGAGGGTGCGATCGCCTATGCGGTGGGGCGGCTCGATCGCGGTTTTGTGCAGATGGCGGAGATGGTGAATTCGTCGCGGCTGTCCAATGGCGTGAAATCCACCGCGCTGATGCGCCGCGCCCATCACGATGCGATGGCGGTGGCGCAGAATCGCGTGGTGTTCGGGCAACGCATTATCGATCTGCCGCTGGCGCGGCGGCAATTGATGAAGATCATGCTTGCCACCGAGCAGGCGCTGTCGATGAGTTTTCTCACCGCCGATGCACTCGACCGCGCCGAGGCCGGCAGCCAGGATGCGGCGGCGCTGTTGCGGATTCTGACGCCGACCCTGAAATTCCGCGCCACCCGCGATGCCCGCAAGGTGTGCGGCGACGCGCTGGAGATGCGCGGTGGCATCGGCTACATCGAGGAATTCGTTAACCCGCGGCTGTTGCGCGACGCGCATCTCGGCTCGATCTGGGAAGGCACCGGCAATATCGTCGCGCTCGATGCGTTGAAGCGCGCGGTGAGCCGCCATGGCGCCGACGCGGCGCTGGCTGCCGACCTGCACGCCCGTCTCGACGACAGCGCCGATGTGCCGCAAGCCTGGCGCGACCGCTTGCGCGATCTCACCGACCGCGCCATCGGTTTTGCCCGCGAGGTGGCAGCGCGCATGGACAACGAAGCCGAAGCGCGGCGCGCCACCAGCCTGCTGTATCATGTCGCCAGCGCGGTCGTGCTGGCGTGGGAAGCCGGACGCATCCACCAGATGCGCGGCGATGCGCGCCGGCTGCTGCTGTCGCGCCTGGTGGTCGATCACCGCGTGGCGGTGGGCGATCCGTTCCGGCTCACGGAAAATGCAGCGCAGCGCGCCATATCAGGCCACCTGCTCGGCGACCGCGCGATCGGCATGGCCGAGGTTGGCGAATTGCTTTTGGCCGCGTAGGGTAAAAGCCGTCATTCCGGGGCGCGCGTGAAACGCGCGAACCCGGAATCCAGAGACGAGTGCATGCGTCTGGATTCCGGGTTCGCGCGAAGAGCGCGCCCCGTAATGACGAAAGAAACGACAACAGAGGAAACCGCAATGAAGGCCGCCGTCCTGTTTGAAGTCAACAAGCCGCTCGCGATCGAGGATGTCAGCCTGCCGAAACCCGGGCCGCGCGAGGTGCTGATCCGTACCTCCGTCGCCGGGCTTTGTCACTCCGACCTGCATTTCATGGAAGGCCTGTATCCGCATCCGCTGCCGGCGGTGCTCGGCCATGAGTCCGCCGGCGTCGTCGAGCAGGTCGGCGCCGACGTCACCTACGTCAAACCCGGCGATCACGTTGTGACGTGCCTGTCGGTGTTCTGCGGCACCTGCGACAATTGCACCACGGGCCGCACCGTGCTGTGCACCGACACCACCGTAAAAATGCTGCCGGGCGCCTCCAACCGGCTGTCATGGGCGCGGTCGGAAAAGCTGAACCAGTTTCTCAATTTGTCGTCGTTCGCCGAGCAGATGCTGGTGCACGAGAACGCCATCGTGAAAATCCGCCGGGATATGCCGCTGGAGCTGGCGGCGCTGATCGGCTGCGGTGTCATCACCGGCTATGGCGCGGTGGTGAATACCGCCAAGGTCACCGCGGGAGAAACGGTCGTGGTGATCGGCTGCGGCGGCGTCGGCATGGCGGCGATCAACGGCGCGGAGATTGCGGGCGCCGGCCGCATCATCGCCGTCGATACCAATCCGGCAAAACTGCAGCTCGCAACCAAGCTAGGCGCCACCGACATCGTCGATCCCCGCAACGGCGACGTGGTGCAGCAGGTGCGTGACCTCACCAATGGCGGCGTGCATCATTCGTTCGAGGTGCTGGGCCGCAAGGAAACCGCCGAGCAGGCGTTCGCGATGCTGGCGCCCGGGGGGACTGCGACCATCGTCGGCATGATTCCGTTCGGGCAGAAGATCGAGCTGCACGGCTTCGACTTTTTGCGCGAGCGCAAGATCCAGGGTTCGTCGATGGGCTCGAACCACTTTCGCGTCGACATGCCGCGGCTGATCGAATTCTATATGCGCGGCAAGCTGCATCTGGAAGACTGGATTTCGGCCAAGCTGAAGCTGTCCGAGATCAACGAGGGTTTTGCCGCGATGAAGGCCGGCAAGACCGTGCGCAGCGTCATCATGTTCGATGCGTGAGCGCTTCACCTCTCCCCGCTCTTCGCGGGGAGAGGTCGACGCGCATCGTCAGATGCGCGGCGGGTGAGGGGCGAGGCACCGCGCACGCCAAATAAATACGCTATCGGGTCGGAAGCCTCCAACGCAGTTCGCCGACCCAAGAGTTGTTCGATTGTCCGGCGCAGTGCCCGGCCCCTCACCCGAAGCCTTCGCTGCGCTCCGGCTTCGACCTCTCCCCGCGAAGAGCGGGGAGAGGTTAATTCACCGCGAAACATGCGCCGACACCGCGAGCCAGCGGCCGTTTTGCCGCGCCCAGCAGTCGGTGTAGCGGCCCGCGGCGGGCTTGCCGTCCGGCATGGTATAGCTCGTGCTGGCATGGATGATGGCGAAGTCGCCCATGATACGAATCTTGACGTCATGCGCTTCCAGATTTTTGATGGTCACGGGGATCGCCGTCTGCTTGAGAAATCCGGCGCGGTCGACCAGCGACTTGTCGGGGTTGGAGCAGTAGAAATCGGCGGCCAGAATTTCGTCGAAGCGGTTCACGTCGGAATTTTGCACGGAATTGACATAGTCGCGATTCAGACTGGTCAATTCGGCGAGGTCATTTCTCATTGCCGCATCCTCCATGTCTAGTCATCGAACATCGGCGGCGGCACGAATCCGCCGAATTCGCGCTCGATCAGTTCGGCCAGTCTCAACGGCGTGCGGTCCTCCAGCCAGGGCCCTACGATCTGCACGCCGACCGGCAGCCCTTCCGGCGAGAGGCCGATCGGAATCGCGG
The DNA here is from genome assembly GCA_963710045.1 of uncultured Alphaproteobacteria bacterium. Taxonomy (GTDB): domain Bacteria; phylum Pseudomonadota; class Alphaproteobacteria; order Rhizobiales; family Xanthobacteraceae; genus Bradyrhizobium. The sequence continues at coordinate 6,025 of CAVPZO010000073.1, read as the reverse complement.
TTGCCGGCAGGCCGGGCAGCGTCGCGATGCCGGGCCAGGCCAGTTGGTCGACATAGGGATAATTCCGGCCATCGATGTCGATGCGCCGCTTCTCCTGATCCGGCGAATGATCGTGCGGATAGGCCGGCGTCGGCATGATCGGGCAGATCACCGCATCGAAGCTCTTGAACAGCTCGCGCCATTGCGCGCGCAGCCGCGCGCGGCCGCCATTGGCGAACAGCCATTCGCGATGGCTGAGCACGATGCCGCGCAGGCGTTCTGCCGCGAGACTCTTGTCGTCAGGCGCAAGCCTTGCAGCCCCGGCCTGTGCGCCGGCGATGACGTCCGGTGGAAACGACGCCGCCAGAAATGATAACAGCAGCCGCATATAGAGCTGCGAGGATGCGGCGAAGTCCGGCAGCAGCGGGCTTTCGCGCGAAACGTTCAGGCCAGCCTTGCCGAGATTGCCGGCGAGTTTCTCGATTCCCGTGTGCACGCTCACCGAGGCCGGCATCACCCGGTCGGTATCGATCAGCAGCACGCGAAAGTCCTTCAGCGCGTTGTGCCGTGGCGGCGGCAGCGCAAGCTTGAAGGCGACGCCGGCTTCCAGCGGATCGGGCCCCGCGATCACGTCGAGCAGCAGCGTCAGATCGGCGGCGCTGCGCGCCATCGGGCCGATCACCGCAAGGTCGCTTTCGAACGGCAGCGGCGGAAACGGCGGCGGCGTGTGGCCGCGCGAGGGCACCAGTGGCAAGGTCGGCTTGTGCGCGTAGACGCCGCAATGAAACGCCGGCACGCGGAGCGAGCCGCCGATGTCGGAGCCCATCGACAGCGGACCGTAACCCGCCGCCAGCGCCGCCGCCGAGCCGCCGGAGGAGCCGCCCGGGGTGCGGCCGAGGTCGTACGGGTTGTTGGTGGTGCCGTAGATGTCATTGTAGCTCTGCCAGTCGGCGAGCGCGACCGGCACATTGGTCTTGCCGAGGATCACGCCGCCCGCCTGCTTCACCCGCGAAATCGACAGCGCGTCCTCGGGCGGCCTGAAATCCTTCTGCGCCGGAAAGCCCCAGGTGGTCGGCAGCCCCGCGACATTGTAGGATTCCTTCACCGTCATCGGCAGGCCGAGCAGCGGTTTTGTCTCGCCGCGCGCCAGCGCCGCGTCGGCGGCGCGGGCGGCGTCCAGCCCGCGCGCGAAATCGCGAACGCAGACCGCGTTGATCTTCGCGTCATGGCGTTCGATGCGGCCGATGGCGTCCTGCGCCAGCTCCACCGCGGAGATTTTTTTCGCCGCAAGTGCTGCCGAACATTCGGCGGCGGTCCTGAAACTCCATTCCGACTTGGCCAAGGCGCGCTCCCGTTCTGGTTTTGCGGACCGGATGATGCTCAGTTCCGCGCGGCGTCGCAAGAGCAATAGCTGTACAATGGCCGGCCTGTGGTCAAGGCACGCTATTGGCCAATGCGCGGTTCGCCATGTAATCTCTCAACATAAAACAAGAAGATGACACCGGGAGGAACAGTGATGAAGTCAGCAACTGCAGGCGCGATCATCGCATTTGCGATTGGGTTCGGCGCGAATTCAATCGAAGCCGCCGAAATCCGGCTGGCCGAGCAATTCTCGATGGGCTACCTGCAGTTCAACGTCATGAAGCGTGACAAGCTCATTGAAAAATATGCGGGGCAGCGGGGCTTGAAGGACTTCAAGGTTTCCTGGCAGCGCTTCAACGGTCCGGCGGCGATGAACGAGGCGCTGCTGTCGGGTTCGACCGACATCGTGGCCGGCGGCGTGCCCGGCCTGATTACGCTGTGGGACAAGACGCAAGGTTCCTCGTTCGAGGTCCGGGGGATTTGCGCGCTGAGTTCGCAGCCGTTTTTGCTCAACACCAGCAATCCGGACATTAAATCGATCAAGGATTTCAGCGAGCGCGACCGTATCGCCGTGCCCTCCATCAAGGTGTCGGTTCAGGCGGTGGTGCTGCAGATGGCGGTGGCTGCGGCCTTCGGCGAGGAGAACTACGCGAAGCTCGATCCGCTCACGGTGTCGATGTCGCCGCCCGACGCGACCATCGCGCTGCTCACCGGCTCGGGCAACATCTCCACGGTATTCAGCGTGCCGCCGTTCCAGTTTCAGCAGCTGGCGCAAGCCAACATCCGCACCGTGCTGTCGTCGTTCGATGTGCTGGGGCCGCACACCTTTACCGTGGCCTGGACTTCGGGGCGGTTTCGCAAGGACAACCCCGAACTCTATGCGGCGTTTCTCGACGCCATGAAGGAGGCAACGGCAAGTGTGACGGCCAATCCGCAACAGACCGCGCAAACCTGGATCGACGACACCAACTCAAAACTTGCCGTCGAGATGGTGACGAAAGTCATGACCGGTCCGGATGTCACCTGGACCATGACGCCGGCCGCGACCATGAAATTCGCCAAATTCATGCGCAGGGTCGGCAGCATCAAGCATGAACCGGCGTCGTGGAAAGACATGTTCTTTCCCGAGATCGGGGATTTGAAGGGGAGTTGAATTCGTCATGGTAAGGAAAAGTTCGTCATGCCCGGGCTTGTCCCGGGCATCTACGTCTTGACAGCGTCGCGACAAGAAAGACGTAGATGGCCGGGACGAGCCCGGCCATGACGAGGAATTCTAGCTCGCGGCCTGCTTCAAAAAATCCAGCAGCAACCGGCTCACCTCCTCCGGTTGCTCCTGCTGCACCCAATGCCCCGCGCCATCGACCAGATGGCAGCCGAGCATTCGCGTGCAGGCGGTTGTCTGCATCGCTTCGAACACGCCCGGCCTCTGATAGGTGCCCCAGTCCTGCTTGCCGGAGACAAAGCATGACGGCACGTCGATGCTGCGGCCGGAAAATGTTTGAAGCTCCGGGATGAACGCTCCGGATGTACCGCAGCGGTACCATTGCAGCCCGCCCTGGAATCCGGTGCGGGTGTATTCGGCGCTGTAGAAAGCGAGTTCGTTGTCGGGCAGCCATTTGTTGGCGGCGATTTTTGAAGGCGAAGGCATCTCCTCCACCACGGTCTCCGCCATGCCCTTGTCGAGGTCCATCGTATAATAGGTCGGCAGCTTTGCCAGTTCGCCCGCGGTCCACGCTTGCAGCGGATAGGGCGCGTTGTCTTTCCAGTCCGCGCTCTTGTGATGATAATAGGCCCGCAAAAAGTCGTGCACGCCCTGGCGCGCCTGATGCATGTTCGCGTTGGCCTCGCGCATCGAATAATACCATTGATAATGCTTGCGCGGCCGCGGCAACGCCGCAAGCTCGCGATGCACGGGATCGTCGCGCTTCGGCTTTGGCGGGCCATCCGCAGTGTCGAATGGAAGCGGCGGCGGTCCTGCGAACGGCGCGCTCATCAGCGCCACCGCGCGGAACACATCCGGCCGTACCAGCGCGCACCATGCGGCGACCGATGAGCCGGCATCATGGCCGACCACCGCATCGACCGAGCGATAGCCGAACGCCGACACCAGCCCCAGCGCATCGCGCACCATATTGAGCAGCCGGAACGAGTTGAGATCGCCGTCGTAATCCGCGTTCCAGCCGGTGGTGCGGCCATAGCCGCGCTGGTCCGGCGCGATCACGTGATATCCCGCCGCGGCCAAGGCCGGCATCACCTTGCGCCAGGAGTAGGCCAGTTCGGGAAAGCCGTGCAGCAGCAGGATGCACGGGCGGCCCTCGGTTTCGAAGCCAGCCTCCAGCACGTGCATGCGCAGGCCGTTGATGTCCTCAACGAAGCGCGAGCGGATGCCGGGTGGGAGGGGGATGGACGGGAGGGGGTCAGTTGTATTCATGCGCGAACCTATTTCTGGTCATGGCCGGGCTTGTCCCGGCCATCCACGTCTTTTGTGCTGCGCTGTTGTAAAGACGTGGATGCCCGGCACAAGGCCGGGCATGACGAACTTACCTTCATCCGTTTCGTTCTAGCCCGCCTGCTTCGGCCAATACCTGTCGCGCAGATGCCGTTTCACCAGCTTGCCCGTAGGCGTGCGCGGCAGTTCGGCCTCGAAGTCGATGCTCTTCGGGCACTTGATCGGGGAGAGATGCTTGCGGCAGAACAGGATCAACTCGGCCTCGAATTCCTTGCCGGCGCGCGCCATGTCGTGCGGCTGCACCACGGCTTTCACCTCTTCGCCCATTTCTTCGTTGGGCACGCCGAACACCGCGACATCGGCAATGTCCGGATGCGTGATCAGCACGTCCTCGGTTTCCTGCGGATAGATGTTCACGCCGCCGGAGATGATCATGTAGGACTTGCGGTCGGTGAGATAAAGAAAGCCCTCGTTGTCGAGATAGCCGACGTCGCCGAGCGTCGACCAACCCTTGGCATTGAACGCGCGCGCGGTCTTCTCCGGATCGTTGTGATAGGAAAACACCGGCGCGTCGGCGAAATACACCGTGCCGATCTCCCCGGTCGGCAGTTCCTGGTCGTTCTCGTCCAGAATCTTGAGCTTGCCGACCACCGCGCGGCCGACGGTGCCGCGATGCTCGAGCCATTGCTGCGAGGTGGAAACCGTGACGCCGTTGCCTTCGGAGCCGGCGTAATATTCGATCAGTTTCGGGCCCCACCACTCGATCATCTTCGCTTTCACGTCGACCGGGCAGGGCGCCGCGGCGTGGATGGCCCCCTTCAGCGATGAGACATCGTAACGCAGCCGCACCTCGTCCGGCAGTTTCAGCATGCGTACGAACATGGTCGGCACCAGCTGCGACTGCGTGACCTTGTGCTTCTCGACCAGTTTCAGGAATTCCTCGGCATCGAACGATTCCATGATGATGGAGGTGCCGCCGAGCGTGATCGCCATCATGTTGAAGCGCAGGGGAGCTGCGTGATACAGCGGCGCCGGCGAGAGGTAGACGCTGTCCGCCGACATGCCGCACATATCAGCGCACAGCAGTTTCAGGAGTGGACTCGGAACGTCGACCGGGTTGTTCTCGCTCTCGCGCTTGATGCCCTTGGGCCGGCCGGTGGTGCCCGACGAATACAGCATGTCGTAGCCGGCGACCTCGTCCGGTATCGGCGTAATCGGCTGCGCGATGGCTTCCTTGTCCCATGAACGGAAGCCGGGCAGCGGTTCGTCGATCATGAAAAACAGCGGCGAACCGGGGGCGTCGCTGACCAACCCCTTGATCGCGTCCGCGCATTTCGGCGAGGTGATGACGACCTTGGCGCCGCAATCCTTGACGATGTAGGCGATTTCGTCCTGCGTGAGATAACGGCTGATCGCGGTGTAATACAGTCCGCTGCGCTGCGCCGCCCAGCAGATCTCCATGAACGCCAGCCGGTTCTCGATCAGGAACGCGATGTGATCGCCGGCTTTCAGCCCCAGTGCACGAAACAGATGCGCGCCCTGGTTCGAGAGTTCGTCGAGCTCGCGATAGGTGATGGCCTTGCCCGAGCCGGCCATCTGGTAGGCGATCTTGTCGGGCTGGGTGCGGGCGTGCACCGAGGGGTGGGTCATGGGGAGGTCCTCTTGCGTCGTCCCCGCGAAGGCGGGGACCCATAACCCCTGACCTGAATGAGATGGCGCGGAGTTAACCCCATGCCCGATCATCACCGCCGGTGGTTATGGGTCCCCGCCTTCGCGGGGACGACAATTACTTCTACTGCAATCTCTTACAGCCGCTCCACGATCGTCACATTGGCCATGCCGCCGCCTTCGCACATGGTCTGCAACCCGTAGCGCTTGTTGTTCTGCTTCAGCGCGTGCACCAGTGTGGTCATCAGCTTGGTGCCGGAGCCGCCGAGCGGGTGGCCGAGCGCGATGGCGCCGCCATTGACGTTGAGCCGCGACGGATCGGCGCCGGTGGTCTTCAGCCACGCGGTGGGCACCGAGGCGAAGGCCTCGTTGACCTCGAACAGGTCGATGTCGCCGATCGACATGCCGGCCTTCTGCAGCGCGCGCTGCGTGGCCGGGAGCGGCGCTTCCAGCATGATCACGGGATCGCCGCCCATCATGGTCATGTGATGGATCCGCGCCATCGGCTTGACGCCGAGCGCCTTCAGGCCCTTTTCGTTGACCACCATCACGCCGGAGGCGCCATCG
>CAVPZO010000072.1:0-74299 GCA_963710045.1 uncultured Alphaproteobacteria bacterium | reverse complement strand
AACGAACAACGCATCCGCCAGGCGGCGCGCGGCGTGCGCCGCTTCCTTGAAAGCGGCATCGAAACGTTGCACAACGTGGTTCCTCTCGCCAACCGGCGATAACTCATCCCGGCAGGTTTTCGCGTTATGGTCGCACCCCTGAAAGTGGGTATTGCGGGGCTCGGCACTGTTGGCGCCGAGGTGGCCCGCCTCATTGAAGCGCAAAGCCGCGCCTTGTCGGCGCGCTGCGGCCGTGGCGTGCGCGTCGTTGCCGTGGCCGCGCGCTCCAGGACGAAGAAGCGCAACGTCGATCTGCGCGGCATCGCGTGGGCCAGGAATGCGCTCGATCTCGCCAACGATCCCGGCGTCGATTGCTTCGTCGAATTGATGGGAGGCTCGGGCGAGCCCGCGCTATCGGCCATCGAGGCCGCGCTGAAATCCGGCAAGTCGGTGGTCACCGCCAACAAGGCGCTGATCGCCAAACATGGATTGCGGCTGGCGAAATGGGCCGAAAAGCACGGCGGCGCGTTGAACTTCGAGGCCGCGGTCGGTGCGGCGATCCCGGTGGTCAAGACGCTGCGCGAGGGGCTGGCGGGCACCGAGGTCAGCCGGGTCTATGGCATTCTCAACGGCACCTGCAATTACATCCTGACCCGGATGGAGCAGGAGGGCTTGTCCTTCGCCGAATGCCTGAAGGATGCGCAGCGCCTCGGTTATGCCGAAGCCAATCCTTCCTTCGACGTCGACGGTCACGACACCGCGCAGAAACTGGCGATCCTCGCCAGTCTCGCCTTCGGCACCAAGGTCGCGCAGAGTGCGGTGTATGTCGAAGGCATTTCCTCGATCGCGCCGGCTGACCTGCGCGCCGCGGAAGACCTCGGCTACCGCGTAAAACTGCTCGGCGTCGCGGTGCGGACCGCGAAAGGCATCGAGCAGCGCGTGCATCCGACCATGGTGCCAAAATCATCCTCGATCGCGCAGGTGATGGGCGTGACCAACGCCGTGACCATCGACGGCGAAGGCTTTCCGCCGATCACGCTGGTCGGTCCGGGCGCCGGAGGTGCTGCGACCGCATCCGCCGTGGTGGCTGACATCGCCGATGTCGCCCGCGGCATTCGCGCAAAACCGTTCGGGCGTCCGGTGGCGCGGCTGCGCGCTATCAAGAAGGCGCCGATGGAACGCCACGAGGGCGGCTACTACATCCGCCTGATGGCGCGCGATCTGACCGGCACCGTGGCGACCATTGCGACGCGCCTCGCGGAGCAGAACATATCCATTGAATTGATCGTGCAGCGTCATCCGGACGGTTACGTCGATACGCGCGCGAGCGGAAAAGCTTCCCCGGTGCCGGTCATTCTGATTACCTATGCGACCAGCGAAGACGCGGTGCGCCGCGCGCTGCAGGCGGTGCAACACGACAAGGTGATCAGCGGCCGCCCGCAGGTCATCCGCATAGAAAAGAACTAGCGCAGTCCTTTCGCGCTACACGATGAGTTGCGGGTGATCACCCGCTTTTGAAGTTCAGGGAGTGAATACCAATGTCGACCCATATTTCCGTTCCGCCGCAGCTATTGCTGGAGCGCATCCTGACGCTCGAAATCGTGCGGGTCACGGAACGCGCCGCGGTGTCGGCGGCGCGGCTGCGCGGCCACGGCAATGAAAAGGCGGCCGATCAGGCCGCGGTCGACGCGATGCGGCGCGAACTCAACAAGCTGCCGATCGAAGGCACCATCGTGATCGGCGAGGGCGAGCGCGACGAGGCGCCGATGCTGTTCATCGGCGAGAAGGTCGGCATGAATGCCGGCCCGCAAGTCGACATCGCCGTCGATCCCCTGGAAGGCACCACGCTGTGCGCCAAGAACATGCCGGGCGCAATCGCGACCATGGCGATGGCCGATGGCGGCACGCTGCTGCATGCGCCCGACGTCTACATGCAGAAGATCGCGGTCGGTCCCGGCTACGCCAAGGGCGTGGTCGAACTCGATGCATCGCCCGCCGATAACGTCCGCCGCCTGGCCAGGGCGAAGGGTGTCGAGCCCAGCGCGATCACCGTGCTGGTGCTCGATCGTCCGCGTCATGCCGACATCATTGCGGGCGTGCGCGGCACCGGCGCCGCGGTTCGCCTGATTACCGATGGCGATGTCGCCGGAGTCATCCATTGCGCCGATCCGGACAACACCGGGGTCGATATGTATATCGGCACCGGCGGCGCGCCCGAGGGCGTGCTGGCGGCGGCGGCGCTGCGCTGCATCGGCGGCCAGATGCAGTGCCGGCTGATTCTGGATACCGAGGAGAAGCGCGAGCGCGCCCGCAAGATGGGGGTCACCGATCCGCGCTTCATCTACGGCATCGAGGACATGGCGAAAGGCGATTGCCTGTTCGCCGCCACCGGCGTCACCACCGGTTCGCTGCTGTCGGGCGTAAAATTCCGCAAGGATGTCATCGAAACCGAGACCGTGGTGATGCGGTCGGTCACCGGCACCGTGCGCTACATCAAGGCCGAGCACCGGCAGCTCGACAAATTCTATCTCGATTGAGCTGATCATGGGCGCCAATGTTCTGATACGTGCAATTGGCGAAGACGAGCGCGATGCGTGGGACCCGCTATGGGCGGGCTACCTCACATTCTACAAAACGACGCTGGCGCAGGAAGTCAGCGACCTTGCATGGTCGCGTTTTCACGATCCGGACGAGCCGCTGTTCGCGCTGGGCGGCTATGTCGACGGCCGGTTGCTCGGCATTGCACATTACCTGTTCCATCGTTCGACCTGGGCGCATAATCGCTACTGCTATCTTGAGGACTTGTTCGTATCGGAAGATGTGCGGCGCCATGGACTGGGGCGCGCATTGATCGAAGAAGTTTACCGCAAGGCCGAGGCGGCCGGCGCCAGCCGGGTGTATTGGCTGACGCAGTCGAGCAATGAACAGGCGCGCGCGCTCTACGACAAGGTCGCCGACAATCTGGGATTCATCCAGTACCGCAAGGTTCTCTAACGCTTCTCATCAAAAATAAAAACCGGGAGTGAAACATGTCCGATACCTCAGCGGTAAAAGCCCTTGTATTCGACGTGTTCGGCACCGTAGTCGACTGGCGTACCAGCCTGATCGCCGACTTCACCAAGTGGTCTGAAAAGCGCGGCATCAAGGCGGACTGGACCGCGCTGGTCGACGCCTGGCGCGGCGTTTATTCGGCCTCGATGGATGAAGTGCGAAAGCACCCGGAGCGCGGCTATATGATACTGGATACGCTGCATCGGCAGTCGCTGGAAAAGCTGGTCTCGCAGTTTTCGATTTCGGGACTGAACGAGGCTGACCTGCATTACCTCACCATGGGGTGGCACCGGCTCCATGCCTGGCCGGACAGCGTTTCCGGCCTCACGCGCTTGAAGAAGAAATACATCATCGGCCCGCTCTCCAATGGCAACGTGGCGCTGCTCACCAACATGGCGAAGTTCGCGGGCCTGCCCTGGGACCTCGTGCTGTCGGCGGAGCTGTTCGAGCACTACAAGCCCGATCCGGAAACCTATCTCGGCGCGGCAAAGCTGCTCGGGCTGCCGCCGCAGCAGGTGATGATGGTGGCCGCGCACAATCAGGACCTGAAGGCCGCGCAAAAACTGGGATTGAAGACCGCCTTCGTCGCGCGGCCGACCGAATACGGCCCGCTGCAGAAGTATGATTTCGAGGCCAAGGGCGATTGGGATATCGTCGCGAAGGATTTCAATGAGATTGCCGAGCGGATGGGGTGCTAGCCCTGAAGCCGTAGGGTGGGTTAGGCGCGAAGCGCCGTAACCCACCATCTGGATTCGCGGAAAACTCACCCGGTGGGTTACGCGCCCATAGCCCGTCGAAGACGGGCGTAAACGCCCTTATGGGCGCTAACACTTCCTTTTTTTTTTCCTTTCTTCTTTTACCTTTTTCTCTTTTATTTCCTTACCCCATCAATTCACATTTTATCTAATTTACACTCATAAAAATACTCATCTTACCCCAAAAAATCTAGAGTAAATATTTCATGCGTTTGTGTAATTCCGTCATTGAGCAAGATCGCGTCGTCGCTGTCAGTTCAATACGACTCATAAGGACGGTGACTCAAATGAGTTGAGCGCTTCCGTGCGGACGTTGTGTAAGACTTGCGTGATCGACTCCTCAAGGCTTACTTTCATCGCCAAGCCAAATCCCCCTAGCCACGTTGCCGATGCAGTTGAGAGCGTTGCGCCGTCAGCGCTGCACCCAGGAAACAAATCGCGCTTCAGCTCGTCAATTTCCAAAGCCAGCGTTTCGCGTATTCTCAATCGACGAGGTCTCAGCCTGCTCTCGGCGCATGGAGACGCAGACGCCCCGTTCCTCGCTATGAGCGTGCTCTCGCCCGGCGAGATCAACACATCGACATCAAAAAACTCGGCCGTTTCAACCGGACTGGCCATCGCATAACACGCGATGTCGTCGGCCACAGCGCTACCGGACGACACCGGATGGGAGTTCGTCCATGTGGCGATCGACGACCATTCCCGCCTTGCCATCGTCCCAGATCTAGCCCGCGAGAGGAAGGAGAGCGCGGTCGCCTTCCTGCAGCCGCCGTCGCCACTATCGACAACCCCGGCATCACCGTCAGCGCGTCTCATCCGACAACGGCTCATGCTCTCGCTCGAAGCATACCTCCGTCGCCTGTGCATCCTCTCCACATCAAACAGATCAGGACCTCGTCCCTATACGCCTCAACCAATAGAAAACTGAGCGCTTCATCCAAACCTCGCTGCAATCCTACACAAACCTACAACACCTCCATACACACCCACCTACCTATCTCATCCTACAACTTCACAACTCACTACTCACAATCCACCCTACGAAGGAGAAACAACCATGCCCGGCACCGTTCGACTGCACCGCGTCCTGGTAACGAAGCCCGACAAGGTCTATCGCGCCTTCATCGAGGCAGACGCCATGGCGAAGTGGCTGCCGCCCAACGGCTTTACCTGCACCGTGCATCAATTCGACGCGAAAGTCGGCGGCACCTTCAAGATGTCATTCCGGAATTTCACCACGGGCATGAGCCATTCCTTCGGCGGAGAATATCTGGAACTCGTGCCCGGCGAGCGCTTGCGCTACACGGACAGGTTCGACGATCCCAATTTGCCCGGTGAAATCCAGGTGACGGTGACGCTCAAGGCGGTCATCGTCGGCACCGAGGTGAACATCGTGCAGGAAGGCATTCCCGACGCCATTCCGGTGGAAGCCTGCTATCTCGGCTGGCAGGAATTGTTGCGAAATCTCGCCAAGCTCGTTGAGCCTGAAATCAATCAATAGAGCACGGCCGAGATCGATCCCCGGCGGCACTGAGAATAAATCGCCTGTTGCCTGCAGGGGCACGGCAATAAAGCTGCTGCCTTTCCGCTGTGAGACAGCGGACATGTTGTTATTTCTCCGATCCCCTCGACGGGTAGCGCTGCCGACGCCAAATTCAGGGTGCGGAAGACGCCCGCCGCGCGGAGAATTATTGATATGCAACGAGTGAGTTCGCTTCTTCGCTCGACGTCATCCCGGATCCGGCGCCGGTTGGCCGTGATCGTTGAAGCCGCCGCTGCCGGCCTGGCATCGGCCGGCGTATAGCACATCACGCCGGTTGCGATCAGCCTTGCAAGGCCGCGAGCAACTCGTCAGGCCGCTCCACCATCATCATATGACCTGCGCCGCGCAGCACCACCGTGCGTGAGTTCGGCAACGCCGCCGCAAGCGCCTTGCCGGCCTTCGCCGGCGTCATCATGTCGCGTTCGCCGAGAATGAAGGTGGCGGGGACGGTGATCTGCGCGGCGGCAGCCAGCGCATTTTGATAGGAGTTGCAGGCGGAGAGGTCGTTGAACAGCACACCGGGCCGGCCCTGTTCGAGAACGCGCTGGGCGCCGCTGTGCATCCACAATCCCGGCGCGAGGCTGCCGCCCAGTTCGGCCTGGAAGCCGAGGCCCCAGATCGACACCATATCGACGGCTGAATGATCGTTGGCCTCGGCGGCCTTGAGCAGATCGGGTCCCACAGTCATGGCTGCCGCGGTTCCGATCAGGTGGAGCGCGGAGACCTTTGCCGGGTGCCGTGCCGCGGTCTCCAGCGCAATCAGCGATCCCATGGAATGGCCGACAAGCCATGCCTTCGCCGCACCTGCGGCGTCGAGCAGCGACGCAGTCCAATCGGCCATGTCGGCGATCGTAGTGAGCGGCGCGCCGGTTGAGCGTCCATGGCCCGGCAGGTCCGGAGCCAGCACGCTGTAGCCATGATGGGCGAACCACCGGCTGTGGAGGGCCCAGGCGGTATGGTCGAAACCGGCGCCGTGCAGAAGCACGATGGTCGGCTGAGACAGATCGAATTCCTTACCGCCGGTGGCGACGAACGTGTCCAGCCCGTTGACGGATAGCTGCATCGCTCAAACCTTCTGCGAAATACGGAGTGCCTGGCCGAGGTCATCAATGATGTCGGCGGCGGATTCGATGCCGACCGACAGCCGCACCAGCTCTTCGCCGACGCCGGCTGCCTTGAGCTGGGCGGCGTCCATCTGCTGATGCGTGGTGCTGGCCGGATGAATCACCAGCGTCTTGGCGTCGCCGACATTGGCCAGATGGCTGATCATCCTTAAAGCCTCGATGAACTTTTTGCCGGCAGGCCTGCCGCCCTTGATACCAAAACTGATGATCGAGCCTGCGCCGCGCGGCAGCAGTCGTTTGGCCAGCTCGTAGTCCGTATGGCTCTGCAGCGAGGGATGCAGCACCCAGTCGACGGCCTTGCTTGCAGCCAGGAATTCGAGCACCGCGTGGGTATTGGCCATGTGGCGGTCCATGCGGACGCCCAGCGTCTCGACGCCCTGCAGCAGCTGAAAGGCGTTGGTCGGCGACAGACACGCGCCGAAATCGCGCAGGCCTTCGGTGCGCGCGCGCATGATGAACGCGGCCGTGCCGAATTGTTCGTCGAAGACGATGCCGTGATATCCGGCATAGGGTTCGGTCAGGACCGGAAATTTGCCGGAGGCGCGCCAGTCGAACTTGCCGCCATCGACAATCACGCCACCGATGGCGATGCCATGGCCGCCGATCCACTTGGTGGCGGAGTTCATCACGATATCGGCGCCAAGCTCGATCGGACGGCTGAGATAGGGCGTCGCAAAGGTGTTATCGATCAGCAACGGGATTTTTGCGTCATGCGCGATCTGCGCGACGCTGGGAATATCCAGCACTTCGAGACCGGGATTGCCGATGGTCTCGCCGATGACGAGCCGCGTAGCGGGCCGGATCGCTGCGCGGAATTCGTCGAGCGCGCGCGGCTTGACGAAGCTGGTGGTGATGTCGAAACGCGGCAGTGTATGCGCAAGCAGATTGATGGTGCCGCCATAAAGCGAGGAGGAGGCGACGATGTGGTCGCCGGCATTAAGCAGCGTCGCAATCGCCAGATGCATCGCCGCCATCCCGCTGGCCGTGCAGATAGCGCCGACGCCACCCTCAAGCGCGGCAAGCCGCTCTTCCAGCACCGCGGTGGTCGGATTCGAAATTCGAGTGTAAATATGCCCGGCGCGCTCAAGATTGAACAGCGCGGCGGCGTGCTCGGAATCCTGAAACACATAGGACGTGGTCTGGTAGATCGGAACCGCGCGCGCCCCGGTGACGGGATCGGGATGTTGTCCTGCGTGGAGGCTCAGGGTTTCGAAAGCGGGCGGCTTGGGTGCGGGCATAGTGAACTCGGAAAACGATATGGCTGCGGCCTGATGTGCCACAAATCAGGTTGGATTGTTAGTCCGGGCAGCAATAATGGCGGAGCCGTCGCGCGGGAATGACGGGTATAAGTCGCGGCGGATCTGCGCGAATCATTGAACTGCGGGCCCTCCTGCTTATCTCTTGATCGCATCATGACGCTCCCCGCATCCGCATTGCCCCTTGAGGCGCCGCAGGCCTTTCTCGGCGTGTCGCAGTCCGCGACGGGAAAACTGTGGCGCGACCGGCTCGATCCGCGCGGCGCTGCGCGGGCGTTGGCGATCGCGCAGCGCCACCAGTTGCCGGAAATGCTGGCGCGGGTGCTGGCGGGGCGCGATGTCGAGATCGACGCGGTGGAGGATTTTCTCGATCCGACCATCCGCAAGCTGATGCCCGATCCGGATACCGTGACGCAGATGGAAACCGCGGCGAAGCGCGTCGCGGACGCAGCGGTACGAAGAGAAAAGGTCGCGATCTTCGGCGACTACGACGTCGACGGCGCGACCTCCGCGGCGCTGCTGGCATGGCACCTGCGCCATTGCGGGCTTGACCCGCTGATCCATATTCCCGACCGCATTTTTGAAGGCTACGGCCCCAACACCGAAGCCGTTCGCATGCTCGCCGAAAAAGGCGCAACCCTGTTGATCGCCGTCGATTGCGGCACCACCAGTCTCGAACCATTAGCCGAGGCCAAACGTCTCGGCATGTCGGTGGTCGTGATCGATCACCATCAATGCGGCGACGTACTGCCCGATGTCGATGCGCTGGTGAACCCGAACCGCCCGGACGATCTGTCCGGCCTCGGCCATCTTGCCGCGGTCGGCCTCGTGCTGGTGACGCTGGTCGCAGTCAACCGGGAACTGCGCGCGCGAGGATTCTGGACCTCTGAGATGCCGGAGCCGGACTTGCTCGGCATGCTGCATCACGTCGCGCTCGGCACCGTCGCAGATGTGGCGCCGCTGATCGGCCTTAACCGCGCCTTTGTGGCAAAAGGCCTGATCGCGATGCGGCGGCGCGATCATGTCGGCCATACCGCGCTGATGGACGTGTCGCGGCTGAACGGGCCGCCGGAGGCTTGGCATCTCGGCTTCATGCTGGGACCGCGCATCAACGCCGGCGGCCGGATCGGCCGCGCCGATCTCGGGGTGCGGCTGTTGCTGGAGGGCGACGTTTCGGAAGCAGCGCGGATCGCCGCCGAACTCGACCGCCTCAACACCGAGCGCCGCGTCATCGAGCAGATGGCGGAGGCGCAGGCGGAGGCCGAGGCGCTGGCCTCGCTCGGGCTAGAGGACAAGGGGTCTGTGATCGTTACCGCATCGGAGGGCTGGCACCCCGGCGTGGTCGGCCTGGTCGCCTCTCGCTTAAAGGAAAAATTCTCGCGGCCGGCGTTTGCGATTGCGCTGGAGCCGGGCGGTATCAGCACCGGCTCCGGCCGCTCGATTGCCGGCGTCGATCTCGGCAAGGCCGTGCGCCAGGCCGTGACTGATGGATTGCTGATGAAGGGCGGCGGGCACGCCATGGCGGCCGGGGTGACGCTGCGCAAGGAGCGGCTGGCGGAGTTCCGCGCCTATATGGAAAGCGCGCTCGCGCACGATGTCGCGCAGTCGCGCCACGCCCATGAGCTTTTCATCGACGGCGCGGTAAGCGCGCGCGCGGTGACGCCGGAACTGGTGGCGACGCTCAATCGCGCCGGCCCGTTCGGCAGCGGCAATCCCGAGCCGGTGGTGGCGCTGCCGTCGCATCAACTGGTTTACGCCGATGAAGTCGGGCAGGCGCACTTTCGGGTGCGGTTCAAATCCGGAGACGGCTCCATTGTCAACGGCATCGCGTTTCGCTCGGTCGGCCAGAAACTCGGCAACGCACTGGCCGAGCATCGCGGCCAGCCGCTGCATGTGGCGGGATCGCTCGCGGTGGATCGCTGGCAGGGCAGCGAGCGGGTGCAGCTGCGCGTGCTCGACGTGGCGGTGCCGGATTCCGGGCCTGCGGTCATTCGTTAGGATTTCGACGTGAACGGGCTAGGCGAAAACGATATTCAGCCATTGTTCGTCGGTCCTCACGAAGGTCACGAGCTTGAACTCATGCTCGAGGGAAAGAAGCACCTCAGCATGTTTCAGGTCGAAGACTCCACTGCGCACGATAATTTTCCCGACAAACGCTTTGATAGTTTTGTTGCGGAAGGGCGGTTCGTAAAGGATATACGGTTCGAGCAATTCATCTCGCCGGATGGCGCGGAAACAAGCTGGCGCAATATTTTGTATGCGACCGCGGACGAAGTGTGGCGGATTCCCGCGATGCGTCTCGTTCAGGATATCTATCGAACGATGCGACCGGGATGGCGGCCGGACCTGGAGCGGATGATCGGCTTGTTGTTGGGGTATGACAGCAACGATATCGAGGCGTTCATCAAAGGGCTGGCCGAGAACCATTCGTTAAATTAAGTAAGTTTTCCGTTAATGCTTTTTGCGTACCGCCGCCGCAGCTATGTTCACCGACCGATTATTGTTCGGGAGCGAACCATGCAGACGGCGGCTTACGCGCTGACGCGGCTGATCCTGTTCGGATTCGGCTGGAGCATTGCTGTAGTTCTGGCGCTTGCGGCAGACGAGCTGTTGCCCGGCGTGAAATGGCCGGTCCTCGGAATCCTGGCGGCGTTGTGGACGTTTATCTGCGCGCTATATGTAGCGGGTGAAGCCCGTACTCACGATCGATTCGAAATCCGGTCAGCCGAATTCCAGAACGGGCCTGAGCCCTTTAGCGGCCGATCACGACCCCTGCCTTAGCCGCGCCAGCACCTTCAATCCGCCATACCCATCGGCCGGCAGCAGTCCCATTTTGATCTGATAATCCTTCACCGCCTTCATGGTGTCGTTGCCGACGCGGCCGTCGGTGCCGCCGGTGTCGAAGCCGGCTTTTGTCAATCGGGTCTGCACTTCCTGCACTTCCGCCAGGGTCAGCGCCCGCTCCGAACCGGGGAACGGCTGGATGAAGGGCGGGCCGCCCAGAATGCGGTCGCCGAGATGGCAGATCGCCAGCGCGTAATTCATCGACGGATTGTAGCTGCGCACCGCGTAGAAATTCGGCCCCAGCAGAAACGCCGGACCGCCGGCTACCGGCACCCACATCTGCGCGCTCGCATTCGGCTGCGGAAACGGCTGGCCGTCGGCGCGCGCCACGCCGGCGCTGGCCCAGGCCGCATAGCTCCGGCTGCCGCTTGAGGCGCCGCCGGGCGCGCGGACCTCAAAACCCCAATGCTGGTTGCGGTGATACTTGCCGCGGTTGACCAGGTAGCGCGCGCTGGAGCCGAGCGCGTCGTCGGGCTTGCCGAATGGCGACACCCGGCCATCCCGGTCGTAATCCATGCCGACATTGAGCCAGACTTCGGGCATCCACTGGGTATGCCCCATCGCGCCGGCCCACGAGCCGCGCATCTCATCCGGCGTGCCCCAGCCGCGATCGACGATCTTCAACGCGTTGATCAACTCGGTTTCCCAATAAGCGCGGCGGCGCGGCTCGTTCCATGCCAATGCCGCCAGCGACGGGAATACCGGGCGCATATGGTTCTGCTGCACCAAGGGATCGCCGTAGGCGGACTCCACGCCCCACAGCGCCAGCAGCGTGCCGCGCTCGACCCCAAAATCCTGTTCGATCCGCGCGAACAGCGCCTCGTTCTTCCGCAGCGCCTCCTTGCCATTGATAATGCGCCAGTCGGAGACGCGGCGGTTGATGTATTGCCAGATCTGTTCGTGGAATTCCGGCTGCTTCTGCATCTGCCTGAACACGGACATGTCCGGCTCGATGCGGCCCATCACGCGGGTATACGTCGCATCCGAAATGCCTTTGGCCAGCGCGCGGGCGCGAAAGGTGTCGCGCCATTGGTCGAAGCCGGGCGGGGCTGCTAATGCGGGCAATGGAAGCGCGAGCAGGCTACCGGCGCAAAGGCTGGATTGCAGCAATGCGCGGCGGGTAAGCGATTTTCGAGAATCGGTTTCGTTCATCGATCCATTCTAGCGGTATCGGGCGCGTGGCGGCAGAGCCATTCGCCGCTGGAACTGACCATCCTGCCGCAAGCTCTGTAGCAAATTTGAACAGCCGGCGCCGGACCGTCACTCAAGTCTGAGTTGTGCAGGGTGCAACCGGAGCTGAGTAGAACGTCACCCCTTGGAAATCATACAAAGTTGAACTGGAATTTCTTGTGCTCGCCGAAGCGGTCAAACCGAAATGAACAAGACCGTTCGGCTAATTCTCCGCACCTTCGTTCGACATTTCCGGACGAACCCATTCCACCGGCATCGCATGCGCCATCGCGGGCGAGGCGGGCTGCTCCGGCCCGATCTCGCGCCCGCGGCCCCGGATCAGGCGCTCATAGGCCGAGATCAGCGTCACGTAAGGGTTGACCCAGAGCCAGCCGTCGCGGGTGAACACCTGCACGTCGAAATGCAGATGGCGGGTGGTGCCATTGGGGAAGTCGAGGTAGTTCGACACCACGCCGATTTTTTCGCCCTCTTCGACACGGCGTCCGCTCAGGATCCCGTCGGCATCCATGTCGGCTGGCTGCATGTGCATGTAGCGAAAGCGGATGTGTTCGGTCCGGGTGTTGATCTGCAGCGTCGCCGCCTGCTGCCTCGGTGAGCGGATCAGCACACCTTCGCGGACGGCGACGACGGCCTGCCGCCTCGGATCGCAGCGGTCGACGGCTTCGTTGCGCGGCGAACACGCGGAGCGGATGTCCTGGCCCTGGTGGCCAAAACCATTGGCGCATTGTCCGACGCCGAAATCACGGGCCTCGCAAAAACTGTCCCGCCATGGATAGGCGTCGTTTCCTTTTCCCAGCACGTCCAGCGACTTGCCGCTGGATTTGCGATCGCGGAACGATTGCGAGCTCACGTAGCCCGGTGCTTTTTCGAGCGGGAAGCGGATCTGTGAATACGCGTTGAAATCGGCCCGGCCGCCCTGTTTGCGATAGCCGCTGCCCGGGATGATGTCGCCGGGCGGCAGATAGGTGAAATCGGCGGACGCCGCCACCGGCCGCTCGGCGATGCCGGCGGGAATATCCAGACGGCGCCGCGACGGCTGGCCGCCGGCAATGCGCAGCGCCTTGAGAAAGCGTTCGGCCACCGGATATGCCTCGCGGCAGGCAAGCCGCTTGGCGCGCGGGACGCTGTCGAGGCACTGGATCGACACCACATAGGGCACGCCGAAGCGCGTGAACGCGTAGCGCACATAGCCTTCGCGGATGAAGCGGCGCAGATCCGGAAATTGCGCGCTAAGGGTTTTGACCGGCTCGCCCTTGCCGCCGAGCGGATCGTCGATCTCGTAAGTGAGGATCGAGCCGGTGATCTGCACTTCGACCGGCTTGGCAAAGGTTCGTTGCGGCATTCCGTCGCCGGCGCCGGGCTCCAGCGCAAACACCGCGTCGTAGCCGGCGGGTCCGGCGTCGAACATGTCGGCGGCGCGGAAGTCGGCCTGATAACGCGACACCGAGAGACTCGACGGCGCGCCGCTCAGGCGCGCTGCAAGAAAGCCCGCGGAGTCGAACGGCAGCAGTACCGGCACGGGGCTACGGCCGATGCCGCTGAAAATTTGCGACGTCACCGCGTTCAACTGCACCAGCGCCGGTGTCGAACGCGGGTCGGACGGCCAGACCCGGCGCTGGCCCGAAAATGTGAATGTGGGCGCCACCGCCGGCTGGGCGCTGATCTCGGATCGCAGCGCATCGAGCACGGCGCGCCATTCGACGCGCACGGAGGAAATCGCCGGGGTCTTGAATTCACCGGCGGCGAGACAGGCGTTGCCGGCGTTGCCGGCGAGCAGCCACGCCAGCAAATGCGCGCCGAGCTGCAACCGGAGACGGCGGGCAGGTGTAATACTCAACTGTGTCGCCCCCGAAACGTTGCCCGCTTCTCGCCTAGTCCTTGGCGCGTTCGACGTAAGAGCCGTCCTCGGTCATCACCACGATCCGCGTTCCCACCCCGATGTGCGGCGGCACGTTGGTCCGCGCGCCATTGGACAGCTTGGCCGGCTTGTAGGATGACGACGCGGTCTGGCCTTTGGTGACCGGCTCGGTATCGACCACCTCCAGCGTCGCGCGCTGCGGCATCTGGATCGCCACCGGCACCATGTCGTGCAGCGACAATTTTACCGTCATGTTCTCCTGCAAATACAGCGCCGCGGTGCCGATAATGTCCTTGGGCACCTGAACCTGATCGTAATTGTCGGTGTTCATGAAATGGAAGCCGTCGGCGTCTTCATAGAGGTAGTTGAAGTTGTGGTCCTCGATGGTCGCCTTCTCGACCTGGTCGGTGGTCTTGTAGCGTTCGGAAACCTTCACCCCGTCGCTGATTTGGCGCATTTCGATCTGGCTGACCGGAGTTCCCTTGCCGGGGTGGATGTTCTCGGCGGTCAGAACCACGTAAAGCTTGCCGTCTTGCTCGATGACGTTGCCCTTGCGAATAGAACTGGCGATGACTTTCAAAGCGGTTTTTCCTGATATTCTGGTTCGGGACCGATCCGGACAGGAGCGTCCCGAGGCCTTTGAGCCGGTTTCGGGCTGCAACATACTGATTTTGCCGCTCGATGCCAGCGATTTGCGGCTTCGCGAGGCGCCTCTTTAATGGCTGAAATCGACCAGCTTTCGCCGTGGTGGTCCTCATCGCGGCACCGGGACCGCCGGCCGTTTTTGGCCGCGCGCAGTGCCATTACCAAGGCAATCCGGGCGTGGTTCGACGAGCAGGGATTTGTCGAGGTCGAGACGGGTATTCTGCAGGTCTCGCCGGGCAACGAAATCCATCTACATGCGCCGCGAACCGAGCTGAGAGACGGCACAGGGCAGGGCGTCACGCGTTATCTTCGCACCTCGCCGGAATTCGCCGCCAAGAAATTGCTGGCGGCCGGTGAGGAGAAAATAGTCGAATTCGCGCGGGTGTTCCGCGACCGCGAGCGCGGCGACCTGCATCTGCCGGAATTCACCATGCTGGAATGGTATCGCGCGGGCGAGCCCTACGAGGCCGTGATGGCGGACAGCATCGTCGTCATTGCCCATGCCGCGCAGGCGACGGGGATCGGCCGGTTCTCGTTTCGCGGCAGCACCGCCGATCCGTTCGCGGAGCCTGAGCTATTGACCGTAGCCTCCGCATTCGACCGGTTCGCCGGGATCGACCTGCTCGCCACTATCAAGGACGGCAATGGCGATCGCGCGGCGCTGGCTTCGGCGGCGAAGCATCAGGTGCGGATCACGGACGACGACAGCTGGTCGGATATTTTCAGCAAGCTGCTGGTCGAACACATCGAGCCGCGTCTGGGGCAGGGGCAGTTGACGGTGCTGTTCGAATATCCCGCACCCGAAGCGGCGCTGGCGCGGACAAAAGCGCTCGATCCCCGCGTCGCCGAGCGTTTTGAGATCTATGCCTGCGGCGTCGAGCTTGCCAACGGGTTTGGCGAATTGACCGATGCGGCGGAACAGCGCCGCCGTTTCACCCGCGCCATGGACGAAAAACAGCGGCGCTATGGCGAGCGCTATCCGCTCGATGACGATTTTCTTGCTGCGGTCGCGCAGATGCCGCAGGCCAGCGGCGTCGCGCTGGGGTTTGATCGGCTGGTGATGCTGGCCGGCGGTGCTGCGAAAATCGATCAGGTGGTGTGGACGCCGCCGGCGGGTGAGGCATGAGCAGGATCAATCGCGGCATCGCTACGACATTGCGGCAGCCTGCCGAACTGGTCGCGCATGGTCTTGCGCCCGCGGCCGCGTTGCCCGATCTGGAAAAAGTCGCGGCGCGCTATGCGGTGGCGGTGACGCCGGAGGTAGCCGCGCTGATCGACCCCGGCGATCCCGGTGATCCCATCGCGCGGCAATACATTCCGAGCGTCGAAGAACTGGCGATGCAACCCGGCGAAAGCCCCGATCCGATCGGCGATCATACCCATTCGCCGGTCGAGGGCATTGTGCATCGTTATCCCGACCGGGTGCTGTTCAAGCTGGTGCATGTCTGCGCGGTGTATTGCCGCTTCTGCTTCCGCCGCGAAATGGTCGGGCCCGGCCGGGAGAGCGCGCTGTCGCTGCGCACCTATCGAAACGCGCTCGATTATATCCGCTCGCACCAGGAAATCTGGGAGGTCATCCTGACCGGCGGCGATCCGTTGATGCTGTCGCCGCGGCGCCTTTCCGAAATTATGGCGGATCTTGCCGCCATCGATCACGTCAGAATTGTCCGCCTTCACACCCGCATTCCCGTCGCCGATCCCGCGCGCGTCACCGACGAGATGGTTGCAGCCCTCAAGGTCGCCGGTGCTACGACCTGGGTGGCGCTACACGCCAATCATCCTCGTGAACTCACCGGCAACGCCCGCGCCGCCTGCGCGCGCATGATCGACGCCGGCATCCCCATGGTCAGCCAGTCGGTGCTTTTGCGCGGCGTCAATGACGATGCAGCGACGCTGGAGGCGCTGATGCGGGCCTTTGTCGAATGCCGCATCAAGCCGTATTACCTGCATCACGGCGACCTCGCGCCCGGCACGGCGCATCTGCGCACCACGCTGGAGCGGGGGCAGCAATTGATGCGGGCGTTGCGCGGGCGCGTCTCCGGATTATGCCAGCCGGACTACGTGCTCGATATCCCCGGCGGCCACGGCAAGGCGCCGGTCGGTCCAAATTATTTGTCGGATGCGAATTCTTTGTCTCAGACACGTGAACCGCATCCGGAATCGCGCTATCGTATTGTCGATTATTGCGGCGACGTTCACCTTTATCCTCCGCAGCCATGATCGGGTAATCCGCTGAAAATGGCCGAACTGGAGCCGCCGGACGACCCGGGCAACCGCGCAACCGAGAACGCAGTGATGCTCGGCTTCTTCGTGGTGCTGGTGGCGGCGGGAGTCTGGCTGCTCGGCACCATGGCCGACGTGCGCAAGGCCCAGGACTG
Organism: uncultured Alphaproteobacteria bacterium; assembly: GCA_963710045.1. Classification (GTDB taxonomy): domain Bacteria; phylum Pseudomonadota; class Alphaproteobacteria; order Rhizobiales; family Xanthobacteraceae; genus Bradyrhizobium. The sequence continues at coordinate 57,675 of CAVPZO010000072.1, read as the reverse complement.
TGCGGCACAGGGTCGCCGCAACTGCAATACCATCGAAATCCCGGATCGTCGGCGCTAGACTGGTCTTACCCGGTTAAGGAGAAGCAAAATGCGAAACCTGATGACGACGATGGCGTTGCTGGCCCTGATCGGCAGCCCGGCGGCGATGGCGCAGACCGGAAGCAGTACCGGATCGCCGGGGGCTGGAAATCCGGCTCCGGCACGTGAGGCTCCGATCGGGCACCGTCAACCGCGCGCGGCCGACGTTCCCTCGGAGAAAAACCTGAACGATCCGAACGATCCCCTCAGCAAGGAGAACGCCTTGCTCGACAAGAAGATCAAGAGCATCTGCCGCGGCTGCTAGGCGCGCGTATTCCGCAAAAGTGGATGCCGGTTTTACGATCAGAATACGCGCAATCACATCGCGCCGTTGCGCGCGGCGAGCGCCATTCCGATCAGGGTGGCGCCGCCGAACAGCATGTTGATGCCGACCAGAAGGCCCAAGGCCCACAGCGCTGATCCCGGCAATCCGGCGATGATGAAGCCGGCGACCAGGATATCCATGATTCCCGCCGTCAGCAGCCAGCCCCAGCGTTCGGACAGTTCCTTCTTGTGCTGCAGCGCGTACATGATGGTGGCGACGCCTTCGGCGAGGAAATAGGCGCCGACCACGATGGTCAGCGTGAGGGTGCCCTGCACTGGCCGCGCCAGCAGGATCATGCCCGCGCCGATCGCCAGCACGGCCGAGATCAGCGACCACCAGAAGCCCGGCATCTGCCGCGCCCAGAACGTCAGCACCAGGCCGGCAACGCCGCTGATCAGGAACATCCACCCTAAGAAAATGGTGACAGCCAGGCTCGCGAGCGGCGGCAGGATCATGGCTGCTAAACCCAGTACCACGAGCAGGATGCCCTCGATCAAGAATGCCTTCCAGTGCTCGCGCACGGCGGCGCTCATTCTGGCCTGCAGGTTGTCGATGTCGCGGGGAAGGGTCATTTGGAAACCTCCTGATGCCGGGCGGGGGAAGGAGTGCCGCAATGGTAACCCGCGCCAACGCCGCCGGGTCAAGAATTGTTCGGCCGTTTCAGCCCTGACGACCGGGCGCGGACAGGCCGGAGGCCGCCGACCGCACGCGATTGCGGCCGAGAAAATAGACCGCGGTCGTGATCGCCAACAGCGCAATGCCGATCATGATCGAGACAAAACCCACCGGAACGAGCGCGAGCGTCACATTGCGCTCCGGGTTCACCAGCCAATGGTGGATCGATGACAGCACAAACGCCAGACCCGCGAATCCGGCGCCGCCGCCCACGACCAGAAGCGCCCACATCCGGCGCAAATTGCTTAAACGTTCGCGCGACAACTCGGTGCGCGGCGCGTGGTGGCGGCCGACCCGCCGCACCAGCCGCACCGCAAATGCGATGGTGCCGAACCCGATCAGCATCGCGGTGGATTCCAGCAACAGCCTGGTCGATCCGTCCATGTCCGGATTTTGCTGCAGCGTCAGCAACGGAAAATCGAAACCCGAATGCAGCAGCAGCGGCACCAGCAGGATCGAAATCCGCGCGGTGATGCGCGCCCAGTCGCGGTGATGGCGGTGCGCGCCGAGTGCGGTGCCGGAGCGCGAGATCGCAAGATAGGCGCCGGCGACGACGCCGAGCGCGCCGTGGAACGGCACCGTCAGTACGCTGCGCAAGACCGCCAGCGACCGCCACATGTCAGGGTGTTGCACCAGATAAGCGAGGTTCTCGTAAGCCGCGAAGCCGAGCCCTGCCGCCGCGCCATAAACCACGGTTTCCATCGGGTCGCCGAATGCCTGCCGCCGCCACGACACCGCGACGATGACGAGAATTTTGACGATCTCCTCGGGCGCCGCGATGCCGAAGATCGAGCGCAAGGCCAGCGCGAGCTGGGGGTTGTCGGTGACGGCCAGCAGCGACATGAACGGTGCTCGCGCAGCCCCCAGCAGCGAAATACTCGCTGCACCCAGCAGGAACGCGGCCCAGACCTTGACCGGTGGGCCCGGGCGCTCGTCGGCGGCGATCACCAGCCACAGCACCAGCAGCGCCGGCGCGATGGCGGCAGCGCCGATGACGGTGGGGAGGGATGCGAGCAGGTGCATTTGCCAGGGAATATTTGAATGATCGGCGCCAATGGAAGCGCTGGCAGGAATGAATTATGGTTGAATATCGTCGGATTTGCTCGCCGCCAACCTTTGCTGGCGGGCCTCAAAGGCCTTTTCCAGATCCCACGCCCGCTGCAGCCGCTCGGCGCTGGTCTGGCTCAGCAGCTTGCCCCATGCGGCCGCGAGCGTTTTGAAGCTTTCGTCCCGGCTGCCGGCGGTCCCTTCGGCCCATTCCGGCAATGCCATCGGGATGGTGATGCTCCAGACCCAGTCCGTCCCGTCAAGACGGACCCGGCCGATCGAATGCCCCTCGAACTGCAGGACATAATCGTCCCTGACGTCGGGCCATCGCAGACGAGCATCGATCGTAACCTTGGTTGACATGCACCCCACCAGCAAAAAGCCGCGTCCGAAACCGTGCGGCTGCCGTGTTTATTGCTGATGACGGCACTTCAGGCAATCATTGTATCGCGCTCCGGCCGCGCGACTGGCCTTGGCGGCACGGTTTGCATTGGCGCCGACGCTCGAAACGGCGGGGCGCAAGCCGGTTTCGGCTTTCAGTCGGCAATTCGGGTCAGGACTGCTTTGAAGCCCAGCGAGGGTGTTTCGGTAGCGGTGCCCTCAAACGTCGCGAACTCGCCCTTTGCCGTCCCCTGACATTCGATCGTGACTTTATCGAAGCCAAACGCCGAGGGATGATTGGGATCGTTTGTGTGTCGCATGCTACAGACGACGCCGGTAATCGTGTTGCCGTTCTCGGTGTAAGATCCGACATAGGCGAACGCCGAACTCCCGCCGTGAAGTTTTCCATCGGCGGCATAGACGACGCCCGCGCCCTTGCGCCGCGGGGTCTTGAATTCAACCTTGTAGAGTCCCTTGAACATGATCATTCCCTGCACAGCGGCGCCACATGCGATGCAAGGTACCGGCAAAGAACCTAATTTCTCGTTGAGTTGCTCGAAACAAGCACGAGGGGGTTGTTGAAGGCCTTCACGAGCGCGAGCGGCTCATGAGGCCCGGCGGTTGGTTAATTCCCGGTGACCCCGGGCGGTTAAATGCGCGTGACATCACGGCAGGGTTGTTAAAATTTGATGCTTATTGTCTCCGCAACAACAAGATGGGGGAGACAATGAACATTCAGCATTCGGCCAAATATCCGATCGCACCCGGTGCTTTGGCGACCCAGGATTTTCTCATGGTTTCGGCGTTCGGGGTTTGGGCGCTGGTGCTGGGCTTATCGCCGGTATTGGTCTTCCATGCGCTGACCTGAGTTCTTGCTTCCGAAATTTATCCGTTTATTGATTCCACCATCGCGCCCGGCAGTGACCCCGGAGGTGGGAATGGGCTGGTTCGGTTGGCGGTTCGCGAAAGCTCCGGCGGCGGACACGGCCGCGCTGTCCGGTCCTCAAGCCATTCTTGCGGACCTTGCCAAACGCGTTCCGCAATACGTCGATGACGCCGATCAGGGCAGGCTGACCTATCCGGCCTGCAAGCAAGACATTTCGAATGCCGGCGACGTCCGCGCCGTCTGGGATCACACCCGGCTGGAAGCCATGCGCTATCTGATGATGGTCCCCGGGCGCGAATTCGAACTGCTGGCCGAGCCGGCCCGGCAGTCCGAACTGTTCGAGGCCTTCCTTCGCCAGCAACCGCACGCAGACACCGTGATCGATTTCACCGGATCCGCGATGGGCGACATCGCGATTGCGGTTTTCGCCGGATTCAACTGGCTCAATCACTGCGCGGTCCTGGCCGGCGTCGACCGCGACAAGTTCTCCGGCACGCTGCATCATTTCAGGAAGCTGGTGGTGCTGGCGCAGCAATGGTGGGCGACGGAGGGAGCCGGCGCGCGCTGTCGCCAGATGCTGGCGAACGGAGAGAAGCCGCCGCTGATGCTGTATCTGGTCTGGACCGACTACACCCGGCTCGCAAAAGAAGTCGCGGCAGCGGGGCTCAGCCGCGCGATCAACAGCGCGGCATCATCGAACCCCGATGCGCTGGTGCGGATGATGGCGCGTCTGCAACACGCCGACGATGCCGATGATCTTTTGCCTGCGCCGTCGATCACCCCACGCAGCGGATAGAAAAATACGGCGCGAGGCGAGGGCGCCGCTTCGTTCAACAGCCGCGACAGATGTTTTTCAGCCGGGCGTTCATGCGGACGTCCTCCGCGCTGATCGTATCGACGTATCCGGATGGGTCCGGCTTCGAAGCGGCGGGCCGGAGCGTTGATTTGGCGGGTTGCGCGGCCTTGTCATAACAGGCGAGCCGGTCGTTGCGCGCCGCGATCGACTTGCAGTCCGGAGTTTGCGCGATTGCCGCCTGCGACAGCGCGCAAATTGCAATCAACAGTGCAACGACTCTCATTTCATTCCTCATTAACAACGGCCAGAATATCGCCGGCGGGCCGGGTCACGGTGGGCTTTTCGCGGATCGGAAGCAATCCACTAAATTTTTAGACGTTCCCGGAACTGGAGATTCACGGGCGCGCGGTATGCCTTGGGCGTATCGTCAAGCATCCCGGTCCGGAGAAAGACAATGAAGCCCCTTTATGCCCTCGCGATATCGACTGCCGTTCTGATGTCGTGGAGCGCGGTTGCGGAGACCACGGTTTCGACAACGTCAAGGAACTGCAGGAGCAGCGCCTACGGTCCATCGAGCTGCACGACGACGACCACCACTTCGAACGGTTCGGAGCCGGCAAACCAGAAACAGATGAGCGCGGCGGAAGAGCGGGTGAACCGGGAAGAGAAGGAAGCGCGGATTCGCAAGTGGGAAGAATTCTGCAAGCCAACCGGCTTTATCGACGATATGGGCATCACGCGTCTGCGCTATGCCCATCCAGGCTGCGACCTCGGCCGCAGCGGACCTGTGGCTCAGATGCAATAATGGGTGCGTGTGAGCGTCGCAGCCGGCGCGCAGCGCTGCGTTATTACTCGCTTCTGCCGAACTCGCAGCCCTTGCGGGCGTAGACGAGGCGGATCACGCCTTCGCTGTCATAGGTGCGGGTCGGTTTGCAGAACGCTTCCCATTTCTTGATGCGTTCCTGCTTGGCCGCCTCGTCTGCCGCTTCCTGCGCGTAGTCACGCGGCTGGTCGGCAATCACCGAGGTTTTGCAGGTGTTACCGTAAAACCTGCTGTAGGTGCAGGTGGTGTTGATATCCCACGCGTGTGCCGAACCCGACATCAGGGCGAGAACTGCGAACGCATACAGGATTTTCATCGACGCTACTCACTACGGTTAACAAAGTCTTACCGAAATGAAGCTAGCGTGTTGAGGGGCCGTCGCGCAACGAGACTCGCGGGTTAAGCTTGATGTCCGCGCTGCGGGTTAATTCTGGAACCGGCAACAAAAACACCGCCTAAAAGCGGTCTCAAATGGCGATGTTCTGATTGCACGTCGACGCCAACAACAATCGGTCCAGGCCTGACGGCTCATTCCGCTAGCAGGCGCCGGCAGGCCTCAACAAAGACCTGCGCACCTGTGACGATGTCGGCATCATCGGTGTTTTCACTCCAATGATGGCTGATGCCGCCGATCGAGGGCACAAACATCATGCCGGCAGGCATGATCGTGGCGAGAACCTGGGCGTCATGACCTGCGCTACTCCGCATGCGGACCGACCTGCCGCCGGCAAAGACGGCGCTGGCGGCTTCGATGGCGTGTTGGAACGTGGCATCCATCATGGCGGGGATACCGGTGCGAAGACGCTCCACCGCGACACTGCAGCGGCCCTGCGCGGTGACGTCCGCGGCCATGCTTCGCAGCAGATCTTCCAGGCGCTCGATCACGCGCGCGTCGTCGTCGCGCATCTGGAACAGCATTTCCGCAACCCCGGGGATGATGCTGGGCGCGCCGGGATCGAGGGTGATGCGGCCGGTGGTCCACACCGTGCGTGGTCCGCAGGCTAAAGGAAACCGATCGTCGATATCGACGCAAAACCTGGTCAGCGCCAGGCCTGCATCCTTGCGAACGTCCATGCGGGTTGTGCCCGCGTGATTTTGCTCGCCGCTAAAGGTGATCCGGTATTGCCAGATGCCGACGATCGAGGTGACGACACCGATGCGGAGATCGCCGCTTTCGAGCGTCCGGCCTTGCTCGATATGCGCTTCGATATATCCGATATGCCGCCCGCGTTCGCACCCGGCGCGCGCCCGACCGGCAAGACCGACGTCGCGCAGGGCCTCCCGCATGGTCCGGCCGCTGCTGCGGTCGCGTGCGGCGTCGATATCGGCCTCGGTTACACCGCCGATGTAGGATCGGCTGCCGAGGAAGTAGCCGAAATGTCCTTCCTCGTCGCACCACGACGCGACTTCAACAGCGCCATTTATATTAGGGTCGGGATTGATGACGCGGGCGGCCTCGAGGGCATACACGACGCCAAGCGGCCCATCGAGCCAGCCCGCGAAATTCTGGCTTTCGAGGTGCGAGCCGGCCAACAATTTTGGTCCGGATTTTGTGCTGGTGCCGAGCACATTGCCGATGCCGTCGATCTCAGCTGTGAGTCCTGCCTCGGGAAGCCGCTGCGCCAGCCATTCCAGTGAGCGCATATGCGGCTCCGAGAACGTCGGCTTGTGAACGCCGGTCTTGTAGGCGCCGATGGCGCGGAGCGCATGGAGGTCGCTGAGCACCCGGGCGCCGTCAAACTGCAAGCGATGGTCTGACATGGGCCGCACCTGGTCGGGCAATGGCGCTCCCTAGCGGAATCGAACCGCTCTCTCCACCGTGAAAGGGTGGCGTCCTAACCGATAGACGAAGGGAGCGAAAAGGCCGGTTTTGCCGCGGCCGACCCGGCCGGGAAAACCGCTATTTCGCAGATAGCACAACAATATACCGCCATCTCTCAACGCTTTAGGTCTGCGATGATGGCGCACCGGGCAGCCCCAAACGATCCGGTTCGGCCACGGCGCGCGAACGTATAGTGGCGTTTGTCCAGCCGGGCAAGCCGTCTCGCGCATCGCCTGGCGCGCGGACCACAGCCGGCGGATGATCGGCCAAATTCTCGATTTTGCCGGAACTTTCAACGCTTTCTAAAGCCTGTGCCGGTAGCAACGGGAGCCTGGGGAGTGGCATCAGATGGCAGCAGCGCCCAAAAAGCGGGAAGCCCGCAAATCGGTCCGTCAGTCCGGATGGATCACGCTCGATGGCGGCTTCGCCGCGCGTCCGTGCACCGTGCTCGACCTGTCCTCGGCCGGCGCGAAGATCACCGTCGACGATCCGCAGGCGGTGACGGCGAAGGTGCGGCTGGCGTTGTCGCGTGATGCCCGGACCGGGCGGACCTGCGAAGTGGTCTGGCGCCGGGGCAAAACCCTCGGCGTCAAATTCGTCCGGTAGCAAAGGCGCGCCGTCCGCGATAAAACCGGCGAATGCGAACGATCTTCCCGTTCATCGTGTTTGCTCTGTTGTCGGCATCATCGGCGTCGGCGCAGCAATTTCGCGATGGCAAGCCGGACAAGCCAACCAAATCGCTCCCGCTGCGTCCGGCGAAGGCTGCGGCGAACCCTTGCGCCGAATACGGTCCCGGCTTCGTTCGGATCGAGGGGTCGTCCACCTGCATCAAGCTCGGTGGCAGTCTTGGCGTAGGGATAGGCGGCTCGCGCTAAGCGAACCAGAGCGAGGACCGATTGCAACTCGATATCGTGATGCCCGTCTTGATGAGCTGCGCGCTGCTGTGGTGGTTCAGCCGCGGCATGACCTGGACCACGCGTTTGACGGTAGCGGTGGTTACGCTGGTGCTGGTCTTTGGTATTCTGCTGTTTGAGCGGTCGAGCCACTGAAGCCCGTGCACGCCGCCGTCTTAGCTCATTGGCGGTGCGAGGAATTTCTGGAATCCGGGGCGGCTGGCGAATTGCGCGAACCAGCGCTCGAGATTGGGAAAGCGCGGTTTGCTGATGCCTTCGACCCCGAACCAGCGGCGCGCATACGCGCCGAGCGCAATATCGGCAAGCGTGAATTGATCGCCTTCGATGAACTTTCGCGCTGCCAGTTGGGCCTCGGGGATCCGCCATACCACGGCCTCGGCGTCGGCATCCTTCTGGATGGCGATCATGTCGCGTTTTTCCTTGGGCGTGCGGACCAGCGCCCAGAACACGGGCCGATCCACCGGCTGCAGGGTGGAGAGCGTCCAGTCCAGCCAGCGATCGACGCTCGCGCGCGCTTTCGGCGCGTCGGGATAGATCGCCGAACCCTGTCCGTGGACAAGCGAAAAATACCGCATGATGGAATTGGATTCCCACAGCACAAAATCGCCGTCCACCAGCGTGGGGACGCGGCCGTTAGGATTCATGGCGAGGTAATCGGGCTCGGTATTGCGGCCGAACGCCATGCCGGCATCGATGCGCTGATAGCTGAGGCCGAGTTCCTCGGCGCACCACAGCACTTTCTGGACATTGACCGAATTGGCGCGGCCCCAGATCGTCAGATTGCTTGTCGCCACGGCGTTTCCCCTTGTTGTTTTCGGCAGCCGCTCCTCATAGCGGAAACTCGAACGTCAGGGAAACAGCCGAAAAAACAAATCGGGCTCCGCCGGAAGGCGAAGCCCGAGAGAACGAACCGTCGGTCTTGTTGCTCAGTCTTGGCCGCTCAGCCCTGGCCGCTCAGCGGCCGAAGAACAGCCACAGCAGAATGATGATCGGGATAGGCACACCCAGCAGCCACAGCAAAATTCCACGTCCCATTTTCGTCTCCTTCAGTGTTGCATCAGAGAACGCGAAGCGATGCGACAGGTTCCTTCGGAGTGCACAAAAATGATGCGGAGATTTGCCCGCTGATCGTCAGCCAATCGGTCGGATAGCGAACATTCAAGAATTGCCTGGCGCTCACCAATGCCCGGTATTCGGCATCGAGGCCCACGGCTCCGCCGGCGGCTTCGCGTCGCCCTTTTGCAGGAGCTCGATCGAATGCAGATCCGGCGAACGCACGAACGCCATCTGGCCGTCGCGCGGCGGGCGGTTGATGGTGATGCCGAGCTTCATCAGCCGGTCGCAGGTGGCGTAGATGTCGTCGACCTCGTAAGCGAGGTGGCCGAAATAACGGTCCTCGCCGTATTTTTCCTCGTCCCAATTGTAGGTGAGCTCAACCAGCGGTGCGCCGCGCCCTTTTGCTTGCTTCAGCAGGTCCTCGTCCTCGGCGGCGCACAAGAACACCAGCGTGAATTTCGCCTTGTCGTTATCGACGCGCCGCACTTCCTTCAATCCCAGCGCGTCCTGATAGAATTTCAGCGCGGCATCGAGGTTGCGGACGCGCAGCATGGTGTGGAGGTAGCGCATGATTGTTGTCTCCCTCGGGATATTGCGGGATTGTTATTGTGGTTCGGTGGTTCAATAGCAGCAATATGGGGTCAGGGGCAGGGGACTTGAGGGGTTGCCAAGCCGATAGAGCGCATTGGCCGGCATAGGGACGCAAGCATCAAGGCCAAAGGCTACACCATCAGCGACGTGCTGGCCGGATATTGGAGTGGTTCAGAAAGACGGCACAAAAATGCGGTCTGGATATTTTGAAAATGGCAAGCAGACAGGGGAATGGACGACCTATGACGCCAGAGGAAAGGTCGTCAAAGCCACCAGGATGAAATCTCCCCCTTGAGCAGCCGTTTACGTCCCCGAAAAGCGAAAGCCCCGCCGGGGGATGGGGCGGGGCTCTCTCTTCAAAATAGAGCAAGGGGGGGATTGCTCCGCCTAAATAACGCTCAAGGGCGGCTCTGGTTCCCGGGGGTTGCGCGGGCTTTGGAAAAAATTGCGTCGTAGTGGGCTTCCCGCGCGCGCTGGAATTTCTGCTGCTGGGCCTTGAAGTTGGCTACCCTGCGCTCGATCTCGGCGCGCTCGGACGCCATGGGAGCAAGGCTTGCGGGAGCGACCCATGCGGGTTTTGGCGGTTCAGCCTGCCCGGCCGGTTTGGCGGGCTCGGCGCGCGCGGGAGCAGCCACCGCGATCCGCACAGGCCTCGCGGCCGTTACACCCTCCACAAACGCCAACGTCTGTTCGATCAACTCGTCCCGCGCACGCATCCAATGTTTCATCACGCATACCCCAGGGCCCGGAAGCATTTCACCGGAGGCTGAGACGAAGATCAATGGAATTACGCAGGCATGGACAAGATCGCCGCGACGCGTGACCGGTTAGCCACAGCGCAGGCTCGACGATCTGTCACCGCTGCACACTGCTCAGCTCGCGTCCTTAACGAAGACTGGCTGACGCTGCGCAAATCGCGGCGCGGCATTGCGACAAATTCAACCATCGCATTTTATTCAACTCGGGGGTGCTGTAATTGGGTTCCAAAGGGCTTTATAAAGCTGACGCCAATTTTCATCTGGAGTGCGTAATGCCATCGACCAATATAAAAAACCTTTCCGTATCCCAACTGCTCGCGATGCGAGCCGATATCGATAAGCTTCTTCAATCGAAAAGGACCGAGCTGCAGGCGCAGCTCGCGCAGATCGGCGGCGACGGCGGAGCGGTCAGGAAAGCCGGCTCGGTAAAAGGCACCAAGGTCGCGCCGAAATACCGGCATCCCAAGACCGGCGAGACCTGGAGCGGCAGGGGCGGCACTGCCGGATGGTTGGCCCGGGAAATCAAGGCGGGCAAGAAGCGGGAAGATTTTCTGATTGCAAAGCCTGGGCGAAAGAAGCGCAAGGCCAAGTAATAGCCGGCGCGGTCGATCGCCAGCCAGACCGGATGGTCTGTCCGGCGTTTGCAAATGTCCGGTCCTGCTTGCAGACTGCGGTCGCACCGATCGCAGGCTTCAAGTCCGGACAAACCCAAATGATCGCGTCAGATCTTCGCAGCGGCGTGGAACAGCTCGGCGACATGATCGCCGAGGCGAAAGTCATTGTCCCCTTTACCGGCGCCGGTATCTCCACCGAATCCGGCATTCCGGATTTCCGCTCGCCCGGCGGATTGTGGACCCGCAACCGGCCGATCCCATACGACGAATTCGTCGCCAGCCAGGATGCCCGCGACGAAGCGTGGCGGCGGCGTTTTGCGATGGAGCCGACCTTTGCCGCGGCAAAGCCGGGCCGCGGTCATCGCGCGCTGGCGGCGCTCTACAAAGCGGGCAAGATTCCCGCCATCGTGACCCAGAACATCGACAACCTGCACCAGAACTCGGGTTTCGCCGCCGATCATGTGATCGAACTCCACGGCAATACCACTTACGCGCGCTGCATCGGCTGCGGAGAATCCTACGGTCTGGCGTGGGTCAAGGAGCGCATGGATGCGACAAGCTACGCGCCGGACTGTCCCGCCTGCGGCGAGCCGGTGAAGACCGCAACCATCTCGTTCGGGCAGGCGATGCCCGAGGATGCGATGCGGCGCGCTACCGAACTCGCCCAGCATTGCGACCTGTTTCTCGCCATCGGCTCTTCGCTGGTGGTATGGCCGGCCGCCGGCTTTCCCATGCTGGCCAAAAACTGCGGCGCCAGGCTCGTGATCATCAACAACGAGCCGACCGAGCAGGACGAACTCGCCGATCTGGTGATCCGGCACGATATCGGGGAAACCCTCGGCCCCTTCGTGGGCAACTGATGCCGAATTGATTCGCAGCTGTGCAAGACTGTTCATAGGTCCGGACAAAAATGTTTTTTGTCTATGCGGCGCAGGCGGGAGTGTTATCTTTGATTCGCAAGATTCGCGTTGCGTCATCATGAATTGTCATGGATGGGCGCGTGTTCCGGCGCTGTCGCGAAAGATGGCAGGCCGCAGATGACGTGTGGGGTCCGGGGTCATGGGGTCGGACGGATTTGAGTCCAAAAAGCCTGGGGGCGCCGCGCCGAGCGGGACCGGACCTTCAAGGCTTGGGCCAAACGAATTTTCAGGCGCCGACCGCGACGCCGCGGTGGATGCATTCGCAGGTCTGGGCGACGCCGCCGCCAACCTGGTCGAGATCAGCGGCGTCATCAAATGGTTCGACGCCTCAAAGGGCTATGGCTTCATCGTGCCGGACAATGGCTGGCCGGATGTGCTGCTGCATGTCACGGTGCTGCGGCGCGACGGTTATCAGACGGCCTATGAAGGCGCGCGTCTTGTCGTCGAGTGCGTGCAGCGCGCCAAAGGCTATCAGGCCTTCCGCATCGTCTCGATGGATGAATCCACCGCGATCCACCCGGCGCAGATGCTGCCGCCGCGCACCCATGTCAGCGTCACGCCGACCAGCGGCCTGGAGCGGGCGCAGGTCAAGTGGTTCAACCGGCTGCGCGGGTTCGGCTTCCTGACCTGCGGCGAGGGCACCCCCGACATCTTCGTCCACATGGAAACCCTGCGCCGCTTCGGCATGACCGAGCTGCGTCCCGGCCAATTCGTGCTGGTCCGGTTCGGACCCGGTTCCAAGGGCATGATGGCCGCCGAGATTCAGCCCGAAACCGGTTCGCCCGGCCTTTCGTCGCACTGATCGGCTGATCACAATCGCGCGTTCCGAACTGCGAGCGTCGCCCCGGCGCGGAAATCGCATTGCGCTGCATTAGCGGGGTCTGGTATTTGCCACGTTGCTCCGGCCGGCTTCGGGCCGGCCGAGGTTTCGCGGCGATTATCGGATTTTTCGTTCATGGGCTTCCATCGTCTTATCGGCCGGCTGGCGAGGTCGTGGATCGCACTGGCTGTGGTCGCCGCCGCATTCGCGTTCATTAGCGCCGGCGCGCAGGCCGCCAGCATCCAGCCGCTTGAGATCGTCACCAAGACCGGGGTGCAGGTTTTTTCAGTCGAGATGGCAACGACCGAAAAGGAAAAGGAAACCGGCCTGATGTACCGCAAGGAGTTGGCGGACGGCAAAGGCATGCTGTTCGACTTCTCGCCGGAGCAGCAGATTTCGATGTGGATGAAAAACACCTACATCTCGCTCGACATGATCTTCATCCGGGCCGATGGACGGATCTTGCGGATTGCCGAGAATACCGAGCCGGAATCCACCAAAATCATCTCGTCGGGAGGATTGGCGAAAGGCGTGCTGGAGGTGATTGCGGGAACGGCGAAGAAATACGGCATTGCGCCGGGCGACCGGGTGGCGCATCCGCTGTTCAGCGGGCGCTGAAGCGCGCGACCGCCTTGCTGGCGCCTTCCCAAGCGTGTATCGACATCGTTTCCCAAGGAAATTCGGGGTATAGCGCAGCCTGGTAGCGCGGCAGTTTTGGGTACTGCAGGTCGTTGGTTCGAATCCAGCTGCCCCGACCAAAAGCACTTATTTTTTAAGTATTTGCGCAATGCTCTGTGTTGGAACTCTTGTTCTCTCCGCAGAAGTCGACACCGGCAGGTTTTCGACCTGGATCAACACGGCAAGCCGCGTTTTGGAACGACATCGCTCATGCGAAATACCCCTGCGATCACGACCAGTCTTGCCGCAGCGCTCATCGTGGCAAGCTGCGCTACTAACGCGGTCGCAACACCCTTGACGCCGTTCCGCTATCAGGCCCAGGCGCAGCGGTATTGTCCTGACGATACCGTCGTCTGGCTCGACCTCGGCAAGGGGTTGTATTATCTGAAAGGACAGAAGCGGTATGCGCGGGGCGGCGCCGGCAGCTTTGTGTGCCGCGAGGAAGCCCGCGGCAGCGGTTATCGCCGCTCATTGCTGGGGATCCGCTAGACAGCAGCACCATGGCATCCATCGCGCATAATGCGCGATGGCGCGATTGTCATGGGCGGCAAACCTGGCCGTCTCCCTGCTGACGGCGCAGGTTGTGGATCAGTATGTAGATGCTGAGCAGGAAGACCCAGATCGGCAAGACTGCGATACTCCAGCTGAGATAGTAGCTGCCGATCAACAGAACGCACGCCAGGACAAAGCCCAGAACGGCGATCCAGCGCGGGGCGATCCCGGTGCGGATCACGACCGTCGATGTCGAGATCATGAATACGCATGCCATCTTGATCGCGTAGGCGTTGACGATGATGTGGACGGTTGCGCGCGCGAAACGAAAGACCGGCAACTTCGTCAACTGGTCGGGTTCGACGGAAGACGCCATCAGCATGACAGCGCCGGCGATCGCGGCCGCGGCAAACAGCATGGCCAGAAACAGCAAGGCGCTGCCGAGAAACACCGTGGCAAAGAAGCGGTCTTCCTGCTGGCCGAGCCGGTCTCGCAATACACCGATGAACCACAAGAAGGCCACCCCGGCGAACGGCACCAGGTTCAACGCGAGCGTAACCGTTCGGGATTCCGTGGCGATCCAGGCTCCGGGGTCGAGCGGATCGGACGGAACGGCGCGCCGAAGCAGCCAGAATATTGCAATCAGAAGAACTGAAAAGACGATGCCGGCGATCGCGGCGGCTTTTGGCGTGTTCAGACGTGCCGGAGCGCGAGCAGTATTCTCTGACATTACCCGGCTCCGTACCGTCTGCTCCAAAGTATCGAAAATCTTCTCTGGTCGCCTGCCGGGTCAGTTTCAGGTCGGGGAGCCAAAATACCTTGACCTGAATCAAGCAAACTCGCGGGGGCCTACTCAGGACCAGAGAATGGAGCGCGCGCGGCATCGCATGGCGGGTTCGAACGAACGTGAAGTGGATCGGCTTCCAGGACACGGCGCCTAATTCTGCAGATCCAGTCCAGCCAATCGCTGCCGATCCAGCAAAATGATCTGGCGTTGACTGGGGCCAAGGAAGCCAAGAATGCCCCGATCGTGCAGATGGGACAGCGCGCGGGAAACCGTCTCCAGCGTCAGCCCCAGATAGTCGGCGATATCGCGGCGGCACATCGGCAACGCGATGAAGTCGGCGGCCGTCAGGCGGCGGTCCATCTCGAGCAGGAAGGTGGCGACGCGCTCCAGCGCGGTTTTCCGGCCCAGCAGCAGCATGTGGTCCTCGGCGTGCTGCAGGTTGCTGGCGGTCAGACTGAGCAGGTTGTTGGCGACCTGCACATCGCGCCCTGCCGCGCTGTCGAGGCTGCGCCGCCTCACCAGCCGCAACGTGGTGTCGACGATCGCTTCAGTGGTGAAGCGATGGACGTTGCTGTTCTCAAGGCCGAAGATGTCGCTGGTCAGATGAAAGGCGCCGATCTGGCGACGACCGTCCGATAGCAGCTTGTAGGATCGCACCGCGCCTGAAGTCACCTGGTAGACGTAGTCCGCAGGCTCTTTCTCTCCGTAAATTTCGACGCCCTTCTTGTACTTGAATTCGCTCGTCGCGACCCGGCTTTGAGCCGCGCCGGCTGCGCTCAACCCGAAAATAGGAGGATCATCGATCAGGCTGGCGCTTAAGCGGGAAAGCATGGATGAACTCCATATCTTGATCGAGCTGGTCGCGTCCGGCGGGTCTGAGAGTATGACGCCCCCAACCTTGCTGTACGACATGGAGCATTCGTGAGACTATTGGCTTAAGGGACATTGTCCCAAAGGTCAGTACGGCAGAGTGACGACGGACCTGCCCGCAACCGCAAGTAGTCATTGGCGGCGCAGGATGCTACGTTTTCCTGACGTCGGCGTGGTGGCGAGCGTCATGACCAGAATCCGGGGGCTTATTGTCTTTCTCGTCCTCACACTGGCGCAGGCTTGCGCTTGGGCGCAGGAACTGCGTCCACATTCTATCCTGGTGCTGGATCAGGCTGAGTTGCGCGGCCCATTTTACGACCTGTTGTTTTCGGGGCTGCGCGACGTGGTCGTCGGTCATACCCACTCAAATGTCACGCTCTATGGCGAAAATCTCGATCTGAGCCGCTTTGGCGGGCAGGCGTACGAGCAAAACCTGAAGCGCTTTTTGCACGAAAAGTATCGGGACAAGCCAATCGGCGCCGTCGTGGCGATCGGAGGGGCCTCGCTGGAATGCGCGCTGCGCTGGCGCGAGGAATTGTGGCCCGGCATCCCGATTGTCTTTGCCATGGTGGACGAGCTCGATTTCACGCGGCTCAAGCCGCCGCCCGATGTCACGGGCGTGATTGTCAAGACACCGCTGGCCGAACTCGATCAGGGTTGCGCGCGCAGTGGCGCCAGGCCTGGACACGGTGGCGATTGTCGGAGACCCTTGGGATCGAGTCGTCGTTTTCCGCAGCTGGGCTGATGAAATTGCCACTGCAGCGGCTGGCCTGAAGGTGATCGCGATCGTCGGCGAGAAAATGTCCGACATTCGTAAGCGGGTCGCCGACCTGCCGGAGCGGAGCGCCATCATCTACTCGTCTATCTATTCGGACGGGGAGGGCACCTTCCTTCTGCCACGGACGGCGGTTGGGTTGATCGCCGAGACAGCGAACAGGCCGATCGTGGTGGCGGCCGAAACCTTTCTCTCCCCCGGCGGTATCGGCGGATACGTTATCATCCCGTCCGTCATCGGCGCCGACGCAGCAAAGATCGCGCTGCGTATCCTGGACGGCGAGCGCGCCGAAAATATTCCGCCCGTGAGCGGCGGCGTGAAACCGATCTTCAACTGGGAGCAAATGCAGCGCTGGAACGTCAGCGAGTCCAACCTGCCCGCGGGCAGCGAAATCCGGTTTCGCGAGCCGGGTCTGTGGGACAAGTATCGCTGGCAGAGCATCAGCGCCATCGCGGTCCTTCTGCTCCAGGCGGGGTTGATCATGGTCCTGCTTCGCGAGAGGAAGAAACGCCACGGTGCGGAAATCGAATCCAGGCATCGGATGTCGGAACTGGCGCATGTGAACCGGAGCGCGACGGCGGGCGAATTAACCTCCTCGCTCGCGCACGAATTGAACCAGCCATTGGGTTCGATCCTGACCAATGCCGAAACCGCCGAATTGATCCTGAGCAGCCAGTCGCCCGATCTGAATGAGGTCCGGGAAATCCTGGCCGATATACGGCGTGACGACCTGCGCGCCAGCGAAGTCATCCGCCGCCTGCGCAGTTTCACCAAGCGGACGATGTTCGAAACCAAAGATGTCGACGCCAACGAGCTTATGCGTGAAGTCTTCGATTTTCTCTCGGTGCAGGCGTCAGCCCGTAACGTCGCGCTATACCTGAAGGCGTCGCCGGAAGCGGTCCGGATCAAGGGCGATCCGATTCAATTGCAGCAGGTGATTATTAACTTGATCGTGAACAGCATGGACGCGATGGCTGCGATACCGTACGGCAGAACCGTCATCGGGCGCGCGGAAATGAACGGCGGCAAATCGGTTGTCATTTCCATCTCCGATTCCGGGCCGGGGATTCCCCCGGACAAGCTTGCCCGGGTTTTCGACCCGTTCTTCACGACCAAGGAGCAGGGCATGGGGATCGGTCTTTCCATTGCGCGGAGCATCATTCTGGCGCACGAAGGTCGAATCTGGGCGGAGAATCAGACCGAAGGCGGAGCGGTATTCCATCTGTCATTGCCGTTGTCGGCCGGCTGAGCGGAGAAACGCGTGCCTGGTATCGTTCATGTGGTCGACGACGATGCATCGTTCCGGACGGCCATCGAGCGCCGGTTGAAAAAGGCCGGCTATGAGGTCGCGATTTATCCGTCCGCACAGCAACTGCTCGACCGTCTGCCGGACGGGAACGCATCGGGCTGTATTCTGCTGGACGTCCAGATACCGGGGCTGAGCGGCCCGGAACTGCAAGCTCGCCTGAACGCACTCGGCTGCAGCTTGCCGATCGTCTTCCTCACCGGCCATGCCGATATCCAGACCACCGTCAAGACGATCAAGGCCGGCGCGCAGGATTTCCTGACCAAACCGGTGTCGTCCGAACAGCTGCTCCGCGCGATCGAAGCGGCACTGGCGCAGCATGAGATCGCACGCGCCCAAAGGAGCAGGCTGGACGCCATGCGCGCGCAAATCGCGGCGTTCACTCCGCGTGAGCGTCAGGTTTTCGAACTGATCGTCCGTGGCAAGATCAACAAGCAGATCGCGCATGAACTTGGAACGACGGAGCGTACCATCAAGGCGCACCGCCAGCAGGTGATGGAAAAGGCGAAAGTCCAATCGCTGGCAGAACTCGTCTCGATTGCGGAGCAGCTCGGCATGCTCGCACAGGCTGCCAAAGCGGGCGGTTGAGCGAATGTCCGGCCGACCTAACCCTTGTCCCAAGGGACAATATGAAAATTGAGCGGGGACGCGTATTTGCGATAACGAATTGTTTACCAAGCTTGAATTGCTGGCTGATGTTAGCTTTTTCCGCCTGCGGGATATTACCTTGCCAAATCGAAAAACCGTTTTTGTCGTCGATGACGATCCCTCGATGCGCAGAGGCGTGAAACGTCTCCTGCGCGAACACGGTTTCCATGCCGTTCTGTTCGATTCCGCCGAAGCCTTGCGCAATCACGAAGATTTCGGCGAGGCTTTTTGTATCATTCTCGATATCAACCTGAACGACGCATCCGGCATCGACTTGCGACATCAGCTCGCGGCCGCCGGCATCTCATTGCCGGTAATCTACATCACCGGCAATGACAACCATGCGACACGTATGGCCGCGCTGCAGTCCGGATGCATCGCCTATCTGACCAAGCCATTCCCGGCGAAATCGCTGATCGATCCGATCGAACTGGCATCGGCCGGAGCGGCGTAGGGCGCGCTTCCAATGGCGGCGATCATTCGTCGATCGCCTGATCGAAGGTCTGCGCCGGGACACCCTGGCGAATGCCCGCGAACTGATTGAGCGGCAGCGACGTGGTTATCGCCAGGATGTTGGAATCG
This sequence comes from uncultured Alphaproteobacteria bacterium, assembly GCA_963710045.1. GTDB lineage: Bacteria > Pseudomonadota > Alphaproteobacteria > Rhizobiales > Xanthobacteraceae > Bradyrhizobium. Next base: position 39,031 of record CAVPZO010000072.1, on the reverse strand, counting down.
ACGACTTCCAGCTGCAACTTTTGACCGGTTTCCATTTCCTTGATGATCCTGGAGTCCGCTACATCAGCCGCAATGCATGCATTGGTGAGGCACCAGGTGTAAGCAATCCGGTGCGGACTCCCCTGATCGATGGTGAGCTTGACGCCCGCCTGAAGGTACATGCCGACGGGCATGAACACCTGCAGCCGCGGGCTGCCGTCTTCGCGTTCGATCAGGTCGACACGGACCGCGGTCTGGCCGGTTTCAAAGGTCCCAATGATGCTGGTCCGGCACACCGGCTTGGTCCCCGCAGCGGCGAAGCAGAATTTGCGCCAGTCGCCATACTTGATTTCCCGTGTCGGGCGCTGGCCGCGCTGCGCGACCTCGGGTGCATCGGCCTTCGCCGAAGGCGCCGCCTGCTGGCTGCGAGCCGTTTCGGGGGCGGTCAGCGAAAGCGCTGCGGCAAAGACCAGCGCCGGCCCTGTCCAGATCGATCGGCCCTCTCGCGTGCGATGTCGCTCGATCATGCTGCGTCTCCTTTGCAACGTGCTTACCGGTACTTGTCCAGGAACCGGCTCACCAGCGGCGACCAGATCGGAATGGAATTGGGCGAGCCGATCAGGAAATGCCCATCGCTGCCGAACGGAGGCAACAGATGATATTCGGCGCTGCCGCCGGCGGCGGTAAAGGCCTGATGCATCCGTTTGGACAGAGCGGGGCCGAAGAACGTGTCGTTCTCGATATAGATCCACAGCATCGGGACGCGAGAGGTGCGGCCGAACTCGCCGGTTGTTTCGACCAGCTTGTCCGGAGCGCAATTGTTGTTTGGCTTTCCCTCGACGCGGCCGCCGCGGCCTGCTGCAAAGGTGATGATGGCCTTGACCGGCGGCGGGTTCAGGCTGGACAGCGCGATCGATGCCCAACCGCCGGCGGATTGACCGATCACGATGACGTCGTTCGGCACGATACGCTTTTCGGCGGCCAAATAGTCGATGATCCAGAGATCGATCTGTGCGACGGCAAGTCCCGGATCACGGAAATTGGGATTGGTGCACTTGCCGACCTTGGAGAAGAACGGCCCGTAGAGTCCACGCTCCGGTATGTCGATGGCGGCTGCACCGTATCCGGAGCCGACCGGCGCCACGACGAAATAGCCGCGGCGCGCGAACCACATCGCCGCGTCCCTGAACTCGACCAGTGGAAAGAAGCTGCGGTCCTGCGGTTTGAGCGACACGCCGTGATTCATGATGGCGAGCGGAAATGGACCGTAGCCGACCGGCCGCACCACATAAGCGAGCATCGGCAGAGCCAGCGGGAGCGCCCAAATCTCCTCCTGGATATGTGGGGATGCCACTTGATCATCGGCGCGCGCTGGCAAGCTCAAGCCGGTGAGAATGAGCAGCAAAGCCGCTGCCAGAACCCGCAAATAACGCTGAAGCATCTGTCGCTCCTGGACTGTCACAGCTCTGCTTAGGCGTTCAACCCACAAACGTCGCAGCCACGATGATCGGGCCAAGCACCGTCAACAACACATTGCCGACGGCGTAAGGGACGGCGACACCGAGCACGGGCGTCTGACTCTGCGCCACCTCGCAGCATCCGGTGACGGCCGCGTCCACGGTCATAGCGCCGGCCAATGCGCCGCAGATGATCACGGGATTCATTCGAAGCACGCGGTGCGCAAAAATGGTCGCGACAATCAGCGGGACCAGCGTGACGACCATGCCCATGACGAGCAGCGAGAGGCCATGTGCCTGGATCGCGGCCCAGGCCGCTGGCCCGTTCGCTAGCCCAATGGCCGCAACAAATCCGCCGAGACCGAGATCGCTCAGCGTCTGTTGCGCAGCAGGCGGCAGGGCGCCGATGGTCGGACGGCGCGCCCGCAACCAGCCGCAGATCAGCCCCGCAACCAGCGCGCCACCGCCGCCACCCAGCGTGAGCGGGATCGAGCCGACCTTCACGCTGACAACGCCGGCCAGCAGTCCCGCGGCGATGCCGCCGGCGAGAAAGGCAATGTCGGTCCTGTCGCCGGAACGCAGGGCTTGTCCGACCCTGGCGGCGGCCCGATCGACATCGCGCGTCGCGCCGACAAGGGTCATGACGTCGCCGACGTAGATCCGCGTCTCCGGTGTCAACGGGACTTCCTGTCCCATGCGCGTCAGTGCCCGCAAGAAAACGCCGCGCGCGTCATCACCCACGCGCGCAGCAACCTCCAGCAACGTGCGGCCATGAAGATGGCGGTCATTGACCAGGACGTCGAGGACATCGCCGGGAATTGTGCGCGTGATCTCGTCGGCGTCGATCTCGGCCCCGATAAACGGCCTGGCGGCCACGATGGCGGCGGTAGGCCCGGCAAGGCCGATATCGTCACCGGTTTCGAGCACGACATCCGGCCGCGGCTCGACATCGGCGCCACGTCGAACGATGCGCTGGATCACGGTGCGGCGGCCGACCTGGTCCTCGACGGCCTTGACGGTCCGGCCGGCGGCGGTCGAAACGCGATAGGCCCGCACCTGGAATTTTCGATAGGCGAGGTTTTCGGTTTTTGGCGCGGCGCCGCCCGAAAGCTCGGCTTCGAGTTTTAGCGCTTCTTCCCTCAGGTCGACCCGCATCAGCCAGGGCGCCGCGAGCGGAACGAACAGCAGGGTCAGGATGTAACCAAGGACATAGGTGACGGCGTAGCCGGCTGCGATATTCGCTTGTTGCTTTTGCAACGCGTCATCCGTCAGCCCCAACTGGGACAGCGCGCCCGTTGCCGTTCCCATCATCGAGGACTGGGTGAGGCTGCCGGCCGCAAGGCCGGATGCGGTGCCGGCATCGAGATGAAAACCGAAGGCAAAGCCAAGCACGAGGACAAGTCCGGTGAACCCGATCACCAGCGCGACCGCCACTTGCGACAAGGTACGGAAGCTGAGCGATGCAAAGAACTCAGGCCCGGAACGGTAGCCGATGGTGAAAACGAACAGGCTGAAAAGAATTGCCTTGAGAATCGGCGGAATGACGAAGTGACCGAGCTGGCCGATGATCACCGCGACGATCAAGGTACAGGCGGTGGTGCCGATCGCGAAACCAGAAACTTTAAAGCGGCCGAGGATGGTGCCGATCGCGATCGACAGCAGCAGGAAAATTTCCGGCGCGGTCGCAATGATCCACTTGATGGTATCCATGCCGGCGATCCCCCGAGAATGGCTGCTGCGGTCGACCAGCAACCTGATTGGACGCAGTGTTTTTTGCGCGACCAAGGCCGCCGGCAACTCGGCCGGCGGCACTCCGGCATTCAACGAGATGACAACAGGCGGACGCCTGAAAAATACGTGCTAGCGGCAGACATACCTGCCGTTCACCCGCACGCGAACGCAAGCGGGCGCCACTACTGCGGCGCCTACGGCCGCCCCTCCAACGACCGCTCGCCGGGTGGTTCGACGTGCAACACCGGCGACACTCACAGGAGTTAGCGGTCGCCCAACCCGGGCTTGCGCGCCTTCAATAGACAACGAGAGTCCGTTGTCGTGCGACCAGCCAACCGAACCGGAAACTCCACAGGCAATAACGGTGGCAGCCAGCATGACTTTCAAGCCGATCTGTTTCATCGCAATCTCCCTTTCTTACATTTCTTACAGCAGTACCTTGCATGACCAGCCGGGCGGCATCATTGATCTGAATCAATGCCCCGGGGTGCACCGGCATGACGAATTGAGCGTCATTTTTCCTGCTCTCCTCATGGCCGGCGTCGCTCCAAATGATTTCCAGGATTGCTTTGGATAAGCCGGCAAGGCTGCCATCCCAGCGTGAGGAGACGCTGCAGGTCGCAATGCTACTGGCGCTCTCGGGGGGCCGGCACGCTCGGCGTTTCCTTTGTCGCGGCGGTGCAGGCCGCGAGCTTCCCCAAGATCGAAGGCTGGGCCTATAGCTCGGTGATGGCAACCAGCAATCTCCGCCAGGCCGTCGAAGGCTTGTTCGCGGCGATATCCGGAAGCTCCTCGGAGGCTAACGCGTTCCGGCGGCCATATGTGTTCGCCGCGCTTTGCACCGCCTTCGGCACAGGAGCCGCCATAGGCGCCTTTGTGACAGAACGAATTCCGGCCCTGACTCTCGCAATCCCTATCACGTTGTTCCTGATCGTCTTATTGCGCTGCGCGCAGCAGCGTTCACCGCAATAGGCGTCCGCAAGGAATCTTCACGGCTTGATTTGGATCAACACAGACATCGGCCAGAGGCGCCAAATCGCCCAAGCATCGTCATTCCAGGAGGAAGTTATGTCCAAGGACGCCAAGCCCGCACAGAAGCGCATCGATCAGTTTCTTTCCGGGCCCGGCGGACGAGCCGACGACTGGCGCGATCTGGTGGAAGGCGCCAAAGCGTGGGCTCGAGGCGGGGATTGTGCGAGCTACGATGCCACGCTGACCGATCTGTCGGTGACGGAAGAATTTCACGGCTATCCCGGCCTGCAGTTGATGGCGGCATTGAGGGAAGCGGCCGCGGCCGGAGACGCCGGAACGTCGCTTTCGCTTGCAACGCGGATCACGCAGGCCCTGACGACGAGGTCCTTCCGTCAGCATGCTGGCGACGGGAGCCTGAAAGATGACGGCGATGGGGAGGCTCCCGAATTGCTGCCGCAGACGTTCGGGCAGCAAGCGGCGCGCCGGCCTTATTTCGAAACCCTGATCGTCACCGGCCTCTCGTCCGGCGACTGGCCGGCACTCGCGAGCGAATGGCGCAAGCTGCGACGTCCGGTCGATGCATTCGTCTATGAGCCGGTGATCGTCGGAAGCCTGGAAGACGCCTTCTGCGCGGTGATGTTGAACCCCAACATCGCGGCCGTCATCATCAACGAAGGCTTTGCCCTTCGCTCGCGCCATAACTCGGTCGCGCTCCGCCCCATGATGACTGCCGCCGGCCTCAACGATGAGTCCGATGCTTCCGCGCTCCGGCTCGCCCATGTCATCAACCGAGTGCGCCCGGAGCTTGATTTGTACCTGATGTCCAATCGCGACGTCGAGACGATGGCTGGAAACCCCGATGCGAACGTTTTCCGGCGGATTTTCTATTCCATCGAAGAGCTGCTGGAGCTCCATCTCTGCATCCTGGAAGGCATCCAGGATCGCTTCGACACCCCGTTCTTCGACAATCTCAAGAAATACGCGCAGCGCCCGATCGGGACGTTCCATGCGTTGCCGATCGCGCGTGGAAAATCCATCTTCAAATCCGACTGGATCCGGGACATGGGCGAATTCTACGGCCTGAACCTGTTCCTGGCCGAGAGCAGCGCGACCACCGGCGGCCTGGACAGCCTGCTGGAGCCGACCGGCAACATCAAGAAGGCGCAGGACAAGGCGGCCCGCGCGCTGGGCGCGGATCGCGTCTTCTTCGTGACCAACGGCACCTCGACATCGAACAAGATGGCCGTGCAGGCGCTGCTTGGCCCCGGCGACATCGCGATCGTCGACCGCAACTGCCACAAGTCGCACCATTACGGCATGGTGCTGTCGGGCGCGCAGCCGCTCTATGTCGAGGCCTTTCCGATGACGGAATATTCGATGTATGGCGCGGTGCCGCTGAATACGATCAAGCAGGCGCTTCTCGGTGCGAAGGCCGACGGCCGGCTTGATCGCGTCAAGATGCTTGATCTGACCAACTGCACGTTCGACGGCCACATCTACAACACCCGCCGGGTGATGGAGGAATGCCTTGCGATCAAACCGGATCTGATTTTCCTGTGGGATGAAGCCTGGTTCGGCTTTGCGCGCTTTTCACCATTCCTGAGGCGGCGCACGGGGCTGGGGGCCGCCGCCGCGATCGAGGCGTGGATGCACGACCCGAAATCGGTCGCGGCCTACGAAAAGCAGCAGGCAGAACTCGGCAAGAACCCGTCGGACGAGGTGCTGCTCAAGACCCGGCTGATCCCGGATCCGCGTCAGATCCGGTTGCGCGTGTACCAGACCAACTCGACCCACAAGTCGATGTCCGCTCTCCGGCAGGGCTCGATGCTGGCCGTCAAAGACGTGGACTTCCACACGGTCGAGCAGCAATTCAAGGAAGCGGTCTTCACCCACGCCTCGACCAGTCCGAAATCAGCAGCTGATTGCCAGTCTCGACGTCTCGAGACGCCAGATGGAGCTCGAGGGTTACGGCCTTGTGGCCAATGCGATCGAGATCGCGATCGCTATCCGTCGAGCGGTCAACAACAATGCACTGATCTCGAAGTATTTCCGGATTCTCGGTGCGGACGCCATGGTGCCCGCACAATATCGGCAAAGCGGCTTTACGGACTATCTTGCGCCGAGCGCGAACTGGGCAAGCGCCCTGAAGAGCCTGGATGACGACGAGTTCTGCCTCGATCCGACCCGCATGACCCTGGTGTGTGGCATGGCCGGATTCGACGGTACGCAATTCAAGGGCATCCTGGCGAACGAGTACAACATTCAGATCAACAAGACCTCGCGCAATTCGGTTCTGATCCAGTCCAACATCAACAACACGCGCAGCGACATCGCGCATCTCATACGGGTGCTGGCCGAGATCGCCGGTGAAGTGGACCGCGGCCTGACGCGGGGCGGCGCCAATGCGAAGAAGGCGTTCGAGGTTCGGGTGAAGAGCCTGATGACCGACGTGCCCGACCTGCCGAACTTCTCACATTTCCACGCGAGCTTCCGTGGCGATGCGGGCACCAAGACCAACGAAGGAGATATCCGCAGCGGCTTCTATGCGGCGTATGACGCGGCGGGCTGTGAGTACATCCCTCTCGCCGATCCGGAGATCGACCGCCGCCTGAAGGCAGGTCCCGACCTCGTCTCCGCCAGTTTCGTGATCCCGTATCCGCCGGGCTTCCCGATCATGGTGCCCGGCCAGGTCATCACGCAGGAGACCATCGACTTCATGCGCAAGCTCGATGTCAAGGAAATCCATGGTTACGACGCCGCCGAGGGCCTGAAACTGGTGCGGCCAGAGGCCCTCGCAAGAATGGGTGGTCGCAAGGCGGCCGCTGAACCGAAATCCAAAGCCGCCGGCGACAAATCCTAAGGGGAGACTGACAATGACGGGCTTCTTTACATTCCTGCAGCAAAATCCCTATCTGCTGCTGTTTTTCGTCGTCGGGCTCGCGGTGTGGATCGGGCGGGCGAGCATCAAGGGTTACGGCCTCGGCATGGTCGCTGGCGCCATCATCGTCGGCGCCGCGCTCTCGGTAACGGCTTCGCTCTATGGCGTGAAGCTGGAACTGAATAATTTCGCCAAGAGCCTATTCTACTACCTGTTCATGTACGGCGTCGGCCTGCGTGTCGGACCATCCTTCATCAACAGCCTGAAGGGCGATGGCCTGAAGTTTACATTCCTCGCTTTGGTCTCCAGCGTGCTGGGTCTGGCGCTCGTGGTGATCGGCGCCAAGCTGTTCTCGCTACCACCGGGTGCGGCAGGCGGCATGCTTGCCGGTTCGCAGACGATGTCCGCGGCGATCGGCTCGGCCGAGCAGGCGGTAACGTCGGGCGTCGTCAAGCTGCCCGCCGGCATGAAGGCCGAAGACGCGACGGGAATGATCGCGCTCTCCTACGGCATCACCTACATCTGGGGTACCGTCGGCATCATCCTGATTTGCAAATACCTGCCCCGTTGGTGGGGCGTCGACGCAAGGGCAGCGGCAAAGAAGTATGAAGAGGAGTTCGGCGTCAGGGATCTCGAGGGCGGCGGCCTCACCGGCTATCGCCCGTTCGGATTGCGGGCCTACCGGCTCGAGAACCCGGCCCAGGTTGGCGTCAGCATCGCGGGTTTCCGTAAGGCCAACCCTGAATACCGCATCGTCAACGTGTTGCGCGGCGGCGAACAATTGGGGGCCGATCCGAACCTCGTGCTGCAGAAGGGCGACGTCATCGCGCTCGGTGGTTCGACCGAACATCTGACCGACAAGATGGGCCTGATCGGTCCGGAAGTAGCCGATTCCAAGGTACTCGGCATTCCCATGGACCAGGCTGAAATCCTCGTCACCAACAAGCAGTATGTCGGCCGTACCTTCGAATCGTTCCGTGGCGAGGCGATGGCGGGCCAGCTTCAGGTTACGCGGGTCGAGCGTGGCGGCGTGCCGATCCCGGCCGGTCTCAAGACCGAGCTGCAGCGGATGGACATCGTCTCGGTGGTCGGTCTCAAATCCGCCGTCAACGATCTTGCCGCGATGTGGGGAAGGGTCGCCCGGACCAACAGCGCAACGGACCTTCTCACGCTGGCCGGCGGAATGATCCTCGGCCTGTTGATCGGCATGATCCAGTTTCCGGCCTTCGGAGCCTCGATCGGCCTCGGCAATGCCGGTGGCCTTCTGCTTTCCGGCGTGATCGTCTCGTCGGCCGTCTCGCGCCTGCGCTTCTTCGGCAACACGCCGAATGCCGCGCGTAATGTGCTGGAGGATCTGGGCCTCGTCGTTTTTGTCGCCATCGTCGGCGTCAATGCAGGCGCTGGACTGCTGGCGCAGCTCACGGGTGCGGTGGCGCTGAAGATCTTCATCGTCGGCTTCATAGCCTGCACGATTCCGCCGTTCATCGTCTGGGCGCTCGGATATCACGTGTTCAAGATCAATCCTGCCGTCCTGATGGGCGGTGTTGCAGGGGCAAGGTCGCATTCGGGCCCGGCTCGCGAAGCATCGGCGGAGATCGGAAGCTCGGTGCCCTGGATCGGATTCCCCGTGGGTTACGCGGTATCCGGCATCCTGCTCACCGTGTTCGGATATTTCGCAATGCTGCTCGCGCAATAGGGCGGCCCCTAGAATCCTTTGGGCCGCGTCTGCCCGAACTCGATCAAGGAGAAGGTTATGAGGTATCGGACACGAATGTTTCAGGCCGTGGTCCTTGGACTGCTGGCATCGGCGGGCTTCACGTCGGCGTCACAGGCGGAAACCGGCACGGTGCGCGTCGTATTCTCCAAGGGGGGATTCATCATCGGCGTGGGCAGTGGCCGCGGCGTGCTCACGTTCCGCGGCAGGAACTATCCGTTCAGGGTCTCCGGTGCGAGCGTCGGCGCCACAATCGGCGCATCAACCAGCCAACTGACGGGCAGGGCGCTCAATCTGCGTGGCCCCGGCGACATCGCCGGGACTTACAGCGCGCTCGGCGCCGGTGGCGCGCTGGCCGCCGGCGCCGGCGGCGTTCAGCTGCAGAACGGCAACGGCGTGATCCTTCAACTTTCCGGTCCAAGGGTGGGCGTCGAATTTTCGGCGAGCCTGGCCGGCGTAACTATTGCGATGGAGTGAAGCTCAAAGAGTTGCGTCTCGGCGCGCGACTCTCGCCGTTTGCAGGCGATTCAGTCGCCCCAGCTCAGCACAATGCTGATGTCGCCGGGGACGCCGCCCGGAAAATCGACGATTTGATAGCGGATGCGGTAGCCGCGCGGCTGCAAATAGTCGACCCAGAGTTGGTAGATTTCCTTTGCCATTCCCGTCAGCGTGTTTTCCCAGCCCGCTTCCATCTGATTGATGGCGCGCCCGTTGTCGGTGCACAGGGAATTCGGAAACCGGTAGACCTGGACTTCGGTCAGGCCGTTCCGTGCGGCGCGCTGAATGACCGTGGACGCGAGCTTGATCTTTTCATCCCCGGAAAGGCCTGACGGCTTGCTGAGCTTGTCGATCAGCTTTCGTTTCTCGGCCTCGGCGGCGGCCAGGCGGCGCACAAATTCGTCCGCTTTCTCGGCGTCCTTGAGGGCCGCCTGCTTCTGGATTTCTTGTGCGGTGGGCAGCAGATCGTCGATTCTTTCGCGCATGGCTGGAATTCCTGCGGAGGTTCGCCGCCCACAGTTAGCAGCCTGCAAATTCCGGTTGGCTTGATACAGATCAAACCTCGCTGGCCCCCCGCGCGCGATGCGCATGCTTGATTTAGATCAAGGCCCTGCGCACTGCCATGCGGAGTGATGCAATCGAACACGGACCATCGGGAAGCCCGGCCGTTGCGTGTTTGGATTTGGTTCTCGATTTCGAGGAGAGACGGCTATGTTGGACTTACGTCGGATGCCGGTTGCAGCCGCGATATTGTTCGGCCTGAGTGTTCTGCACCCGGCCAAGGTCCAGGCGTTCGAACTGACAGGAGCGTGGGCGTCACAGACGGACCTTTGCACGCTGGTGTTCACGAAAAAGGGCAATCAGGTCGTATTCACCGAGTTGTCCGATCTGTTTGGCTCCGGTTTCATCGTTGACGGAGATCGGATCAGGGGAAGGAGCACCAAATGCACCATCAAGTCGAAAAAACAGGTGGGCAACAGCCTGGAACTGTCCGCCGCCTGTGCGACCAGCATCATGAACTCTAGCGTTCGCTTCAACCTGAAGGTCATCGATGACAATAATCTCGACAGGATGTTTCCTGAGATCGCAGGAATGACGCTGAAATATTCCCGGTGCTCGTTCTAGCGAGGATGAGCATTTTCGAAGTACTTGATGCATCGCATGGCATCTACAGCCGAACGCGCCCGAAATGGACCAGAACCTTTGATCTCGATCAAACAAACCCGATGGCTTCCGCACCATGCTCATCCTGACAACGCCGATGGAGACTGTGATGTCTGGCCGCGGAAAAGCCCTGCTTGCACTTGCTCTCCTGATCGCGACGCCGGTCGCCGGGGTTGCGCAGACCGCCGAACCTTCCGCTACGCCGCCCGCTCAATCGCAGTCGGTCCAGCCCACGACCGGTCAGCCGGATTCCAGCCAAACGTTGCTGAAGCCGTCACAACTCGATGCGCTCACCGCACCGATCGCGCTCTATCCTGATGCGTTGCTTGCCAACGTTCTGGCGGCATCGACCTATCCCCTGGAAATCGTGCAGGCCGAGCGCTGGGTAAGCGGACACAAGAGTTTGAAGGGCGATGCGCTCAAGAAGGAAGTCGACAAGCAAGCCTGGGACGACAGCGTGAAAGCGCTGGCCGGCACCCCCGAAGTCCTTGCCATGATGAGCGACAAGCTGGACTGGACCAAGGGTCTGGGAGACGCCGTCCTCGCGCAGCAGTCCGATGTGATGGATGCAGTCCAGCGCCTGAGGTCCAGGGCCGAGGCCAACAAGAAGCTGACCACGACCAAGCAGCAGAAAGTCAGTGTCCGGCAGGAGCAGAACAAGCAGGTGATCGTGATCGAGCCGGCCGTTCCCGACACGATGTACGTTCCCTATTACGATCCTGCCGTGGTCTACGGAGCGTGGCCTTATACGGATTATCCGCCGTATTATTTCGCGGCTCCGCCCTATATCGGCGCCGGCGTGGTAGCCGCTGGCATCGCATTCGGAGCCGGTCTTGCCATTGGCCGCTGGGGCAATTACTGGGGCGGCGGCTGCAACTGGGGCAGCAATAATTTCTTCATCAACCGCTCGAACACGGTCAATAATATTGGCAACAACTGGCAGCACAATCCGGCGCACCGACAGGGCGTCAAATACAACAATGCGAACGTCGCCCAGCGCTTCGGCAACAACAACCTGAAGGCGGGCGCCGCAGACCGGATGGATCACCGCGGCCGGGATGGCCAGCAGGCGGCTCGTCCCGGACAGGATCGTCCGGGCGGGGGCGATCGCGCTGGTGGTGATCGCGCGGCCACACGCGACAAACCGGGCGGTGATCGAGCCCGTGCCGCAGGCGATAAAGGCAATCGTTCGAGCACCGCGGACCGCAGCAAGGCCAGCGGCGATCGCGCCAAGGGCGGCGGTGAGCGCGCCAAGGCAGGCGATCGGGGCGGCGGGTCCGCTGCGGCTAAGCGGGGCGGGGGTGACAGCGCGCTTGGCAACATTTCGTCGGGCAGAACGGCCAACCTGCAATCGGCGCGCGGTCAGGCAAGCCTCGGTGGCGGTGGTGGTTATGACGGCGGTGGCGGTTTTTCCGGCCGGGGCGGCGGCGGTGGTGGATTCAGCGGCGGCGGAGGCGGCGGTTTTCACGGTGGCGGCGGCGGCGGATTTCGTGGCGGCGGTGGCGGCGGTGGCCGCCGTTCCGACCTCGCGCTGAAGCATGACGTCGTCCTGCTCGGCCGTCTCGACAGCGGTCTCGGATATTACCGCTTCAGCTATCTCGGCAGCAGCAAGGCTTATGTCGGGGTAATGGCGCAGGAAGTGGAGAGGCTGATGCCCGAAGCGGTGACGCGCGGCAGCGACGGCTATCGCCGCGTCTATTATGAAAAGCTCGGATTAACGTTCCGCAGCTATCGGGACTGGCTCGCCGCCGGCGCGCAGATACCGTCGCGATCGAGGATATGACGATGACCCCTCGCCATTTACTCCGTTTCGTCCGCAAGCTGTCCGCTAGCCTGACAGTGGCCGGTATTTTGATTCTGTCGGTTGCGTCCGCCCAGGCGCAACAGGCGTTCCCGACGCCGGAAGAAGCAGCGAACGCGCTTGCCGATGCCGTCAAATCCGGTATCCCGAAAGCGATGTTGCGGGTGCTCGGTTCAGGCGGGGTCGACATCATCTCGTCCGGCGACGATGTTGCCGACGCCGAGACACGCCAGCGATTTATCGGCGCCTACGATGCCAAACATTCGATCAAGCTCGAAGGCGGCAAGAAGGGCGTGATCATTCTGGGAAATGACGATTTTCCATTCCCGATTCCGCTGATGCGCAAGTCGGCCGGCTGGGAGTTCGACACCGCGGCCGGCCGTCTCGAAATCCTGTACCGGCGCATCGGGCGCAACGAGTTAGACGCGATCCAGACCTGCCTCGCCTATGTCGATGCGCAGAACGAATATGCAGAGAAGGACCGCACCGGACAGGGTGCCGGCGTCTATGCCCAGCGGATCGTCAGCACTTCCGGGAAGAAGGACGGCCTCTATTGGCCATCGGATGGGGAAAAGAGTCCACTTGGCGAACTGGCCGCACAGGCGTCAGCCGAAGGCTACAAGGTCGGTGCGGGTCGCGTGCCGTATCACGGTTACTATTTTCGGGTCCTCACCCAGCAGGGCCCGAACGCGCCCGGCGGCACGCTCGACTACGTCGTCAGGGGCAAGATGATCGGCGGCTTTGCGCTGGTCGCCTGGCCTGCCGAATACGGCAATTCGGGCGTGATGACCTTTTTGGTCAATCACACCGGCACCGTCTACCAGAAGGACCTCGGAGATTACACGTTGAAGCTCATGCAGCGCATGAACTGGTTCGATCCGGACCAGACCTGGAAGAAGGCGAACATCGGTCCGTGAAGGGCGCTCGCCTTTGCCGGAACCCCGACCAACACACAAGAAATTCAAACGCCGCCGGCCATGTTCTAGAACGATCATGGTCCGGCAAAAATAAAATCAGGTGCACCGGTTGCCCGGCACACCTGATTTTTTATGTCCGGATCGCGCGGGGCGATCAATAATACGGGCAGATCCTGCGGCCCCAGCGATAGCTCCAGTAGCAACCCACGGCTGGGGCGACAACCAAGCCACCGTAGCCGAGGCCGCGGCCATAACCTCTGCCGTAACCTCTGCCGCCGCGGACAACCACGCCGCCGCCGCGACCAAAGCCTCGGCCACCGCCACCGCGGAAACCACCACCACCACGGAAACCACCGCCGCCGCGGCCGCCGCCGCCACCACGACCACCGCCACCGCGGGCGTCAGCCGACGTGCTCGATGCGGTCAGCATCAGCGTCGAAGCGCCGACGATACTGAGGCAGTAAACGCAGACCAGGGCAAACGTTGCCAGCCAGCGTGTGAGAAAGTTGCGCGGGGTATTTTGAGCCATTTGGTTCTCCCGGTCGGTGAAGCAGATCGACGTTATGAATTCTTTTGTCGTGATCTGGCAGTTTGTGGTTCAGATGCGTGCGAAAATCACATCGTGTCGTAGAAAGGGGCAGGGCACGCTTCCATTGAACGCAGGATACGGTGAAGGCGCGCTTCCGGTCAAGTTAAGCCACACCTTGCACTGCGAGTTCCGGACATAAAAACAAATATTTACTGGCGTGCTGCTCTGCAGCATTCGTTCATAATGATGAATGGATTTACCTTTTACGAGGGCTGCTCTCGCCAAGAACTCCGTGACAGCCTAAGACCAGATCAGCACCCCGCGGGCGACCCTTTCCCGATTTCAGAAAAGTCCATGTCGAAGCAGCATACTTACGTCCTCGGCCTGAATACCTACGATCATGACGTAAGCGCCTGCCTGCTCAAAGACGGCGCGATCGTATGCGCCATCGCCAAGGAGCGGATCACGCGCGAAAAGCACGCCAGCGGCTTTTACAAGGAGGTCATCGATTATTGTCTGGATGCCGAGGGCATCATCTTCGACGACATCGATCTTATCGTGCGCAACTGCTACATCCTGCCGGTTTCCGAAATGGAAGACCGCCTGGTTTACCAGGACATGCCGGGCTTTCTTCCCGAATACGAGCGCGCCGACGTCGCCAAGCATCCGCTGTACCGGTCGCAGGCCGGCAAGGTTAAGACGATCTCGCACCACCTGGCGCATGCCTACAGCGCTTTCGCCGTCTCGCCATTCGAGGAAGGCGTCGTCATGGTCGTCGATGGCGTCGGCAGCTACCGGTCGGATGTCTCCGAGCCATATCCCGCCACCGACACGGCCACGCCGCTCGCCCGCGAGTTGGAGAGCTATTACACATTCAGCGGCTCGAAGATCGAATGCTTGAAAAAAGTCTGGATGGAGCCCGATCGCGGGTTCCTGAGCGACGAATTCTACAACATGCCGGGCCTCGGCGCGCTGTACAGCCGGGCCTCGACCTATATTTTCGGCGACTGGAATAAATGCGGCGAGTTGATGGGGCTCGCGCCCTATGGCCGCCGCGAGCAGATAAAACCGCTGCTGGAGATCGCCGGCAACCAGTTGCATGTGCCGCGCTGGTCGGCGGAATTCAACCAGCCCTATGTCATGGACAGCGGCGGAAAATGGGAAACCAGCCCCTCGATGCGGCACTGGGAGGATCTCGCCTGGCGGGTTCAGGACGACACCGAAAAGGTGCTGCTGGCGCGCGCGCGCTGGCTGCGCGAGACCACCGGCGCCAAAAACCTCTGCATCGCCGGCGGCGTGGCGCTGAACTGCGTGGCCAACGGCCGAATCGCGCGCGAAGCCGGATTCGAAAACGTCTGGATTCAGCCGGCGGCGGGCGATGACGGGATTGCGATCGGCTGCGCCGCTTACGGCCATCTTGAGGTTCTGAAGCAGCCGCGCTCGTTCGTGATGAAGCAATCCTATGTCGGCAAGCCCTACGCCGACCGGGACGTCGAGAACGCCACGCAGAAATTTCTGGTCCGCATTCAGACCACGGCCGTTCGCAGCGACGATATCTGCCGCGACACGGCAAAATTGCTGGCCGAACAGCGGGTGATCGGCTGGTTCCAGGGCGGTTCCGAGTTCGGGCCGCGCGCGCTCGGCAATCGCAGCCTGCTTGCCGATCCGCGCAAGGCCGAAATGAAGGATATTCTGAACAGCCGCGTAAAACACCGCCAGCCGTTCCGCCCTTTTGCGCCGATCGTTCTGGCGGAGCGGGCGAAAGAGATATTCGAAGGCGAGGAAGACTCGCCCTTCATGCTGATTGCCAAGCCGGTCCGTCCGGAATGGCGCGACAAAATTCCGGCGATCGTTCATGTCGATGGAACCGCGCGGGTGCAAACCGTTTCGCAGGACACCAATCCGGTGTTGTATCGTCTGCTCAAGGAATTCGAGGCGCTCACCGGCGTTCCCGTGCTGATCAACACGTCGTTCAACGTCAAGGGCGAGCCGATCGTGGAGACGCCGGCCGACGCAGTGGTCTGTTTCCTGACCACGGGGATCGACAACCTGGTGCTCCACGACACGCTGATTTCCAAGAACGCGCTCCACACCGTCGTGGCGCCTCTGGTGCGCATCTATACCGACGTTGCAACTCTGGTGATGGCGACCAACCGGCCTGGGTAGTTGCGCTCCGACTCCGTCGGGCTAACCGCGCGGATATTTTGCAATAAAAAACCACATTCCTGATCGTTAGATTTGTTCTGCACGATCAGGCCAAGGCAACTTTCCGGTTGTCATGGCGTTGCGGAAATACGCCTTGGGAGGAATTTGATGATCAGTCTGAAATACGCGGTTGCTGGGCTGGCTGCGCTCGGCGCCGTCGCGCTTGGTTCCGGGGCCGCGTCTGCGATGCCGAACGGCTTGCCGGCAACGGCCGGTCAGCTGTCCAACGTCGAAAAGGTGGTGATGGTTTGCAATGCGTGGGGCCGCTGCTGGTACCGCCCGAACTATTATGTGGGCCCGCGTGTCTACGGCTACGCCGGTCCGCGCTACTACCGCGGCTTCGGCTATCGGCGAGGTTGGGGGCACCGCCGCTGGTAACACGCGGCCGTAGCCAAATTGATCCGGGGAGGGCGCTTGCCCTCCCTTTCTATTTCGAGGCCGCCGCCGGCTTCGGCAGCGGCTTGTCCTGCTTCTTGGACCAGGAGATGTAGTAGGCGACCGCGGTCATGATCGCGATTCCCGCCACGCTCACGCCGATTTGCGCCCACACCGAGCCGTAGCTCAACGCCAGTACGAAATGACCGACGAAAGAGAGAAATACTCCGACGCAGAATACGGCGAGTGACTGCTGACCGCATTTGACGAGGGGATCGAAGATTTT
The DNA here is from genome assembly GCA_963710045.1 of uncultured Alphaproteobacteria bacterium. Taxonomy (GTDB): domain Bacteria; phylum Pseudomonadota; class Alphaproteobacteria; order Rhizobiales; family Xanthobacteraceae; genus Bradyrhizobium. The sequence continues at coordinate 22,525 of CAVPZO010000072.1, read as the reverse complement.
CCACTCCAGGCCGGACCAATCCTTCGGCACGAATTGTACCGTCAGAATGACGATGACGACGAAATGCAGGAAGCGATACCAGGCGAGATTGGTCTTGTCGTTCGGATTGAAGGTGTCATAGAGCAATTGCGGGAACAGAGCCCCGAAACTCGGAAACTTGCCGGCAAATGTCATCACCATCGCCAGGATCATGTATGCAATGCAGAGGTAGAGCGTGATCGGCAGGTCGATAATCTTGCGCGACTTCACGGCGCCGCCGAGCGCGCACCATGATCCGAACACAAACAGCAGCTGCCAGCAGAACGGGTTGAAGTACCAGGTCCCCGCAGGGTAGCCGGCGAGATTCCAGCCGAACCATCGCGCGACCAGCCACAACGCGATCGACGCCAGCATGGTCAGGTCGGGCTGGCGCAACATCAGCCACAGCACCGGCGGGAACAGCCCCATCAGCACGATGTAAAGCGGAAGCACGTCGAGGTTGACCGGCTTGAATTTGAGCAGCATTCCCTGGCGCAGGGTTTCGATCGCGTTTTCGCCCGCCAGGCCTGCCACGTTGAATTCGTTGATGATGTCGGGGTCGCCGAAACGCAGCGCCACATAGCCGATCGCAACGATATAGATGACGAACAGCACGATGTGGGCGACATAGAGCTGCCAGACCCGCTTGAAAAGCCGGGTGGCGCCGACGATGAAGCCGCGCTCCAGCATCATTCGCGCGTAAACGAACGATGCGGTGTACCCGGAAATAAAAACGAACAGATCCGCGGCGTCGCTGAATCCGTAGTTCCGGGTGGTGACCCAGTTCACCACATTATCGGGAATGTGATCCAGATAGATCGCCCAGTTCGCGACGCCGCGAAACAGGTCGAGCCGGAGGTCGCGTCCTTTGGGCGGGAGGATTGCGTTGATTTGCATGGGTGTGATGCTCAGTGGAGTGGCCGGCTGCCGAGATTGTCACAAGGCCGCAGAAAGTTTATACCAAATTCGGAATTAGAGTCCCCCGAGGACGGAATAGCACATTAACTTACCGACAGGTGACCCTAACCCATGCCCGTCATTTCCACCAATTCCGCGCAGTGTCGCATCCCAACAGGCCCCGTCAATCCATGACCGCACGTATTTTCAAGCAGCCCAAGAACGCGATGCAGTCGGGGACCGCCAAGACCAGGGAATGGCAACTCGACTACGAGCCCGAGCAGCCGCGCGTGGTCGAACCCTTGATGGGCTGGACCAGCTCAGGCGACATGAAGCAGCAGCTCACCCTCCGCTTCGATACGAAGGAGGATGCCGTGGCCTATTGCGAGCGCGAGGGTATTCCCTATCAGGTGATCGAGCCGAAGGAGACGGCGCGCCGGCAGGCCGCCTATGCCGACAATTTTGCCTTTCGGCGCGGCGAGCCCTGGACGCACTAAGGACTGCCCAATCCGTCAATTCCTCCACCGCAACCCGACGCCGACCCAAAGTTGAGGTTGCGCCGGGGGGCGGCGCAATGACACCATGATCCCGCCGCCCGGCGAGTAGCGGCGGATAACCAGATCGCGGAATTCCATGTCGCTTCGTTCCAGTATCGATCCCGCCTCATCCGAATTTGCCCATAACGCCGAAACCATGCGGGCGCTGGTCGCCGATCTGCGCGAGAAGCTGAACGGCGTCGCCGGCGGCGGCGGGGAAGTTTCGCGCAAGCGGCACCTGTCGCGCGGCAAGATGCTGGCGCGCCAGCGCGTCGATCTGCTGATCGATCCCGGCACCGCGTTCCTCGAACTGTCGCCGCTCGCGGCTTACGGCCTCTATGGCGGCGACGTCCATTCCGCGAGCGTGATTACCGGAGTGGGGCGAGTTTCGGGGCGCGAATGCGTCATCGTCGCCAACGACGCGACCATCAAGGGCGGCACCTATTACCCGATGACGGTGAAGAAGCATCTTCGCGCCCAGGATATCGCGCGCCAAAATAACTTGCCCTGCATCTACATGGTCGATTCCGGCGGTGCATTCCTGCCGCAGCAGGACGAGATTTTCCCGGACGAACGGCATTTCGGCCGCATCTTCTACAACCAGGCGCAGATGTCGTCGTTAGGCATTCCGCAGATCGCCATCGTGATGGGCTCCTGCACCGCGGGCGGAGCCTATGTGCCGGCGATGTCCGACGAGAGCATCATCGTGCGCAATCAAGGCACGATCTTTCTCGGCGGCCCGCCGCTGGTGAAAGCCGCCACCGGTGAGGTCGTGACCGCCGAAGAACTGGGCGGCGCCGACGTGCATTCGCGGCAGTCCGGCGTGACCGACCATTATGCGCAGAATGACGGCCATGCGATCGGGATCGCTCGAAAGATCGTCGCCACGCTAAAACCTCCGCAACGCGCGGCGTTGAACATGCGCGAACCCCGTGAGCCGTTGTTCGCGCCGGAAGAACTCTATGGCGTCGTTTCCGCCGACGGACGAAAGCCGTTCGACGTGCACGACATCATCGCGCGGCTGGTCGACGGCTCCGAATTCGATGAGTTCAAGAAGCTGTACGGCCAGACGCTGATCTGCGGCTTTGCCCATATCTGGGGGTTTCCGGTCGGCATTATCGCCAACAACGGTATCCTGTTCAGCGAGAGCTCGCTGAAGGGCGCGCATTTCATCGAGCTGTGCTGCCAGCGCAATATTCCGCTGGTGTTTTTGCAGAACATCACCGGCTTCATGGTCGGCAAGAAATACGAAGCCGGCGGCATCGCGCGCGACGGCGCCAAGCTGGTGACGGCGGTCGCGACCGCAGGCGTGCCGAAATTCACCGTTGTGATCGGCGGCTCCTACGGCGCCGGCAATTACGGCATGTGCGGCCGCGCCTATAGCCCACGTTTTCTGTGGATGTGGCCTAACGCCCGGATCTCGGTGATGGGCGGCGAGCAGGCCGCCATGGTGCTGAGCCAGCTCAGGCGCGACAATATCGAAGCCAAGGGCGGCACCTGGTCGGTCGAGGAGGAGAACGAATTTCGTGCGCCGACCCGGGCGCAGTTCGAGAAGCAGGGCAGTCCATACTACGCCACCGCGCGGATATGGGATGACGGCGTGATCGACCCCGCCGATACAAGGCTGGTGCTGGGGCTCGGTCTTTCGGCGTCGGCCAACGCGCCGATCGAGCCGACCCGCTTCGGCCTGTTCAGGATGTGATGATGGCGTCAGCATTGTATCGGCGTTTTCGCAACCTGCTGATCGCCAACCGCGGCGAGATCGCATGCCGCGTGATCCGGACGGCAAAAGCGATGGGCCTGCGCACCGTCGCGGTGTATTCCGAGGCCGACCGCGATGCGCTGCATGTGGCGATGGCCGATGAGGCCGTGCTGCTTGGCCCGGCGCGGGCGCGCGACAGCTATCTCAACATCGAGCGCGTGATCGAAGCCGCGAAGAAGAGCGGCGCCGAGGCGGTGCATCCGGGCTACGGCTTCCTGTCGGAGAATGCCGAATTCGCGCAGGCCTGTGCGGATGCGAAACTGGTGTTCGTCGGCCCGACGGCTGCGATGATGACGGCGATGGGCTCGAAGTCCGGCTCCAAGATGCTGATGGAGAAGGCCGGCGTGCCGCTGGTGCCCGGCTATCACGGCGAGGCCCAGGACGAGGCGACGCTGGCCAACGCCGCGGACGGCATAGGCTTTCCTGTTCTGGTCAAGGCCTCCGCGGGCGGTGGCGGACGCGGCATGCGGATCGTGCGCAGCGCGAGCGAACTCGCGGCAGCTGTAGTCAGCGCCAAGCGCGAGGCCAAGGCGGCGTTCGGCGATGATCTCATGCTGATCGAGAAATATGTCGATAACCCCCGCCATATCGAAGTGCAGGTGATCGGCGATAGCCACGGCAATCTGCTGTCGCTGTTCGAGCGCGAATGCACCTTGCAGCGGCGGCACCAGAAGGTGATCGAGGAGGCGCCGTCGCCGACCTTGAACGCCGCGCAACGCGACGCGGTGTGTGCAGCAGCACGCAAGGCGGCCGGCGCGGTCAATTATGTAGGTGCGGGCACCATCGAATTCGTCTCCAACGGCAAGGATGTGTTCTTCATCGAAATGAACACAAGGCTGCAGGTCGAGCATCCGGTGACCGAGCTGATCACCGGCATCGACCTGGTGGAATGGCAGTTGCGCGTGGCGTTCGGCGAAAAACTGCCGCTCAAGCAGGACGAGATCAGGCTGAACGGCCATGCCATCGAGGCGCGGGTCTATGCGGAAAACCCGCACAGGAATTTCATGCCCTCGGTCGGTACAATCCGGACCTGGCGGACGCCGGAGCAGGCCAACGGCCTGCGCATCGACGCCGGCTACCGCGAAGGCGATGCGGTGTCGCCGCATTACGACGCCATGCTGGCCAAGGTGATCGCGTGGGCGCCGACCCGCGATGCCGCGATCGACCGGCTCAATCGCGGACTTGAAGAAACCGACGTGCGTGGCGTCGTCACCAACATTCCATTCCTGTCGGCGCTGGTGACGCATCCAGAAGTGCGCGCCAACGCCATCGATACCGGTTTTATCGAGCGCGAGCTGAAAAACCTCACGCCGGAGGCGCTCCCGCCAGGCGATCTCGAACTTTGTGCCGCGGTTGCGGCGATTCTGGAATACGAGCAGAACGCCGCGCGCACTGAAGCGCATTCGCCGTGGCGCACTTCGGGCTGGATGCCCGTTGGACGACGGCAGCGGGTATTTTCGTTCCGGCACGGGCAAATCGGCGAGCACAAGGCGACGCTAAGCTACGGCAGCGGTCCGGCGACGCTCTCGATCGGCACACACGAATATGCCTTTACGTCGTCGCCGGCAGAGACCGGCGGCTTCGACCTTACGCTCGACGGCGCGCGATCCCATATCGCCGCCGTCGTCGAAGGCCATGAGCTGTATGTGCGAACGCGCAACGGCCGCTTCGATCTGCACTGGGTCGATCCGTTCGGCGGCGATGACGAAGAACAGGTCGGCGAGGATAAGATCGTAGCGCCCTTGCCCGGCACCGTGGTGGCCTTGCTGGCCGAAGTCGGCGCGACGCTGGAGAAGGGCGCACCTATTCTCACACTGGAAGTGATGAAGATGGAGCAGACCCTGCGCGCGCCGTTCGCGGGCGTGCTGAAAGCGATAAAATGCAAGGTCGGCGACATCGTGCAGGAAGGCGTCGAACTGGCCGAAATCGAACCGGCGACGTAGGTAAAAAGCTTCTCGTCATGGCCGGGCTTGTCCCGGCCATCCACGTCTTTCTAAAATTTTGATTCAGAAAAGACGTGGATGCCCGGGCCTTCGCCTCGCCGAAGCGGCTTCGGCCGCGCAGGCGGGCCAAGCCCGGGCATGACAAAAATTGCGAGGTTCGCATGAGCGATCAGGTGCGCATTGTCGAGGTCGGCCCGCGCGACGGACTGCAGAACGAGAAGACGCCCGTAAGTGCCGAGGCGCGCATCGTGTTCATCGAGGCGCTGCTCGCAGCTGGCCTGCATACGATCGAAGTCGGCGCCTTCGTGTCGCCAAAAGCGATTCCGCAAATGGTGAATTCGGACCAGGTGCTGCGCGGGCTCGGCGGCCTGGACGGCGAATTTCACGTGCTGGTGCCCAACGAAAAGGGTTACGACGCCGCGCGCGCGGCCGGCGCCAAGGTGATCGCGGTGTTCGCCTCGGCCTCGGAAGGTTTTTCGCGCGCCAATATCAATTGCTCGGTCGCGGAATCCATCGAGCGCTTCAAGCCGGTGATCGCGCGGGCCAAAGCCGAGGGCATCAAGGTGCGCGGCTACATTTCCTGCGTGCTCGGCTGTCCGTTCGACGGCGAGGTGAAGCCGCAAGCCGTTGTCGATGTGGCAAAAGTGCTTTGGGATTTGGGCTGCTACGAGGTTTCGCTCGGCGACACCATCGGCGTCGGCACGCCCGTCAAGGCGCGGCATCTGCTGCGCGCGGTGAGCGATGCTGTGCCGATGGCTAACCTCGCGATGCATTTCCACGACACTTACGGGCAGGCGCTGGCCAATCTCTACGCCGGGATGGAGGAGGGCGCGCGGGTGATCGATTCCGCCGCGGGCGGGCTTGGCGGCTGTCCCTATGCGCCGGGTGCGACCGGCAATGTCGCGACCGAGGATGTCGTCTACATGCTCGAGGGCATGGGCGTCGCGACCGGCGTCAACATGCAAAAGCTGGTGGCTGCCACCAACGAGATCAGCCGCCTGATCGGGCGAGCGCCGGTCAGCCGCGTCGCGGCGGCGATCAATGCTAAGGGGCGAATAGGGAGTAGCGAATAGCGAATGGAAATTCCTATGCGCCACTCCCTATTCGCGCGCTTCGAATTGTCGCATGGCACGCCGTTCCCCTCCGTTCCGATTCCAATGTTGAACGAACGTTCCCTTGCCAACCGTTCGCCTTGATGGCCTAATCGGCGGCAATCGTGAGACAGTGCCAAGACAAACATCGACGAGGAAACGCATGACAGGTTTTCAATCGCTGCGCGCCAGCGCGGCGGCATTTTACGGCAAACTGGCTTTGGCCGCGCTTGCGGCGTTCGCGCTCGCATGCGGACCGGCCGCGGCTCAGGGCTGGCCGCAGCGTCCGATCACCTTCATCGTGCCATTTCCGGCCGGCGGCGGCACCGACGCTTTCGCGCGTCCGCTCGCGGCGCAACTCGACAAGCAGCTCGGTACACGCGTCCTGATCGACAATCGCGGCGGCGCCGGCGGAACCATCGGCGCAACCGCGGCCGCCAAGGCCGAAGCCAACGGTTACACGTTCTTTGTCGGCGCGGCGCATCATGCCATCGCGCCATCGATCTTTCTCAAACTCGACTACGATATCGAGAAGGATTTCATCCCGATCGCACTGCTCGCAACCCCGCCGCAGGTGGTCGTCGTCAATCCGGGGAAAGTCGAGGCCAAGACGCTTGCCGAACTGATTGCCTATGCCAAGGCCAATCCGGGCAAGATCGATTTTGCCTCGGCCGGCCGCGGCACCACGCATCACCTCGCGGGCGAGCTGTTCAACATCCTCGCCGGCACCACAATGAACCATGTGCCGTATCGCGGCGCGGGTCCTGCGATGCAGGATCTGGTCTCCGGACATGTCCATGCCATGTTCGACGGCCTTGGTTCGTCGGCAAACCAGATTCAGGGTGGGACGCTCCGGGCTCTGGCGGTCGCAGCGCCGGCGCGGTCGACCGCGGTCCCGGACGTGCCGACCGCCGCGGAGGCGGGGCTCAAGGGTTACGAGGTTTCGACATGGTATGCGCTGTGGGCTCCGAAGGGCACGCCGCCCGAGATCGTCGAGCGGATGACGAGCGAGGTGCGCAAGGCGCTGGACACCGAACTCCTCAAGGAAATCTGGTCGAAGAACGGCTCCGCCACGCCGACGATGACGGGCGCCGAGTTCGGACGGTTTGTCACATCGGAAATCAAGCGATGGAGCGACGTGGTGCAGAAGGCCGGCATCAAGCCGGAGTGAGCGCGCACTGCGGCGTCAATTCACTGACAGCGTCGTCCCTGCTTTCCGTTCCCCGGACGCAGCGCAGCGCGGAGCGCTTGCGAAGCGGTGCGCTGCAGAGCCGGGGCCGTAACGAAGGCAGCATCCGTAACGGTCCCGGTTCTGCGAAGCAGCACTGCGTGCTGCATCGCGCCCGGGACACGAGGCATACAAATCATCAAATTCAAATTTCAAACAGCCGAACTTCTACATTCTCGCGGCGCAAAGCGTCCGAGGTTTGCCAGTCCCTCGCGAACCGCGCGAGGGGATGGAGCGGTGGGAGGCGCCAGAGTGCTTGCGAGGCACCCCCGGAGGCGGGATTAACGTACCCGCCTCGCGCGGCAAGGCTACCGCGCGCGCCCAAGGCTAGGCGCAGCGCCTCCCAGCGCTCCACCGGCCACCAGGCCGTCGACCGTTCCGGGGCGCCCCGGTCCGGCCAGCTCTCGCTCTGTCCAAAAAAGGATCGCTTCTAGAAAGCGGCCCCTCATCGGACAGGACGGGCGAACTATAAAACCGCCTGACAGTGCGGGGATAGGTATACATTCACAAGTTCGTGAACGACAGTTTGAAGGCGTAAAATTGATGCTGTCGAGCGGCGGTTGCAAAAAACTCCGCCGTCATCCTGAGGCGCTCGCCGCTTTGGCGGCGAGCCTCGAAGGATAAGCCACAGGTGCATGCGGCCATCCTTCGAGACGCCGCGCAAGGGCGCGGCTCCTCAGGATGACGCCAGAGATGAGGGGACGTTCGCCGGGACGACGCTGAAAATATTGGCTACTTCCGCTTCTTGCGGGCGGCGTAGCGGGCGTCGCGCGCGGCCTTGCGCTCGGCTTCCAGCGCCGTTTCGCGGGCGGCGGCTTCTTCCTTTTCGCGCGCGGCGGCTGCAGCCGCTTCTTCAGCCAATCGCGCTTCCTCAACCTTCTTCGCAGCCTTCTCGGCATCGCGCACGAGCTTGGCCTTGGCGCGCGTGGCGGCCTGGGCCTCGCGCTCGGCCTGCCGCTGCCGGACGGCAGGATCGTCGGCGCCGGGCTGCGCGCGAAACTTGTTCAGAATATTCTGTTTGGCCTGCTGCGCCGCCTTCTGGCGGTCTGCGAAGCTGACTTCCTTGAATCCACTCATCTAATGGGCCTTGTCGCTTTCGTTGTTCGGTGTGAGCCGGGGATACGTCTAATTATCCGCTAGCTTGCGCAATGTCGCGCGAAAACTGACGCTGCGGCTGCCGACCAGCGATGTTCCGAATATCTCCGCGCTGTCGTCCTTGAATGTCCCGGAAAAGCCGGTGGTCACCTCGCGGCCGCCGAATACCGGCCGCGCGGTGCTATCGTGATACGGCGTGTGTTGATTGGTGACCAGATCGCCCTTGCAGGTGCCTTCCTTGAAGGTATAGGAGCCGACCGACCAGAAATAGGGATCGCCGCCCAGAATAACGCCATCCCGCACGATGATCACGCCGCTGGCCCGGCCCTTTACGCCGTCGCCCATCTGGATATGAACCGAGTACAATCCGTTCTTCATGTTCGATATGACCGGCTGGAAGCCATCGGGTTCCTTCTGATGTGCCCAACTTGAAGCTTGCCGCAAAAAACAACCCTTGTATCGCGACGCGGAGCCTGAAAAAGACAATCCCGAAACTCAAGCGAACGATTCAGCGAGGAGCAAGATGCGAACCTTTCGACGTGCCGGCGCCCTGGCAGCATTTACATTGATGGCGGCATTGAGCGCCGCCGTCCCGGACGCTTCCCTTAACATGGCAACAGCCCAGACCGCAGGAAAACCCATGACCACCGCTTCAGGCTTGCAGATCACAGACAGCAAGGTCGGCACCGGCGCGACGCCGAAATCCGGACAGACCTGCGTCATGCACTACACCGGCTGGCTCTATGAGAATGGCGTCAAGGGTAAGAAATTCGACTCCTCGGTCGACCGCAACGAGCCGTTCGAGTTTCCGATCGGTCAGCGCAAGGTCATCGCCGGCTGGGACGAGGGCGTCGCCACCATGAAGGTAGGCGGCAAGCGCACCTTGATCATCCCGCCGCAGCTCGGCTATGGCGCCCGCGGCGCCGGCGGCGTGATCCCGCCCAACGCGACGCTGATGTTCGACGTCGAACTGCTCGACGTGAAGGGCTGATACGCGCCGGCACTTGATACAGTCCGGCCTTGGAGCCGAACGTTGTCCCGCTACGCGCGAGCCTTACGCGCCGGTTTCTTGGCAGTCTTGGCCCGGCGGCGGCGCGGAGCAGTGGCGGCAACGGCGGCAACGGCGGCAACCAGTTGCGGCTGGCGAAAAATGGAGCTTCCCGGAAATTCACCCGCTTCAGGAGCTTCCGGGCAGAAGAAAATTCCGGCCGCCTGTGCTTTGAGAAGCGATGCCATACCCGGATGCGGCGTGGCCGTACTACCGCCGAAATTTGAGTCTCCGAGCCAGTCAGGCTGGGTCAAAGTGAACAGGACCCTGGTCGGTGTGTCCTGGAAACTGACGAAATTCAGTCCAAGCACGAGGTCGCTGCCAGCTAGCGGTGGCTCTACGAATTCATATCCCTGGCGGAAAAACCTGTGGGAGTCCGGCGTTTCGAACCGGTCATCATGATCGTGGTTTGCTCTCTGCACGTGACTAAATCGCATATCGTCGGTCACCAGCGGTGGTTCCCGGAACGGAGCGTTGGCGGGATCGGTCGGAGCTGAAGTTCCGGTAAAAGGACAACCCGCCATGGCCGATGGATTTCCCGCCGCGTCGATCGAAACAAGCGGGCATCCCGTGAGCTTGGAGCGCCCGACAACCAGCTCCTGCTGGGTTTGAGAAAGGTTCTGCCAAGCCGCCAGATCGACCGCCAATCTCACAAAGCAAAGATAAGTACCGCCTTCGGTCCACTGGTTTTCCGGAAGGCCCTGTCGCTTGACCTCAATCGCACGGAGTCTTGGCGTTCCGCTTCTCAAGTTTGAGACGCCGTCGTGAAAGTCGATCCAGCTTCGCCCGTCTTCGCGATTAAAACCGGTAAAACTGGCCGTCATTTCCAGAAGCGGCTGCGACGTCGTGGCGTTAAGGGTTTTCTTCAGCAGCTTCCATGTTTCCACGATAACCCTGTTCACCGCCAGCGGCGTGTCGCCGACAGCCTGCACCATGATTTCTTCGGTGGCCGGGTTTCGGTCAAGGCCAGGTGCAAAGTTAATGGACGCACCTCCCAGAATGGGAGAAATCGCCGATCTGTGCGGAGGCAGAAACTGATTTTGCTCCGCAAGCTCGGAAGGAAGGTCATGATTGACCCCGGCGATTTTGAACGCCTTAGGGCCGTACCCCCAAAGGATCGTCAGCCCCGACGCGGGTAGATCGATGCCGGGAAGATCGGCGATCCGGCCGTGCCGCAAATCGTCATGCACCTTCCACAAGCGATCGAGTACCGGCGCTATCTCTGCCGCTGTCGCCCCCTGGGTCACCCGAAGAAACATGATGGCAAAGCACGGCCCCGGCGTGGCGCCCGAATCCGAATAGATTCCTTCCTGGAGTGGCAATGTCGTTTACCTGAGGCGCAGCACGGGAGGCAGGATGTGCTCGCTTTCCCAAACCGCACGTGCCTGTGCTACGCTAGTGCATACGTCGGCCATCGAGCAGTCGAGCGGTTGCTCGGCAGGGATGTCGATCCACTGGGGATTTACGCTGGACGCGGGTTCGACCATGACGCCAGGTCCAACTTCGATGCCGCGGACCAATCTATATCCACCGCTGACCGGCCGTTGTGTCGCCCCAACTTTTTCCATGATGTCATCAAGGAACGCCGGGCTATCGTCAGGCGGCCCGAACTCCAGCCTTTGCCACATGCCCGGGCCGCCGCGCCTCCAGCGGATCCAGTCTTGCGGCACAGGCGCGCCGTTCCAGGTAAACGCCCCCGAGTTGAATCCTCTGATGTACATACCGAGAGGGTCAGCGAAGGCGATACGGGAACTCTTGGCCGCATTCCCGTTTATCTGGCTGATAACCTGATTATAGGCACCTCTGGCTGCACGCGGATCGGCATTCCGGCAGGCCAGATAGGCGACATCCTCCGAACGAAATATTTCGAAGTTCTCGGCTCTTCGTCGACCTGCCGGTTCGTTGACGGCATAGGGCCGGGCACCAAACATCACAATGTATACGAGGTCATCCAGGCCGTTGATCTGCTGGCGCATGAAAAGTGCGTTCTCGCGATTCAGGCCGCCGATCGGATTAGCCGGCACGTTTGCAGCTTCAAGATCCGGATGCCGGCCATTCCCCGCCACCTGCACTGCGAAAGCAATCCTGCGCTGAGCAGGCGAAAGATTACCGGGATCGGCATTGTTTGAGCCGTAGAGTTCGGCATAGCTGACGTCACGTCCCAACACGTCTTTGGCCATCGCGCGCACCTGAACCGGGTCCACGGAGGCTACCGTGGTCCAGTATTCCGCGAGTTCGGTTGTCGCAGTAAAGCGCTTGGGTCTGACCTTGCCCGTTTGATCGGTTGCGTAGACAAGGGTGTATTCAACATACTCGTTTTGAAACGAACTTCGCCCCCGCTCGCCCCAGTCGGACAACCGCTCCGCCCAGGTCTCGTCAAGGCAAGTCCGGGGTTCGGCAGGAGCCCCCGACCATCTGACCGCGTCGGTAAAGCTGGCATTTACCAGCTTGCCGGGATCGTCGAGAAAATAGGGCTTTGAGTCGGCAAGTCTACCCGCCCAAAGACCGTTGAAATTTGACTTGATCTGCGCGTTCCACGCGTCAATCACAGCCTGGCTTGCCTGATCAGCTTTTCCCGGAACGGAATAGGGCATGATTCAATCTCTTCATCAAAAAACTTCATGAAATTAAAAGTGCGCGCGCCCCAACAAAATGGGCGTCCGGGCAGCATCGTCGAGGGCGACGCAAAAGTCAACTCTGCGGGGTAAGGTTGCCGGCAGCTATTGGTAGTTGAGCGCGGCACAATTTCTGCGAAGCGGGGCGGTTGCGTGCGCGGCGCTACGTAACGAACGGATCAATTTTTGCGGTCCGAGCGTATCGAGAGGATCCTTTCGCGGCGTCGAGACTCGGCGTGCGTGGCCGCACGAAAAGCGGAATGGAACGGACTGTAACCCGGACGGGTTTCTCGGCCGGTTGCAATATGGCGCTCACGCCCGACAGCAGGGAGCGGGCGTCGTGCAGGATATCGACGAGGTTCATGGCAGAAACCTCTCGACGCAGTCCCATAGCCTGGCGGTTACGACTTCGGGAAATTCAGCTCCACGCCGACGCCGTCGGGATCGTAGAAGAAGAACTGCGTGTCGCCGGTGCGCGGCACGATGCTCTCGCGGAATTTGACGTTCTTTTCCTGCAGGCGCTTGCGCACGCCGTCGGCGTCGGTGGCGGCGAAGGCGATATGGTCGAGGCGGCCGGTGTCCTCGTATTTCTTCTCGGTGCCGCGCACCACGATGCCCTCGCGCGGCTTGCGGGTGCCCATCAGGTGCACGGTCGCGGTGCCGCCGGAATAGAGCCAGTAGCCGGGGAAGTCGAGCGGCGGACGGTCACCGTTCTCCAGCCCCAGCACGTCGCAATAAAAATCCTTGGTGCGCTCCAGATCGGAGGGCTCGATGGTGTAATGCTGCAATCCGCCGAGGGGCATGGTGTTCTTCCTTTTTGCTTTTAGACGAAAGTGAGATCGGCTTCGGCGCCCATCATCCAGGCGCCGACGGTTTCAAAATGCCGGAGCTGGCCCTGCAACTGCTGGGTCACGGTGTGCATGTCGCGGAAGCGGCGCTCCAGCGGATGGCTCTCGAAGATTGCGGTGGCGCCGGCCGCATTCCAGGCGAAATCGACCGCCTCGCGCGCCTTGTGGATCGCATGCGTGGACGCCATGCGAATGATAATGCGCTGCTTGACGGTAATCATCGCGCCGGCGGTAAGGTCCTTCCAGATCTCCGCCATCGATTGCAGCAAATAGGTCCGCGCGGCGCGCAGATTGACTTCGGCCACAGCAAGGTTGGTCTGGACCGCCGCATTGTCGCGCAGCGTCTTGCTGGCGCCGCGCGGCACCTTGTTGCGCGCCACGTCGACAAAGCCGTCGAGCGCGCTGCGGGCGATGCCGCAGGCGACGCCGGCGAAGCCGACCTGGTAGCAGGTGCCGTTGCCCATGCGGTAGAGCGGGCCGTTCTCGCGGCACTCCTTGTCGAAGTCGCGGGTGATCGAATGGTCCGAACGGACGAAGAAGTCGTTCAGCGCGAACTGGTCGCTCGCGGTGCCGCGCAGGCCGACCGTGTTCCAGATGTCGGTCCACTCCACGTCCTCGGTGCGCACCAGCATGGTGCGCTCCAGCTGTTCGCCGGTGGTGGCATCGCGCCTGGGCGAGCCGTCGGCCTGGAAGATCGGGCAGTGGGCGCCGAGCCAGGTCGCATGCCGGCCGCCGGAGGCAAAGGCCCAGACGCCGCTGACCCTGTAGCCGCCCTCGCATTCGATCGCCTTGACCTTCGGACCGGGGCCCCAGGCGAGCACGGCGCGCGGGTCGTTGCCGAAGATCGCCTGCGCCACCGGCAGGTCGAGATAGGCCGCCGACATGGCGCAGCCGCCGGCCTGGCTCAGGCACCAGGCGGTCGAGGCGTCCTCCTGGGCGATGGTTTCGATCACGTGGAAGAAGGTGACGGGATCGGTCTCGATCCCGCCGGATGAGCGCGGCAGCAGCAGGCGGAACAGCCGTGCCTCGTGCAACTTGTCGAGCAGGGCCGGCGGCAGCCGGCGGGACCCCTCGATCTCGTTCGACGCGGCCGCGACTGCCGGGCGGACGGCCTCGGCACGCATGATCACGCTCCGGTCGCCGGCAAGCTCGGCAGAAGTCGGGATCATCGCGTCCAAGGCAGTCCTCGTCGAAGCGGGGGTCATGGATAAATCAGGGCGCCTGCACGCCGCCGATTCCGGGAAAGCTACCGGTTCGACGCTGCGAACGGAAGAGGGGCCGTTCTGCGATTATCCAGGGGGGTTGGAGCCGTCCACTCGGTGCGTTCGGCCAGGCCAATTCAGGTTCGGAGTGCCGATATTAGCTGAAAGCGATCGCCAGCAAGCTCGAGCAAAGCAGCATAAAGCCGGCCGCGGTTACCGCGAGGAATCCTTCGGCCACGAAGTCATTGTTACGCATGATGCACCTGCCGACCGCGATGCTGGACCGAATTTATTAAAGCTTTCGGAATCGTTCCTTCTGCAGCACCGGCCGCGAACGATAGCCCTCATAAGCGTGCGCGAGGAAAATGCTGGCGCTGATGAAGCCGAAAAATGCTGTAACCGTCTCGATCATCGCAACTGTCCTTAGCGCCCCTTCGCGAACAGAAACGACATGCGGGCCCGCACAGTCAAAAGGATTTCGAACGGTTCCGAAAATCGGAATCCGACTGATGATTTGCAGCAACACCGTGTTCCGCAAGGAGAGGCGAAGGCCGGCTATTTCGGCTGGTCGGTCTTCGGCCGTGCGGCTTCCTGCGCGCGCGCTGCCATCATCGCGTCATATTCGGGAGTGCCGCGCCGCGGCGGAGCACCCTCCGGCAGGCCGCCCATCCAGTGCGGCATGTCGGCGATGGCCTCGCCCGGCGTTCGACCGCCGACGCAAGAGGGTAGCGCCAGGCACGCAAGGCAGAGAAAGGCCCATCGCAGGGCCGCGGCGGAACAAGTCATCTCGGCGTGATGCCATCGGTTTGTGGCTGCCGCCGCACGCAATCAAGGCCGGCATGCGACGATTGCGAGGTGAGGATGGCAAGGGGAACCGGCTACGGTGTTCGGCGCGGAACGGGCATCCGGCGGTTACGCCGCGGTGGACCACTCGATCATATCTTCCATGGCAGGCACGATCGAAGGTGCCTGCTCGCCATCGAGTTGGGCAAGCCGGTCGAGCAGCAACCGCAACTGCTGCGGAATCTCGCTGGTCTCCTTGTCGAGAACGATGCGGAGGCGGTCTCCGATTTCATCGCAGATGGCGCGGCAATGGCCGCTGTCTATCTGCAACTGCAAGGCTTTTTGGCTCGACATGATCCATCCCCGTACGCACGATATCGGGGGACGATAAGCCTAAAATTTTAAGGAGCAGGCGGCGATTTCAGTCGGATTTTTTGACCGGCCGCAACCTATAATTAACCAGGCGAAAGCAGCCGAAAGCGGCTGGCGACCCCGTGTCGGGGATTACATCAGCCGCAAAGCAAGGCCTGTCAGGCCACGAAGGCAACGTAGAAAATCGCAGCGCCGACCGCCGCCACGATCGACCAGATCGCGGGATCCATGCCGGCATTGCTGAGTTGATCGGTTTCCGTCCACATGGCGGCAGCCTCCTAGCGGACGACCGAAGTGCCTGAACTTGTGATCGCCACCGGCTTGCCGGCCTTCATGACCCGGGCCGTCTGGGTGGTACCGTCGTCTGAACTGGTCCGCGCCGAGATGCCGAGACCCGCCACCGCGATGCCGGCCACAAGGGCGACAATGACGATCTTGCGATGGGTCGAACGGTCCGCACTGTAAATGGAATGGTTCATCTGAAGTCTCCCCGGTCGCCTTTTCGGCGTATCCTTGGGCGGACAATGGCCCGGCGACCGTTTCAGGATGATTGCGTCGGGAACCCAAAATGGTTTCGTGGACCGGGAGAATTGTTTCGAGAATTGTTTCGTCGGGGCCGGAAAATGGCCGGGAGAGAGGGTTTTTGAGGCCGGAGCCGTCCGCGTTTTCGGTAGGAAGCGGCCGATCCGGGCGGTAGTGTCTGACGACAGGCCGCAACGAACCGGAGTCGTGCCGATGCCGAGCAATCTTTCGCTTTCAGAGCTGGACGACCGAATCGCGGTGCTCCGCGACAACATCCGGCAGCTGATCGAGCAGGCCGCCGGGGCCTCGGGCGGTCAAAACGAAGAGCGGACCGCCGATCGAATCGACCAGCAAACCGCCGAACTCGACAGGCTGGTTCTGGAGCGCGAGGCGCTGGCTCGAAAGTAGGGTTCTGGCTGTTGACGAAGCGGAGTTTGGTGGCGATCCCAGCAGGATTCGAACCTGCAACCCACGGAGTAGAAATCCGTTACTCTATCCAGTTGAGCTATGGGACCGTCGGGCACCTAATAGCACCGCCAATATGAAAAATCCGCGTCCCTGCCAAGCCTGAACCGAACCAATCTGCCCGACGGGGCGACAACCCTTGGCGGGTGTTTGTTTTGTTCGCCCTCAACGCTAACGATGTGCCACGGCCCCTTGGCTGGTGGGCATGGACTCGTCACGGCTAATGTCGCATGCGACTTTTTCGCTACCCCTTTCCGCGGCCATCAGTCCGTCACCTTTTCGCGCATTTCTGTCCAGCAGGCGGCGTTCGTCCGCCCCCAAGGAGTCCATCATGATCGGTTTGGTTCGCGCCGCAACGCTTTGCGCCACGCTGGCGCTTGGCCTGGTCACGGCGCAGGCGGCGGATAAGGCCTTCAAACGCGACGATCTGGCCGATTCGGCGATCAAGCTGGAAGCCCAGATCAAGAGCGAGGCGGGTCCGGTTGCCAAGTCGGCGGCGAGCTTGAGGACCGACGCCGATGCGGCCTTCAAGCGCGGCGACTACCGGGTCGGCCTGCAGATCATCGGACAGCTCGCCGCCGTCGCGCCCGCGGATAGCGGCAACTGGCTGCGGCTGGCCCGGACCATCTTCCAGATCCGCTCCGCTACATCGAGCGAACAGACTTTTCTGCTCGAACGCGCTTCGACTGCCGCCTACATCGCCTATCAGCGCGCCGGCAATGCGGGGGAGGAGGCGGAAGCCCTTGCCGTGCTCGGCCGCGCGCTGTCCGACCGCAAGCTGTGGCGCCCGGCGCTGGATACGTTGCGGCTTTCGCTCGACATCAGGGAAGTCGCGGACGTCCGTGGCCAATACGAAAAGCTGCGCGACGACCATGGTTTCCGGCTGCTGGACTACACCGTCAATTCGGATTCGGCGTCGCCGCGCGCCTGCTTCCAGTTCTCCGAGGACCTCGCCAAGCGCACCGATTTTGCGCCGTACCTCGCCTTGGCGGGGAGCGACAAGCCGGCGCTGTCGTCGGAAGAAAAGCAGCTCTGCGTCGAAGGCCTGAAGCATGGCGAGCGCTACAACATCAATCTGCGCGCCGGCCTGCCGTCGACCGTGAAGGAAACCCTGCCCAAATCCGCCGAATTCAACATCTATGTCCGCGACCGCAAGCCGTTCGTGCGCTTCACCGGGCGGGCCTACGTGCTGCCGCGCACCGGCCAGCGCGGCATCCCGCTGGTCAGCGTCAATACGCCCTCCGTGTCGGTGCAGGTGTTCCGGATCGGCGACCGCAATCTGATCAACACCGTGATCGACAGCGATTTCCAGAAGGCGCTGTCCAGCTACCAGCTCGACGATCTCGGCAATGAGCGCGGCATGAAGGTATGGTCCGGGGAGCTTGCCACCGCGACCACGCTCAATCAGGACGTCACCACCGCATTCCCGGTCGACCAGGCGCTCGGCGACCTGCAACCTGGCGTCTATGTGATGACCGCCAGGGCCAAGGGCCCCGGTTCGGGCGGCGATGATGACGGCTCGCTAGCGACGCAATGGTTCATCGTGTCCGATCTCGGTCTCACGGCGTTTTCGGGCAATGACGGCATTCACGTGTTCGTCAATTCGCTGGCCTCGACCGATGCCGTGGCCAAGGCCGAAGTGCGGCTGGTGGCGCGCAACAACGAGATTCTGGCCACCCGCAAGACCGACGAGTCCGGCCATGTGCTGTTCGAGGCGGGACTGGCGCGCGGCGAGGGCGGTATGTCGCCGACGCTGCTGACGGTGTCCGGCGAGAAGGCCGACTACGCCTTCCTCAGCCTGAAATCCAGCGCCTTCGACCTCACCGACCGCGGCGTTTCCGGCCGCGCGGTGCCGGCCGGCGCCGACGCCTTCGTCTATGCCGAACGCGGCGTCTATCGCTCCGGCGAGACGGTGTATCTCACCGCGTTGCTGCGCGACGGGCAGGGCAATGCCGTGACCGGCGGGCCGCTGACGCTGGTGATCGAGCGCCCGGATGGCGTCGAATACCGCCGCGCCGTGCTGCCCGACCAGGGCGCCGGCGGACGCAGCCTGACCTTGCCGCTCAATTCGGCGGTCCCTACAGGGACGTGGCGGGCGCGCGCCTTCACCGACCCCAAGGGCTCCTCGGTCGGTGAAACCACCTTCATGGTCGAGGATTACGTCCCGGACCGTATCGAGTTCGAATTATCCAGCAAGGACAAACAGATCAGAGCTGGAGTTCCGGTAGAACTTAAAGTGGTCGGCCATTTCCTCTACGGCGCGCCCGCGTCCGGCCTGCAGCTGGAAGGCGACATGCTGGTCTCGCCGGCATCGTCACGGCCCGGTTTTGCCGGCTACCAGTTCGGCGTCGCCGACGAGGAGACCACCAGCAACGAACGCACGCCGATCGAGAATCTGCCCGAGGCCGATGCCAACGGCGTCGCGACCTTCCCCGTCAGCCTGGCAAAACCGCCGTCGTCGACGCGCCCGCAGGAGGCGCAGATCTTCATCCGCATGACGGAAGCCGGCGGCCGCGCGGTCGAGCGCAAGCTGGTGCTGCCGGTCGCGCCCGGGGCGGCGATGATCGGCGTCAAGCCTTTGTTCGGCGACAAGAACGTGGCGGAGGGCGACAAGGCCGAATTCGAAGTCGTCTTCGTGGCGCCCGACGGCAAACCGCTGGCGCGCAATGGCTTGCGCTATGAACTGCTGAAGCTGGAATCCCGCTATCAGTGGTATCGCCAGAATTCGTCCTGGGAATACGAACCGGTCAAATCCACCAAGCGCGTCGCCGACGGCGATCTCGCCATCGCCGCCGACAAGCCATCGCGGGTGACGCTGTCGCCGCAGCCCGGACGCTACCGGCTCGATGTCAAATCGACTGAGGCCGACGGACCGCTCACGTCGGTGCAGTTCGATGTCGGCTGGTATTCCGACGGCAGCGCCGATACGCCGGACTTGCTGGAAACCTCCATCGACAAGCCGGAATATCAATCCGGCGACACCATGGTGGTGTCGGTCAATGCGCGCTCCGCCGGCAAGCTGACTATCAACGTGCTCGGCGACCGGCTGCTGACGACGCAGTCGACCGACATCAAGGAAGGCACCGCGCAGGTCAGGATTCCCGTCGGCAAGGATTGGGGCACCGGCGCCTATGTGGTGGCGACGCTGCGGCGGCCGCTGGATGCGGCGGCGCTGCGGATGCCCGGCCGGGCGATCGGCCTGAAATGGTTCGGCATCGATAAGAAGGTCCGCACGCTCACCGTCGGCCTTTCGCCGCCGGCGCTGGTGCGGCCCAACACCACGCTGAAACTGCCGGTGAAGATCGGTGGGCTGAACCCGGGCGAGGACGCCAAGATCGTCGTCGCCGCGGTCGATGTCGGCATTCTCAATCTGACCAATTACAAGCCGCCGGCTCCTGACGATTATTATCTCGGGCAGCGCCGCATGACCTCGGAAATCCGCGATCTCTACGGGCAGTTGATCGACGGCATGCAGGGTACCCGCGGTCAGCTCAAGACCGGCGGCGACTTCGCCGGCGCCGAATTGCAGGGCAGCCCGCCGACGCAAAAGCCGCTGGCGCTGTATTCCGGTATCGTCACCGTTGGCGCGGATGGCTCGGCGGAAATCTCATTCGACATTCCGGAGTTCGCCGGCACCGCGCGGGTGATGGCGGTGGCATGGACCGCCACGAAACTCGGCCGCGCCACCACCGACGTCATTGTTCGCGATCCGGTGGTGCTGACGGCGACGCTGCCGCGCTTCCTGCTCAATGGCGACAAGGGCACCATGAGCATGGACCTCGACAACGTCGAGGGCGCGCCCGGCGACTACACCATCAACGTCAAGACTTCGGGGCCGGTGAAGGTGACGGGCAATCCGGCCACCACGGTAAAGCTCGCGGCCAAGCAGCGCACCTCGATGGCGCTGGGGCTCGATGCCTCCGGCGGCGCCGGCACCGCGCAGCTCGACGTCGATATCAAGGGTCCGAATGGCCTGACGCTGGCGCGGCACTACGTGCTGGACGTCAAGGCCGCGACGCAGATCCTCGCGCGCCGCTCGATCCGCACGCTGGCCAGGGGCGAAAGCCTGACGCTGACGTCGGACATGTTCTCCGACCTCGTGTCCGGCACAGGCGCCGTATCGATGTCGGTCAGCCTGTCCACGGCGCTGGACGCCGCGACCATCCTGAAGGCACTGGACCGCTACCCTTATGGCTGCTCCGAACAGATCGCCAGCCGCGCGATGCCGCTGCTCTATGTCAACGATCTGGCGGCCGGTGCGCATCTGGCCATGGACACTGCGGTCGACCAGCGCATCAGGGATGCCATCGACCGGCTGCTGGCGCGGCAAGGCTCCAACGGTTCGTTCGGCCTGTGGTCGGCGGGCGGCGATGACGCCTGGCTCGACGCTTACGTCACCGACTTCCTGACCCGCGCCCGCGAAAAGGGATTTGTGGTGCCGGACGTGCTGTTCCGCAACGCGCTGGATCGCATCCGCAACTCCGTCGTCAATGCCGAGGAGCCGGAAAAGAACGGCGGCCGCGATCTCGCCTACGGGCTTTACGTGCTTGCGCGCAATGGCACGGCGCCGGTCGGCGATCTCCGTTATCTCGCCGACACCAAGCTGAACAACCTCGCCACGCCCATTGCAAAATCGCAACTGGCGGCGGCGCTGGCGCTGGTCGGCGACAAAGCGAGGGCGGAGCGGGTCTATGCCGCGGCCCTTGAAAGCCTCGCGCCAAAACCGGTGCTCGAATTCGGCCGGGTCGACTACGGCTCGGCCCTGCGCGATGCCGCGGCGCTGGTCTCATTGGGCAGCGAGGGCAACGCCTCAAGTGCGACCATCACGCAAGCCGTGCAGCGCGTCGAAGCGGCGCGTGGCCTGACGCCTTACACCTCGACCCAGGAGAATGCCTGGCTGGTATTGGCGTCGCGCGCGCTGTCGAAGGAAACGCTGACGCTCGACGTCAACGGCAGCCCGGTCAAAACCGCGCTCTACCGCAGCTACAAGGCCGCTGACATGGCGGGCCAGCCGATCAAGATCACCAACACCGGCGACACGCCGGTACAGGCGGTGGTGTCGGTCAGCGGCGCGCCGATCACGCCGGAGCCAGCCGCATCCAACGGCTTCAAGATCGAGCGCAATTACTTTACGCTCGACGGCAAGCCCGCCGACGTATCGAAGGCGAAACAGAACGACCGCTTCGCCGTGGTGCTGAAGATCACCGAAGCCAAGCCGGAGTTCGGCCACATCATGGTGTCCGATTATCTCGCCGCGGGCTTTGAGATCGACAACCCGCATCTGGTGTCGTCCGGCGACACCGGCACGCTGGACTGGATCGAGGACGGCGAGGAGCCCGAGCATACCGAATTCCGCGACGATCGTTTCACCGCCGCCATCGACCGCGCCAGCGACGACAAGGCGGTGTTTACGGTGGCCTACGTGGTGCGCGCGGTGTCGCCGGGCAAATACGTGCTGCCGCAGGCCTATGTCGAGGACATGTACAATCCCTCGCGCTACGGCCGCACCGGCACCGGCACTGTCGAGGTGCGTTCCGCGAAATGAGTGCATCGTCGAAATCGTCATTCCGGGGCGCTCGCCTCTTGGCGAGCGAACCCGGAATCCAGAACAGTGCATGGCGCTGGATTCCGGGTCTGCGCCCGAAGGGGGCGCATCCCGGAATGACGAGTTCGAAGAAGATGGATGGCCGGGACAAGCCCGGCCATGACGAAACGAGAGGTCGGCGGCCGATCAAGCGCTTCGTGATAGTATCGGTCGTCGTATGCGCTTTGAGCATCGGCGCGTTCGCCGCATGGGTGGTTTCGCTCGGGCCGTTGCCGCTGGTGCAGGCGCAACAAGTCTCGACCAGCGTCGTCGATCGCAATGGAAAATTGCTGCGCGCCTATGCGATGGCCGACGGCCGCTGGCGGCTGCCGGTCGATGCGCGGACGGCGGTCGATCCGGGTTATCTGAAGCTGATGTTTGCGTATGAGGACCGGCGCTTCCGTTCCCATGGCGGCGTCGATCCGCTGGCACTCGGGCGCGCGGCTCTGCAACTCGTTACGCGCGGCCATATCGTGTCCGGCGGCTCCACCATCACCATGCAGCTGGCGCGGTTGA
>CAVPZO010000071.1:0-209908 GCA_963710045.1 uncultured Alphaproteobacteria bacterium | reverse complement strand
AAGTCATTTTTCCTTAATCGCCATTCGCCATTGGTCTGGAACCCCAGCTTTATGGCGTGCTGTTCATGCGGCAGTGCAATATATCCGTGATATTTCAGGTATGGGGTGACGGAATGTCGCTCTTCGCCAGATCCCACATCAGGTTGTAAACGCCCGTTGAAATCACCGTCGCAGGTTTGATCCCGGCGGCATCGGCGAAGCGCGCTGCAACAATCGCCGAGACGGCGCTTACATGCGTCCCGTCGATCAGCACGTACCAGTCGCCGGCGCCTGGACTGACAGACGGTGGCGCACCAGCAATCGGTCTGGAAAGCGCGGGATCGCTTTCGATCAGATGCATGGAAATGATCCCGTCGAGGCCGGCCGGATCGAGCTGATCCGTCAGCGTTGCGCGCAACGTGTCCTTGCCTTCGGCTGAAGGCCGGATGCGGATGATGCCCAGCGCCGCGCCGCGGCCCTGTCCGCGGCTGACGGTGATACGGGCCACCGCGCGGATCATGTTCTTGAAACGCGCCATGGTCGTCTTCGACCAAGGGGTAGGATTCGCCAGTACGGTGCGATAGGCCGGGCTGTCCAGCACCTCGAAGGTTTCGGTGGAATAGAGGCAGAGGTATTTCGGGCTGGCTGCATGCGCGACGTAACGCCGCGCCTCGAGAAAACCGTCGATCGCGACGCGCTCCTCGAGATGCTCGCCGTCGTACCACAGATTGAATTCGCGCTCGTCGGCGGGGTCGATGTCCATCGACGTCAGCAGCATTCCCTTTCCGGCCAAAGGCATTTGCGAATCTCCTATCCGGTCACTTTGCAGGCGAGATCGGCAATCGCTTTCATCACCGCGTCCCTGACGCCGGGATCGTACAGCGAGTGGCCGGCACCCTCGACGATTCGAATTTCCGCGTTCGGCCAGACCGCTGTGAGCGCATGCGAGGTCGATGGCGGGCACAGAAAATCATAGCGGCCCTGCACGATGATGCCGGGGATTGCCTTCAGCTTTCCGGCTCCCGCCATGAGCTGATCTGGTTTCATGAAGCAATCATTGTGGAAATAATGCGCCTCCATGAACGGCGTGGCGGGCAGCGGGCGCGTCGACTTCAGCGATGCCAAATCGAGCCGCGTTCGCGAAGGCGCATGCTCGGAAAGAATCCGTTCGGTGTCATGCCATGCGCGGGCGGCCGGCCCATGCACGGCAGGATCCGGATCGAGGATACGGCGCCAGTAGGCGTCGAGCGGGCGCTTGAGTTCCTTCGCGGACAGCAGACCGAAGAAATCGTCGCTCAGTCCGGGATGGAAGCGGGACAAGTTTTGCAGAAAGGCCTGTTCCAGTTCGGCGCGGGTGCCGAGAAATGCCGCGCGCAACGCCATGGCGCTGACGCGCGCCGGGTGCGCTTCGGCGTAGGCCAAGCCCAAGGTAGCGCCCCACGAACCGCCGACAATCATCCAGCGCGCAAAGCCCAGGCTTTCGCGGATCGTTTCCATGTCCGCGATCAGATCAGGCAGCGTATTGGCTTCAAGGCGTCCTTTTGGACTGCTTCGCCCGGCGCCGCGCTGATCGAACAGAACGGCATGAAAGCGCTCGGGATCGAACAGCCGCCGATGATCCGCCTGGCAACCGCTGCCGGGGCCGCCGTGCAGATAGACGGCGGGAATGCCATCGGCGCGGCCGATGGTTTCGACGTAGATCTCGTGGCCGTTGCCGACCGGCAGAAGCTGGGTCGTCAGCGGCGCGAAGGGATCGGAACGGTTGCCAGAGGATTTTCCCGCATCGGCATCAGGCGCCATGGTCACCGCCCGTCTCGAGCGTGCCGCCGGCAAAATTGCGGTAGATGAAACGGCCCCGATCGGCCGCAGCCTCGGACTCGGCGACCTTGAAGATCTGCTCGTGCATTGGCGACCGCGTGCAGGCAGGATCGGTATTGCCGGCGTCGCCGGTCAGCGCAAAAGCCTGGCAACGGCAGCCGCCGAAATCGATCTCCTTGAATTCGCAACTCCGGCACGGCTCCGGCATCCAGCCGGTGCCGCGATAGCGGTTGAAGGCCTCGGAATTCTGCCAGATCCAGGCGATCGAATGATTTGATCGTACCGACAGGAATTCGAGGCCGGTGATTGTTTCGGCGGCGTGACACGGCAAAATCTTGCCCGACGGCGAGATGTTGAAGAACTGCCGGCCCCAGCCGCCCATGCATTTCTTCGGCCGCAGCGCGTAATAGTCCGGCACCACATAGTCGATCGCCAGGATGCCCTTCAGCCTGATCGCGGCTTCCTCGACAATGCGGCTGGTGTCCTCGATCTGCCGCAGCGTCGGCATCAGCGCGGCGCGGTTTTTCAGCGCCCAGCCGTAATATTGCACATTGGCGACCTCCAGCCGGTCGGCATCGAGATCGACCGCCATCTGGATGATGTCGGAAAGCTGATGCAGGTTTTGCCGGTGCATCACCGCATTGACGGTCAGCGGCAGATCGAGTTCGCGGGTCCAGCGCGCGACTTCGAGTTTTTTCTTGTGTGAATTCTTCAGGCCGGCGACGCGGTCGGCCACAATGGGCTCATTGCCTTGAAAGCTGATCTGCACATGGCACAGCCCGGCATCGGCCAGCGCGGCAAGGTTCTCCCTGCTCAACAGCACGGCCGAGGTGATGAGGTTGGAGTACAGCCCGACATCGCTGGCGTGCCGGACCAGTTCAACCAGATCCTTGCGCGCGGTCGGCTCGCCGCCGGAAAAATGAATCTGCAACACACCGATCTCGGCGAGTTCGGTCAGAACCTTTTTCCACTCCTCGGTGGTGAGTTCGCTGCCGCCGCGCTCCAGCTCCACCGGATTGGAGCAATAGGGACATTGCAGCGGACAGCGATGCGTGATCTCGGCCAGCACCGCCAGCGGAATGCCAAAAGTCTCCGCCGTCGAGCCGCGCGCCTCCATGATAGCCAGCCCATCCGAGGGATCGGCCGCAACTGGGCTCGCATCGGTGAGCGTCGGGCTCATGACGTCTTCTCCCGCGCCTCGGTCAAGAATCCCTTGTCGGCGAGGTCCTGCAGCATGGCGATGACGTCGGCGCCGATCGCCGCGCGCTCGGCAACATATTTGGCGGCGAGCTGGTCGATGATTTGGGCGACGCTGCGCGCGCCGTCGCAGAGCTGCAGGATTTCGACCGCAATTTCATCCGGCGCCAGAACGCGTTCCGGCGCCAGGATCACCCAGCGCTGCCGCGTCTCATCGAACTTCAGCCTGGCGTGCCGCGGCAACACCGGCCGGCTGGCCTCGCTGACGCTGATATTGCGGCTTCGCAGCGCTGCCATCGCTTGCCTCTAGTTCGCCGCGGGCACGAACGCGCCCGGCGGCACGTGGCCGTCGACATAGGCATGATACAGTGCGTCAAGCTGAACCCAAAGCACATTGGTCTTGAATATCAGCGCGTTGCAAACGGCTTCGCGCTCCGCCGGTGTGTTTGCGTGCCGCTTGACGTAGTCGAGCGCGAAATTGGCGTCGCGCGGCGCCTGTTCCATGCGCCGGCTGAAATAGCGCATGATGTCGGGGTTGACGAAATCGTAGTGCTTCAGCATGCCCGAAATCCGTTCTTCATGCAGGTTCGGCGCGAACAGTTCGGTCAGCGACGAGGCGATGGCTTCGAGCGGGGTCTTGTCGCGGACGAAGTGCACGTAGGCGTCCACCGCAAAACGCGCCGCCGGCAAGATGCCTTCGGCGGATTCCACGTAAGCGCTGTCGAGCCCGAGCCCTTCGGTCAGCTTCAGCCAGCGCTCGATGCCGCCTTCGGTGCCGACGTCGCCGTCATGGTCTTCGATTCTGTGCCGCCATTCGAGCCGGATGCCGCGGTCGCGGAACCGGGAGATCACCACCGCGTCCTTGATGGGGATCGTGCTCTGGTAATAATAGCGGTTCAGCG
Organism: uncultured Alphaproteobacteria bacterium; assembly: GCA_963710045.1. Classification (GTDB taxonomy): domain Bacteria; phylum Pseudomonadota; class Alphaproteobacteria; order Rhizobiales; family Xanthobacteraceae; genus Bradyrhizobium. Next base: position 206,012 of record CAVPZO010000071.1, on the reverse strand, counting down.
CCCAGGCCTGCACCTGTCCCTTGTTGAGTTTTCCGCCATGCAGCAGATGATGGAACGGATGCAGGTTGTGATAGCGCGTCGCGCCGATATGGCGCAGCCTCGCCTCGAGTTCTTCAGCGCTTTGCAGCGGTGCGCCTGGGCCAGGTGAGAAGGCTGTCGTTGCGTTCAAAGCGTGATCTCCATCCCATCGGCGGGAATCTGCCAGCCGGCACCCTCGGCGGTCTTGCGTTCGGCGGAATCCCGCAGCAGCGCCGGGTTGGAATTATTGATATGCAGAAAAATCTTGCTGTCGATGCCGAGATCGGCCAGGGCCGCGATCGCGCCATTGTCTCCCGACATCGAAATATGTCCCATGGCCTGCCCGGTCTTGGCGCCGAGGCCCGCCGCGATCAATTCGTCATCGCGCCAGACCGTGCCGTCGAAGAAGATCAGCGATGCGCCGGCAAGGCGCGCTTTCAGTTCGGGCGTTACCTGCGCGCAGGCGGCCAGGAAATAGCAATGCTTGCCGCTCGCCTTGTCCCCGATGCGCAAGCCTAACGTATCGCCCGCGCCGTCGTCTCCTGCGGGGTGGGCTTTTTCTTCCAGGTACCAGGCACCCTTGCCGGGCACGGCGAACGGCAGAATGTCGATGCCCGAGGGCGAACCATCGGGCAAGGCCGGTTCGAACGTCTGGTCAATGGCAATGGGCTGGCGCTTCACGTTGATCTCGCTGAGCACGTTGAAGATGCTGTTGGCCTTCAGGATCGCGAGCACGCGCGGATGGGCGTAGATCGTGAACGGCGATCCTTCGCGCATCGACAACAGCCCCGCCACCGCATCGACTTCGCCGTTGGTCAGGATCACGCCGGCGATCGGGCTGTGGCGCAACTGTCCGGCTTTCGGAAAAAGCTGCGGCGTTGCGATCAATTGCTGGCGTAGATCGGGCGACGCGTTGATCAGGAACCAGTGTTCGCCGTCGGCGCTGATCGCAATCGATGCCTGGGTGCTTCGAAGCTCGGGATCGCCGCTGCGCGCTGCCTGGCAGACCGCGCAACCGCAATTCCACTGCGGAACGCCGCCGCCGGCCGCGGCTCCCAGAATGACGATGCGAAGCATGACTCGTCTCCGGGACGCTTCACGCATTTCGGAGGTGGCCGCGAACATCGCGCGCCGTCCCCGGTTCGGGAACGTCATCGCAAGGTGCGGTCCACCTCCGTCGAAATGCTTCAGCTATCGCAGGCGCTTATTTGCGGGCCGCGCAGGCATACATGTTGATTTCCATGCCAACCGGCACCTCGACGATCTTCGGCGTCTTCCAGGACATTTCCAGTCTCCTCTCGAGCGGGACGATTTTCGCCCTCGGGTATATAAACTAATGCGGTTCTAAAAGTTCGCCAGCGATTTATTTTGCAGCGGTTTCGTGCTGCAATGCAAAACGAGATAGCGGAATCCGGCGGGATTGGGTGACAAAGCATTGGCCGATCAATGACTTCCGTCTTGATGCCGCGAACATCGAGCTGCGACCCGCTTCGAAATGACTGCGAATTAAACAATAAAGTAACTTGTGAGCTGTCGCCCGGCCCCGGGCGGCCCGACCTCATCGATGTGAATTCATCCATGCCGCGATATTTCTTCAACACGCGTATCGGCAAGGAATTGATCCTCGACCCCGAGGGCGAAGAGCTGCGCGATCCCGATCATGCATGGAACGTGGCGCGGACAACGATCCGGGAAATCCTGAAAACGGAAGGCGGGCGGGCTGATCTTCTCAGCGCGATTCTCGAAGTGACCGACGATGAAGGGGAAATCGTGATGGAATTTCCCTTTGCCGAAGCGATCATTGATCCTTCCGGGGAAAACCCGACGAGGCACTGAAGGGATTCCAGCGGTGCTCGCTCGGTCCACAGATGTTTCCGATTGCACATCGACGGTAAAATATTAGAGACTGCGGCTCAGGAAGGCCACCGCCGCCCGCTGGGGCGCGGATAAGGACTTCCAGTTAAGGGAGGTTCAAAATGATCTACTCGTCCGCACGCCGCGCATTGCTCGCGGGTGCTTTTCTCAGTGCGTTTACGCTCGGCGCTGCGGCGCAGCAGCCGGCCACTCCGGCTCCCGCCGCGTCGCCCGCACCGGCTGCGGCGCCGGCCGCCGCGCCGCTTCCGCCCGGTTCTCCCTTGATCGGGCGACCCGCCGACAATGAAGCCGCGGCCAAGCTCGCGCCGATAGCAGCCCCTCCGATCGCGGCCGCCCCCGACAAGCTGCCGACGGCGAAGCTCAAGCTGCCGCCGGGCTTCAACATCGAGGTCTACGCGTCCGGCGTCGCGTTAGCCCGTTCGCTGGCGGAAGGCGACAAGGGCACCGTGTTTGTCGGCAGCCGGCAGTCGGACAAGGTCCATGCCATCGTCAACAAGGACGGCAAGCGCGAAGTCAAGGTTCTTGCCTCGGGACTTCAACGACCCAACGGCGTCGCGTTCAAGAACGGCACGCTCTACATCGCCGAATTGTCGAAGATCTCCAAGGTCGACAAGGTCGAGGACAACCTCGACAACGCGAAGCTGACGATGATCTACGACAAGCTGCCGAAGGACGAAGCCCACGGCTGGAAGTTCATTGCGATCGGGCCCGATAACAAGCTCTATATTCCGGTCGGACAGCCCGGCAACAATGTGCTGCATAGCGACGCACACGGCCTGATCCGGCGGATCAATCTGGACGGCAGCGGTGACGAAGTGATCGCGCGCGGCGTGCGCAATACGGTCGGCTTCGACTGGAATCCGGAAAACAAGCAGCTCTACTTCACCGACAATGGACGCGACTGGCTGTCGGAGAGCATGCCGGAAGACGAACTCAACCGCATCACCAAGGTCGGCGAGCATTTCGGCGCGCCCTATTGTCATCAGGGCAATCTGCTCGATACCGACTTTGGCTGGGGCAAATCCTGCAGCGACTACACGGCGCCGGTCGGCTTGCTTGGCCCGCATACGGCCGCGCTGGGCATGCGGTTCTACACCGGCAGCATGTTCCCGAAAGCCTACAAGAATACCATCTTGATCGCGCGGCGCGGTTCGTGGAACAGGTCGCAGAAAATGGGCGGCGATGTTGTCGTCGTCAAGTTGAACAAGGACGGCACGATGAAGTCGATGGAGCCGTTCATCACCGGCTTCATTGAAAACAACAACTACATCGGCCGGCCGGTCGATGTGATGCAGATGAAGGACGGCTCGCTGCTGGTATCCGACGACTTCAACGGCGCGGTGTATCGCGTCACCTACGGCAAGCAAAAGGTCGCGGCCAAGTAAGCAAGATCGTCATTGCGAGCGAAGCGAAGCAATCCAGAGCCACAAAGGAAGGCTGGATTGCTTCGTCGCAATGACGAAGTACCGGAATCGGCCGATGCAAAAAATAATAATAACGGCTCTGGCGTTTATCCTTGTAGCTTCATCCGCGAGCGCCGAAACGTTCGACGAACGTGTCGCGCCTTGCCTGGCCTGCCATGGCGAGAAAGGGCAGTCCGAAACCGAGAACACGCCCTCGCTCGGCGCGCAGCCGGCGCCCTATGTGCTGATCCAGCTTTTCATGTTTCGCGACAAGCTGCGCCTGTCCGAGCTGATGAACGAGATGGCGAAGCCGCTCACCGACGACGATCTCCGCGCATTTTCCGATTTTATCGCCAAATTGCCAAAGCCGGCGCCGCCGGCCGATACCGGCGATCCCGCGCGGATGGCGCGCGCGCAAGCGCTGGCGCAGCAGCATCGCTGCAATAGCTGTCACAATCCCGACTTTTCCGGCAAGGAAAACGTCCCGCGCATCGCCAACCAGCGCGAAGATTATCTCGCCAGGACGCTGGGCGAGTACAAGGACAACAGCCGCCAGGGCTATGACGGCAGCATGGCGGATGTGATGGGGCCGATCACCGCGGAGCAGATCGCCGATCTGGCTTATTTCCTCGCCCGCGTCCGCTGAAATTTTCGATTGCGGCCGCCGCTGGCGCTGTCGTCCGCGCGGCGCTACAAGACGGGCCGGTCAAACGGAGTTGGCAATGCAGGATCTCTGGCGTCTGTCGGCAAAAGAACTCGCCGCCCTGATCAGGTCCAGGAAAATTTCGGCGATGGACGCGGCCACGGCGGCGCTGAGCCGGCTGGACGCGGTCAACCCGAAAATCAACGCGGTCGTCGACTACCACCCGGAAGATGTGTTGGCGCACGCACGCGGCATCGACGCAGCGATTGCGCGTGGCGAAGATGCGGGCCCGCTGGCGGGCGTGCCGGTGACCGTCAAGGTCAATATAGATCAGCAAGGCTTCGCCACCACCAATGGCCTCAAGCTGCAGCGCGATGTCATCGCGAAGACCAACAGTCCCGTGATCGACAATCTGCGCAAGGCTGGTGCTGTGATTCTCGGTCGCACCAATTGCCCCGCATTCTCCTATCGCTGGTTCACCACCAACCTGATCCATGGCGACACCAAAAACCCGCGCGATCCCGGCATCACGCCGGGCGGCTCGTCCGGCGGCGCCGGAGCCGCGGTCGCGGCGGGCATCGGTCATATCGCGCATGGCACCGATATCGCCGGCTCAATCCGCTACCCGGCCTATGCCTGCGGCGTTCACGGCTTGCGGCCGACGCTGGGGCGCGTCGCCGCCTTCAATGCGGCGCTGCCCGAACGCACTATCGGGCCCCAGATCTCGGCGGTATCCGGCCCGCTCGCGCGCACCATCGGCGATCTCCGGATTGCGCTCGCGGCGATGTCCGGGACAGACGCGCGCGATCCGTGGTGGGTGCCGGTGCCGCTTGAAGGGCCGGCCAGACCGAAGCGGGCCGCGCTGTGCCTCAATCCCGACGGCCTCGAGACCGTTGCCGAGGTGAGAGCCGCCGTCGCGGATGCAGGCAAGCGTCTTGAGCGCGCGGGATGGGTGGTCGAGGAGATCGAGAACACCCCGCCACTGCGCGAGGCGGCGGAACTCCAAACAAAACTGTGGCTCGGCGATGGGTATGAAGCGCAACTGGATGCGGCCGAGCGCGAAGGCGATCCCGGCGCGCTGGCATGTCTGCGCGGTAACAAGGTAAAAGTTCACCCCTTCGACGCGGCCGCCTTTTCGAAGACGCTGGTGCGGCGGGCGACGTTGACGCGCGAATGGCAGCTGTTCTTCGAAACCTATGCCGTGCTGCTGATGCCGGTATCCGGCGAACTGCCGTTCCCGGACGGCCTCGATCGGCGCGATGATGCGTCGTTCGCGCGGGTGTGGCGCGCGCAGATGCCGCAGATTGGCATTCCCTTCATGGGGCTGCCTGGGCTAACGGTTTCCACCGGGCTGGTTGGGCGCGTTCCCGTCGGCGTCCAGATCGTATCGGGCCGTTACCGCGAGGATTTGTGCCTGCTGGCAGGCGAGGCCATCGAGGCTGCGGGAACGCCGGCGACACCGGTCGATCCCGTCGGCTAGACATGCAGCGATGCGGGATGAAGGAAGACGATGACGACTGTTTATGATTTTTCGGCTGTGACGCTCACCGGCCAGGAAACTCCCCTCAGGCAGTTCGAGGGGCAGGTTCTGCTGATCGTCAATACCGCAAGCGCGTGCGGATTTACGCCGCAGTACAAAGGTCTGGAGGCGCTTCATAAAGAACTGTCACCGCGCGGCTTTTCGGTGCTCGGATTTCCGAGCAATCAGTTCGGGGGTCAGGAACCCGGTAATGCCAGGCAGATCGAGCAGTTCTGTACGAGCAACTACGCCATCACGTTTCCGATGTTCGCGAAAATCGATGTCAACGGCAGCAGTGCTCACCCGCTGTACAAATACCTGCAGAGCGCGAGGGCAGGATTGCTCGGCCCATCGCTCAAATGGAATTTTACCAAATTTCTGATTGATCGTCAGGGCAGGGTCGCTGGGCGATATGCGCCGACCGTAAGACCCGAAAGTCTCACAAGAGAAATCGAGGCGCTGCTGTGAACGAAAACAACGACGCGACGAACGATCAACTGCCGGATCGGCTATCGACCGACCCCAAGAGTCCCTATTACAACGCCGATGTGCTCGCGCGCGATGTCGGGATTCGATTCAAAGGTATCGAGAAAACCAACGTCGAAGAGTATTGCGTCAGCGAGGGGTGGGTGCGCGTGACCGCGGGTGCCGCCAAGGATCGCTACGGCAATCCGCTCACCATCAAGGTTCACGGTCCGGTCGAGCCGTATTATCGCGACAAGTAGAAACCCGTCATGCCCGCGCTTGTCGCGGGCATCCACGTCTTGACAGCGGTGCAGCAAGAAGACGTGGATGGCCGGGGCAAGCCCGGCCATGACGAAACAAGCAGAAAGCTTAAACGCCATGTCCGTCCGCATCGTCGATGTCCGCGAAGTTACAAAACCGATCTCCTCGCCCATTCGCAACGCCTATATCGACTTCACCAAGATGACGACCAGCCTGGTCGCCGTCGTCACCGATGTCGTGCGCGACGGCAGGACCGTGGTCGGCTACGGGTTCAACTCCAACGGCCGCTACGGGCAGGGCGGTTTGATCCGCGAACGCTTCGCGCCCCGGCTGCTGGAAGCCGACCCCAGGACGCTGCTTGATTCCACCGGCGGCAATCTCGATCCGGACAAGATCTGGGCGACGCTGATGTCGAACGAAAAGCCCGGCGGCCACGGCGAGCGCTCCGTTGCGGTCGGAACCATCGATATGGCGGTGTGGGATGCGGTGGCGAAAATTGCCGGCAAGCCGCTGTTCCGGCTGCTGGCGGAACGCCACGGCAGGACCGCGAATCCGCGCGTGTTCGTCTATGCCGCCGGCGGCTACTATTACCCCGGCAAGGATTTGTCGGCGCTGCGCGGCGAAATGCGCGGCTATCTCGATCGCGGCTACAACGTCGTCAAGATGAAAATCGCCGGCGCGCCGATCGAGGAAGATCGCGTGCGCATCGAAGCCGTGCTCAAGGAGATCGGCAGCGACGCGCAACTCGCGGTCGATGCCAATGGCCGCTTCGATCTGGAAACCGGAATCGCTTACGCCAAAATGCTGCGCGACTATCCGCTGTTCTGGTACGAGGAAGTCGGCGACCCGCTGGATTTTTCGCTGCAGGCGGCGCTCGCGGAGTTTTACCCCGGTCCGATGGCGACCGGGGAAAACCTGTTCAGCCATCAGGACGCGCGCAACCTCATCCGCTACGGCGGGATGCGGCCCGACCGCGACTGGCTGCAGTTCGATTGCGCGCTGTCCTATGGGCTGTGCGAATACCAGCGCACCCTCGCGGTGCTGCAGACGCACGGCTGGTCCGCCAGTCGCTGCGTTCCGCACGGCGGGCATCAGATGTCGCTGAACATCGCGGCGGGCCTCGGCCTCGGCGGCAACGAGAGTTATCCCGACCTGTTCCAGCCCTATGGCGGATTTCCCGACGGCGTGAAAGTCGAGAACGGTCACATCACCATGCCGGATTTGCCCGGCATCGGGTTTGAGGGAAAAGCCGACCTCTATGCCGAGATGCGGGCGCTGGCATCGTGAGGTTGTTGGCGTCGTCGTCCTCACCGCAATCGTAACCGCCAGGGGTTATGGGTCCACGCGTTCGCGGGAACGACCCTGTTATTGGAGCGCGGCTACGGCTATGGTCGGCCCGGATTGCCGAAAAGAGAACCTTGAATGAACGTGCTGCCGTTGCGGCCTGAAGTCGAGAGCGGGTCTGCGTCCGCGCCCAACGCGGCGACTGCCATGATCGAAATCGATCATGTGTCGCAAACCTTCCAGACCTCCGGCCGCCAGAGCCACCTCGCAATTTCGGATATCTCGCTGACCATCGAGGACGGTGCCTTCGTCTCGATCCTCGGCCCGTCCGGGTGCGGCAAGTCGACGCTGCTCTATATCGTCGGCGGTTTTGTCAATCCGACCGAGGGCGTGGCGAAAGTGAAGGGCAATGCGATCACCGGTCCCGGCCCCGATCGCGGGCCGGTGTTTCAGGAGTTCGCGCTGTTTCCATGGAAGAACGTGCTCGGCAATGTGATGTACGGCCTGCGCCAGCAGGGCGTGCCGCGCGCGGATGCGGAAGCGCAGAGCCGGCGCTTGATCGAGATGGTTGGGCTGAAGGGTTTTGAGAACTTCTATCCGAAGGAACTGTCCGGCGGCATGAAGCAGCGCGTCGCGATCGCGCGGACGCTGGCCTACAAGCCCGCAGTGCTGCTGATGGACGAGCCGTTCGGCGCGCTGGATGCGCATACCCGCACGCGGCTGCAAAACGACCTGCTCAACATCTGGGAGCGCGACCGCAAGACGGTGCTGTTCGTCACCCATTCGGTCGACGAAGCCGTATTCCTGTCGGACAGGGTCGTGGTGATGACGCGCGCGCCCGGCCGCATCAAAGAGATCGTCGAGATCGATCTGCCGCGGCCGCGCCGCCGCGCCGAACTGCTGCTGGATTCGCGCTACCAGAAATACGTCGTCGATATCGAGCGCCTGATCGACGACACCGGCATCGATGAGTTGCATCCATGATTCTCCTGCGCGCAATGCTGTCGAAAGCAGCGCCGCTGTTCGCCGTTGCCGGCTTGCTCGGCATCTGGCAGGCCGCGGCGCTGATCCTGAACACCGACAGCTTTCCCTCGGCGCTGGACGCGATCCGCGCCATCCCGGCGATCCTCACCGACCGCGGCGACCTGATCAACATCCTCGCCTCGCTGCGGCGCATGGCGATCGGCCTCAGCCTCGCGGTTGTCCTTGCGATTCCGCTCGGCCTGATGATGGGGCGCAGCCGCGCCGTGGCGTCGTTCTTCAATCCGCTGCTGATGGTGATCTATCCGGTGCCGAAGGCGGCGCTGATGCCGGTGATCATGCTCTGGCTCGGCGTCGGCGACGTCTCGAAGACGCTGGTGATCTTCCTCGGCGTCAGCCTGCCGATCATCTATCACAGTTTTCAGGGCGCCAAGGCGGTCGAGGAAAAGATGCTGTGGTCGGGCGCGGCGATGGGAATGTCGGCGGCGCAGCGCATGGTCCGGATCGTGCTGCCGGCGGCGCTGCCGGAAATCCTCACCGGATGCCGCACGGGATTGGTACTCGCGCTGATCACCATGGTGACCAGCGAGATGATCGCGCGGCAGTCCGGCGCCGGCAACATCCTGTTCAACGCGCTCGACATGGCGCAGTACGACACCGTGTTCGCGATGATCATCATCATCGGCGCGATGGGCATCATCCTCGATGCGGCGTTCGAAAAGCTGCGCGGCGCGCTGGTGAAGTGGTCCGAGCCGCGCTTCGATATTCCCCTGAGTTTCTCATGAACGCGCGCGCACTCTCGAATGATATTCTTTTAGGCATCGTGCCGATCGCGCTGTTGATTGCGCTGTGGCAGGGGATCGTCTCGTTCGGTTACGCGCCCGCTTCGCTCTTGCCGGCACCCGGCCTGGTGTTCATGCGGCTGGCGCAACAACTCGTCACCAGCGGATTCCTGCATGAAATCGGCGCGACCTTGTTCCGGCTGTTCGCAGGCTTCTCGATTGCGGTGCTGCTCGGCGTCGGCATCGGGCTGGCCGCCGCGGTCAATCCGGCCGTCAATGCGGTGGTTCGGCCGGTGGTGCGGGTGCTGGCGCCGGTGCCGAAGGTGGCGCTCTATCCGGCACTGCTGCTGCTGCTCGGATTCGACCACGCCTCGAAAATCACGCTGGTCGCCGCCGACGCGCTGTTTCCGATCCTGCTGGCGACCTATTACGGGGCGTCGATGGTCGAGCAGAAGCTGATCTGGTCGGCGATGGCGGCGGGCACGCCGCGCCGCCAGATTCTGTTCAAGGTGGTGCTGCCCGCGGCAATGCCGTCGATCCTGACCGGCTGCCGCATCGGCCTCGTGATCTCCTGCATCGTGGTGTTTCTGGCCGAGATGATCACCTCGACCGACGGGCTCGGTCATCTCCTGGTCGCGGCCGCGCGGACCTTTCAAACCGTGGACATGTTCGTGCCGCTGATCACCATTTCGCTGCTGGGCTTGATTCTCAACGGCCTGCTGCACGGCCTGCGGTCGTATCTGCTGCGCGGTTTTCCGGAGGTGTGAGGGGCGCGCCACATTTTCAGCGTCGTCCCCGCGAAGGCGGGGACCCACCCCTGCCGTCAATAGTGACAAAAGGCATCCGCTCCATTGCCAAAAACGAGACCACACGGAGTATGGGTCCCCGCCTTCGCGGGGACGACGATAGTGAGGTCTACGACAACCGCATATCGAGCAGCCGCCGGCCTTCGGTCTTGAGCAGCTTCTTCACCGCGCTTGAGGCTGCGATCTCGCCCTGGTTGGCGTAGGCCTCGTGGTTCTTCTCGATGTCGTCGAGACGATAGAGATAGTTGACCATGACGCCGGCGGATTCACGCAAGGCTTTCGGCGAGATGTCGCCGAGCCAGTCGATCCGTTCCAGCCTCGCGCCGTTGCCGAGATGAAACCGCGCCACCGGATCGATTAGCCGGCCTTTTGAGGTACGCGCTTTCAAAAAATAATATGCCGCCAACGGTTCGAGTACGGAACGCAACTGCGCCGTCAGTTCGGGATCGTCGACCCAACCGGGTTGCTCGAGCTTTTCGAGCAGCAGCCGATCGTCGTCGGACAGCGGAACATCGTCGGCACTCTTCAGCCACTGCATGAAGCCGGGCACCGGCGACAGCGTGACGAAATTCTCCAGCTTCGGCAGTTCGCGCCGCAGTTCCTCCACAACCTGTTTGATCAGGAAATTGCCGAACGTAATTCCGCCGAGCCCGCGCTGACAGTTCGAGATCGAATAGAACACCGCGGTGCGGGCGCGATCGATCGGCACCAATTGCCGGTCTTCGGCGAGCAGCGGCCCGATCGCGCTGGGAATCTGCTCGGTCAGCGCCACCTCGACGAAGATCAGCGGTTCATCGACCAGCGCCGGATGAAAGAACCCGTAGCAGCGCCGGTCGACCGGATCGATGCGGCGGCGCAGATCGTCCCAGTCGCGAATTTCGTGCACCGCTTCGTAGCGGATGATCTTTTCCAGCACGATGGCGGGTGTCGACCAGTCGATCTTGCGCAGCACCAGAAACCCCCTGTTGAACCACGATGAAAGCAGATGCACGACGTCGCGATCGAGCGCGGCAAGATCCTTGTGGCCGTCCTTGACGTCAAGCAGGTCCGCGCGCAGCGCGACGAGTTCGCCCGTGCCGCCGGGCGCGCGATTGAGGCGGCGGAACAATTCCTGCCGCCGCGGCTCGGATGCAAAGTGCAGATCGCTGGCGCCGTCCCCGGTCGGCCGCGCGCGCCAGGCTTCGATCGCCCGCTGCAGCTTGTCCTGATCCGGTCCGTAGTTGCGCGTCAGCGTCTCGAAAAACGAAATGCGGCCGGCTTCGTCGAGATCGTGATAGCGATCCAGCACCTCGCGCGCGATCGCGGTGCCGGAGGCTTCGCCGCGGCCGGACAGCAGCCCCTCGCACAATTCGATCAGGTCGGACGCGTCCTGCCTGGCGTCCGACGGTCCGGCGCGGCGCAGCAGCGTGCGGCCGCGTTCGGAAATCGAAGCGAGCAGGCCGGAGAAGAAGTCGTTGCTCATGACGGATCAATCCTGACCGGGCGGCGCGGGACCACACCAAGCCAATATATCGCACCGGAAGGCGTATTGCGCGAGCATTTGCGACATGAAAGAGTTGCGACAAATCAATTCCCGGCGAGGCAATCGCCGGGAAATCCGGATACGGGGGATTTAGGATGAAGAAAAGCGCATTCAAGCGCGGCATGGCGGCGGCATGGGCCATAATCATGCTGACGGGCGTTACGTCGGCCGCCGCGCAGCAGACCATCCGCGTCGGCTGGACCATCCCGGCCGAGGAATCCAAATACTGGATCATGAAGCGGCCGGCCGAATTTCCGGATCTCGGCAAGACCTACAACATCGAATGGGTGCAGTTCCAGGGCACGGCGCCGATGACCCAGGCGCTGGCGGCCGGTGCGCTGGACTGCGCCACGCAATCGCCGCTGGCGCTGGCGCAGGGCGCGGTCAACGGCAATCTGAGAGCTTACATCGTGGCCCAGCACGTATTCGAAAAACCCGGCGGCTTCTCGGTGTACTGGGCGGTCAAGGACGACTCGCCGATCAAGACCATTGCCGACCTCAAGGGCAAGACGCTGTCGATCAATACGCTGGGCTCCGGCATCTACGGACCGATGGCGATCCTGCTCAGGCAGAACGGCGTCGATCCGGACAAGGACATCAAGCTGGTCGAGATCGGGTTTTCACTGTCGGAGGATGCGCTGCGCTCGGGCCGCGTCGATTCCGCCGTCATGAACCAGCCGTTCGCGGCCCGCGCGGAAGCCAAGGGCGGCGTGCGCAAGCTGTTCGCGCTGTCCGAACAGCAGAAGAACATCGTCCACATCCTCGAGGCGTGCCGCGCCGAGTTCGTCGAGAAGAATCCCGAGGTGGCGAAGGCCTATGTTCGCGACATTACGCTCGGCATGAAAAAGGCGCTGGAAAATCGCGAAGAGACGCTGAAAGTCGTCAACGAGGTGATGAAGGCGCCGATTCCTGTGCTGGAAACCTATCTACTCAAGGACAATGATTTCGGCCGCGATCCCGGCGCCGCGCCGAATTTTTCGGCGATCCAGACCATGCTCGACACTTATGCCGACACTGCGATGTTGCCGAAGAAAATGGATGTCGCGCAATTCAAGCATCCGACCATTGTTGCGCCGATGAAGTAACGTCTTAACCGTGTCCCGGACGCGGTGCAGCGTTCTTCACGCTGCTCCGCAGAGCCGGGACCCCGGTTCTAATGCCATCATTACCGGGACCCCGGCTCTGCAGCGCACCGCTCCGCAAGGGCTACGCGCTGCACTGCGTCCGGGGAACGTGCAGACGATTGTGTAAATGGAGACACTCATGCTTTCGGACCGCATCGAGGGAAAGTGGATCGACGCGTTCTGCGAGATTTTCGAGCGCTGCGCGGTCAAGCCCGGCGATACCGCCGCTATCCTTTCGGAGACGCAGTCGCGCGCGCTCAACGTCCACATCGCCGAACTGGCGCTGCTGCGCATGGGCGCAAAGCCGTTTCACATCGTCGTGCCGACGCCGCGCAACAAGCAGATCGTGCCGGTGCGCTCGACCGGCGCCAGCGAGGCGATCCAGCGGCTGGCGCCGGTGGTCACGGCGCTGCAGCAGGCCGGCTTTGTGGTCGATTGCACCATCGAAGGCCTGATGCACGCGGTGGAGACGCCGGAGATCCTGAAAGCCGGCGCGCGCATTCTTGTGATCTCCAACGAGCACCCCGAAGCGCTGGAGCGCATGGCGCCGGATTCATCTCTCGAAAAGCGGGTGCGCGCGGCGGCGAAGATGCTGCGCGGGACCAAGCGCATGCGTGTGACCTCGAAGGCGGGCACCGATCTCGACGTGAACATGGAAGGCGCATCTACCGTCGGTGTCTGGGGCTGGACCGACAAGCCCGGCACGCTGGCGCATTGGCCGGGCGGACTCGTCGTCAGCTTTCCGAAAAGCAAAGCCGTCAACGGTACGCTGGTGATGGCGGCGGGTGATATCAATCTCACCTTCAAGCGCTATCTCGCCTCCAAGATCCGGATGACGCTGACGGACGATTACGTCACCGAGCTTGCGGGCGAGGGCGCCGACGCCGCGATGATGCGCGCCTATCTCGCGGCGTGGGGCGATCGCGAGGCCTATGCGGTATCGCATGTCGGCTTCGGCATGAATCCCGCGGCGCGCTACGAGGCGCTGGCGATGTACGACCAGCGCGACACCAACGGCACCGAGCTGCGCGCCGTCGCCGGCAATTTCCTGTTTTCCACCGGCGCCAATGAATTCGCCGGGCGCTATACCGCCGGGCATTTCGACCTGCCGGTGATGGGCACCACCATCGAGCTCGACGGCACGGCCGTGGTGCGCGAGGGCGTGCTGCAGGATGTGTTTGGATAGCCACCGCTAGCGCCTCCCAACAAGTTCGTCATGCCCGGCCTTGTGCCGGGCATCCACGTCTTCCTTTGGCGGCAAAAAAGAAAGACGTGGATGGCCGGGACGAGCCCGGCCATGACGCGTTGTTAGAGCACCGGCGGCCTCGCCAGCCCGAAATGCCGAAGCAACTCGACCAGCGCCGCGAGGCGCTGCTCGCGAAAGGCGTCGACATCCATGCCGGCGTAATCGAGGAAACCGGCGCCGGTGCGCATGCCGATGCGGCCTTGTTCCATGTTGCGCGCAATCACCTCGGGCGCGCGATAGCGGTCGTTGTGCAGCGCGCCTTCCAGATAGCGGCTGGCGTAATACAGGATGTCGCCGCCACCCCAGTCGATGAATTCCAGAAGCCCCATGGTCGCATAGCGAAACCCAAAACCGTATTTGATCGCCTTGTCGATATCCTCCGCGCTCGCGACGCCTTCCTCCACCATCCGCGCCGCTTCGTTCATGGCCAGCGCCTGGATCCGCGGCACGATGTAGCCGGGTGTCGCCGCGCACACGACGGGCACCTTGCCGATACCTTCCAGCAACGCCTTGACGCGCGCGGTGATCGCGGGATCGGTAGCGGCGCCGGGCGACAGTTCGACCAGCGGAATCAGATAGGCCGGGTTGAGCCAGTGCGCGTTGAGAAAGCGCGGGGGATGCTCGACCGCGCTTGAGATGTCATCGACCAGTATCGTCGACGTGGTTGAGGCGATGATCGGGCCGGGACCGGCAAGGCGCGATGCTCTTGCCAGCGCGTCGCGCTTCAGCTCGAGCACTTCGGGGATGCCTTCGAAGATGATGGCGGCCTCGCGCAGCGTCGCGCCCGCCTCGGCTTCCGGCATGACGCGCACGCGGGTCATGATCTGCTCGACATCAGGGGCGGTGAGAAGGCCGAACCGCGACAGGCTCATCAGCGTTTTTCGGATTTCGTCCAGCACTTCCTGTGCAAGCGCATCGAAAGCCTCTGCGCTACGCGCCTTGAAATCCACAATGGCAACGGTGTGGCCGGCATAGGCGAACGTCACCGCGATGCCGCGGCCCATGCGGCCGGCGCCGAGGCAGGCGATGGCGGGGCGGGAGGTCATGAGTGAAATCCCGCGCGCAGCAGCGCCTGCAGGCCGTCGCGGTCGAGATCGCCGAGCCCGAGGCCTTGCAGCGTTCGCCCGCTCCGTCCAAAATCCTCACCGCAGATGGCGCCACCGAGTGCAAGGAACGATTTCGCCAGCGGCGTTGCGACGCCGGCAAGTTCGGCAGCGGAAACCAGAAACGACAGGCCGAGGCACAGGTCTTCCCGCATGTAGCGATGCTCCGTCAGCACGATGCGCTCGCGCCAGTCGCCGGAGTCGGTCAGGCGATCATGCGAGCCGCGGCCATACATCCATTGCTCGCCCTGTTTTGCATAATGGTGCGCCAGCGGAAAGTGCGGCCCGCCGTAGCCAAAGCCTTCGCGCACCGCGATGCGCTCGGCGTCGAGCGCGTCGGTGACGCGGCGGATCGCGGCTTGCGTGCCTTCCTTGTGGATGTCCCAGCGCTCGAAATGTTCGATCGGGCCGGCATTCATCACGATCAGCGGCGGGTGGATGATCGGCCCGGCATTCATCAGCGCGCCCGACAGCGCGTCGCCGCATGGCTCGATAACGCCCGGAAAAGCCCGCGAAATAACATCGAGCGCACGATCCGCAGCATTCAGCGGAAACACGCCGACCGGCAACCGTTTGGCGCGGATGGTGATGGCGACCTCGAACGGACCATGCTTGCGCGCCAGCCATGGCAGCGTGCCGGTTTCGGCGAACGCGACGGCGGCATCATTGCCGGCGTCGTGTGCGGCTTTTGCAAAAATGACGGAGCCGAACGTCGCCGGCGGCAGGAATATCACCTGGTCATCTCCGAGATGCGGCGCGAGCCTGGCCGCGATATCGTGCTGCGCGAAAGCGGGGGCGGGACAAAGGATCAGTTCGGCATCGCGGACCACCTCGGCGATATCGGTCGTGACCAGCGCAAGCCGCGCGTCATGGCGGCCTTTGGCATCCTTGACTGCGATGCGTGAGCCCGCGGAGCGATGCGCCGCTACCGCGGCAGCGTCGCGCCGCCACAGCCGCACCTCATGGCCCTGCAGCGCAAAATCGCCTGCGGCTGCAAACGACCCATTGCCGCCGCCGAGCACCGCGATGCGCATTTAACCCCCCACCTTCGTCATGCCCGGCCTTGGGCCGGGCATCCACGTCTTTCTTCGGTCGCCCAAAAGAAGTCGTGGATGGCCGGGCATAGGCGAGCGGAAGCGACGCCGTCCTTCGGACGGCTATGTCCGGCCATGACGAATGTTGTTAACAACGTCATGATTTCGCCGTCTCTGCCATTTGCTTCAACTTGAAATGCTGCACCTTGCCGAGCGCAGTGCGCGGCAGGTCGTCGACAAAGACGAACTCGCGCGGCACCTTGAAGCGGGCGAGCTGCGTCAGCAGGTGTGCCTGCAACGCCTCCGCGTCCGCACGGCAACCGGCGCGCGGGATCACATAGGCCACCGGCACTTCGTCCCAGCGCGGATCGGGTCGGCCGATTACGCCGCACTCGGCGACATCGGGATGTTCCAGCAGCACGCGCTCGACTTCAGCCGGATAGATGTTTTCGCCGCCGGAGATGATCATGTTCTTCTTGCGGTCGTGCACGAAGAAATAACCGTCGGCATCGCGGCGGCCGATGTCGCCGGTGCGATACCAGCCGTCGCGCAGCGCCTGGCGCGTCGCCGTCTCGTTGCCCCAGTATTCGAAAAACACATTGGGGCCGCGCACCGCGATCTCGCCCGGCGTATCCGGCGGCAACTCCACGCCGGCGTCATCGATCACCACAGCCTCGCAGCACAGGCCCGGCAGGCCGGTCGAACCTGCGCGGGTCAGATCGCCGCCGAGCCGGGTATAAACCGCGACGGGGCAGGTCTCGGTCGAGCCATAGACCTGCAGCACCGGCACGCCGCGGGAAACGAAGCGCTCGATCAAATGCGGCGGCACGATCTGGGATCCGGTGGAGACCGCCTTCAGCGACGACAGATCTGCTTCGACCCAATCAGGATGGTCGGTCATTGCCTGGATGGTGGCAGGCACCAGCACCGTCAGCGTCGGCCGGTCGCGTGCGATTGCAGCGAACGCCGCGTCCGGCATAAATCGCGAGAGGATCGTCACCGTGGCGCCGTGATGCAGCGCCGGCGTGGTCTGGATGTTGAGACCGCCGACATGGAAGAACGGCAGCACGGTCAGCACATGATCGTCCGAGGTGAGGCCGTGCATATGCCGGCTCATCACGCCGTTCCACAGCAGCGCTTCCTGCCGCAGCACCGCGCCCTTGGGCCGTCCGGTGGTGCCCGAGGTGTAGACGATCAGCAGCGGACAGGAGAGGTCGACATGCGGATTGCGGCTATCGCCCGTGGCCTGCCTCAGCAGCGCGTCGAACGCATAACCCGGAGGGGGTGGCGTGAAGTCGAATCCGGCCACGCGGGTGTCGGGAAGCGCAGCTTCCAGTGCGGGCAGAATTTCAGCGAACGCCTGTTCGAGCACCAGTACTTTCGCCGCCGCATCGGAAAGGATGAACATCTGCTCGGCGGCCGCGAGCCGCCAGTTCAGCGGCACCAGCATCGCGCCGAGCCGCGCGCAGGCATAGAGCAGCACCAGATAGTCGGGGCGATTGAGGCTGAGGATCGCGACGCGATCGCCGCGGCTGACACCGAATTCCGCCTTGAGCGCCTTTGCCGCAGTCTCGATACGGTCGTGAAACCCGCGATAGCTTAAGACCTCGCCCTCAAAAACGAGCGCCGGCTTGTGCGGCGAAAACGCCGCGTTGCGTGCGATGAGATCGGAGAGGTCCATCGCGAGCTAGTCGTCCGTCTCGCCGCTCTCGTACAGCGCTTCGCGGCCGATGCGGTCGAGGCAGAGCTCGGCGGTCCAAGGCAGCATCAGCGAGCCGCAGCGGCTGTCGCGATAGATGCGCTCCAGCGCCAGCGATTTCAGCATCGCCTGGCCGCCGCAGGTGCGGATCGCCAGCGTCGCGATCTCGTTGGCGCCTTCCATCGCGGAATATTGCGCGGCGTAAGTGCGCAGCACCTGCTCCTTGCTGGGATTGGGGCCGGCTTCGGTGACCGCCTGAAACCAGATCGCCTTGATCTGCTCCAGTTTTATTTGCATCTGGGCGACCGCGATCTGCTTGGTCGGATACATCCGGCGCTTCACCGGCGGCGTGCCCGGCATTTCGCCGCGCAGATAGCGCACGGTGAAGTCATACGCAGCCTGCGCGAGGCCCATATAAGTCGGCGACAGCGTCAGGAACATATGCGGCCAGCGCTGCGCCGCCTGGAAATAAACCCCGCGCGGCATCAGCGCCGCGTCCTCGGCCACGAACACGTCCTTGAACAGCAGCGTGCGCGACACTGTGCCGCGCATGCCCAGCGGATCCCAGTCGCCGACCACGGAGACGCCGGCGGCTTTGGCGGGAATCGCGAGATACAGCGTATTGCGGCGCGAAGCCTTTTCGCCCTCGGCGATCTCGGTGCAGAGCACGCCGTAATAATCGGCGTGGCCGGAGAGCGAGGCAAAGATCTTCTTGCCGTTGACGATCCAGCCGCCCTTGACCGGCTTTGCCTCGGTGCCGAACGCGACGCCGCCGGCTGCTGCCGCGCCGCCTTCCGAGAACGGCTGGGAATAGATGGCGCCGTCCTCGACGATGCGCCTGTAATGCACGGCGCGGCGCGCCTCGTGTTCGGCGCGAACAGCGGCATCCATCTCGAGATCGTCGGCCAATGGGCCCGACCACAGCGTCGAGCAGACGTGCATGTTCCAGGTCAGCGCGGTAGCGCCGCAATAGCGGCCGATCTCGGCGGCTGAGATGGCGTAGGTCTGATAATCCGCGCCGAGGCCGCCATGCTTTTTCGGGATTGCGATGCCGAGCAGGCCGGCGCGGTGCAGGTCCTTGTAATTCTCGGTGGGAAAGATCGCGTCGCGGTCGTAGGCCGCGGCGCGGCCGGCAAACACGGTCTGGCCGAGTTGACGCGCGGTCGCGATGATCGCGGCCTGCTCGTCGCCGAGGCGAAACGCCGTGGGATCGAAGATCGGCGCGTCCGGCATCGCAACGGCGGCAGCAGGCGAAATGGGAGATTGCACGGTCACGCGTCCGATCCGCTTGCGGGTGAGGCCATGCGGAGGAAATCGTCGAGAACCGCGTTGAATTCCTTGGGCTGTTCCAGCGCGACCAGATGCCCGACGCCTTCCAGTTCGACATAGGTCGCGTTCGGAATAAAACTTGCCATCTTCTTCACCATCGGCGCGGGCGCGTTCTTGTCCTTGGTGCCGGCGATCACCAGCGCGGGAACGCAGATTTGGCCTAAGGACTTACGCAGATCGAAACCGAGCATCGAGGTCATCGCCGCACGGTAGCTCGCCTCCGGCACCGACGCCATGCACGCGCATGCGAGTTCGATGCCGGCCGGATCGGCGTGGTCGCCGATGAGATCGGCGACGACCCTTGGGGCCAGCGACGCCATCGTCTCGCCGCGGTCGAGCGGTCCGAGGCGGGCATCGAGGAACTCTTTCTGCCAGTCTCCGTCGGGCCGGCCAAAAGCCGGGCTGGTCTGCGCCAGAACGACGTATTCGGCTATAATCGGATCATGGACCAGCAATTGCTGCACGATCATGCCGCCGATCGAATGCCCGACGAGGATGGGTTTTATCGCGCCGACCTGTTGCAGAAAATCCTTCAATGCCGAGGCTAACGCAGCAATGCTGACGCTCGGCAGCGGCGCCGATCCGCCATAGCCCGGCATGTCCCATGCGATGGCGCGGTATCGATCGCCGAAGGCATCGAGTTGTCCGCGCCATACGCGCGCGGAGCCGCCAATGCCATGCAGGAATACCAGCGGCGGCAAATCGGCCGCACCCGCGGTCTCATAGCCGAAGCGGCCGTCTTTGGTTGTCAGGGAGTTCCGAATGGACACAAAATCTCCACGGCTTTTGATGCGGCAGTCTAACAGGCCGCCACCATATGCAAAGCGATTCTGGACCTTTCTTGCAAAAACTTGAAGCTTAAAATATATTGGCCCGAGTTTGTCCCTGATGCGAGGCTGCGTATGTCCGGATTGTCACGCTCATCGCACGCGCTGGTAACAGGCGGCGGGCGCGGCATCGGCCGTGAAATCGCGGCGGCTCTGTCGCGCGCGGGGGCGACGGTGACGGTGCTGGGCCGCAATCGCGCCGCGCTGGATGAAGTCGTCGCCGCCGGGCTTGCGCGTTTTGCCGTGGTGGCCGACGTTGCGGATCAGGCGGCCGTCAATGCCGCCATGGCCGAGGCCGCGGCGCGGCAACCGATCGATATCCTGGTGGCCAATGCGGGCGCGGCGGAATCGGCGCCCTTCGCGAAATCCGACGCGGCGCTGTTCCGGCGCATGATGGACGTAAATTTTTTTGGTGTCGTTCATGCCGCGCAGGCGGTGCTGCCTTCGATGAAGGCGCGCGGCCGCGGACGCATTGTGGCGGTCGCCTCGACCGCGGGCCTCAAGGGCTATGCCTATGTCAGCGCCTACGCCGCCGCTAAACACGCCGTGGTCGGGCTGGTCCGCTCGCTGGCGCTGGAACTGGCGGCGACGGGCATTACGGTGAACGCGGTGTGTCCCGGTTTCACCGACACGGATTTGCTTGAAGGCAGCATCGACACCATCATGCGCAAGACCGGGCGCAGCCGGGAACAGGCGTTGGCCGAACTCGCCGAGCACAATCCGCAGGGGCGGCTGGTCACGCCGGCGGAGGTTGCCGACACGGTGCTTTGGCTGTGCGGCGATGGCGCGAGCGCGATCACGGGCCAGGCCATCGCGGTGGCCGGCGGAGAGATTTGATCATGACGCACTACCTGAGATCGGAAATCCCATGAGCAGACCCGCCAATCCCGTCACGCTGCCACTGGCGGACTATTCGCCAAAGCATTTTATGCTCGCCGTGGTCGATGGCGTCGCCACCGTGACGCTGAACCGCCCGGAGCGGAAGAATCCTCTGACATTTGAGAGCTATCGCGAACTCACGGACTTCTTCCGCGCCTGCGCTTTCGACGACGAAGTCAAGACCATCGTGGTCTCCGGCGCCGGCGGTAATTTTTCGTCCGGAGGCGACGTGTTCGAGATCATCGGCCCGCTGGTGCAGATGGACACCAAGGGCCTCACCGCGTTCACGCGCATGACCGGCGATCTGGTCAAGGCGATGCGGGCCTGTCCGCAACCGGTCATAGCGGCGGTCGACGGCATCTGCGCCGGCGCCGGCGCGATTATCGCGATGGCGTCCGATATCAGATTGGCCGCCGCCGGCGCCAAGGTCGCGTTCCTGTTCAACAAGGTGGGGCTGGCCGGCTGCGACATGGGCGCCTGCGCGATCCTGCCGCGCATCATCGGCCAGTCGCGGGCGTCGGAACTGCTCTATACCGGACGCTTCATGACCGCGGAGGAGGGCGAGCGCTGGGGTTTCTTCAGCCGCATCGTCGCGCCCGAGCACGTGCTGACGCAGGCACAGCTTCTCGCCAAACAGATTTCGGAAGGCCCGACCTTCGCCAACACCATGACCAAGCGGATGCTGGCGATGGAATGGGCGATGTCGGTGGAGGAGGCAATTGAGGCCGAGGCGGTGGCGCAAGCGCTGTGCATGACCACGCAGGATTTTGCGCGGGCGTTCGAGGCGTTTTCGAACAAGGTGAAGCCGGCGTTTCAGGGCAATTGATTAAATAAATCGGGACTTGCGGAATAATTACTTTAGGCTTAAAGTATTTTCATTGCTGGTGGCTTTGCGACGGAGGCGACCATGAAGATCGCGATCATCGGCGGCGGACCGGCCGGTCTGTATTCGGCGATCCTGCTCAAGAAGCAGCGGCCGCAGGCCGACGTCACGGTCTACGAGCGCAACCGCGCCGACGACACCTTCGGCTTCGGCGTGGTGTTTTCCGACGCCACCCTGGACAATTTCGAGAAATACGATCCGCCGAGCTATCGCCGCATCACCCAGGAATTCGCTTACTGGGACGACATCGCCGTGCATTTCCGCGGCACCGTCCATCGCGTCGGCGGCAACGGGTTCTGCGGCTGCTCGCGGCGCATGCTGCTGACGATCCTGCAGGAGCGCGCGCGCGAACTGGGCGTCACCCTGATGTTCGAAGCCGACATCGACGAAATCAGCGGTCTCGCCGATGCCGACCTGGTGGTGCTGGCCGACGGCATCAACAGCCGCTTCCGCGAAAGATTCGCCGATCATTTCCAGCCGGAACTCGATCTGCGCTCCAACAAGTTCGCCTGGATGGGCTCCACGAAACCGCTCGATGCCTTCACCTTCATCTTTCAGGAAACCGAGTGGGGACCGTTCATCGCGCATGCCTACCAATACGAAGTCGGCCGTTCGACCTGGATTTTCGAGACCGATCCCGAAACCTTCAAGCGCGCGGGCCTCGAAGGCCTGAGCGAAAAGCAATCCGCCGACCGGATGCACGAGATTTTCGGCTGGTTCCTGGGCAGCTATCCGCTGCTGACCAACCGCTCGATGTGGCGCAATTTCCCGATGATCCGCAGCAAGCGCTGGGTCAAGGACAACATGGTGCTGCTGGGCGATGCCAAGGCGACGGCGCATTTCTCGATCGGCTCCGGCACCAAGCTGGCGATGGAAGATGCGATTGCGCTGGCGGACGCGATGCATACCGCGCCGACGGTCGATGCCGCCTTGCAGCTTTATGAAACAGGCCGGCGCGAGGAAGTCGAGAAAACCCAGCACGCCGCCGACGTCTCGCTGGTCTGGTTCGAGCACGTCGACCGCTTCTGGGATTTCGATCCGGTGCAGTTCGCGTTCGGCGTCATGACCCGCGCCAAGGCCATCACCTACGACAATCTGACGCTGCGCGCCCCGGATTTCGTCGCCGAGGTCGATCGCGCTTTCGCGCGGCAGGTTCGCGCCAACGGCCTCGATGTCGACGTGGAAAATCCGGTGGCGCCGATGTTCCAGCCGCTGCGGCTGCGCGACATGACGCTGGCGAACCGCGCGGTGGTGTCGCCGATGTGCATGTATTCGGCCAATGAGGGTGTGCCCGGCGATTTCCATTTCGTGCATTACGGTTCGCGCGCCATCGGCGGCGCCGGGCTGATTTTTACCGAGATGACCTGCGTCGGCCGCGACGCCCGCATCACGCCGGGCTGCGCCGGCCTGTGGAACGACGCGCAGGAGGCCGCGTGGCGGCGCATCGTCGATTTCGTCCATGCCAATTCCGCGGCGAAGATTTGCCTGCAGCTCGGCCACGCCGGCCGCAAGGGCGCGACCAAGCTGATGTGGGACGGCATGGACCGGCCATTGGAAGAGGGCGGCTGGGATGTGCTGTCGGCCTCGCCGATTCCGTATTTTCCGGACAGCCAGGTTCCCCGCGAAATGGACCGCGCGGCGATGGACCGCGTCAAGGCCGAATTCGTCGCTGCCGTGAAACGCGGCGAGGCTTGCGGCTTCGATATGCTGGAGCTGCATTGCGCCCACGGCTATCTGCTTGCGAGTTTCATCTCGCCGCTGACCAATCAGCGCAGCGATGCGTATGGCGGTTCGCTGGAAAACCGGCTGCGCTATCCGCTGGAAGTATTCGCGGCGATGCGCGCGGCTTGGCCCGCGCACAAGCCGATGTCGGTGCGCATTTCCGCCACCGACTGGGTCGAGGGCGGCGTCAGCGGCGACGACGCGGTGGCGATTGCCCGGGCGTTCGGCGAAGCCGGCGTCGATCTGGTCGATGTCTCGACGGGACAGACCGTGCGCGACGCGCAGCCCATCTATGGCCGCATGTTCCAGACCCCGTTCTCCGATCAGGTCCGCAACGAAGCCCGGGTCGCCACCATGTGCGTCGGCAACATCACCACAGCGGATCAGGTCAACACCATTCTCGCCGCCGGCCGCGCCGACCTGGTGGCGCTGGGACGCCCGCATCTGGTCGATCCCTCGTTCACGCTAAAAGCTGCGGCCTGGTACGGCGCCGAGATTGCCTGCCCGCCGCAATATCTGCCGGGCAAGGAACAGATTTTCCGCAACAGCGTGCGCGACCGCCAGGATTTCGACGAACTGAAGATCAAGGGCAAGCCGAAGACGCGGGCGGAACTGCGGGCGGCGGCAAAGCCGCTGGCGGCGGAATGATGCGCGTCATTGCGAGGAGCAAAGCGACGAAGCAATCCAGAGCTGCGAGCGCAGTCTGGATTGCTTCGTCGCAAGGGCTCCTCGCAATGACGGCCGGAGATAATGGTGGGAGATGACGATTCTTGATTCCGAAACCAAGGCCGGCGAAACGCCGGAGGATCATGGCGACGAATTGCGGCTGTGGCTGCGGCTGCTGACCTGCACCACGCTGATCGAAGGCGAGGTGCGCAGCCGCCTGCGCGAGCGCTTCGATGTGACGCTGCCGCGGTTCGACCTGATGGCGCAACTCGACAAGGCGCCGGACGGCATGACGCTGTCGGATGTCTCCAAGCGCATGATGGTGTCGAACGGCAACGTCACGGGCCTCGTCGAGCGGCTCTGCGAATCCGGCCATCTCGACCGCCGCACCTCGGATCAGGACCGCCGCGTCCAGGTGATCCGGCTGACCAGGGCCGGCCGCGCCGAATTCCGCAGGATGGCCGCGGAGCACGAGATCTGGATTGCAGACATGTTTTCCGACCTTGCCGAGAAGGACGTCCGGGACCTGATGCGGCTGCTCGCCAAGACGAAATTGTCGGCGCGGAAGGCCGCGGGAAGCGGGAGCGATGGAAATGTCAGGTAAGATTTCAAGCCCCGGTCCAGGTCTCGGCCCGTCCGGCCATGTCGATGATTTTGCGCGACGAAATCTTCCGCCGTTCGCGCAATGGCCGGAACTGATCCTCGACCGGGCGGAGTTTCAGTATCCGGAATATCTCAATGCCGCAGTCGAACTGACGGATCGCATCGTCGAGAAGGGGCACGGCGATCGTGTCGCGCTGATCGGCAACGGCCGCCAGCGCACCTACAAGGAACTGGCGGATTGGTCGAACCGGCTTGCGCATGCGCTGGTCGAGAATTACGGCGTCAAGCCGGGCAACCGGGTCTTGATCCGGTCGGGCAATAATCCGGCGCTGGTTGCGGCATGGTTGGCGGCAACGAAGGCAGGCGCCGTGGTCGTCAATACCATGCCGATGCTTCGTGCCGGCGAATTGGCCAAGATCGTCGACAAGGCGGAGATCGCGCTCGCGCTGACCGACAGCCGCATCGCCGACGAACTGGTTGCATGCGCGAAGACCAGCCGGTTTCTCAAGCAGGTGGTGAACTTCGACGGCACCTCAAACCACGATGCCGAGCTCGATCGCGTCGCGTTGAGCAAACCGGTCCGCTTCGAGGCGGTCAAGACCGGCCGGGATGATGTGGCCCTGCTTGGATTTACCTCGGGCACCACGGGCGAGCCGAAGGCGACAATGCACTTCCACCGCGATCTCATGATCGTCGCGGATGGCTATGCCAAAGAAGTCCTCAACGTCACGCCGGACGACGTCTTCGTCGGTTCGCCGCCGCTTGCCTTCACATTCGGGCTCGGGGGGCTGGCGATCTTTCCGTTGCGGTTCGGTGCGACGGCGACGCTGCTGGAAAATGCGGCGCCGGCGGAAATGGTCAGGATCATCGAAACCTACAAGGCCACGATATGCTTTACCTCGCCCACTGCGTATCGGGCGATGATGGCCGCGATGGACGGAGGCGCCGATCTCTCCTCGCTGCGGCTCGCGGTTTCGGCAGGCGAGACCTTGCCGGCGCCGGTGTTCGAAAGCTGGACCGCCAAGACCGGCAAGCCGATCCTGGACGGCATCGGCAGCACCGAACTGCTTCATATCTTCATTACCAATCGGATCGGCGACGCGGTCGCCGGAGCGACAGGACGCCCGGTTTCCGGTTACGAGGCCCGGATCGTCGATGACGACATGAACGAATTGCCCGCGGGCACCGTGGGCAAGCTTGCGGTTCGCGGGCCAACCGGGTGCCGCTATCTCGCCGATGGCAGGCAGTCAAACTATGTGCGCGATGGCTGGAATCTGACCGGCGATTCGTTTGTTCAGGGCGCCGACAGCCGTCTGTGCTTTGTCGCCCGCTCGGACGATATGATCGTGTCCTCCGGCTACAACATCGCAGGTCCCGAAATCGAAGCGACGTTGTTGACGCATCCGGCCGTTGCCGAATGCGGCGTGGTCGGCGCGCCGGACGACGCGCGCGGCATGATCGTCAAGGCCTATGTGGTGCTGGCCGCGGGAGTTGACGGAGACGATGCGCTCACAGTCGAATTGCAGGATCACGTCAAGCGCGAGATCGCGCCTTACAAATATCCGCGCGCCATCGAGTTCGTCACCCAGTTGCCGAAGACCGAAACCGGCAAGCTGAAGCGGTTTGCGTTGCGGCAGATGGCGCAAGGCGGCGTTGTGGTGCATGGAACTGCGGCAGAATGAATTCGTTGAACATGATTGTGAAGGAGCATTGCCGGTGAACCCGCCCAAAGCGCCCACGCTCAGCGTGGTGCCAAATCCGACGTCCGGGACGCCTGACGGTCTGCAGGTTCTGCAGCCGAGCGGATGGCCGGCGCCGAAAGGCTACGCCAACGGGATGGCAGCGGACGGCCGCATTGTGGTGACCGGCGGCGTGATCGGCTGGGATACGGCGGGGGATTTGGCCGATGGTTTCGTAGCCCAGGTGCGGCAAACGCTGAGCAACATCTCCGCCATTCTAGCCGAAGGCGGTGCGCGGCCCGAGCATCTGGTGCGGCTGACCTGGTATGTCGTCGACATGGGAGAATATCTCGCCAACCTGAAAGCGCTGGGCCAGGTCTACCGCGACATTTTCGGCGCGCATTATCCGGCGATGGCGCTGGTGCAGGTGGTGCGGCTGGTCGAGAAAGCCGCGCGGGTCGAGATCGAGGCGACAGCGGTGGTGCCGCGGTAGCCGACTTGTAGCCCGGATGAGCGAAGCGAAATCCGGGACGACATCCGATTGGCGTGCGTCTGCCCCGGATTTCGCTTCGCTCATCCGGGCTACGATTCGTGCGCGCTATTTTTCGTCCGCAAACTCCGTCGGGGTCTTGCCGGTGACTTGGCGGAAGGCATGGGAAAATGCCGGAAAGCTGGCGTAACCGAGGTCGGCGGCGAGCTGTTTCACCGGCACATTCGGCTGCATCGACAATCGCTCGATCGCGGCGGCAATGCGGGCGCGTTGGCGCCAGCTCTTGAAGCTGAGTTGCGTCTCCGTGGAAAACAGCCGCGACAGCGTTCGCGCCGAGGTGCCGACCTCGCGGGCGAGATCGTCGATCTCATGCGTCCCGGTCGGATCGGCCAGCACGATATCGGCCGCGCGGCGGCAACGCGGCTCGTGCGGCAGCGGAATGAATGTCGTGGCGTCTTCGGCCTGATGCAATTCGAGCATGGCGAGCCGGATCAATAGATCAGTGCGACCTGAATCGTTGCGGCCATCGAACAGCGCCAGGATCAACTCGTGCAGCAGCCGCGATACCCGCACCACGAATTCGGCATCGAGACTCGCGCTGCGATGCTCCCGCGCCAGCCATGCGAGATCGAAATACAGCGTGCGCATCTGGATATCGGCCAGTACGTCGATGGAATGTTCAAGCCGCGCCGGCACCCACACCGCGCGGTCGGGCGGCACCAGCCAGCGTCCCTGCGGCGTGGTCACCTGCATCGTCCCCCTGGCGGCATAGACCAGTTGCGCCTCGCGATGCATATGGGTGCCGAGCCGGACGCCTTTCCGGTAGTTGCGCGCAACCAGATGGACGCCATCGCGGGTCGCGGAATGGCTTCCTCCGAAGGGGGCGACTGGCGTTTCGACGATACTCATTGGCGACATCCCGACAGGCCGACAACGTATAACCTATCCTAAGAAATTGCGGGAATCGATTTCATGAACAGCCCCACAAGGGTGATCGGCTTCGTCAACGCCGCGCACTTTATCGACCATTATGCGATGCTGATCTTCGCCGCCGCGGTGATCGTGATGGGGCCGGCGCTCGGCATGGCCTATTCCGAACTGCTGCCCTACGCCACCCCGGGCTTCGTCGCCTTCGGCGCGGGCTCGCTGCTGACCGGCTGGCTCGGCGACCGCTGGAGCCGCCGCCACATGATGGTGATCTTTTTCGTGGGCATCGGCTTGTCGATGATCGCGGTTGGCCTCGTGCAGACGCCGCTGCAGCTTGGTGCGGCGCTGCTCTCCATCGGCCTGTTCGCCTCGATCTATCACCCGGTCGGCACCGCGATGATCGTGTCCTATGCCGACAGGCTCGGCCGCGAGATGGGTCTCAACGGCGTCTGGGGCAATCTCGGCGTGGCCTCGTCGGCGCTGGTCACCGGCGTGATCGGGCAGTTCCTCGGCTGGCGCTGGGCGTTTGTCGTGCCGGGCGTCGTCACCATCCTGATCGGCGTCGCCTTCATGCGCACGGTGGCCCACGAAGACCGCTCCGGCTTCAAACAGGCGGCGGCGCAGGCGCGGGTGGCGAAGAACGACATGTGGCGGGTGATCCTGGCGCTGCTGATTGTGGTGATCGCGATCTCGACCACCTTCAACGCGGTCACCGTGGCGCTTCCAAAACTGTTCGCGGAGCGGTTGGCCGATCTGACCAAGAGCCCGGCGCTGTTAGGCGTGATCGCTGCCTGCGTCTATGTATTCGGCGCGATGACGCAATACACCGTCGGCAAGCTGATCGACCGCTATTCGCTGAAGGCCGTCATGCTGCCGCTGTCGTTCCTGTTGGCGCCATTCCTGTATCTGGCGGCGACGCTGTCGAACCTGCCGCTGATCCTGGCCGCGATCGGCATCGTGATGGGAGCGTTCGGCCAGGTCACCGTCAACGACGCGATGGTCGGCAAATACACCACCGAGGAATGGCGCTCCCGCGCCTACGCGGTGCGTTATTTCGTCGGCTTCACCGCGGCGGGCGCCGCGGTCGGGTTGGTCGCATGGCTGTACGAGCAGGGCGGTTTTGTGACCATGCTGCACGCCTTCGCCGCGCTGTGCCTGCTGGTGATCGCCGCGGCTGTCATCCTGCCGAGGGAGATCAAGGTGCCGGCGGCGCAGGCGAACTAGGCCGTGGACTTATTAGCGAGTAGCCAAATTCGGATTGATGCGAGTTTGACGAACGCCAGATAGTTAGCCGCGATACACGGAGCGGCCGCGGGATCGACACAGGGAGCTGGACGATTGTGGACGCCCTTTCGGTTTTGACACGTGGAGTAACTCGTTTGTTTAGTTCCCAGCCGTTAAAGACTCATCGAAAAGTTGGGTAGGCGTGCCAGCATTGATTGATGCGAACTGATCGAGCGGCAGCGCCACCGAAACCGTCAACAGATTCGGATCGACCACCTCTATGGTCAACATGCGACCGGATTGGAGAGCGCGGACAAAGCCGGGGCTGGCGGGACCTGCGGCGACACACGCGTTTGCGAGGCACCAGCTAAATGAAATGTGGAGTGGCTCGTTCTGGTCCACCGTCAAAGTGATGCCGGATCGCAAATACATTCCCGGCGGAAGCAGCATTTGAATGCGGCCCTCGGCCGCCCCTGCCTCGATGAGGTCGAAGCGGATCATCTCCTGCCCGGTGTCCATCGCGCCGACGTTCGTTGTCCGGCACACTCTTTCTGCAGGAGACACTTCGAAGCACAACTTGCGCCAGCCACTCAACTGAATGTCCCTGATATTCCGCTTTCCCCGCGGCTTGACACCCGAGTAGTTTGATGAGTCTGGCTTTGTGTCTGACGCCGGTTGGGCCAATGCCATAGTAAATTGCATGAATGGCAAGCCCGACATACCGGTAAGCCAAATCATGCACACCAGCGTCGCAACAACCATCAGTAAGCGCAGCGTCGACTTCTTGATCGCGCTCATGGATGCGCCTCCAGAAAGCGGCTCACGATAGGTGACCAGATCGGAATGGCTTTTGGGTCATCTATCAGGAAGTGGCCCTCGTTTCCAAACGGGGGCACTAGGTGATATTCACCCAGCCCGCCCGCGGCATTGTAAGCTTCGAGCACCCTTCGTGAGAGCGCCGGTCCAAAATAAGTATCGTTCTCGGTGTAGATCGACAGCATGGGGACGCGGGCAGAACCACCAAATTCACGGGCTGCTTCGATCAGCTTTTCGGGATTGCAGTTGTTGTTGGGCTTTCCGTCCACGCGCCCGCCACGACCAGCCTCGAAAGTGATGCCGGCTCGCACACCCGCAGGATTAAGACTCGACAATGCGAGGGCTCCCCAGCCGCCGCCCGATTGGCCAACGACGATCGTACCCGACGCAATCGCGAGCTTTTGACCGACGACATAATCGATGACCCACTGGTTGAGCCTAGCAATAGCTATGCCGGGGGTCCTGAAGTTGGCGTCAGTGCATTTTCCAACGGTACCGAAATAGGTGCTGAACACGCCTTGGTCGGGTAGATCGATAGCAGAACTGCCGAACCCCGGCCGGATTGGTGCGACAACGAGATGTCCGCGCCTTGCGAACCAGAACGCCGCGTCGCGGAATTCCACCATCAGATAAAAACTGCGCTCCTTCGGGTCCAATGTCTCGCCGTGATTCATGACGACGAGAGGAAGCGGAGCATCGACGAGTGGTCTCACCACATAGCCGAGGACAGGAATCGGGAGCGGCAGAACAAGAAGCCGCTCTTCCAGGCGCGGTTGCTGGGCATGCCCGGCATCCGGGGAAAGCATCGCCAGGCAAACGAGAAACTTAGCGACGATGGTTCTCATGCAATTCATTTCCCGTCGTTGTGGGTACGAAACAAATTGTCACGTGCACCGGCAGAATTGCTCCAGCCTAACACCATCACCGGTTGACCTCTAAAGTAACGCGGAGGAATATCGAGAAGCTAGGCCGAAAGCGCCGCCCGGAGAAGTGCGTCAACAAGAAGGCTTGGAGATACGCGCCGCGGCGCTTGGCCGAAGAAACTGCGCCGTTTGAGAGCATTTTGTCGATATTTTGATAGGAGGCGATCAGCAGAGGGAGTTCTGACCGCTAACGATGCAAACGCCGCGCAAGTCAATGACGCGGCCAAGAATTTGGAGTTGTCACGGCGATGACGCTATTGCTTGCGGGCCTGGAGCAGGACGACCGGCCATCTAATGTTAGCCTGATCCGGATACCAGGCGGCACGTTTCGTATGGGCTCCAACGATCACTATCCCGAGGAAGCGCCGGTCCATCGCGTGACGGTGGACGGCTTCTGGATCGATCGCACGCCGGTGACGAACCGCTGGTTCAAGGAATTCGTCAAGGCGACCGGCCACCGGACGTTCGCCGAGATTCCGCCTTATCTGAAGGATTATCCCGGCGCGCTGCCGCACATGCTCGATACCTCAACCAGCCACCTCGGATTCCGCTGCGTCAAGCGGAGCCGCCAATGACGGCGAAGCAGCCATCCGATTTTGCACGCATCCTGAGTTGGCTGGCCGTCGCGCTGTCCGCGGTGCTGCTTGCTCTCGGAGCTTATTGGTATGGATGGTCGGTCGATATTCATCACCGCTTCTGGGCGGACATTTTTGATCGTGCCCACGGACCCATGACGTTCCGCTTCTACCTGCAGCCGACGATGGCGTTGCTTGCGGCGCTCCCGGACGGCATCCGGGATACGCGGCTCGGCCACAAATCCTTCTTCTGGTCGGCGTGGTGGAACAAGAACGCATCCGCCGGCCGGCTGCGCGAAGGTCTCGCCTCGATCGCGCGCGTGATGCTGCTCGGTATCAGCATGGACGTGATCTATCAGTTCAGGGCGCTTGGCCGCTTCTATCCGGTGGAAGCGCTGATGATGGCGCTTCTGCTCGCCGTCATTCCCTACTTCATCTTCCGATGGACCGTCGAGCGGGTCGCCTCATGGTGGCTCGCGCGGAAAGACAATGGCGCGCAGATGTAGTTCAGAGGCGTTCGATCATGGAAAATGTAACTTCCAAGTCCGGTTCAGACCAGATATCGGTCGAGTTGTCGTCGCGCCGCACCGGCATGTCGTTCCAGCGCACCCGGATGAGCGCGGACCGCACGCTGATGTCGGTGATCCGGACCTCGCTCTCGCTGATTTCGTTCGGCTTCACGATCTTCCAGGTGTTCGAAAAGCTGCGCGACCAGAGCATGATCACGCACGGCGCGTCGGCCCGGAATTTCGGGGTGACGCTGGTTGGGCTGGGCATCCTGATGCTGATCGGCGGCCTGATCTATCACCTGCAGTTCATGGTTCAACTGCGCGAGGAGCGAAAAGCCATGGCCGCGGACGGGCTGATCCACGCTCAAAGCAGTTTTCCGGTCTCGCTGACGCTGATCACCGCGGTGATCCTGCTGTTCATCGGCGTCGCCGCGATCGTCAGCATGGTATTCCAGGTTGGACCGTTCGGGTGACAGAGTGGCGTGGCAAAGCGTCCCGTTGGGACGGCAATATTATCGAAACCAGAGGCGACCACTCGGACCCGGACTCATTAAGGCAGCCACGGCCTGATTGATTGCCACGAGTTGAACTAATGCAAGGTAGTTGCCAGCGAGCCAGCCGGGAGCCAATGTCATGAAATCCCTTTTCGCGGTCGCAGCCGTAGTCTGCACGGTGACTTCAGCGCTTGCTCAAAGCCACCCCTCGGATGGTCCTGATCGTCGAACCATGGAACGCCGCTCCGTGGAGGCCGCTATCTGGGGCATGCCCGCCGTCTACATGGCAGGCATCAGAAGAAGCCTTGCCGGGATCGGAGCCGGCTACAATCAGGTGGTCTATTTCTCGAAGCCCCTTGAGGCACGGCATGAATTCCTGACGGGCAACAATCAGACCCCCTATGTCATCTCGATTCTCGATCTGCATAACGGGCCAGTGGTTCTCGAACTTCCACCCGCCAGCGACAAGATCGCCCTGTTCGGCACTGCATGTGACAGTTGGCAAGTGCCGCTTGTGGACGTCGGGCCAACCGGCGAGGACGCCGGAAAGGGAGGTAAGTATCTGTTCCTGCCGCCCGGCTATGGGGGCACGACCCCAGCGGGCTACATCACCGTTAAGTCTCCGACTTACTTCGTGCATGCCGCCATCAGGCCAATCATGCTTGGACAGGGCACGCTGGCTGACGGCGTGGCCTCCAGTCAGACCATGAAGGCCTACCCGCTGGCGGAAGCGTCGAACCCGCAAACGAAATATGTCGACGCCTATCCCCAACCTTGGAAGACGCTGCCGACCTACGACCTGGCCTATTTCCGCGACCTTGCGGCAGTCGTCAACGACGAACCGGCGCAGGAAAAGGACGCAGTGATGCTCGGCTACCTGGCGAGGATGGGAATTGAGAAGGGAAAACCGTTCAATCCGACTGGAGAACAGGCCGCTGCATTGGAGCGAGCCGCGAAGCAAGCCTATGCCCACATGCAAGACTACTTTACGACACCGGGAAAAATGCTTGTACCTCATTGGCCTGATCGCCAGTGGATGGACATCACGCTGACGGAGAAGCAGGACTTCACCTTCATGGTCAACGGCAAGCTTCTGGTGGACGAGCGCGCCGGCAATTTCTTTTTCGCAACCTGGCTGCCGAAGAAGTTCGGAGCGGCCAGCGCCTACCCGATGGGCTTGCGCGACAGCAAGGGCGACCTCCTCTCCGGAAAGCGCTCCTATAGGCTTCGCGTGCCAGCAGACACGCCGGCGCGGGATTTCTGGTCGGTGATCGTATACAGCATGAAGACCAAATCGATGATTCCCAACCCGCAAAATCGCGCAGGCTTGTCCTCTTACGACAAGTCGGCCCTTCAGATGAACAAAGATGGCAGCGTCGACCTTTATTTCGGACCCGACGCACCGCCCGGAAAGGAGGCGAACTGGCTGCCAACTGCGGGCGAGGATTTCTTTCTCATCTTGCGCCTCTATGGTCCCGAGAAAACATTCTTCGACAAGACGTGGAAGATGAACGACATCGAACTGGTGAATTAAACGGAGTGCGTCTGCGTTTCGATAACCACACGCGAATGGCCGCTTTTGGGCCATTGCGACATGTGCGCTGGCGCACGGACCTGGTCGCACGCCGCTGGCGTTTATGGGTACACGGCCTAATTTGGCAAATGTAGAAATGGGAGTTACTCAAATGGCCAAAAGCAGCAAGCCGAACATCATCATGATCATGGCCGACGACGTAGGCATTTGGAACATCAGTGCCTATCACCGCGGCATGATGGGTGGCAGCACGCCGAACATCGATCGACTCGCACGCGAGGGAGCGCTTTTCACTGATTACTACGGACAACAATCTTGTACTGCGGGGCGCGCGGCGTTCATCACCGGGCAGACGCCGTTCCGCACGGGGCTTCTGAAAGTCGGCCTGCCCGCAGCGAAACAGGGCCTGCAGGATTCCGATCCGACGATCGCGGAATTCCTCAAGCCGCTCGGCTACGCGACGGCGCAGATCGGCAAGAACCATCTGGGGGATCGCAACGAATACCTGCCCACCGTCCATGGTTTCGACGAGTTCCACGGGATCCTTTACCACCTCAACGCGATGGAGGAGCCCTACTACCCGGATTATCCGAAAGACGAGAAATTCCTCGCAAGGTTTGGCCCGCGCAACATCATCAGCAGCGTTGCCTCCGACGTCGATGATGCGACGGAGGATCCGCGATGGGGCCGCGTCGGCAAGCAGAAGATTACGGACGCCGGCCCGCTGCCCCCGCATCCGGGCATGGATCCCGCCGCCAAGGTGACAATGGAGGACATCGATGCGGATCTGGTGAAGCGCTCGTGCGATTTCATCGACCGCTCGGTGAAGGCGGAAAAGCCGTTTTTCCTCTGGCACAACTCCACGCGGTGCCATTCCTGGACGCATCTGTCCAAACAGTGGGACGGCAAGACCGGCTTCGGCTTGTTTGCCGATGCGATGGCCGAGCTGGACTGGGTCGTGGGCGAGCTGCTCGCCAAATTGGACGAACTCGGCATCGCCGACAACACGATCGTGATGTTCACCAGCGACAACGGCGCGGAAATCTTCAGTTGGCCCGACGGCGGCAATCATCCGTTCCGCGGCGAGAAAGGCACGGTATATGAAGGCGGCTTCCGGGTGCCCATGCTCGCCAAGTGGCCTGGCGTCATAAAACCGGGGACCATCATCAACGAAATCGTGTCGGCCGAAGACTGGATGCCGACCCTCGTCGCGGCTGCCGGCGGCGATCCGGATTTGAAGGAGAAGCTGCTCACCGGCTACGAGGCGGGCGGAAAGACCTTCAAGAACCATCTCGATGGTTACAACTTCAAACCTTTCTTTGAAGGTAAGGTCGCCGAAAGTCCGCGCCGGGAGTTCTTCTATTTCAGCGACAACGCCGACCTTATGGCTGTGCGTTACAACCAGTGGAAGATCACCTTCAAGACCATTGTCGGCAACTTGTTCAGCGGCAAGGAGGACTCCACCAACGTCCCGCTCGTGACCAACCTGCGCGTCGATCCCTGGGAGCGATACCAGACCGAGTCGACGTCCTACGGCGAATGGTGGGGCAAGGCATTGTGGGTCATGATGCCCGCCATGGGTATCATGGGTCATTTCCTCGCCACCTTCAAAGATTACCCGCCCAGCCAAGCTTCCGGCTCGCTCAGCATTGAGAAGGCATTGCAGGCACTGCAGGAGGGAGGCAGAAAAAACTGACTTGCGCGCCGTCTCGACGAGGTTCTGATCAATTTGCTGATGGAGGTGGCGCTTATGAAACCACCTCCTGATTGCGTGGGTCGTCAATGAAAGAGTGGCTTGTTTTTTTCTCGGAACACGCCGTCATCCTGATCGAATGGATGGCGCTTCTTGTCGTGGTTTATGCTGCGGCCGAAGCCTTCTTTCAGGCAGTACGGCTTCTCGTGTTGCGAACGGAAGGCCTTGATGGCCGCGAGGTTTGGCTGCGCTTTGCCCGCCTTCTGGTCGGGGGTCTGACATTTCAGCTCGCGGCCGACATCATCGAAACGGCAATCTCAACGACATGGGAATCGCTCGGTCGCATCGCAATCATCGCGATAATCCGGACCTTCCTCAACTACTTCCTTGAGAAAGACGTTAGCCGGCTTGACACCCGAACGCGGACGACGGAGGTGGCGCAATGAACTGGAAGAGCCTTTTAAGTTTTCTGTTCGGGGGGATTCTGTGCTTCGTTGCCGGCCTTGCATCGGCGCAGACTGACCCGCTGCCGTCCTGGAACGAAGGTGCGGCTAAAAAATCGATCATCGATTTCGTCGCGCGGATCACTGCACAGGGAGATGCTGACTTCGTCCCGCCCGCTGAACGCATTGCGACCTTCGACAACGACGGTACGCTCTGGACCGAGCAACCGTTATATTTCCAAGCATTCTTCGCTGTCGACCGCGTCAAGGCGATGGCCCCGCAGCATCCGGAATGGAAGAAGACGCAGCCATTCAAAGCGTTGCTCGATGGAGATATGAAGGCGCTGGCCGGCTCGGGTGAAAAGGGCCTGCTGCAGATCGTCGCCGCCGCGCATAGCGGCATGACTACGGACGAGTTCTCGAAGTCGGTCGTCGATTGGCTCGCGACCGCGCGGCATCCGCGCTTCAAGCGTCCTTATACCGAACTCATCTACCAGCCGATGCTGGAACTGCTCACGTATCTCCGCGCCAACGGTTTTAAGACTTTCATCGTGTCGGCCGGCGGCGTCGAATTCATGCGGCCTTGGACGGAGAGGGTCTACGGCATTCCGCCCGAACAGGTGGTCGGCTCGTCCGGCGTCGTCGCATTTCAGGTTGATGCCGGCGGCAAGCCGTCCCTTCTCAAGATGCCCAAGATCGAGTTCGTCGATGAAGGGCCAGGCAAGCCCGTCGGCATCAACCGCTTCATCGGACGACGGCCGATCTTCGCATTCGGTAATTCCGACGGCGACCTGCAGATGCTGCAATGGACCGCTGCGGGTGGTGACGCGCGTTTCATGGGGCTCGTGCATCATACCGACGCAGAGCGCGAATACGCCTATGATCGGCAATCGAAGGTCGGCAAGCTCGACAAGGCGCTGGATGAGGCGACAGCGAAGGGTTGGACGGTCGTCGACATGAAGCGGGACTGGAAGGCCGTTTTCGAGCCCGAGAAATAGCCCACTTTGAAAGAATGGACACTTCGATCAACCTCAGGAGCAAACTAATGTATCGACTGATGCTTGCTGCTATCCTGTGCCTTGCCTCCTTTGCCGCCGCGGCAGAGGAGGACTCAAAAAGCGCTATCAAGAAATGGCGGGCCTGTGCTGACGCCACAGCAGCGCGATACGCAAAAGGCACCGAAAGCGCTCAGGTGATCTCACGCTTGGCGATATTGTCTTGCCGCACCGAGAAGCAAGCGGCTTGGCAAGCGATGTCCCAGGAAAGCGGGGCGCACTTTGCCGACGATTACGTCGAAACGATGGAACGTCGCTACACCGATCTGCTTGCAATCGAGGTCATAGAAATGCGGTTACGAAAATGAGTTGAACGCGCGAATGGAAACACGTCCGTTATTAGGCACTTAACGGACCTAAGGCGATGTCCGGTTGCCTAGGCAGAGCTCGGCTGTACGTGCTCCAAACCTTCAGTTACATTCCAGCGTCATCCTGAGGTGCTCGCCCGCACTTGGCGGCGAGCCTCGAAGGATGGGCCACAAGCGCCCGCGGCCATCCTTCGAGAACCGCGCAAGATGCGCGGCTCCTCCCGCGACAACGGCGTAGCCGTTGCGCTAGGATGACGTAGGCAATAACTGACCGGGCAAAAACCCGGCGTGGGAGGAAATCCAATGTCCAATCGCAATTTGCCGCGCGTTTGCGGCCTTATTCTGGGTGTCTCGATGATGATCGCCGTTCCCGCAATCGCCGATCCCCTGAAAGACGAGATCGCGCCCACCGGCAAGCTGCGGGTGGCGATCGCGATTAGCGCCGCCGGTGGCGCGTTCTGGTCGACCAAAACCGAGGCGGGGGGTTACGCGGGCGTGCCGGTCGACCTCGGCAAGGAAATGGCGGCGCAGTTGGGCGTGCCCGTCGAATATGTCGCGCACCAGAATTCCGGACAGATCGTCGACGCCGCGTCAAAAGGCGCCTGGGACGTCACGTTCCTGCCGAAAGACCCCGAGCGCGAAGCGCGGATGTCGTTCGGGCCGATCTATGAGGTGACGGAGGCGACCTACATCGTCAAGGCGGGTTCGCCGGTCACCAATTTTCAGACGCTCGATCAGCCCGGCACAAAAGTCGCCGCGGTCAATAACACCACCACCATGCGCGGCGCGATTGCGCACTTGAAAAACGTCAAGGTGACGGGCTATCAGACCTACGACGAAATTTTCGGGATGCTGAAAAACGGCGAGGTCGATGCGTTCGCGCTGTCGCGCGAGCAGCTCAACGCCATGGCCAGGAAGATTCCGGGCACGCGCGTGCTGGACGAAACCTTCAAGCAGACCGTGACCGCGGTGGCGGTGCCGCCGAACCATCCGCTGGCACTGGCTTTTGTCACTAAGTTCATGACCGATGTCATATCGAACGGCGTGCTGCGGAAGGCCTACGACAACAACGGTCTCAAGGATTTGCCGATCCGGACTGCGACGAAGCAATAGAAGTGCCGGCCGCGCAGCCGTCATTGCGAGCGAAGCGAAGCAATCCAGAAGCGGCACAAAAGACTGGATTGCTTCGTCGCTACGCGCCTCGCAATGACAGTGGGTGCTCGATCACTTCGCTCCGACGGTCGAAGGAAGGGCGATCGGCTCCATGCCGCTCTTGATGATCGCGGGTGCTGCAGCCGGCGAAGCGAGAAATCTTATCAGCGCCTTGCCGGCGTCGGGCTCCTTCGACACGCTGGCGATGCCGGCGGAGAACACCGTGATCTTTTGCACCTCCGGCGGCAGTTGACCGACGATATCGACGCCGGGCACCGGCAACAATTCGCTGATCTGCTGAAAGCCGATCTCGGCGTCGCCGCGCGCGACCACGCCGGCGACCGGCTCGGCCGGGATCGCGCGATGTCGGCCTTTCACCTCATCGGCAATGCCGAGCTTCTGAAACAATTCGGTCGAGACATAGACGCCGCTGGCGCTGTCGGAATAGGCGATCGATTTTGCCGCGAGCAGCGTTCGCTTCAGCGCATCGGGGGAACTGATATCCGGCTTCGGCGCGCCTGATCGCACCACCATGCCGATCGGCGATTTCACCAGATCGACCCGGCTGTCCGCGATCACCTTGCCCTTGTTGATGAGGTCGACCAACGCATAGCCGACCATGATCAGCACGTCCGCCGGCTCGCCGCGTTCGAGCCGGACCGGGATCGCGTTTACCGTCGTGCCCATCGAAGGTCCGTGGGCCGTTATGACTTTGTTGCCGGTGGCGCGCTCAAACTCCGGGACCAACTCCTTGTAGGCCGCGCTCAGTCCGCCCGAGATCATCACGCGGACTTCCGCGGCGCGAGCTGAACCTGCCAACAACAGCGCGCCGGCGATGCCGAAAACGAACGCGCGAAGGCTGGTCGAAACCGATTTCATGAGCATTCTCCCTGATGGACAGCTCTTGCACCGGCCGTCCTTGATCGCTTGCAGCGATGGTACTCCGCAAAGCGGCGGTAGCCTAGAGAGAGGGTAAGGCCCGTCACGAATTGACGTGCACGAAATCCCTTAAGAGCGGATAGATTTCGGTGTTCCAGCGCCGGCCGCTGAACACGCCGTAATGGCCGACGCCGGCCTGCATGTGATGCACCTTGCGGTAGGCGCGCACGCCGGTGCAAAGGTCCTGCGCGGCCAGGGTCTGGCCGATCGAGCAGATGTCGTCCTTCTCGCCTTCCACGGTCATCAGGCCCATCCGCTTGATCGACGCGCAATTCACCGGCCGGCCGCGCCAGGTCAGCTTGCCCAGCGGCAGCAGGTGTTCCTGGAATATGTCGCGGATGGTTTCGATATAAAATTCCGCCGGCAGATCCATCACCGCGAAATATTCGTCGTAGAAGGTTTTGATGATTTCAGCCTTCTCGGTTTCGCCCTTTGCGAGATGGCCGGCGAGTTCGACATGCTGCTTGATGTGGCGCTCCAGATTCATCGACACGAAGGCGGTGAGCTGCACAAAACCCGGATAGACCTGCCGGAACGCGCCCTTGCACTGAAACGGCACGTAGTTGATCAGATTGTCCTCGAACCATGTCAGCGGCTTGCTCTTGGCGAAGTCGTTGACTTTTGTCGGTGCGATCCGCGTATCGATCGGGCCCGCCATCAGGGTGAGGCTCGCGGGACGCGCCGGATGATTGTCCTCCGACATGATCGCGGCGGCGGCCAGCGCCGACACCGACGGCTGGCAGATCGCGACCATGTGCGAACGCGGACCGAGTTCGTTCATGAAAGTGATGAGGTGCTCGGTATATTCGTCGAGGCCGAATTTGCCCTGATCGAGCGGAATGTCGCGGGGATTGTGCCAGTCGGTGATATAGACGTCGTGATCCTGCAGCAGCGTCTTCACCGTGCCGCGCAGCAGCGTCGCGAAATGGCCGGACATCGGCGCCACCAGAAGCATGCGCGGCTGCGCCGGCGAATTCTCCTTCCTGAAATGCAACAGCGAGCCGAACGGCGTCGCGAACACGACTTCCTCGGTTACTTCCAGCTCCTGATTTCCCACCAGCACCTTGTCGATGCCATAGGGCGGGCGCGCGTAAGTCAGCGAGGTCCGCGAGATCAGTTCGAGTGCCGCGGCGAGCCGCCCGAACAGTTTGTCGGAAATGCCCTGCGGGACGAGGTTGAGGTATTTCAGCGCCGATGCGGCCCCGGTCCGCCATGGCGCCGTGAGGTCCATGTGGTTCTGATACGTCTGATAAGCCATGGACATCATGCGGTTCTTTCCTGCTCTTTGGTCCCATGCAATATCGAAGCCAGCGCCGGGTTAAGCGGCCTGCAAACTGGCACGTCGCTTGCTGCATAAAAGCGCGAAGCACAGGCAATGGGCACGTTGCGGCGGGACGCTCCGGGCAGAGCGCGGTCGCACCTCCCATCACGCGTTCAGGCGCAGGAAAAAACCATGGCCAAGGCGACACTGACCATCAGCAGCAAGAACTACTCATCGTGGTCGCAGCGCGGCTGGCTGCTGACCAAATTCTCTCGGCTGGAATTCGACGAGATCGTCACCTCGCCGGACGATGCCTCGGCGAAAGCGGAAATCCTGCTGCTGTCGTCGTCGATCCTGGTGCCATGCCTGCGGCACGAGGGCGCCACGGTATGGGATACGCTGGCGATTGCCGAATATCTCAACGAGGTCATGCCCGATGCAGGGCTATTGCCCGCGGACCGCGTGCAAAGGGCGCATTGCCGCTCGATTTGCGGTGAAATCCACTCCGGGTTTACCACCTTGCGGGCGTCATTGCCGGTCAACCTGAAGGGCCATTTCCCGAATTTCAAGATCTGGTCGCGCGCCCAAGGCGACATCGACCGCATCTGCACGATCTGGCGCGAATGCCTCGCCGAGTCGGGAGGGCCGTTCCTGTTCGGCGAGCGCACCATGGCGGATGCCATGTATGCGCCGGTGGTGACGCGTTTCATGACCTACGATGTGAAGCTGGACAGGACGCTGACGGCCTATGCCAGCACGGTGATGGCGATGCCGGAAATGCAGGAATGGGTCGAAGCCGCCAAAGCCGAGCCGGCCGACATCGAGGAGCTTGAGGTCGAATATTAGG
This sequence comes from uncultured Alphaproteobacteria bacterium, assembly GCA_963710045.1. GTDB lineage: Bacteria > Pseudomonadota > Alphaproteobacteria > Rhizobiales > Xanthobacteraceae > Bradyrhizobium. The sequence goes on along the minus strand of CAVPZO010000071.1, from coordinate 164,469 downwards.
CAGCGCGCGGCCCGATCTGCCCGTTTGACGGGCTTAAGGATCGGGCAAGCCATGCTCAACTTCGTGCCAGGCTGACCATCATCGGCCCGCTTTGCGACGGGTCGTTATGTACAAGCGATGAAGGCGCGCAATTCAGGAAATTCAAATTTGGGTCTGCAACCAGCGGCTTCGCGTCCTCTTCCGCGGCGCTCGCCGATATCGCTGCAGCGCAGCGCGGCTGGCGTGATTTTCGCATAGCACAATGAAGCTGCGAACATGACGATTTACGGGCTGCCGAAAAATTGGACGCTCGCGAATCTCATCACGCGACCTGAAACAGTGGAGGCCCTGATGAACCAGCACGCTGTCGTCAACAGATTTTCCCATAACAAGCCAGGCGATACCGAATTCACCGGAGGGGGCTTGCGCGACTTCTTCCTCTACCGCGACCTCGGCATTGCGGACGCGACCGGCGGGCAGGTGATCTGCCATCTGGTCAAGGCCAACCCCGAGATGCCCCCGGAAGACGGCACCGGCTGGCACCGTCACGATTGCGATTTCCAGATCGTGATCATGACCAGGGGCTGGGCGCGCTTCATGTATGAGGACAAGCCGACCTTGGTGCAGGCCGGCGACGTGGTGCATCAGCGGCCGGGCATCGTGCATTATCTGTACGACTACTCGCCGGACATGGAATACCTCGAAATCGTCAGTCCGGCCGACTTCAAGACCGTCGATATGCCGCCGGCCACCGACAAGGTGCCGCCGGTGACGCCCTGGAAGTGAACGGGAGCCGCCCGGCCTCGCGCCTGAACCGGTTAACGGTCGGCGCGCGAACGATTGAAACGGCTTTCCGCGGCAGCGCTGCATGTTGTGCGGCGGCGGGCGGCCGTTTCGACATCTGGGAATGCTCGGGGTGGAGCAGGCGCACTCAGCCGATTCGGGCGCGTTTCGTTCCGGGCGCGTTCCAAACCTTAAGATGCCGGCGAGTTCAGTCGCGTTGTGGCACAGTTCGCAGCGCTGTTTTATGGGCGAGGCAGGCGCCAGCCGACCACGGTCGCTTCGACCGTGCTGCCTGATTCGCTGTTGCGCCACTCGCCATCGACCCAGCGGCACGCGAACGGCAATTGGTAGGTGCCGCTGTGATCTTCGCACAGCACCTGCACCGGCTGATCCGGTGGCGGTTCGCCATTGCCGTTGAATTCCGCCAGACGTCGTTCCCGCGTTGCCATGACATGGTTCTCCTTGGACCGAACGTGCCCGCACCGATGGCTGTTCCGCAAGCCTCCTGCTATCACAGCCGTGTGAGACGCTTTCGCTGCCAAATCTCAACGCGCGAATGCGGTTGCAGTATGTTCCCTTCGGCATTCCGCCCCGTTGACATGGAGCGGAAAGCGCCGCTTGGCTGTTTCAGGCATTTTGGCGCAATCAAATGAGGATCCCGATGATCGGCCGGATGGTTTTGCTGGCGTCCTTACTGCCGATGGCCAGCGCACTGATATCCGGAAGCGCGGGCGCGCAGGACGTTCCCGGCATCGAAATCTGCACGGTCGAAAAGACCATGGAGCGGCGCACCAGCTGTCTGCAGAGCAACGTGGATTTCCTGATGAAGACCATCGCGAAACTCGGCGTGGATCACCGGCAGAAACTCGATGCCGCCAACCGGCAGATCGAGGGCCTGAAGAGCGCCGTCATCGGCCTGCAAAAGACCGTGGAGGAATTGCAGTCGGCGCAGAAAAAAGACAAAGAGCAAAAAGCGGCGCCGCCTGCAAAAGACGGTACGTCACCGGCGAAGGATGGCGCGAAATGAAACGAGCACCCCTCGATGCAGGTTGCGCGCCGGCCTGACGTTGCGCGATAGCGCAGAATTTTTCGGGCACGCGGCTATCTCCTGGTTGATCATCTCTTAGTTGATCAAAGTTCAAACACAATGATAAGATGCAGTCCACGAGCCCGAAAGAACATGGGCGCGGGCCGCTAAACTTTTAGTGACCTTTTCTCACGCATGCCGTCCCGCAACGAGCTCGTGCATTTCCGCAGCTACCTGAACAGGAGGAAGACCCAATGAAATTGGCAGCATTCGGCTTGGCGGCATGTTTCGCCGCCGGCATCTCAAGCACATGCTGGGCGCAAGGCTTGAACGCCACGCAAAAATTTACCGGCAGCGAGGTCGGGTTCGAAATCGCGGGGCCTTACAGCAACCTCACTCTGACCATTAGCGGTCCGAACGGACTCCACGCCAGCGCCCACTCCCGGACAGGCTCGCCTTTGATCGACCTGCGCAAGCTCGGCACCATCGATGACGGCGACTACCTTTATCAGCTGACCGCCGCCACCGACGAAAAGGTCCCGGTAAGGACCGCGCTGGACAACGGGCGCGACGGCGGACCGACCGCCTCGACGCTCAAGAGCGTATCCACGAGCGGCCAGTTCCAGGTCAAGGGCGGCGCCATCGTGAAAGTCGACCCGTCCGCGCGTGAAGAAATCACGCGTCCCGCGCGCGACGAAACCAAGCGTCCGAAATAAGGGAGGTCATCATGATTAAACACAAGGCATTTGCCAGCACGCGCGTCCTTGCCCTCATGCTCGGCGCGGCATTCCTCACAAGCGGCGGCAAGGCGAAGGCGGACTTCGTTATTCCGGACGATCTCATCGTGCAGGGCAGCGCCTGCGTCGGGCTGGATTGCGTCGATGGCGAAAGCTTCGGCTTCGATACGCTCAGGCTGAAGGAGAACAACACCCGGATCAAGTTCGACGACACCAGCACGTCGGTGGGCTTTCCCAACAACGACTGGCAGTTGACCGCCAACGATTCGGCGTCCGGCGGCCTGAACAAGTTTTCCATCGAGAATACCACGGTGGCGACCGTACCGTTCACCATCGTCGGAGCCGCGCCGACCAACTCGTTGTTCGTCGACAGTGCCGGCAGGTTGGGCATCAGGACCGCGGTGCCCGGGCTCAATATCCACATTTCCACCGGCGACACGCCCGCGCAACGGTTCGAACAAACCAGCGCCAGCGGCTTTACCGCGCAGACCTGGGATATCGGCGCCAACGAGGCGAACTTCTTCGTTCGCGACCTCACCGGCGGCAGCCGGCTGCCGTTCCGCATCCGGCCCGGCGCGCCCACCAGCAGCATCGATATCAATGCCTCTGGCAATGTCGGCGTCGGTACGGCGAGCCCCGGCTTCTTCAATGCGATCGCCACCCATATCCTGACGGTACACGGCGGGACCACGCGCGGTCTGCTTGAACTGGCGAACGCCGCAAACGATGCGGCTGCGACCACCGCGGGGCAAGTGGCGTTCATTGCCCCTGCCAATAACGCCACAGCGGCCGGCAGAATGATTTCGGCAATCCTGGGGGATACATCAGGAGCGACTCCGACCGACCGCGGCGGCAACCTGCGTATGTTCACCAAAGCAAATGCCGGAGCCCTTACGGAGAGAATGCGGATTGACGAAAACGGCGCCGTTAACCTGTTCAATCTTACCGGCTGCGGCACCGGCATCAAGAGCGACGGCGCCGGACTTCTGTCGTGCATCACCTCCTCGCGGCAGTTCAAGAATATCACGGGCGAACTGCCGTCGAACGTAGCGCTCGCCAACATCATGGCGCTGCGGCCGCAAACCGGCTCCTACAAGGAAACCCCCGATGTGCCCGAGCACTGGCTGATCGCCGAAGAAGTCGCGGCGATCGATCCGGCCCTGGTCGGTCTCAACGACGGCAAGCCTCACGTCGTCAAGACGCAGAATGTCGTGGCCGATCTCGTCGCCGTGGTCCAGCGCCAGGTTACGCTGCTCGAAGCGCAGCAGCAGCGGATCGATGCGCTGGAACGACGGCTTTCGGCAAGGCAATAGGCTCGCAAGCGGCTCGAAAATAACCTCCGACAGCAGCAAATCGTCCCTCTCCCCCAAAAGGGGAGAGGGATGATTGATTCGTGCCCCGGACCCAGCGTAGCGCGAGGAGCACTGAATCGCGCCCGGGACACGAGAAAGGTTCCCATTTTGCGAGAGCAAGCATGATCAAATGAACCCCGCGGGAAGGAGTCATAATGATGGTGCTTCGAATGAGGACTGCTGTTGATGAATCCGGCCCAGAAAGCGCTCTGGTTTATCGAAAGCCATCTCGCTGACGCGATGACTCTCGACGAGGTGGCGGCAATCGCCGGCATCTCGCGTTTCCATATGGTCCGGGCGTTTGCCGCCGCGACGGGGTTGTCGGTGATGCGCTATGTGCGCGCCCGCCGCCTCAGCGAGGCCGCGCGTGCGCTCGCGGATGGCGCCCCCGATATTCTCACCGTCGCGCTGTACGCGGATTACGGCTCTCACGAAGCATTCACCCGCGCGTTCCGCGACCATTTCGGGGTCACGCCCGAAGCGGTGCGCGGCGCGGCGCATCTCGACAACCTGCAGCTTCAGGAGCCGATCACCATGGATTCCACCGTCATCGACAATCTTCAACCGCCGCGCTTTGCCACCGGCAAGCCGCTTCTCGTTGCCGGCATCGGCGAGCGCTACACCTGCGAGAGCAGCGCCGCCATTCCCGGCCAGTGGCAACGTTTCCACCAATCCGTCGACAGCATTCCCGGCCGGATCGGGCAGGTGGCTTATGGTGTCTGCTGCAATGGCGATGACGCCGGCAATTTCGACTACATCGCCGGTGTCGAAGTGTCGGATTTCTCCGATCTGCCGCGCGAATTCAGCCGCGTCCGTATTCCCGAAGCGAAATACGCGGTGTTTTCGCATCGCGAGCACATCTCGACCATCCGGCGAACCGTCAACACCATCTGGAACCACTGGCTCCCGGCATCAGGACTGAAGGCGGCCGACGCGCCGAACTTCGAGCGCTACGACGAAAACTTCGATTCCCTGACCGGCAATGGCGGCCTCGAAATATGGATACCGGTCAAGGACTGACAGGATGTAAATGTCTTGCGTCATTCCGGGATGCGCCCTCTAGGGCGCAGACCCGGAATCCGGCACCGTGCACTGTTCGGGATTCCGGGTTCGCGCCAAGCGGCGCGCCCCGGAATGACGAGAGTAAGACAGCAGGTCGTCATCCTGATCCGCGCCGGGTGCCGCGCGCTATGCGGCGTCCGGCATTTACTTGGGCTTCCAGTTCGATCTAACATCGCGCAAAGATGTTGCGCGCGCGGAAATCCGCCGGCAAACAAGAAAAGCCGGGGAGGTTCCGATGTCCAGTGTTCGCGTTCTCGCCACCGATCTCGAATTTCCCGAAGGGCCGGTGGCGATGCCCGACGGCTCGGTGGTGCTTGTCGAAATCCGTGGGCGCAGGCTGACGCGGGTCTGGCCGGATGGACGCAAGGAGGTCGTGGCGGAAATTCCCGGCGGCCCCAATGGCGCCGCGATCGGCCCCGACGGCAAATGCTACGTCTGCAATAATGGCGGGTTTGGCTGGATCCCGTCGCGCGGCACCATGATGCCTGGGCCGCCCAGCAGCGCGGAATACATCGGCGGCTCGATCCAGCGCATCGATCTCAGCTCAGGCAAGGTCGAAACCTTGCTCGACAAATGCGGCGAGCATCCGTTGAAGGGGCCGAACGATCTGGTGTTCGACAGGCAGGGTGGACTCTGGTTCACCGATCTCGGCAAGCGCCGCGCCCGCGACATGGATGTCGGCGCGGTCTATTACATGAAGCCCGGTGCGACCGAAGTGACGGAGCAGGTGTTCGGCATGCTGCCGGCCAACGGCATCGGCCTGTCGCCGGATGAAAACACCGTCTATGTCGCGGAGACGCCGACGGCGCGGCTGTGGGCGTTCGATCTCTCCGTCCCCGGCGAAGTAAGACCGCGCGACGTGATCTATCGCGGCGAACGCGGCAAGCCGATCGCAGGGCTCGGCGGCTATCAGATGTTCGATTCGCTTGCCGTTGAGGCATCCGGCAATGTCTGCGTCGCGACGCTGATCTCGGGCTGCATCTCGGTGATCGCACCCGATGGCGCCATTGTCGAGCAGGTGCCGACCGGCGACCGCGTCACCACCAACATTGCATTCGGCGGGCCTGAGCTGAAGACCGCTTACATCACGCTGTCCGGCAAGGGCGAACTCATCGCGATGGACTGGGCGCGCCCCGGCCTGCCGCTGAATTTTCTCAACAAGTGATTGGGCTGATCCATGGCGTGGCTTGAACCGGTAACCCTGCAAGGTCGGCATGCGCGGCTCGAACCGCTGTCGCACGAACATCACGACGGACTGGTCGAGGCCGTCAAGGACGGCGAGCTATGGAAGCTGTGGTACACCTTCGTTCCGAAGCCTGAGGAAATGAAGAAGGAGATCGACCGCCGGCTCGGCTTGCAGAAAGCAGGCTCGATGCTGCCGTGGACGGTGTTCGATGCCGCCGGCAGGATCGCTGGCATGACCACCTACATGAATGTCGATGCGCCGAACCGCCGCGTCGAGATCGGTTCGACCTGGTACGCCAGGCGCGTCCAGCGCAGTGCGCTCAACACGCAGTGCAAATTATTGGCACTCACGCATGCGTTCGAAAAGCTGGACTGCATCGCAGTGGAATTCCGCACGCATTTCTTCAATCAGCAGAGCCGGCGCGGCATCGAGCGGCTGGGCGCGAAGCAGGACGGCATCCTGCGCAACCACGCGATCGCGCCGAACGGCACGCTGCGCGACACCGTGGTCTACAGCGTCGTCGCCGGCGAATGGCCGACGGTGCAGGCGCATCTGACCTATCAACTAAATGACAAGCCGCGGTAGCGAGAGACGATGGATACATTTGATTATGTGATCGTAGGCGCGGGCTCTGCCGGATGCGTGCTCACCAACCGGCTGAGCGAAGACGCCGGCACCAGCATCTGTGTGCTCGAAGCGGGCCCGCGCGACTGGCATCCCTACATCCATCTGCCGGCCGGCTTCATCAAGACGTTTCATATGAAGAGCATCAACTGGGCGTATCAGCAGGAGCCGGGACCCTGGACCGGCGGCCGCAGCATCTACGCGCCGCGCGGCAAGACGCTGGGCGGCTCCTCCTCGATCAACGGTCACATCTACAATCGCGGCCAGCGCCAGGATTTCGATACCTGGGCGCAGCTCGGCAATCGCGGCTGGGGCTATCCGGACGTGCTGCCGTATTTCAAGCGGCTGGAGCGGCGCATCGGCGAGGGCGAGGATACCTATCGCGGGCGCGACGGCAGTTTGACCGTCACCACCATGGAATGGCGGGATCCGCTGTGCGAGGCGTTCATGGCCGGCGCGATGAGCCTCGGCATTCCGCGCAACCCCGATTACAACGGCGCGATCCAGGAGGGCGTCTCCTACGCCCAGCGCACGATTAAAGACGGCCGGCGCGTCAGTGCTGCGACCGCCTTCCTGCATCCCGCGAGGAAGCGGCCCAACGTGCATGTGCGCACGCACGCGCATGCGACCGAAATCATCTTCGACGGCAAGCGCGCGGTCGGCGTGCGCTATGTCAAGGGCGGGAAGGGCGGCCAACCGGTCGAGGTGCGCGCCAACAAGGAAGTGATCCTCGCCGGCGGCACCTACAACTCGCCGCAACTGCTGCAATTGTCCGGCGTCGGATCGCCGGAACTGCTGGCTTCGCTCGGCATCGCGGTGCGCCACGCGCTGCCCGGCGTCGGCGAGGGTTTGCAGGACCATTACGCGCCGCGTTCGGTTGCGCGGGTCAAGAACATCAAGACCATCAACGAACTCAGGCGGGGATTCAGCCTGTGGATCGAAGCGCTGAAATGGGCCACGACGCGGCGCGGCCTGCTGTCGCTGTCGCCGACCATGGTCTATTGCTTCTGGCACTCCGGCGAGACCACCGAAAGCTCCGACCTGCAGCTGACCTTTACGCCCGCGAGCTACAAGGAAGGCGTGCAGGGGCAGCTCGAGGACCAGCCCGGCATGACGGTGGCGTCGTGGCAGCAGCGGCCGGAAAGCCGCGGCTATGTCCGCGCCCGCTCGGCCGATCCTTTTGCGCCGCCGATCATCCAGACCAACTATCTGGTCGCCGAGCTTGATCGCCGTGTCGTCGTCGCCGGCATGAAACTGGCGCGGCGGCTGCTGTCATCGGCACCGCTCGCGCCCTATTACGATCACGAGGATTTTCCCGGGCCCGGTGTGCAGACCGACGATGAATTCCTTGCGGCGGCAACCCAGCGCGGCACCACCACGTTCCATCCGGGATGTACCTGCCGGATGGGACCGGCGGACAGTTCATGGGCGGTGGTCGACGACCAGCTGCGCGTACACGGCCTGCAAAACCTGCGCGTGGTCGATGCCTCGATCATGCCGCGGATGATCTCGGCCAATCTCAACGCCTCGACCCTGATGATCGCCGACAAGGCGTCGGACCTGATCCGCGGGAAAAAGCCGCTGGAGGCGGCGGAACTGCGAGAAGCCACACCGTCATCCTGAGGAGCCGCGCTCTTGCGCGGCGTCTCGAAGGACCGCCGCGGGCGCTGTCGCTTGTTGCCATCCTTCAAGGCTCGCCGCGGCGGCGAGCACCTCAGGATGACGGTAAGTTATTGGGATACTTAGTAAAAAAATTTTTCGTATTCCTTATCCCCGTCCCCAAAACCTCGCTTATCCTGCTCGCGTCCTGTTCGGTGAAGGGTCGCTTTCTAGAAGCGATCCTTTCAACGGACAGAGCGAGAGCTGGCCGGACCGGGGCGCCCCGGAACGGCCGATAGGCTGGTGGCCAAGGTGGAGCGCCGGGAGGCGCCGCGCCCTACGTCACTGGGCGCGCGCGGAACCTTGCCGCGCGAGGTGGGTACGTTAATCCCGCCTCCAGGGGTACCCGCTGGTGCCCTGGCGCCTCCCGCCGCTCCACCCCCTCGCGCGGTTCGCGAGGGATTGGCAAACCTCGGACGCATTGCGCCGCGAGAACGCGGAGGCTTGGCTGTTTGAATCGTCGAATCGAAATTGAAGCGAGGCACCTCTTAAACCTCGCCCCGCTCTTTTGCGGGGAGAGGTCGACGCGCATCGTCAGATGCGCGGCGGGTGAGGGGCCGGGCACTGCGCACGCCAACGAAAAAACTATCGGGTCGAAAGGTCTGCGACTCAACAGGCACGACCCGAGAGTTCGTCGATTGTATTACCGCACTGCCTCGCCCCTCACCCGAAGCCTTCGCTGCGCTCCGGCTTCGACCTCTCCCCGCAAAGAGCGGGGCGAGGTTAAGAAGGGCGCGCGCTACGCCGGCCGCGCCTTACACTTCCCTTCGACTCAAAAACGCCAGCCGCTCGAACAGATGCACGTCCTGCTCGTTCTTGAGCAGCGCGCCGTGCAGCGGCGGGATCAGTTTGCGAGGGTCGCGCTCCCTGAGCATTTCCGGTGTCATGTCCTCGTTGAGCAGCAGTTTCAACCAGTCCAGCAATTCCGAAGTCGAAGGCTTCTTCTTCAGGCCCGGCACTTCGCGCACCTCGAAGAAGATGCGCAGCGCCTCCTGCACCAGCCGCTGCTTGATGCCGGGAAAATGCACGTCGACGATCCGGTTCATGGTCTCGTGGTCGGGAAACTTGATGTAATGGAAAAAGCAGCGGCGCAGGAATGCGTCGGGCAGCTCCTTTTCGTTGTTGGAGGTGATCATCACGATCGGGCGCAGTTTTGCTTTTATGTTCTCGCCGGTCTCGTAGACGAAGAATTCCATGCGATCCAGTTCGAGCAGAAGATCGTTGGGAAATTCGATATCGGCCTTGTCGATCTCGTCGATCAGCAGCACCGGCCGCTTGTCGTGGGTGAAGGCGTCCCACAATTTGCCGCGCTTGATGTAGTTCGAGATATCGGACACGCGCTGGTCGCCAAGCTGGCTGTCGCGCAGCCGCGACACCGCGTCGTATTCGTAGAGGCCCTGCTGCGCCTTGGTGGTGGACTTGATGTGCCAGGTCAGCAGCGGCGCGCCGATCGCCTTGGCGACTTCCTCGGCCAGCACGGTCTTGCCGGTCCCAGGTTCGCCCTTGATCAGCAGCGGGCGCTCCAGCACGATCGAGGCATTGACGGCGATCTTCAAATCATCGGTGGCGACGTAGTCTTTCGTGCCGGTAAATTTCATCGGAAAGTCTGCCTTGCTGTTCTGTTATTAAACACAAAACGACCGCCAGCGCGGCGGTCGTTTCCAGGATGAAGCCGGCCGTCAGGTTTTCTTGACCATCGAGATGATGACCAGAACGATCACGGCGCCGATGGCGGAATGGACAATCGCGGCGATAATGCCTCCGCCCAGAGTGATTCCGAGATACGGCAACAGCCATCCCGCGACCACCGCGCCGACGATGCCGACGACGATATTTCCGAGCAGGCCGAAGCCGGCGCCCTTGACGATCAGGCCGGCGAGCCAGCCGGCGATGGCGCCTACGATGATCCAGACGATAATGGAGTCCATGGAATTTCCCCCGGTTTGAGACGGTAACGGTCCAACTTTAGTTGAAAGTGCACCGGGGTTCTAGGCCACTGGAGCAGACTTTACAGGGTGCATGGCGGCCCCGCGCCTGCAAAGCCGCGGTCCGGACCTGCGCCACAAGCCCTTGACGGATGCCCTGTCAGGGGCAAAGTGCTCACCATGTTCCTGCAATTCTTCACATCACTGCGCGACGCCCAGGTCCCGGTGACGCTGCGCGAATATCTGACGCTGATGGAGGCGCTCAATGCCGACCTCGCCGAGCAGACCGTGGAGAATTTCTATTATCTATCCCGGGCTTCGCTGGTGAAGGACGAGCGCAATCTCGACAAGTTCGACCGCGTGTTCGGTACGGTATTCAAGGGGCTGGAAAGCCTGCTCGACGCCATGGAAAAGGCGGACGTTCCCGCCGAATGGCTGAAGAAGCTCGCCGAGAAATACCTCACCGAGGAAGAGAAGAAGCAGATCGAGGCGATGGGCTGGGACAAGCTCATGGAAACCCTGCGCGAGCGGCTGAAGGAACAGAAGGGCCGCCATCAGGGCGGCAGCAAGTGGATCGGCACCGCCGGCACCTCGCCATTCGGCGCGCACGGCTACAATCCGGAAGGCGTTCGCATCGGCCAGGAGAAGAACCGCAATTTCCGCGCCGTGAAAGTGTGGGACCGCCGCGAGTTCAAGGATCTCGACGGCAATGTCGAACTCGGCATCCGCAACATCAAGATCGCGCTGCGCCGCCTGCGCAAATTCGCCCGCACCGGCGCGCCCGACGAACTCGATCTCGACACCACCATCAAGGAGACCGCCAACCACGGCTATCTCGACGTGCACATGCGCCCGGAGCGGCGCAACGCGGTCAAGGTGCTGGTGTTCTTCGATATCGGCGGCTCGATGGACTCGCACATCGAACAGGTCGAGGAGCTGTTCTCGGCGGCCAAGACCGAGTTCAAGCACATGGAATATTTCTATTTCCACAATTGCCTCTATGAGGGCGTATGGAAGCAGAACCGCCGGCGTTTCACCGACCGCACGCCGACCTGGGACGTGCTGCACAAATACCCGCACGACTACAAGGTGGTGTTCGTCGGCGACGCGTCGATGTCGCCCTACGAGGTGATGGTGCCCGGCGGTTCGGTCGAGCACGTCAACGAGGAGGCGGGGTCGGTCTGGCTGGAGCGCATCACGCGGACCTATCCGCACGCGGTGTGGCTCAACCCGGTGGCGCAGCGGCACTGGGATTATTCGGAATCCACCACCATCATTCGCCGGCTGTTTTCGCAGCGCATGTATCCGATCACGATCGAGGGGTTGGAGAGCGCGATGAAGGAACTGGTGCGGTAAATTCTGCCGTCATTCCGGGGCGCGCTCTTCGCGCGAACCCGGAATCCAGCACAACGCATTGCTCTGGATTCCGGGTTCACTCGCTCCGCTCGCGCCCCGGAATGACGAAAATTGAAAAGGACCGGTAATGCCCCAGACCATCCATCGCGGCATCAAGGCGATGATCGACGAAGCCAACGCCGAGATCGAGACCGTGAGTGCGGCGGATGCCATCGCGGCCTATCACATGGGCGCGGAAAGCGACGTGGTGATCGTCGATATCCGCGACCCGCGCGAGATCGAGCGCGACGGCAAAATTCCCGGCGCATTCTCCTGCACCCGCGGCATGCTGGAATTCTGGATCGACCCGCAAAGCCCCTATGCCAAGCCTATCTTCCAGAGCGACAAGAAATTCATCTTTCATTGCGCCGGCGGCCTGCGCTCGGCGCTCGCCGCCAAGACCGCGCAGGACATGGGCTTGAAGCCGGTGGCGCATCTGGGCGGCGGCTTTGCCGCTTGGCGCGATGCCGGCGGGCCGGTGGAGAAGTGGCAGCCGAAGAAGGCGAACAAGGGCGGGTGACCATCATCCGTCATGCCCGGGCTTGTCCCGGGCATCCACGTCTTGCCGCGTTGATGAGAGAGAAGACGTGGATGGCCGGGACAAGCCCGGCCATGACGGGAGCTAAGGGGACGTTAGACAAATGACATCCAACGACGACCCGCTTGTCTCCACGGACTGGCTCGCCGCCCATATCGACGATCCGAAAGTCAAGATCGTCGATGCATCGTTCAAGCTGCCTGGCGTACTGCCGCTCCCAATTGACGACTATCTCGCTGCTCATATTCCGGGTGCGGTGTTTTTCGATGTCGATGCGGTGTCCGATCACTCGGTGTCGTTGCCGCATATGTATCCGGACGCAGCGCAATTCGCGCGCGACGTCGGAACGCTCGGCATTTCCAGCGGCGACACCGTGGTGGCCTATGATTCCGGCGGCTGGGTCGCAGCACCCCGGGCATGGTGGATGTTTTTGTCGTTCGGGCATCGCCATGTCAAAGTGCTGAATGGCGGTTTGAAGAAGTGGGAAGCCGAAGGCCGTCCGACACATTCGGGCAAGGTGACGCCGAAGCCGGCAAAATTCCAGGCAAAGCTGGATCCGGACTTCGTTCGCAGCAAGCAGCAGCTGGTAGCCAACCTGGACACGCATGCGGAGCAGTTGATCGATGCGCGTCCGCGCCCGCGCTTCGAGGGCACCGTAGCTGAGCCGCGGCCTGGTCTTCGCGGGGGCCATATTCCCGGCAGCCGCAGCGTTCCCTATGCCGAGTTGTTCGACGCCAAGACCGGCGCGATGAAGCCGCTGGACGATCTGCGGCGGATTTTCAGCGGCGCCGGCGTGGACATGACAAAACCGATCGTGACGACCTGCGGCTCCGGCGTCTCGGCCGCGGTGCTGACGCTGGCACTTTATCGGCTCGGCGTGCGCGGCACGGCACTTTACGACGGCTCGTGGTCCGAGTGGGGTCTGCCCGATGGACCGCCGGTCGCGACCGGGCCGGCCTGAGCGAGCAACATCCAACCGCTTCGATCAGCGTCCGCGCGGCCGGGCGAAGGGGTCGGGCGGCGTTTGCGGCGCTTGTTGCGTCACACGTGCGCGCTGCGCAATCCTGCGCCGCTTGACCGCGCGCCTGGCCTGCGAGGCTTTTTTGACCACGGCCGGCGCAATCGTCGAAGGCGTCGTCGTCTCGATGGTCACCGGCGGGCCGCCGAGCGTGGCAATTCTGGTTTCGGCAATTCTCGTATTGTCGTCGATCGGCACGCTTGCCTGATCGGGCGCAGCCACCGTGGCCGGATCCGGCGCCGTCGGTGTCATCTCGGCAATCGCAGCAACTTTTGCCTCGACGGCGGGCGAAGGCGTGTCGTCGGCCTGAACCGAGGGTGTCTCGGCCTGAATTGGAATTTCAGGCGCGGCAGTTTCTGACGCTGGCGCCTCGGATGGGGGCGAATTTTCCGACCGTGTCGCCGTGTCCGCCAGCGCGGCGACCTTGTCGGGCTCGGTCGCAGGTTGCCCGGATTCCGCGGGCGTCGAAACGATTGCCGGTTGATCCCGCACATGGTCCGTTATCGGCGGGTCCATGGCTGTCTCATCCGCAGCAGATTCGATGCGCAGCATCGCCAGTGCCGGCCCGGCCTCGTTCGGCTGCCCGAACATTATCTCCGGTGGCGCGCGCCGCGACGGGATGCTGGCAACTTCTTCGTGTGCCGCGCGCAGCAGCGCCGCCGCACCGAGGCCGAAAACCAGCAGCGATATCGACAGCACGGTCGCGGCGAGCAGGAAACGGAATCCGGGAAGCATGAATGGTTGTTCCGCCTTCGCTTGCAGTGTCTGGGAAGGCCTTCGAGCCATCGGGAACGCGGGACGCAGCGACGGTCACCGCCAAAGTGCGGCGAATCAGGCCGATTCGAGAATAACCCGCAAGGCCACGGGGCGATTATTAAAAATGCGCGGGTTGAGCGCCCGGCGCGTCCGCGGGTGACGCTTTTCGAGCAGTGCGCCATCCCCTGCCGGGTCATGATATTATGTCGGAATCCGGCACGAATTCGCAGATTTGTCTTGAATGCGCCGCTATCCTCCGCCATCTGGCCGTTAACGATCCGGTGTCGGCTTGGGGTTATACAAGGGCGATGATGATCAAACGCATTCTGACCATTTTGGCGACCGTGGCGGCTGCCGCGGCGGGAACCTCGCTTGCGCTGGCGCAGGGCTATTCGCAGGCCCCCGGATCCACCTATTCCCGCGATCCCAATTATCCGCCCGGCGGCTATCCGGCCGACTTTCGCGACGCGCGGGACGCAGCGCCGGATTTCGACGCGCTGGAAGACGATCAGGCGCCGCCGGGCCAAGGTCCTGTAGCGCTGTCGCCGCCCGGCCCAATTCTCTCGCCGGACGATCCGCGCTACGGCCGCCCCGTCGGCGCTCCCCCGGTTTATTCCGACCGCGCCGTGTCGCAGGGACCGATCCTGTCTCCGAACGATCCGCGCTATGGCCGTCCCGATGGACCGCCGGCGGTGATCTATTCGGACCGTCCGGGCGCACCGCCGCAGCCCGTATATTCGGATCGCGGTGATGGCGCGCTGCGTCCGCCTGAGGCGATCGGCCCGCCCGGTGCGGTTACCGGCTCGGTGCAGCCACAGGCAGGCGACGGCAGGCCTATGGTGCTGTCCGCGCTGCCTCCCGACGAACAGCCCGAAGTTGCGCCGGTGCAATTGCCGCCGCATCTGCGCCGGCAGGAAGTGAGTTTCGTCACCAAGGAACCGGCGGGAACGCTGATCGTCGATACGCCGAATACCTACCTCTATTACGTGCTCGGCAATAACCGCGCGATCCGCTACGGCGTCCGCGTCGGTCGCGATGGCTTCACCTGGACCGGCGTTCAAAAGGTTTCGCGCAAGGCGGAATGGCCGGATTGGCACCCGCCGACCGAGATGATCGAGCGCCAGCCCTATCTGCCGCGCTTCATGGCCGGCGGCCCCGGCAATCCGCTCGGCGCCCGCGCAATGTATCTCGGCTCCACCGTCTATCGCATTCACGGCACCAACCAGCCGTCGACCATCGGCAAGTTCGTGTCGTCGGGCTGCATCGGCATGCTGAACGACGACGTCTCGGACCTGTTCGATCGCGTCAAGGTCGGTACCCGCGTGGTGGTGATGCCCGGCGGAGCCCCGCCGCCGTCGACGGCGACTGCATCCGCACAGCCGATGCCTGGATCGAACACCGGGCCGCTGCCGCCGATGTCGGGGGTTCCCGGTACGGGGCCGACCGTGGTGCCGCCGCTCCCCGCGCCAGTGACGGTGCGGTAAGCTTATGCCAACCGTCTCACCGGCTCGCCCTTGAGCCAGGCGCCGATACCCTCGACCATCTGGCGATAGTGATTGCGGAAGCCCTCCTCGGTTACGTAGCCGAGGTGTGGCGTCAGCACGATGTTGTCGAGCTTGCGGAACGGATGATCGACCGGGAGCGGTTCGACCGAAAACACGTCGATCCCGGCGCCTGCGATCCTGCGCTGCTGCAGGGTTTCCAGCAACGCCGCTTCATCCACGATCGGTCCGCGCGCGGTGTTGACGAGGTAGCTCGTCGGCTTCATGCGCGCCAGATCGTCGCGTCCGACCAGCCCGCGCGAGCGCTGGCTCAGCACCACATGGATGGTGACGATGTCGGCGGTTGCGAACAGCTCTTCCTTGCTGGCATAGCTAACGCCGGCTTCCTTGCAGCGCTCCGGCGTCAGGTTGGGGCTCCATGCAATGACGTTCATGCCGAACGCCTGCGCCAGTTTTGAGACCTTGCTGCCGAGCTTGCCGAGGCCGACCACGCCAAGCGTCCGGCCCTCGATTTCGATGCCGACGAATTTCTGCAGACGCTCGCCGCCATGCATCCGCGCGCTTTCGCGGCCGATATTGCGGGTCAGTTCGAGGATCAGCCCCATAGTGAGGGGTGCGGTGGGATCGCGGCCCCATTGCGTCCCGCACAGCACGACGTTGTGCTCTTTCGCGGCATCCAGGTCGAGCGCGGCGTTGCGCATGCCCGAGGTGATCAAGAGCTTCAGATTGGGCAGCGCCGCAAACAGCGCGCGGGGAAACGGCGTGCGCTCGCGCATCGCGCAGACGATCTCGAAATCCTTCAGGGCGCTGGCGGCAGCCTCAGTGGAGGCGAACGGCTCGTTGAACACCGTGACATCGACGCGGTCCTTGAGCGGCGACCAGTCGGCCACTTTCAGGGAGAGATTGAGATAGTCGTCGGTAATTGCACAGCGCAGCCGCGTCATTGGCAGGTCCATCCGGTGAGGCGAGGCGGCTGGGAAATTGCCGCCGCGGATGGACCATGGTCGCGCGCAATTCGCAGGCGCGCAAGCGCCCGAGCAGGACGGCAGACCGAATAACCCGTGGGATCAGGTCGAATGCAGGTGCGACGAGGGGACGTGCTTGGCGCGCCAGGCAGGACCCGGGCCGCGCATGTAATGCTGTTCCGGCCGGTAGGGATGGAACGCCGCGACGATGAATTGATGCCAGAAGGCGCGGATTTCAGCAATCAATCCGGGCTGGCGGGCCTGGCTCTCTGCCGGCGATGACGTGGACGAAGATGCGATGGTTGCCATGGCGCGTTCTGCCGGTTGCCCGGCGATTTTCGTGTCAGAAAAATCGCCTAAATCGTTGCAAGGACAGTCTTGGCGGGATTGATTAAAAAGCTGTTTTTATTGTCCGGGCCGGCCAAGCAGCCGTTGTTAGGCTTGCTAAATTGTTAAGGCCGGTTGCCCTTTGGCAACAGCGCCGCTACATCAGCGGCAGCAAATCCCCCACAACAGACGGTTTTCAGGGAACACGATGGCGCGTCAGTTCGTCTATTTCATGCAGGGTCTGTCCAAGACCTATCCGGGCAACCGCAAGGTGCTCGATAACGTCCATTTGTCGTTCTATCCCGACGCCAAGATCGGCGTGCTCGGCGTCAACGGCTCCGGCAAATCGACGCTGCTGCGGATCATGGCCGGCATCGACAAGGAATATAACGGCGAGGCGTGGGTCGCCCAGGGCGCCCGCGTCGGCTACCTCGAGCAGGAGCCGCAGCTCGATCCCGCCAAAACCGTGCGCGAGAACGTGATGGAAGGCGTCGCCAAGCAGAAGGCGATCCTGGATCGCTACAACGAGCTGGCGATGAACTATTCCGACGAGACCGCCGATGAGATGACCAGGTTGCAGGACGAGATCGAGGCCGCCGGCCTGTGGGATCTCGACAGCAAGGTCGATCAGGCGATGGACGCGCTGCGCTGCCCGCCGGATGATTCCGATGTGACAAAACTTTCCGGCGGCGAGCGCCGTCGCGTCGCATTGTGCAAGCTGCTGCTCGACCAGCCCGACCTGCTGCTGCTGGACGAGCCGACCAACCATCTCGACGCCGAGTCGGTGTCATGGCTGGAAGGGCACTTGCGCAACTATCCCGGCGCGATCCTGATCGTCACCCATGACCGCTACTTCCTCGACAACGTCACGGGGTGGATCCTCGAACTGGATCGCGGCAAGGGTATTCCCTACGAAGGAAATTACACCGCGTGGCTGTCGCAGAAGCAGAAGCGCCTAGCGCAGGAAGGCCGCGAGGACGCCGCGCATCAGCGCACGCTGGAGCGCGAAAAGGAATGGATCGCGGCCTCGCCGAAGGCGCGGCAGGCCAAATCCAAGGCGCGCTATCAGCGCTACGAAGAACTGCTGAAGCAGGCCAGCGAGAAGCAGACCCAGACCGCGCAGATCACCATTCCGGTGGCCGAACGGCTGGGACAAAACGTCGTCGATTTCGAAGCCTTAAGCAAAGGCTTCGGCGACAATCTGCTGATCGACGATCTCACCTTCAAATTGCCGCCCGGCGGCATCGTCGGCGTGATCGGTCCCAACGGCGCCGGCAAGACCACGCTGTTCCGGATGATCACCAAGCAGGAGACGCCGGACACGGGCAGCATCACGATCGGGGAATCCGTGCATCTCGGCTATGTCGATCAGTCACGCGACACGCTCGACGGCTCGAAAAACGTGTGGGAGGAGATTTCCGGCGGCAACGAGCTCATCCTGCTCGGCAAGCGCGAAGTGAATTCGCGCGGATATGTATCGTCATTCAATTTCAAGGGCGCCGATCAGCAGAAGAAAGTCGGTTCGCTGTCAGGCGGCGAACGCAACCGCGTGCATCTGGCAAAAATGCTCAAATCCGGCGCCAACGTGCTGCTGCTCGACGAGCCGACCAACGACCTCGACGTCGATACGTTGCGCGCGCTGGAAGAGGCGCTGGAGGATTTCGCCGGCTGTGCCGTCATCATCAGCCATGACCGCTGGTTCCTCGACCGCATCGCGACGCATATTCTGGCTTTCGAGGGCGAGAGCCACGTCGAATGGTTCGAGGGCAACTTCCAGGATTATGAAAAGGACAAGATGCGGAGACTGGGGCAGGACAGCATCATCCCGCATCGGGTCAAGTACAAGAAGCTGACGCGGTGATCTGCGGTTAAACGCCGCTGCGGCGCGGCTCGACAGAAGCGAGCGAACTGCCCAACTGTTGGACTTAATTTGCCCCCGCCAACTGGAGTTCCCCTCGTATGTCCACGACGCCAGAAACGCCCATCCCTCCGTTCGCAGGCCTGCGGCCGCTGCCGCTGCTCATCTTTTCCTCGCGCTGGCTGCAGCTGCCGCTCTATCTCGGCCTGATCGTCGCGCAGGGCGTCTACGTCATCCTGTTCCTGAAGGAACTGTGGCACCTGTTCAAGGAAGCTTTTGAGATCACCGAGCAGGCGATCATGCTGGCGGTGCTCGGCCTGATCGACGTGGTGATGATCTCGAACCTGCTGGTGATGGTGATCGTCGGCGGCTACGAGACCTTTGTGTCGCGACTCAATCTTCAGGGTCACCCCGACCAGCCGGAATGGCTGAGCCACGTCAACGCCAGCGTGCTGAAGATCAAGCTGGCGATGGCGATCATCGGCATCTCGTCGATCCACCTGCTGCGCACCTTCATCGAGGCGGGCTCGCTTGGCACGGCTGCTACCAAATACACCGAGACCGGAGTGATGTGGCAGACCATCATCCACAGCATATTCATACTTTCGGCGATCGGGATCGCGGCCGTAGACCGGTTGGGACAGCCGGCCGCTCCGGCGCACCACTGACGCGTGCGGGGCGGCGGTTTCAAGCCGCCGTTCCGGTCTTGCCGGGTGTCGCACACTGGCATAGGTCGTTGGATCGGGAAATCCCGTGGGACGTTGTGATGGCCGACTGGAACGCTGAGCAGTATCTCAAATTCGAGGATGAACGCACCCGGCCGGCGCGCGATCTTTTGGCGCAAATCCCACTTCAGCAGGCTCGCAAGGTTGTCGACGTCGGTTGCGGGCCGGGAAATTCGACGGAGCTTCTGCTGGGCCGATGGCCGCAGGCGTCGATCACCGGCGTTGACACATCTGCCGACATGCTGCGGCAGGCGCGTGAGCGCTTGCCCGGGCACGCTTTCATCGAAGCTAACATTGCGCACTGGTCGCCGCCCGCCGGGACCGATGTTGTTTTTGCCAATGCAGTTTTTCAATGGGTGCCGGAGCATCTGAAGCATTTGAAGCGGCTGGCTGGATCGCTCTCGCCGGGTGGGGTTCTTGCCGTGCAAATGCCGGACAATCTCGACGAGCCATCGCACATCCTGATGCGCGAGGTGGCGTATCTGGAGCCGTGGCGCAAACAGCTGGCGAAGGCTGCCGAGCTGCGCGACGCCTTGCCGAATCCCGGTGTGTATTATGATGCGCTAAAGCCTTTGTGCACGGGGCTTGAGATCTGGCATACGATTTACAATCACGTGCTCGATGATGCTGCCGCCATCGTGGAATGGGTCAAGGGGACCGGCTTGCGTCCGTTCCTTGACCCGCTGGAGCCACCGCAGCGCAAGGCATTTCTTGCCGACTATACGGCTCGCATTGCGGCGAGCTATCCGCCGCAGGCGGACGGCAAGGTGCTATTGCGTTTTCCGCGGCTTTTTATCGTGGCGGTCAGGTGAGATAATGGTTCCAGAAAACATCGGGCGGCGCTGGCTTTGCAACCGGATGACTGTCCTCGTGCTTCTGGCGATCGTATCCGTTGATCCCGCTTGCGCCGCTGACGCCGGCTTCAATCAATTCATCGCCTCGCTGTGGCCGGACGCGCAGAAAGTGGACGTGTCGCGCGCGACGTTCGATGCGGCGACACGCGGCCTCGAGCCGGACTACAAGTTGCCGGATCTGATATTGCCGGGACGTCCCGCGACCGGCGCGCCGTCGCAGGCCGAGTTCGTGCAGGTGCCGGCGGACTACGTGAAGGAAGCAAGCATCGCGCGGCTGGCCGCGGAGGGCCAGCGGTTGATGCAGAAATATCGCGCCGCGCTGACCGCAATCGAGGCGCGGTTCGGCGTGCCTGCCACCGTCGTGCTCGCGATCTGGGGGCGCGAAACCGACTACGGCCGCTACACGCTGCCTTATGACTTGATGCGCGTGTTGGCGACGCAGGCCTATGTCGGCCGCCGCAAGGAGCAGTATCGCACCGAGTTCGTTCTTGCCGTGAAATTACTCGGAGAAGGTAATGTCGCGCGCAAGGACATGCGCTCGTCATGGGCCGGCGCCACCGGGTTGACGCAATTCCTGCCGTCGGAATTCTACAAGCACGGTGTCGATTTCGACGGCGACGGCCGCGTCGATATCTGGAATTCGGTGCCGGACGCGCTCGCCTCCGCCGCGCAACAGCTTGTCAACAAGGGCTGGCAGCCCGGCCTGCGCTGGGCCTATGAGGTGCGCGCGCCTGGCAACGTCGATTGCACGCAAGGCGTGGCTGAAGTGACAAAACCGATCGGCGACTGGCTGCGCGCGGGGTTTGTGCCGGTGCGCGGACAAAAGCTGAGCGCGGCCGAGCAGGCGCAGCCGGCGTCGCTGCTGCAGCCGGAGGGGACTTACGGTCCGGCGTTTCTGACCACGAAGAATTACTTCGTGATCAAGGAGTACAATTTCTCGGATTTGTACGTGCTGTTCGTCGGCCACCTCAGCGACCGCATGACCGGCGCGCAGCCGTTCGCAACGCCGTGGTCGGCGTCGTCGCAATTGCGCACCGCTAACGTCGAGGCGATGCAGCGTCATCTCACGCGCATCGGGCTCTATGGCGATAAGCTGGACGGCAAGGCCGGCATGAAAACCCGCGCGGCGCTGGGTGCGTACCAGAAATCGGCCGGGCTCAAGGTCGATTGCTGGCCCAGCGAAGCGGTGCTGCAATCGATGAGCAAGGCGAAGTAATCGACGTCGAAAACGCGAAACCCGGCCGAAGCGGGCCGGGTTTCGGAATTCAATCGCGCGAAGAATTCGCGCGGGGCTCAGAGCGGATCAGTTGCAGACTTCGACGCGGCGATACATCCAGGCGCCGCGATAGTCGTCCCAGACGCGCTGACGAACCATGCGGCATGCCGGACCCTCTTCGACATAGACCGGCGCCGGAGCGGCATAGGCAGGACGGCTGGAAGCGATGGCTCCGCCAACGATCGCGCCGCCGATCAGGCCCGCCGCCACGCCTGCGGCTACGCCGCGCTGGGCGCTTGCAGGGGTCGCAGCCAGTGCGCCGGCAACCGTCGCGACCGCGAGGAAGGCAGAAAATGTCTTCTTCATTTCTTGGTCTCTCCTGGAGATGGCGCCGCAAGTCCGGCGCCGGGTTTAAGGTCCACTCACGCTGTATTCGAAACTGACTGTCTCGCCAGAAAGCGCACAACCGTCAACTTGAAGTAAACGTCGGCTATCCCTCGGCGGAAAAAACGGTTTTTTCGAGCCGAATCGCGAAAAAACGTTCCGGAAACGGTGCTTCCGGAACGTTTGTAAGGGTGGATCGAAGATTGCCGTCAGGTAGTCGCGGACTCAATCGCAGACCTGGACGCGGCGCACCCGCCAGGCGTAACCGTCCCAGAACCGCTGACGCTGCCAGTAGCAACCGCCATAACCGGGGCCTGCGACATAGGCCGGCCCGCCGTAGTAACCCGGCCCATAGTACCCGTTCTGCGATGCGATCGCGCCGCCGACGATGGCGCCGCCGATCAGTCCGGCTGCAACGCCCGCGGCCACGCCGCGCTGCGCATGCGCCGGAGCAGGCGCTGCCAGGGTCGAAACAGCCAAGGTGGCGGCGGCCGCGATGGCCATCAATGTTCTCTTCATGGCTTCACCTCTTTTCATGAAAGCTCAAGACAGGGAATTCGGCCTGCCAGCGCACAAAGTTTCATATTTTGCTTGAATGTTCAATGAACAGGGCTGCCGTATCCCGGCCAAGTCACCTCCAATAACCATTCTATTGCGCCGCACCATTTTCGGATCAAGATTGGCGCAATTCGGCTTAGCCGCGTCATTTGGCCATAGCGATCAAGCGTACGGAAAAGGCGGGCAGCGGTGGGACGGGTTGCACGCGCCAATATCCCTTACAGCCCTGTTCCACAGGCACTTCTTTAGATTCATTCCAGTTTGGTGCGCCGTTAATGCTGTAGTTTGGAATCACTTGAAAAGACGGTTTTTTCTTTTGCATCCAGCTCCAGTCTTACATTATTCAAGAACTCAACCCGTCCAGCGAGTGCTTCTTCATCCCATGATCGTTTGTTCCTGCAACGTCTTCAGCGACCACGACGTCCGCAACGCCGTGAGCGTGTCGCAGATGCCGCCGCGCACGCCGGGGCAGATCTATGGATGTCTGGGTTGCAGCGCGCAGTGCGGCCGATGCGCCCGTACCATCAAGAAGATCATGGATGAAGCGCTGGGAGCCTGCGCCAAGGCCTGCTGTTCGGGTTGCCCGCACAGCCAGGTCCACGCCGAATTGCAAATCCCCGCTGAATTTGCCCTCGCCGCGTCCTGAAATTCCGCAAGCATTTCCGATTTCCGTCTCCTGCCGGTTGGGCAGCGAAGGGTTGCTCTTCCCTGCAATCTGATTTAGAAACGTTCTAAATCAGAGGATGGCCAGTACAGGCCGCGAACAGGAGTGCACCTATGCAGGGCGACCCAAAGGTCATCGAATATCTCAACAAGGGCCTGCGCAGCGAGCTGACCGCCATCAACCAGTATTGGCTGCATTTCCGGCTGCTGAATCACTGGGGCCTTCTGGAAATGGCCAAGACCTGGCGCAAGGAATCCATCGAGGAGATGAACCACGCCGACCGCTTCACCGACCGTATCCTGTTCCTCGACGGCTTTCCCAACATGCAGGTGCTGGATCCGTTGCGGATCGGCCAGAACGTCAAGGAGATCATCGAGTGCGACCTCGCCGCCGAGCTCGGCGCCCGCGCGCTGTACGAGGAAGGCGCAACCTGGTGCCATAGCGTGAAGGACTACGTCTCGCGCGACCTGTTCGAGAGCCTGATGAAGGACGAGGAGCACCACATCGATTTCCTCGAGACGCAACTGGACCTGATCCAGCGGATCGGGCTCGAGCTCTACACGCAAAAGCACGTCGGCGGGCTGGAGAGCGAGTTCGAGCCGAAGGCGTAACGCGCTCGGCTAGCCGCAGGATTGTGCCGCTTCGCTGGCAATGCCGGCGCTCTTCTAAAGCTGCGTCTTGTAGCGCGCCTCGATCACGGCCTGCGGCTCCGGCTCGCCAAGCGTTGTCTGATCGTAAATGATCTGTCCGATGCTCGGCAGCACGGCGCGCTCGACCTTGACATCCGGCGACCAAAGCTTCGAGCGCATCAGCGCCTTGCCGCAGTGGAAATACGCCTCGCGCACCGCGATGCTCAGCACCGCTCGTGGTAGCTTGCCGAACTCCTCCATCGAAGCGAGTAAGTCCGGTTCCGCCGATAGTTTGCCGGCGCCGCCGACGCGCAGGGTTTCGTCGATGCCGGGCACGAAGAAGATCAACTGCAACTGACCGCTGCCTTCGAGGATATTCCGATAACTGTCGATCCGGTTATTGCCGGAGCGATCGGGCATGGCGAGTTGCGTCGGCGACATCACATGGACGAAGCCCGGATTGCCGCCGCGCGGCGAGGCATCGACGCTGCCGTCGGAGCCGGAGGTGGCGAGCACGCAGAACGGCGACATGGCGATGAATTTTGCCGCGTGCGCGTCGATCTCGGGGCGCGCCTTCGCGATCACGCGCGGCGAGGGCGCCGGATAGATGGTGGGCAGATCGTCGGCTGCGAGATCGGTCAATAGACTTCTCCATGAAATGCGATGAGAAATTATCACGCTGCGGTCGGCGCGCAAGGACGTAAACGGCTGTTGCATCTACACCGCGTCCGCGGGCACGAAGCAGTTGATCACGATGCTGCCACGCAGGTTGACATACCAGACCACGGCTTCGCCGACCGGATTGCCCTGGTTGCGAATCACCGCGCGTTCCGGCACCTGCCACCACAGGCCGTCGATCGGCACCCAATAGGCCCCGGCGCGCAAATCATACACGGTGCGGCGGCCGTCGGAGATGTCGCAGCAGGGCACGCCGCTCGGGCTGACGACGCCTTTGAACCAGGCGCGGATATCGGCGGGCACGTCCTCATATTGCCCATTGTCGACGGCATGCGCCGCGCTTGCCAGTGCGGCCACGACGGCGATCAGGGCGATCAGCCGGCGTTGTCGCATGCGGTCCTTGTTGCACGCCGCGGGCAACGCTTCCGTCTCACATCGTCTTTTGCGGCGCGGTCTGCAGCAGCTCCTGCAGTTGCTGCTTGTAGAGTTTCGCACCGCCAGTGGTGAGATGCCCGCGGGTCTCGGTGCTGGCCGGGATCAGATAGAGGCGCGCATTCTTGATCCGCTTCATTGCCGCGTCGGTGACGCCGGTTTCCGGCGGATTGCGTTCGTCGTCGGCGGCGTTGATCAAGAGCAACGTCGCCTCGATCCGCTCCAGCCCGGGACCCGGATTGTAGTCGCGCGAGGCCTCCCACTGGTAGATGAAGTCGTTGGCATCCGCGGTGATCGCCAGCGCCAGCCGGTCGTCGACCAATTTGTCCGCTTTCGCCGCGGTCGGCGCCAGCATTTGCCAGGCGAGCGTGCCGCCGCCGGTGGCGATGCCGTAGGCGTGGATGGCGTATTTCATCATGCGCGGCTGCGCGGTGTAGTTGCCGCCGTTGTAATCGGGATCGTTGCGGATGGTCTCCAGCATCATCCGCCGCAGCATCCAGTTGCGCGCGGCCATCTCGGTCGGCTGCGACGCCATCGGCACCAATGCGTCCATGTAGGCCGGATATTTCCCGCCCCAGATCCAGGTATGCATGCCGCCCATCGAATTGCCGATCACGAGCCGCAGATGCTTGATGCCGAGGCCATCCTTGAGAAGACGGAAATGCGCATCGACCATGTCTTCGTAATTGTATTTCGGGAACGCGGTCTTCATGCCGTCGGACGGTTTTGACGATTTGCCGTGGCCGATGCCGTCGGGAATGATGATGTAATATTTCGATGCGTCGAGCGGCTGCCCGGGTCCGAACAGCTCGCCGGCGAAGGCCGGCGTCAGCATGCTGGCGGCCGAACCACCCGAGCCGTGCAGTACCAGCACCGGCTGCCCGGCCGGCTCGCCGACCGTGGTGTAGTGCAGCCGCAGTTCCGGCATCGTCTCGCCGGTGTGGAATTTGAAGTCTTTTGCGATCCAGTCGCCTTGCTTCGGCGCCGGATAGTCGGCCGCGAGCGCGGCGAATGAGATGAATGCGAAAACTGCCGACAGCGCCGCGTGCAACCCTTGCATATTCGTCTCCCCCTGCGCGGCCGCCTTGCCGGGCCGCTTGAGCGAGAGCCTACCACGTAGCGCGAGGCGATCCGAGGTGCCGGCGTTGCGATGATCCGAAATTTTTTTAAGAACGCGCGCCGGGCGGCGGGAATACTATGGCTTGTCCTCGATATCGGTTTCGGGACGGTCGCTGCCGGCGGCGGTCTCGGTGTGCCACTTGCCGTCTGATGTCTCGTATTCGATGAGTTCGGTGCGTCCGGGCACGCGCTGCTCGGCGGCGGCGTGCTTTGCAGCCGCGAGCGCTGCCCCATGGGTCGGGAAAGGCTCCGAAAACACGCCATCGACGGTGTAGGCCCAGCCGCCATCATGCTCGACGATTTTATAGGTGACACGGGACATCGGGAACTCGCTGGTTTGCCGGCGCGCTGGCGACGGGGGTGAACGTAGCGTCTATTCTACGCCAAAATCGATCGCGATGTCGGATTTTGCGTCTGCGGATCGTCCTCTATATGAGAGGCGGTGCAAGCGAAGACCGTGTGCCGCGAATATGGAGACAACGATGTGCCGAAACATCAAAACGCTGTTTAATTTCGAGCCGCCCGCGACCAACGCTGAAATTCATGCCTCGGCGCTGCAATTCGTGCGCAAACTTTCTGGATTCAATTCACCTTCTCAGGCGAATGCCGAAGCATTCAATCGGGCCGTCTCCGAAGTCTCCGATTCGGCGCGCCGGTTGCTTGCGTCGCTGCATACCCATGCCCCTGCGCGCGACCGCGAAATCGAGGCGGAGAAGGCAAGGGAGCGGTCGAAGCTGAGGTTTGGGTGACATTCGTATGGAGAGGATGTGGAGTTCGGCTACGTCGCGTTCCACACCACCGGCAAATTGAGCAGCCCGCGAAACGCCCAGCCGCCGATTCGCACCGGCTCGGAATCATCGAGCCGCAGGCCCTTCAATCGCGCAAAGATACCGGGCAGCGCCACGTCGGCGACCATCGCGCGCGAAGCCCAGGCGCCGGCGCAATAATGCGGCCCCGCGCCGAACGCGATGCTTTTTGAGGTGTCGCGGGTGATGTCGAACGTATCGGGATCGGCAAAACAGGCCTCGTCGCGGTTGGCGGAGCCGAACATGAAGAACACGCGATCCTCCGGCTCGAAATCGACGCCGCCATAGCACCACGGTTTGGCGACACGGCGCGGCGACATGCCGATCGGCGCGATCCAGCGCGCATATTCCTCGAACACGTCCAGCCATTTCGCTTTGCCGGCGCGCACCAGTGCCAGCTGTTCGGGATGCGTCAGCAGCGCCCAGATCGTGCCGGAGATGGCGTCGCGCGGCTCGTTCTGCCCGCCGGATATCGCGAGCTTGATGTTGGCGCGGACGCTCTCGTTTCGCATGCCCGCTGCCAGCAGCACGCTGAGGATCGACGCGTTCGGATGTTTTGTCAGCACCGGAATCATGTCGTCGATCGCGGCATCGATGCCGGCGGTGGCGGCGTGGCAGCGCGCCTCCACCTCCTTGTTGCCGGTATAATTGGCGATGCCGTCGATCATCGCCTGCGACCACGCATCCATGTCCTGAAAGCGCATGTTGGTCAGACCGGTGATGTCCTTGAGGCACTCGGCCGACAGCGGCAGCGCGAACGCCTTGCAGAGGTCGGCACGGCCTGAGGGCGCAAGCTCATCGAGGATGCGATCGGCATGGGCCTGAAACGCCTTGCTCCAGGTGTCGCGCACCGTGCGCGGCGACACCGCCGGAAACATCGCTGCGCGTTCGGTCATATGCGCGTCGCCGTCCTTGCGCATCATGTTGTGGCCCATCAGCGTGTTCATCAGCCCCGCCGGCTGGTGCGACGAAAACACGTCGATGCGCTTTTCCTGGGTGAAGATGTCGTCGCGTTTGGTGAAGATCGTGGAGCCAAGCTGCGGCACGAACGCGATCGGCGCTTCGCGGCGCATTTGCTTCAAGGCCGGATAAGGATCGGCCCAGAATGCGGGCACGTCGATGTTGAAATGCGGGGCGGACGACATGGCGTTTCCATTGTTGTTTGTTTGGGTAATTCATTCATTGTTTGTCGGCGAGCGGCAAGCTTTCGTTGCGCACAGTGCTGCGTTCCCGCGCCGCCGCGCGAGTTGGGCTTTTAGTTGATCTCCCCTTTTTGAGGGGAGATGGAGCGCCGATCGACGCGCCTTGGTAGTAGCAAAAAGCGCCTTTCGGACGCTCCATCGCGGGATTTGTGGCTAAGGGACCGTTCTTCCGGCGACTTGGCTGCCTTGCGGCACGACGGTTTCCCGTCGCTTGCCTGTCCCCGTCCAGCCAACTTCAGTGGCAGTGCCCCGTATTGGGCCCGGACGGCAACCCCTCAAGCCTCCGAGTCTGCGCGTGCGAGGCACAGCCGCGGACGCCGCATCCGACCGGCTTGGGTTACCCCGCCCCGGCCAAGCTTTCGCTCTGTCCCACTTCAGTAACGCCTCTAGAAGCGCCCCTCATCGGACAGGACGCGAGCAGGATAAGCGAGGTCTCAAGGACGGGGATAAGGAATGCGAAAAATTTTTTAGCCAACTTTTACAAGGCCATATGCCTCGACGCAGCGCAACGCCGTAAGCGCATTTACGCGCGTCTCCGACGCCCGGCACTTCGCGCTGGAGTGCGCTCCGCCGTCCGCCATTACGATGAAATCCTGAACTTAAGGGTTGTCGAACGCACAACCTTCTCGCGAGCAAGACAGAAATCGTCTAGGGTCGGGCTAGTGAAAACCATTGGGGGAAGAGGTGGCCGAAACACCGGTTCGTATTCCGGACTTCCCCGCCATGCTTCGAACGGCGCTTGCGCTGCTGTTAGGTCTTGGGCTCTGGCCCGCGCGCGTTCTTTTGAACGGAATCAGGCACATGCGGGAAGTATTGGGTTTCCTGATTTTTTTCAGCGTCGGCGTGCTTATTGCTGCGGCTGCGCTCTGGTATATTACGACGGTCATCCACTGGTGGAAGGCAAATTCGGGTCCGCCGTCCCTGGGTACTGTCAGGGTACTTGGTTTAGCCGACCCGCAGACCAAGGCGTTGACCGAAGGCTTGCCTTCGATGATCCTCTCCGAATTGCGGCGGCTTGGCGAGCGCACCAATCAAGCCAAGCGGCAATTGCGCGAGTTGGAAGGGACGTCGCAGACGGTTCTGCAGGATCCGCGGTTTGAACCGGTGCCGGTTCCGGCAGGCCTCAAGACCGAGGTGGCCATACCGCAGCAGATTGCCGGAGTGGAAGTCGGGTGGCTGCTTACCTGGATCAAGGATCTGCTGGCGCCGACCAATGTGATTGATCTGACGGTCTCCTATGAGGAGGAGGGCAAGAAGGCGACGCTGTTCGGTCAGGCCAAGGGACAGGCCGGATACGCATTTTATGTCCGCGACGAGGGCGGCCTGCCGGACGAGATCGCGCAAGCGGCGGCGGCGGCAATTATCCAGAACGAACAACGCCGGGGCGAGATCGCCGTGCAGCCGTTGCCGTCGTCGAAATATTTGCCGGTCGTCGATGCGCTATCGGCCTACGCCACATATGAGAAGGTGGTACGCTCGTATCGAGATCAGGAAGATCGGCCGAATTTCAAGGCGCAGTACATCGCACAACTCGTGATCATCGGACCGATCGCGGAAACCTATGTGCAGTGGGGCGAACTTCAATGGCTGGCGGCGGAGATCGCCGAGCGTGCCGAGGATCGCCAGAAGGCCCTGACCTTTACTGAAAACGAACAACGGATCACGCCGCGCGACGATCCGCGCTATCCGCTTCTCGCAGTGCGGCTGAAACGGCTGAATGAAGTCAAGATCGCTGCCGCATCCGCGCCGGATGAACGCGACAAGAACCGCGAGAAAGCCGGCCAGCTCATTAACGAAAATATCGTCGCGCCGTTCAGGTCGCTTATCGGCGTTTCCCTGCCGCTGCCGGAGCATGGAGACGTCCGGATCGCCTTTGTGGGGCAGCCATGGCCGCAGGCCCTGAAAAACGTGCCAAGCAAGGTTCTGCAGGAAGCCAAGCAGCAACATGAAAGCCTGAGCGATTATACGACGGCGATGATGCAGACTGCTCGCATTGTCGCGCCGAAGGCGTTTTACGAATTTGCCGGGGTGGAATCCAACGTCGTGGGAGCGTTGCCCGATTCCGAATTGATCAAGGAACTTTCGGTTATTCAAGCCTCAGACGCTAACGTGCTGGTCTTCGGCTATGCCCCTGCAAATCCGGTGTCGCTCAAGATTCTGAGAGACCTTGCGGCCAAAAAGGTAGTGGTATTGGCGGCGGGAAACGAAGGTGGAGTGTCGAGCTACGCATCACTGGAAGATGTTGCGCTTGTGGTCGGTGCGATCGACGGCAGTGGCCGGCGGGCGCAATTTTCCGAACTCGAGCCCGCGCTCAGTAACGGCACCTGGATCGAATGTCCCAACGATCTCGCCGGCGACCGGCCAGGTAATTAGATCCAGCGGAACGTCCTACAGCGCCGCGCTTGCGGGTGGTGCGGCGGCGCTGTTGAAGGCGAAGTATCCGATGGCCACGCCGATACAGATCGTGACCGCCTTGCGCGATACCGCCAGGACGCCGGCGCGGATGATCGACGTGACTGCGGCTGGGCAAAAGCTGGATGACATACTGCGGTCCGCCGCGGGCAAGACCTGAATTCTTTCCGTCATGGTTTAAGTGTTTGCAGGTGCCCGGCTTTTGGACGCGGCACAAAAATGGCGGGCGCGGCGCGCTGTTTGACCGGCGCGCCTAGACCGCGCGGTACCCGCCGTCCGCCATCACGATCGATCCGGTGACGTAAGCCGACAGATCGGACGCGAGGAAAATCGCAGGTCCCACGATATCCTCCGGCTGTCCTGCGCGTCCCAGCGGCGTGTGCTCCATGAACAGCCTGACCCCGTCCGGGTTGTTGGCGCGGGTGGTAGCGTTCAGCGGCGTCTCGATAAAGCCCGGGCCGATCGCATTGACGCGGACGCCGTCCTTGCCGAGCTCGACGGCGAGCGCGCGGGTAAAACCGAGCACGCCGTGCTTCGAGGCGGTATAGGCCGGCGAACTTGGCTGGCGGATATGCACGAAGGACTGGATCGAGCCGATATTGACGATGCGGCCCTTGTTGGCGCGCAGGGAGCCAAGAAACGCGTGCGTGACGTTGAACACGCCGGTGAGGTTGATCGCGATGACGTCCTCCCAGTCCTTGATCACGGCTTCCGCGGCGCCGGTCATGCCGTTGCGGCGGGCGATGCCGGCGTTGTTGACCAGGATGGAGACCGGGCCGATCGCGTCGGCAATCTGTTTTGCCATCGCGACGCAGGCTGCGCGGTCGGTGACATCCAAAGAAAAACTGTCGGCGGCGCCGCCGGCGTCGCTGACCAGTTTTGCGGTTTCCGCGGCGCTTGCTGCGTTGACATCGAGCGCGACCACCCGCGCGCCCTCGCGGGCATAGCCGGTCGCGATCGCGCGGCCGATGCCGGAGCCCGCGCCGGTGACGACCGCGATGTGGGAGGTGAGGAGGGGCATGGCGGAGTTTCCTCTGGTTTGTTGATTTTGAAACTTCCGCGCAAACTAGTTCAAATTTGCAGAATCCGAAACGCCTGCTGCGGTTGCGCGTTGTCCTGCCATGGATGTGCAGCAGAAACACTGGAAGCGCGACGCCGAGCGGCTGTGGTCGGCATCGCCGTTCGACCTTCGCCAGGCAGCCGCGCTTGCCGCCGAAATCGCCGGTCACGGCGCGGACGAGGGATTGCGGCAGGCGGCGGCGCAGGCGCTGCCGAGTTTGCGCGGCGCCTGCCTGAAGACATCAGACCAGATGAGCCGAAACCTCGCGCAGCGGCGGTTCGGCGCCATCCGCGACGCGCTGCATGCGCTCGACGCGCCCCGCTTCGGCAAGCGCGGCAGCGTGCCGGCGCCCGAACAGCAGCACCGGCGGCTGCTCGGACTTCCTCCCGAACGGCACCTGGAGGAATCCGAAATCCAGCAGGGCTACAAACGCGCCGCCAAGCGGCTGCATCCCGACGCCGGCGGCAGCGACCGGGAATTTACGGAACTCTCGGCCGCAAGGGATGCGCTGATGAAGCGGAAGTGAGGGCTTGCGTTGAGACCGTCGGGTGCGCAAGCTGACCGTAGATCGGCGAGATCACCGTGAAGGAAGCCGGCACGCCGGCTCTTTGCGGCCGGAGACCGGGCGATTGCCGGGATGGCTCCTGCGGTGAAGAGGCAGGCTATGCCTTCCAACTCGCCTTATGCGCCTAAACTCAAAGTTGTTAAATGCCCGGGAAATCGTTACGATGATCGACGTTGGCTGATCGTGCCGGGCGGCCCGAACCTCTGTTCGAAGATCAAGCCGCTGGAGATTTGCGATGCACACTTTCGCGAAAAAGCCGAACGTGGGGCAACCGGCGGCCGGCTCGAGGATCTTCCGTCCGACGCGCCCTGCGCAAAAGCCTTGGGTGAACGCGCTTCATCGCGCAACCACAACCGATGCCTCGCCGCGGCAGACTGAAGCAAACACCGCGGCTACCAAAGCGGCTCATGCTCCTGCATCCGCCGGGCTTCCGACAGAACTTAAGCTGGGCATGCCGGGAGATGCCCACGAGCAGGAGGCGGACCGTGTTGTCGAACGGGTGATGCGGATGCCGGAGCCGTCGATGCAACCCAAAGCCACGGCCGGCATTTCCGGGCATGCGATGGGGCCAGTCGCTCGGATGCAGCCGAAATCCACGCATGCAGGCGAAAGCGGCGGTGCCACCGCGCCGCCGATCGCCCCCAACGCGCTGCGTTCAACCGGCCAGCCGCTGGACCCGGCGACGCGTGCGTTCATGGAGCCGCGTTTCGGACAGGACTTCGGCCAGGTGAGGGTACATGCGGACACGAACGCAGCGGCGTCGGCGGCGGCGATAGGCGCGCGGGCGTATACGGTGGGCAGCAAAATCGTGTTTGGGACCGGTGAGTATGCGCCGGGTACGGACATTGGACGCCGGCTTCTGTCCCATGAGTTGGCCCACGTGGTGCAGCAGTCCCGCATCGGTCCGGCTCTTCAGCCAAAGCTCAAATTTACCGGCGAGGGAACGCCGCGCGTCATTACGCTCCTGAACAGCGGGCTGCAGAATTACAGCGTCTCGATGGATGCGTCAGGTGCAGTCAGCATTAAGAAAACCACCAAAGACAAAAAGCCGGGTGCGCAAGAGCAGGCGCTGGCCGATCGGCTAACGAAAATTATCAATGACCCTAAAGAAGTGATGATAAGCGTCAGCGTTAGTTCAAAAACTTTAGGTGGGACATTCAGGACCAAAAACATTGACATCGCTGACCTTGAGGTCGCCGGAGTGGCTACGTTGATCCATGAGATCGAGGAACAATATCAGGGTCAGGTGAAAGGATTACCAATAGGATCCGAGACGACGGGCGCCCATTACGAAGGGATCAAGGCCGAAAGCGAAGTTATGGGCGCAAATCGCGGCCCTCAAAAGACCATCTCAGGAAACTATAACCCCGATAAGTCGGTCGATGCTATTATCGAAATCCCGTATACCTATCCCGATGGCAAGGTGAAGATCAAAGTCATGAAAGTGATCAAGAGCAATATTATATCCTTTGACTGGAAGAAGTGATCCGGCGCGGAAGGCGGAATAGCGTGTAGCCCAAGAGCGCAGCGACGTGTGGCGTAGTCCGCCTCCAGATTATCGTCTCGCCTGTTCGGGCTACGTTTCCTAGTTCTTGCCGACGCAGCTCGGATAAGGCATCGCTTCACCGGGCACGATCGGGCAAAAACGGATCGGCTTCAGCTTGCTTAAGCGTTCCTGCCACCTCGCGTTATCGATCGCAGGCTTGTCCGGAGACGACGGCGTGCGCTCCGCCCACTGGATCGTATAATAGTCGGCGCTGCCCTTCACCGCGACGATCAATGCCGTTTCGCTGTGCTTGTCCGCGCTGGACTCGACTCTTCCGCAGCCCGCCACCGCGACGAAGCCATCCCGATCGCCGAATTTGGCGGCGCCGAACGGCTTTACGGCAAACGTATCCGGACAGGCCTTCTTGAACCCGGCCGCGATCGATACCGCAAAGCCCTCTGGCGTGACCTGCGGATTCCCGGCGAGGCCTCGCGCGCCGGTGACGGTAATCATCTGCCTCCATTGCTTGACGGTTTCGCCCTTCAGCACCGCTTCGCGGATATAGCTGCCGCCGTTGGTGTTCTCGAAAGCGCCAACGAAGTTCGACGGCATCGAAAACCGCACCAGCTGGCCGTAGATCGGCGAGATCACCGTGAAGGAGGCCGGCATGCCGCTCTTTGCGGCCGGAGCCTGGGCGACTGCCGGGGATGGCGGGACAAGCAGCAGGCTAAGCGCGGCTATCGCAATCGATGTCGTCAGCGGTGGCTTCATGGGGCCGAGGCTACCATGTCGAATGTGCGTCGTTGAAGTCTGAAGGATGGATTGGCGCAGCGTAATCCACTGTTCGCCTGCGGTGAAGAGGCAGGTTATGCCTTCAGCTAACCCGCCCTGTGCGCTTAAACTTGAAGTTGTTAATGTCCGGGAAATCATTACGATGATCGAAGCCGGGCTGATCGTGCCGGGCGGCCCGAACCTCTGTTCGATGATCAAGCCGCTGGAGATTTGCGATGCACACTTTCGCGAAAAGGCCGAACGTGCGGCAACCGGCGGCCGGCTCGGCGATCTTCCGTCCGGCGCGCACTGCGCAAAAGCACGAGGGGAACGCGCTTCATCGCGCAACCGGAACCGATGCCTCGCCGCAGCAGACTGCTCCTGCGTCCGCCGGGCTTCAGACAGGACTCAAGCTGGGCATGCCGGGAGATGTCCACGAGCGGGAGGCGGACCGTGTCGCCGAACAAGTGATGCGGATGCCGGAGTCCTCGATGCAATCCAACGCCTCGGCCGATATTTCCGGGCATGCGACGACGCCGGCCGTGCGGGTGCAAACCAAATCCGCACGCGCGGGCGACAACGGCAGCGCCGCCGCCCGAGGGACCGTCCACGATGTACTGCGTTCAACCGGCCAGCCGCTGGACCCGGCGACGCGTGCGTTCATGGAGCCGCGCTTCGGGCAGGACTTTGGCAATGTGCGGGTGCACGCGGGTGCGAAGGCGGCGGAGTTGGCGCGTTCGGTTCGTGCGCTGGCATACACGGTAGGCCGGCACGTTGCATTTCGGACCGACAGCTATCGGCCCGGAACGCCTGCCGGACGACACCTGCTTGCGCATGAATTGGCGCATGTCGTGCAGCAATCGCGTGCTGGCGGTCCAGCCGCACTGCACAGACAGGTGGACCAAGCAAGCCCGACCGAGGACGATCCATGGAAAAAGGCGCTGCTTGAAGCCAAACGGTCGGTGTTTGGAAGCGCAGCCGGGAAGCCCTTTCAATTGGACGCCGCATCGTCCCTGAACCAGCCGGGCCACGATCCTTTCTTTCCCCATCATTTCCTGCCGGCTGCGTCGCAGGTGATCGGGAGCAAAGACGATCCCCCGTCCTATGCGAAAAAGCCGGCTGGCGCCGTACAATGGGATTCGATCGGACAAATCGGCTTGCCGCCCGATCGATTGACGTCTCACGACAAGCAGATCCAGATCGGGCCGTTCGGAATCGGAGGTGGCAAGACGATCGACACTGATGAACAGCAAAGGAAGGAACTCAAGAAAGTTAAGGAAAAAACCACTACCAGCAAACTGTTCGAGCCTGAATTCAAGCCGCAGCAGACCGGGAGCGGCGCGAAGCTGAACGTTCTCGGCAACTACAGCGGCGGCGACGCCAGCGGACAGGAAGGCCGGAAACTCGATCCCGATAAAGTGAGCGTCGCACTGGGAGTGCAAATTCCGGTGAGTCTGGCGAAGACGTGGTTCGCGAAGAAAAAGAAGCTGAACGACGCTTTCGATCACAATGTCAAGAAAAGCTACACCGCCGAGGACATCAAGACGGCCGCCTGGAACATCATTCAACATGAAGCCAGCGTCAGGAATGCGTTCTTGTTCTATAGCCAGATCATGCACAACTTCCCTGAATTGGAATGGAACGCGGAGCTGGAGAAATTCTTCCAGGGCGAACATTCCGCCAAGGTCAAGCTCCGCCGCAATCTCAGGACCAGCGGAGCGACACCTTCCCGGTACGGCGGGCGAAAGCACAAGGTCACGAAGATCAATTCCAGGAGCGATTTCAGCCTCGCCGTCGCGACCTATCTTCACGAAATGACTCACTACGCCGACATCTGGTATTCGAGCCGGGCCCCGAACAAGAAACACCGGCGAGAGGGCGCCGAGTGGACCGCCGGCGTCGATTTGCCGTCGGCGGACAAGCTTGCAGCGCCCGGACAAAAGGGCGTCAAGCATCTTTCGAAGGACGAACAAACCAGCGCCAGGATCGAATCGACAAACGCCACCATCGAACAGATATTGAAGGATATGCAAAGCCCGGTGCCGCGGCCCCACGAGCATCCAAGGCTGGCGCACCGCGAGCGCAAGCGGTTTTTCCGGGCAAAACGAAAAAGCGGATTTGACCTCGACAAATATCTGGTGGGGCGGAGAGCCAAACTGCGCAGCCGTGCAGACGAGGTGTATGAGGCTTGGCGCGATCCGGAAACCGGCGATAATCTCCTGGAATTGGGGTTCGCCTTCGACAAGGAGGCATACGGATTTCATTACGATCCAAAACAAAAAGCGAACTGGGCCGAGCAGTTCATGGGGAAATTCGAAGTCCTGTTCGACGATTACCTGCACTGGTGAGGTGGTGCGGCCGGAGCAAAGTGAGTAGATGCCGCTGCGCTCGATCCGGTGTACTCCGTCGCGCGCCTGAGCCAACGGGTCCGGCGAATGTCCGCTTTGCGCATCGCGCCCATCGGCTACACTCGGCACAGCGCGACTCACCCTGCTTCGCAGGCCGCGCGCAACCCCCGGGGAGAACCTAACCATGCAGATGTCATCCGCCATTCGTGCCGCACTGCTTGCGCTCACGGCCGTCGGCGCCGCCGGCCTGCCATCCGCCTCGCACGCCGACAGCGGCACCGTATCGCTCACGATCTACAAGGCGGGATGGGTGATCGGCGGCTCGGGCGGCGGCGGCACGTTGAACTTCCGCGGCCGGAGCTACGGACTGTCCGCCGGCGGACTGGACTACGGCTTCGTGTTCGGCGGATCGAAGACGGTGCTGCGCGGCAGGGTCAGCAATATCGAACGGCCGTCCGACGTCGCCGGCGTCTACGGCGCCGCGGGCGCCGGGCTCGCCATCGGCGGCGGCGCGCGCGCCATCGTGCTGACCAACCAGAAGGGCGCGGTGCTCGAATTGAGTGGCCAGCAGGTCGGACTGATGGCGAATGCGGATCTGAGCGGGCTGGCGATTACGCTGAAGTAGCGGGCGTCTCATCCAGGCTGCGGGCAACGCTCACACCTTTCCCGTCCGCGCCGGCCATCGGGCGAGGGTGCCGGCTGGTGACGCGAAACAGCGTATGCACCGTATTGCCGACCGTCGCGCAGCCGCCGCGCATGTTGGGCAGGATCAGGATCGCTTCGTTCATCGTCATTCTCCGTTGGTTTGCCGAAGGACAATGAGCGGACGATTGTTTGGTTCTCCGTGACGTCCTGTTATGCTTGATGAAGCGTTAAGCCGTAGTTCGTAGCCCGTAGGGCGGATTAGCGCAGCGTAATCCGCCGATCAGTTGCGATAAAGGGGACCGCTACACGCTCGCGCAGCCCACCATCGCAAGCACGGCATGGACGCCCGCCATCAATTCGAGAATCCATTGAGTGTGATCGGGTTGCCCTGCGCGGTTTTTTTCGACGAGAAGCGGTGGGCGGAAGGTCCATGCTTTTGTTGCGGCTTATGAAAAAGGCCGTAACACACCAATGACCGTCCAGTTAGTTACCCTTGAGGTAGTTGCGTTGAAGGTTGAGCTGGAGCGCGTTGGCCTTGACGCGGTCCCGGCCGGCGGCAAGAAACAGCACCAGGCGCTTTTCCTCGATGCAGCGGACCGAGACGGTGTAGTCGTCGCGGGTTCCGAAACGGGAATACTTCGTCCTTTCGATTTCGCCGAAACCCATGCGCTGGATCGCCGCCTCGCCGCGCGCGAAGCACTCGCTCTGCGGCACGGTCAGGTCGGCCCAGTCGCTCGCAATCGCAGGACCGTCGCCCAGCGCGAAGGCAGGCGCGGCGGCAGCGGTTGCGAGAACGGCTGCGGCGGCGGCGATGAAAGAGAAGTGTCGGTAAGTCATCGTAAAACCTTAATAAGGCGTGTGCGACCGGTGACGGTTTGTCGCGCAGGGAGGCCCGATGGTTCAACTTTCCGGTTGCGCGCGCGATGGATCGGGCTCGGCGCCGAGGCGCCTTCATCCATCCTTCAGCAGCATCCCACGGCTCGACCGCGAGCGCCTTTGCGATGCGGGCGACGTTGTCGATCGACACGTTGCGTTCGGCGCGTTCGACCGAACCGCAATAGGTCCGGTCGATCCCGATTTCGTCCGCGAGCGCCTCCTGGCTCAAGCCGCGCGCCCTGCGCAGCGCCCGCATGTTTTTGGCCAGGACGTCCCGCAGGGGGCCTCTGGGTGTGCGTTTCCCGGGCATGATCGTGACGATTGACGGGTTTGAGGCGGGCGCTTTTGGGAGACATTCAGGCGAGGAGTCTTTGTCGCACGGGAGCGACTGTCGATCCACCTAGTATACTAGGTATTTTGGGATCGCGGGCGCGGCGCGGTTGTCGCGCGGGACATCAGTTGTGCTCGGCTGGAGCGCGGTCTGACGCAGGAAGAGCTTGCGGCGCGCATCCGCATCAACCGCAATTATGTCGGCATGATCGAGCGGCAGGAGAATTCGCCGACGGTGGCGATGCTAGAGCGCATCGCCAGGGCGCTGGGGATCGAGCCGGCGCGGCTGTTCGACGAGAAGGCGGCGGGGCGGAAGGGGGAGTAGTTGCTACGGCTGATTGGCCGAAGGCCTCTCGTCAATGCAAAATCTTGGCGGATTACGCCCTGCCCGATCCGTCCTACGGGGTATGGAATAACTAGGCTCTCTTTTAGGTTGTCTTTTTACTAGCGCGTATGCCATAATTTCACATTATGGCCGACGACTACCTAGATTTTATTAAGACATTGCCCGTCTTGCTCGACGCTTTAAGGAGCGATCTGCAAGCCATTTGCGTCGAGTTGACCTATACCTTGCAGGCGGGTCGCAACGCAGGGAAAACCTTCGAACACAAGTCCGGCGATCAACAGTCAGCAGACTGCAAATCAATTCCGATTTCCACGGGATTTGACCGCCCTTTAGGCAGCCTGCGAATTGCGAAACCGCAGCTTTCTGAACGAGACTTGCAAGCTGCGACCCAGCTATCGGACCTTATCGCGTACCGTACGTGGATATTAAAGGAGCAGTATTGTTTTTCCGTTCTTCAGAATTCAGGACTACTGAATCAACCTAGCCAAAAAACAGACTATGCCGGTGTTGCTTCCATGGGGAGAGAGGCCCTTTCATGCACGGGGTTCGTGATCTGGCGTCTGTGTTACGATAAGAAATTGAAAGACGGTACTTTTGCTTTTGTTGAAAGCGGCGATGCTCCTGCAGGAAAATCCATAAAGAGTTTTCTCCGAGTGGAAGGATCGAGTCCGCCTGAGCCTCTCGACATGGGACTCAATGAGGGGATCGCTTCGTTCATATTGGAATCAGGAAAAAACCTCAGGATTGAAGATTTGCTCGATCCTGTGGAAGTAAAAAATAAGACAAACGGAAGAACGATCGCTCACCGTGAAACTGTGAAAAGAAATCACTGGAGGTCGGGTGTTTTTGTTCCGCTCGTCGTTGGTCAACGTATCATCGGTGTGGTGGGAGCGTACGGTCCTAGACCGAGGGGCTTTAATAATCTTGATGTTGCTATCACTGAACGAATAGCG
The DNA here is from genome assembly GCA_963710045.1 of uncultured Alphaproteobacteria bacterium. Taxonomy (GTDB): domain Bacteria; phylum Pseudomonadota; class Alphaproteobacteria; order Rhizobiales; family Xanthobacteraceae; genus Bradyrhizobium. Next base: position 124,717 of record CAVPZO010000071.1, on the reverse strand, counting down.
AATTGGATAACATCGTTGTTTCTTTTCGATGAGTCTAAACAACGAAACAGCCTTCTATTTGAGCGTACCGCAGAACTCGGTAAGGAAATTGCGGCCGCACAGTATACGGTGTTTGGGAGTGTTCACGACGCGGTCAACAACTCAAGGCACATTCTGGACCATTTCCAATACATCAAACCAACTAAAGAGACCGAGCGTTATTATGACATAGCGAAGGAATATGCGACCCAAAACGTCGAAATTCTAGGTAAAGTTCGAGACAAAATCCGTAATCCAAAAACGCTCCCGGTTGTGCTCTCCCTGAAAAATGTCAAAGAGGTCGTTGAACAAAAGATCAAGCAACTGAGAGTCGAAGCAAAGTTGCGGAAAATAGATCTGGTGATTGATGTTGCGGACGATTTGATGTTCCCAATAGACGAATTTCGGCTTTCTATCATACTTTATAATCTTATTCAGAATTCCATGCGCCACTTCTCTGGAGTCCAAAGGCCTCGGAAGATGATCACGATCAAAATATTTGATAGACTCGGCGGAATGGTGGTTGAATTCGAAGATAACGCAACCGGGATTGATCCAGAAGTTGAGTCAAGAGTATGGGAAGCTTTCGTTTCGACTACGGGTGGAATGGGCCTAGGGCTGTCAATAGCGAAGACATTCGCCGAGGAACTCGGCGGAAGAGCAACCCACAAGAGTCAATGGGGAAAATTTGCGCAGTTCACGTTTGTTCTGCCCAGAAAAAGCTAAGAGGGGATTATGGAAATTAGTTCTGCGGTGGATCAAACCAAAAGAAGAAATCTCGAACTGATCTGGATCGACGATGAGTTGTCGGATGGGGACGCCCGGCTAAATCTGCTTGAGAAAAGGCAGATGAATGTGGAGGCCTATAGCGATGCCGAGTTAGCAAAACAGCGACTCAACGAGCGCCCCTTTGACGTAGCGGTTGTTGATCTGCTGATGCCTGGATTATCTGGAGTAGATTTAATCTCTGAGATTATTGATAAACAACTCTCAGTGCGGCCTGTTGTCTACTCTGGGTACATCTCCACAGAAGAGGTCAATGATTATGAGCTTCTCAAGGAGAACAACATACCCTATTTTGACAAGAACGTAACTAACGTCAACGAACTAGCGATTGCTGTTGACGACTTATACCGTAAAGAGAAGAGCAGTTCACACACAAAGGAGTTGCTCAGCCGGAATAAAATAGAGCATCCGAGGTCGATCCTCGACTATGAGTATGAGGAATTCAAAAATCTGTCCCAGGAGGACCGATACCTCTTAACGCTGCAAGCGGAAAAAACGCTGAGAGATACAATTGATGAGCACCAGAGAAAGGGCGCTGTATGGATGCTGTACGCTGGAAGAAAGATGCCCCCGATTGCGGCCTACGACTATTCTGATGTACCAGAAACCGATGAAATACAGAAAATATGCCGAGAAAGAAATATACCAAAATTACAGTATTATATGAACGTTGAAATTGACGATTTGTTTTGGCGTGGAAATTGTTCGACAAACCTTAGGCATTATCCTTTGGTCGGCTTAAAGTCGGCTTATTCGTCCGCGTCGCGAGCGGTGCACTTCGACACAGGCTCTCCTGTTACACTTTTCGACAAGGAGATTTTAACCGGCGAGTTCGGTGTCGTTATCGATGAAGCGGATGACTTGGTATCGTTTCCCATTAACAATGTGCCGATGGGCGTTTATGTGAAGCAAGCATCTTTTTACCTAATTGATCCGTCGGGCGGTACACCGCGAATCTCGATCCGCGTTCATATCCCAAGGGAGTGGACGGATTGCCCTATTCGATCTCGGTATTGTACGGAGGCGTGCGCTCGCGAGAGTCAAAAGCACGACGATCAGGAGTTTGTTGCCGACTATGGCCAGCCAACCGATACTGATGAAAAGAGGTTCGTCTGTAGGCATAGATGGGGATTGGTTGGGCGAAACTTATTGTTTGAGACAGACTACAAATTCGTCCTTGATGGCAAGCAGCGGCTTGTTTCACTACTTTTAAAATGATGGAGATAAACCCGGTGATTCAGTGGGAAGATGAAAATCTCTACTTTAGTCGAGTGCTACTCTCTCCGCAGAGGCTGGATGGAGCGACTATCGATGACATCGATATCGAAGGTCAAATTTCAAAGATGAAATCGGATCAGGTCGTTTCGGGAATCAAAGGTTTAGCCGAGCTCGCGAGCGGTATCGTGCAACCGCTTCTCGATCATGATCCTAAACCGGAGTCGCTGTCTGTCGACATCGGTCTTGAAGTGAGCGCGGGCGGAAAGTTGATTGTAGTTCATGGTGACGTCCGGGCACACATAAAACTGACGATAAAATGGTCCTCAAACGAACCAGTCGTCAGGCCTTCAATAACTCGAGGTTAATTGTGAGCTACAAACCTTTCTAGTCACAACACCCGATTGCTCTCTTTCACCTTCTCCGCGTCCAGATAAACGCTGCTTCCCATCTCCCTGAACTTCGCGCTCATCTGCGCCATGCCATCTTCAATGACGCCCGACACCGACATCCCGACCCCGGTCGGATCGTTCAGCGTTGCCGCATAGTCCCGCACATCCTGCGTGATCTTCATCGAGCAGAACTTCGGCCCGCACATCGAGCAGAAGTGCGCGACCTTGTGGGCGTCCTTGGGCAGGGTTTCGTCGTGATAGAGTTTGGCGGTGTCGGGGTCGAGGCCGAGGTTGAACTGGTCCATCCAGCGGAAGTCGAAGCGGGCGCGGGACAGCGCGTCGTCGCGCAGTTGGGCTGCCGGGTGGCCCTTGGCGAGATCGCTGGCGTGGGCTGCGATCTTGTAGGTGATGACGCCGACTTTTACGTCGTTGCGGTCGGGTAGCCCGAGATGCTCCTTCGGCGTCACGTAGCACAGCATGGCGCAGCCGAACCAGCCGATCATGGCGGCGCCGATGCCTGAGGTGATGTGGTCGTAGCCCGGGGCGATGTCGGTGGTCAGCGGCCCCAGCGTATAGAACGGCGCCTCGCCGCACTCCTTCAACTGCTTGTCCATGTTGATCTTGATCTTGTGCATCGGCACATGGCCGGGGCCTTCGATCATCACCTGGCAGCCTTTTGCCCATGCCACCTTCGTCAGCTCGCCCAGCGTCTCCAGTTCGGCGAATTGCGCGCGGTCGTTGGCGTCCGCGATCGAGCCGGGGCGAAGGCCATCGCCGAGCGAGAACGATACGTCGTATTTGCGCATCAGGTCGCAGATCTCGTCGAACCGGGTGTAGAGGAAACTCTCCTTGTGATGCGCGAGGCACCACTTCGCCATGATCGAACCGCCGCGCGACACGATGCCGGTGACGCGGTTGGCGGTGAGGTGGATGTAGGGCAGCCGCACGCCGGCGTGGATGGTGAAATAATCGACGCCCTGTTCGCACTGCTCGATCAGCGTGTCCTTGTAGACTTCCCAGTCCAGTTTGACCGGATCGCCGTTGACCTTCTCCAGCGCCTGGTAGATCGGCACGGTGCCGATCGGGATCGGCGCATTGCGCAGGATCCATTCCCGCGTGGTGTGGATGTTGCGCCCGGTCGAGAGGTCCATCACGGTGTCGGCGCCCCAGCGGATCGCCCACACCATCTTGTCGACTTCTTCCTCGACTGAAGAGGTGACGGCGGAGTTGCCGATATTGGCGTTGATCTTGGTGAGGAAATTGCGGCCGATGATCATCGGCTCCAGTTCGCCATGATTGATGTTGCAGGGAATGATCGCGCGGCCGCGCGCGATCTCGCTGCGCACGAATTCCGGGGTGATGAAGGCGGGGAGGTCGGCGCCAAAACTTTCGCCGTCGGCCAGTGCCGCCTCGGCGCGTTCCAGTTGAACCTTGCGCCCGAGATTTTCGCGGGTGGCGACGTAGATCATCTCCTTGGTGATGATCCCTGCGCGGGCGAATTCCAGCTGCGTGATCATGTGGCCGTCGAGGCCGCGCAGCGGCTTGTGATGCGCCTTGAAGGCGGCGGCCGCCTTGTCGCCGGAGACGTTGCCGTTATCGACCGGTTTTACATCGCGGCCCTGATATTCCTCGACGCCGCCGCGCTCCTTGACCCATTCGATGCGCGCGCGGGAGAGGCCGGCGTTGACGTCGATGGTGACGGACGTATCGGTATAGGGGCCGGAGGTGTCATACACCGGCAAATCCGGCTCGCCGGCGCCTTCGCTCAGCATGATCTCGCGCAGCGGCACGCGGACATCCGGCGCCTCGTCCGGCGTGACAAAGATCTTGCGCGACGACGGCAGCGGGCCGGTGGTCACTGCGGGGAGCGTGGTGTCTGGATTGGAGCGGATGTTCATGACATATCCTCCGTTGTCGTTCTTGTTCAGGCGGCTTTGGCGGAATCGCCAAGCCAGTCGCGTACGCGTGAATCGGGATCGGCGTTCTGCGTGACATCGCTGACCACGGCGATGGAGTCAGCGCCGGCAGCGAAGATCGCGGCGGCCTGCTCAAGTTTGATGCCGCCGATGGCGACCAATGGAATATTTCCGATGCGCTTTTTCCATTCGGAGATCTTCGGAATGCCCTGCGGCGCGAAGCGCATCGATTTCAGCGTAGTCGGAAAGATAGGGCCGAGCGCGATGTAATCAGGCTTCGCGCGCAATGCAGTTTCAAGCTCAGCGTCGTCGTGCGTCGAAATGCCGAGCGTCAGGCCGGCGTCCCGGATCGCGGCGAGGTCGGCCTCGGCGAGATCCTCCTGGCCGAGATGCAGATGCTTCGCGCCGGCCACGATCGCCGCACGCCAGTAATCGTTGACCACGAGTTTTGTCGGCGTGCCCTTCGTAACCTCGAGCGCATCGGTTACAATCTGCAGCGCCGCGCCATCGTCGAGGTCCTTGGCGCGTAGCTGCACCGTGCCGACGCCGAGTGCTGCGAGGCGCGCGACCCAGGCGACGCTGTCGACGACGGGATAAAAGCGGTCAGGATACGGCATGCCAGAACGGGGTCCCGATCACTGGAGTTGAAGGAGAGGCGAAGTCGCGGGCTTCCATCAGGCCCGCCTCATATGCGGTGCGGCCGGCTTCGACGGCGAGCTTAAAGGCGCCGGCCATCGCGACGGGATCGGTGGCTTTGGCAATGGCGGTGTTCAAAAGCACGGCGTCGTAGCCGAGTTCGAGCGCTTCCGCCGCATGCGACGGCGCGCCGAGACCGGCATCGACCACCAGCGTGATGTCGCGCAGCCGGTCGCGCAACAGCTTTAGGGCATCGCGGTTGATGATGCCCTTGGCGCTGCCGATCGGCGCCGCCCATGGCATCACCACCTTGCAGCCGGCATCGACCAGCCGCATCGCGACGCTGAGGTCTTCGGTGCAATAGGGAAACACCTCGAACCCATCCTTGATCAGGATGTCCGCGGCTTCGACCAGGCCGACCACGTCCGGCTGCAGCGTGTCATTGTCGGCGATCACCTCCAGCTTGATCCAGGAGGTGCCGAACAGTTCGCGCGCGAGCTTTGCGGTGGTGACAGCCTCGCGCACGCTGCGGCAGCCGGCGGTGTTCGGCAGCACCGTGACATCGAGTTCGCGGATCAACGACCAGAACGCGTCGCCGGTCTTGCCGCCCGCGGATTCGCGGCGCAGCGACACCGTGACGATCTGCGCTCCCGAGGCACGAATGGCGTCCTGCATGATCTTCGGCGACGGATACAGCGCGCTGCCGATCAAGAGGCGGGAGGTATACTGCTTGCCGTAGAACGAAACCAAATCACCCTCCCTGCCGCGGCGTGATGATCTCGATCTCGTCGCCGGGCTGCAGCGGCGTCTGCGCCCAGCGGCTGCGCGGCAGCACGTCGAAATTCAGCGCGATCGCGAAATGCGTGCCTTCGTATTCGAGTTCGTTCAGCAGCGCATCGACATGCGAAGCCGATATCTCGCGCTGCTCGCCATTGACGGTCACGCGCATTGCATCACCTCGTTGTCGATCACGCCGCGTTCGACATAGCCGAGCGTCAGTTCCGCCAGCGCCGGCGCCAGCAGAAAGCCGTGGCGATAGAGTCCGTTGACCGCGATCGTCCGGTTATCGATCGCGATGCGCGGAAGGTTGTCGGGAAACGCAGGACGCAGCCCGGAACCGATCTCGACAATGCGCGCCTCGCCGAACGCCGGATGCACCGCGTAGGCGGCGCTGAGCAGCTCCAGTGCCGAGCGCACGCTGACGCCATCATCCTCGCGCTCGATCGAGGTGGCGCCGATCATGAACTGGTGGTTGGCGCGCGGGATGATATAGAGCGGCCAGCGCGGATGGATCAGCCGCACCGGGCGCGACAAAACGATCTCATCGGTCTCGACGATCACCATCTCGCCCTTGACGCCGCGCAGGTCGGGCTGCGTATCGCGCGCGAAGAGTCCGCGGCAATCGATTGCGATGCCGTCGGTTTGGTCAGGGCGTTGTTCGCTTTCGAAATGGATGGCGCCGCCGGCGACGGCGATGCGCGCATGCAATTCCGGCAGCACCAGGCGCGGTTCGACATGGCCTTCATCGGGGAAAAACAGCGCGTCACGAAATCGCCCGTCGAGCGATGGTTCAAGTTCGGTCACGGCTTCGGCACCGAGGCGGCGATGGCCTGACGTCAGCTTCGCAAAGCGCTCGAAGTCGGATCGATCGCGCGGGTGCGACACCACCAGCGAGCCGTTGAACGGCGTGTCGGGAAATTCATCGCGCCACAGCTCGAGCGATCGGATGCCAAGGCGCGCGATCAGCGGCTCGGATGCTTCGCGTTCGCAATACGGCGCCAGCATGCCGCCGGCCCAGTGGCTGGTGGCCTGCGTCATCCCGGCATCGCTGCGCTCGAACAGCGTGACCTTGTGGCCCGCTCGCGCGAACAGCAACGCCTGCCATGCGCCGGCAATGCCTGCGCCGATGATGGCGACGGATTCCCCGCCCGGAGGATTTGAACTCTGGTACATCCCTGTCCCTTCGCCGGCATGACCCGGATCAGGTTCAAAGGGTCACCGCGGTCCCAAATCCCATGAAAGGATTTGAGCGTGCGGTATCTCAGCTCCTCATCGGAGCTCCCCTCGGAACGAAGCTAATGTAAGCCGATGCGGCGGAGTGTCAACGCATGTGAGTGGGAACTCCACCGCATACGTGTCCCGGACGCGGTGCAGCGCGGTTATTCTCGTCATGCCCGGCCTTGTGCCGGGCATCCACGTCCTTCTTCCTCGCGGATGGCAAAGCCGTGGATGGCCGGGACAAGCCCGGCCGTGACGACTTACTTCGCCACCTGCTGCGCATCGGCGCTGGTCAGCCCTTCCAGCGGCGGCGGGGCGGGATGCCGGTGCTGCCGCTTGGCGGCGTGATAATAGCCGCTGGCGTAATAATGCATGGCGCGCTTGTGATCGCTGTTTGCAGCGCGGTAGGCGCCGGCGAGATATTTTACCGCCCAGGTGAGGTTGGTGTCGGGGTCGCGCAGTCCTTCGGCCGTGCCGGTGTAGCCGAGACCGCGCGCGGTGCCGAGCTTGATCTGCATCAAGCCGATATTGCCGTGGCTCACAAGGTGCGGCCGGTAGCCGCTTTCGCGCACGATCACCCGATGCACCAGCGCTTCCGGCAGATTGTTGGCCCTGGCGTGGGTTGCGACCAGCGCATCGTACTGCGCATCGCGCGCCAGCGCGCCTTGCGAAAACGGCAATGCCGCAATGGCGATCAGCCATGCGAAGAAAACGGCGGATTTCATCAAGGAGGGCCCCGGTGAGCTTGGATGGTTGCAACGCTTAAGGACCCCGATTGTTGCAAAGGCCGGGCGCGGATGTGGCCGAATCCCGGCATTCTCCGGCGTATTCCATCCCGGATTTACCAAGAATTATGCCCTGACGTGCTTCGATCGGCGGGAAACTCGGTTAAGGCCCGCGCCAATGACGATGTCCGCAACCCATGCCGCAGAAGCCGTCCGCCCGATGCGCGGGCTGCTGCCGCTGTGGGTCGGCGCCGGCGTCTACGCGGTGTTCGTGCTGGCCGGAAATCACCTGCTGATCGATCCGGATACGATGTGGCAGATCACGGTCGGCCAGTGGATCCTCGATCACGGCATGGTGCCGACGACCGACGTCTATTCCTTCACCATGCGCGGCCAGCCCTGGATTTCGACGCAGTGGCTGGCGCAGGTCGCCTATGCCGCCGCATTTTCGCTTGCCGGCTGGACCGGGCCGGTGGTGCTGGCCTCGGTCTGCATTGCCGCAACCTTCGCGCTGTTTACGCGGTTTCTGGCGCGGCACCTGAGCGAAAGCACGACCCTGGTATTCGTCGCGACGGCGCTGGCGCTCACCTCGCCCCATCTGTTGGCGCGGCCGCATGTGCTGGCGCTGCCGGTGATGATGGCATGGGTCGGCGCATTGGTGGCAGCAGCCGATCGCCGCGGCGCGCCGTCATTCTGGCTGCTGCCGCTGATGGCGCTGTGGGCCAATCTGCATGGCGGTTTTGTCCTTGGCCTCGCACTGGTGGCGCCGATCGCGCTGGATGCGGTGCTCAACGCGGATCGGGCGCAGCGCAAAGCGCTGGCGCTGCGCTGGGCCGCATTCGCCGTCGCGGCGGTCGCTGTGAGCTGCGTGACGCCCTATGGCTGGAATTCGCTGCTGGCGTCGCGAAAAATTCTGGCACTCGGCGAAGCGCTGCCGCTTATCATGGAATGGCGGCCGGCGGATTTCTCCGGTGTCGGCCCGCTGGAGGTCTGCCTGCTGCTCGGGGTCGGGCTGGCGCTGTATCGCGGCGTCTCGCTGCCGCCGCTGCGTATCGTGCTGCTGCTCGGCATGCTGCACATGGCGCTGAGCCAGACCCGCAGCCTGGAAACGTTTGCATTGCTGGTGCCGCTGTTTCTCGCGGCGCCCCTGGCGAAACAGATCGGCGGCGCCGATGATGCGAAGCCCACGATGTCACCGCCGCGGTTGCTGTTCGCCGGCCTTGCGATCGTGCTGTTCGCCGGCACCGTCGCCTACGCATTGGTGGTTCGCTTCGAGCCGCATACCCGAGGTTCGCCGGTCGCGGCGGTGGCGGAGTTGAAGAAGCTCAATTTCAGCCGCGTGTTCAACGACTACGATTTCGGCGGCTATTTGATCGCCAACGGCGTGGCGCCCTTCATCGACGGGCGCACCGAACTGTACGGCGAAAAATTCTTTGTCGATCACAATGCCGCCAGCGGGCTGATGAAGCCGGAGAACCTGTTCCGCCTGCTGGAAGAGTACAGCATCGAGGCGACCTTGATGCGAACGCAAAGTGCGGCGACCAAACTGCTCGATCACATCGACGGCTGGCGGAAGGTCTACGCCGACGACATTGCGACGATCCACGTCCGCAAGCCGGGGGCGGTGCCTACCGCCGAGCCGCGCGTCAATCCGGTCGCGAAATAAATCCCTCGTCGTTCCCGCGAAGGCGGGGACGACGCTGAAATTTGTTGCCGCGCCGCGCGCGACTCGATGATCCACATGGCCCGCCTTGACAGCGACTCAATCGGAGAATCTATTTCCTCGCAAATAGCAGAAGGGAGATGCGTCATGGTCGCTGTCCGTTCGCGTTATTTGTCAAACGAAAATTTGCCCCATCAAAATCCTTGCGCCCAATGCGGCAAGCCGATCGCCGTGCCGGAATGGTTCGAAAACGGACCGCACCGCACCTCCTATCTGTGGAGATGCCACGCCTGCGGTTACCGGTTTGAAGCGGTGGCGTTTTTTGACCGGGACCACGACGCCCTCGCGGCCTGATGGAACCGGCTCCCGGCCGAGGCGTTGATAAGCGGTATCCGCATCAAGCTCGATGAGGGCGCGATGGTTACCGACACCATGACCAAACCGCACAATTTGATTGCGAGCGACCGCGTCGAAGGCACCGCGGTGCGCCGGCCGAACGGCGACAAGATCGGCCACATCGAACGGCTGATGATCGACAAGATCAGCGGCAAGGTGTCCTACGCCATCCTCAGCTTTGGCGGATTCCTTGGCATGGGAACCAGCCTGCTGCCGCTGCCGTGGGCGCGGCTGAGCTATAACCGGAAATTCGAAGCCTATCAGCTCGACATCGACGATGAAGAGTTGAAACGCGCGCCGTCGTTCCGCGCCGACAAGGATTTCGACTGGGGCGATCGCTCCCAGGAAGAAGCGCTGCATCGCTATTACGACATACCGCCCTATTGGGGCGGTTTCTGAGCCGTTCCATCGATTCGGCCGATGGAACCGTGCAAATTGTTCCGATCAGCCGGAACAGTTGCCGGATTCGCGGGTTTTCCCGGTGTCGAATTTTATAAGGGAGAATCCACAATGTTTGCAAAAACCATCACGGCCGGCTTGGTCGGCACGGCGTTGCTCGCCACCGCGGCATTCGCGCAGACCCCGACCGCCACCACGGACCGCGCCAACATGGCGCCGGCCACGGCGAGCGACTCGGCATCCTATCAGGGCAACTGGCGCGCTTCGAAGCTCGTTGGCCTCAGCGTGTACAACGACAACAATGAGAGCCTCGGTTCGATCAACGATCTGTTGACCGACAAGAGCGGGAACATCAAGGCCGTGGTGATCGGCGTTGGCGGCTTCCTCGGCGTCGGCGAGCATCTGGTCGCCGTGCCGCTGGACAAGATCAAGTTTGTCAACGAGCCCGTGGCCTATGCGGCGGGCGGCGCGAAGCCCGCCAATACCTCGCCAACCAGCACCTTGCCGCCGGGCAGCACGACGACGGGTGCGGCAAACCGCGCGCCGGTGGCGGCGAAGCCCAATCCCTGGTATCCTGATCACGCCGTGCTCAGCGCCACCAAGGATGAGCTGAAGGCGATGCCCGAGTTCAAATATTCGACGTAAGGACGTCGGCTGAACTGATCATCGTAAGAAAACGCGTCCGGTTTTCGCCGGGCGCGTTTTTCGTTTGCTCCGCTTCTCCTCGCTCTGCGGGCGAAGCCCGGCTTTTAGGCAATTCGGCCGCAGCATTGGCGCCGGATTGCGCCTTTCAGCAATGGAACCGCGATGTTAGGCTGATGGGACGGCGGGAGCAGCAAGCGTCCTGCCTGACAACGACGGGAGGACGTTTATGGCTGATAGCGTTTACAAGGTCATCGAACTGATCGGCACCAGCAAGGATTCCTGGGAGAAGGCCGCCAAGACGGCGGTCGACCGCGCCAGCAAATCGCTGCGCGAACTGCGCGTCGCCGAAGTCGTGCAGCTCGACATGCAGCTGGATGCCAAGGGCAGGGTCGAAGCCTATCGCGCCAAGATCAAGGTCTCGTTCAAGTTCGAGGGCAGCTGATTCACTTTCGTCGTCCCCGCGAAAGCGGGGACCCATACGCCGTGTCGTCTCGTTTCGGCAGTGAGGCTGATGCCTTCTGCTATCGTCAACGCCAGGGGTTATGGGTCCCCGCCTTCGCGGGGACGACGATCCTCACAGCCCCGGCAGCGCCGTCACCGAGACATTGATCGCGCCATTTGCTTCCGCGATCACGCGCAGCGTTTTTGAATCGAAGGCGATGCCGGCGAGCCGCAGGGTGGTGATCTCGGCGGCGACACGCACGCCGTCCTCGTTCTTCTGGAAATCCGATATCACCGCGGCGATCCGTTTCTGCGCGTTCGACGCGAACGGCTTGAGGTCGACCACGGCCTTTTCGGCCAGCGCCTTCTGCAGGTAGGGCATGGCCGCGCGCGCGGCGGTGCCGAGCAGCCCGAACGCGGCCTCGGTTTCGACCGCAAGCTCGATCTCGGTCAGCCGCAGGATCTGCTGGGCCTGATCGAGCGCCGGCTTGCCCCAGATGTGCACGGTGGCTTCGCCGCCGAATCCGAAGAAGCTTTTCTTCTCCCTGGCGTTGATCAATAGCGAGATCAACAATCGATTTCCGGACGCCGCGATGCTCGCCTTTTTTACGGTGACATCGACCGAGCCCGAGCCGTCTTCCGGAAAGGTCTTGCCGGTGAGTTGCGCCTCCACGATTTTGTTGAGTTCGGTGAACGGCATATCGATCGGCACGCCGATGCTGACGCGGCCGGGCGCCGGCGGCACGATCGCGAGCGCGGCAGGAAACGGACAGTTCGGTTGAGTCTGCGCCGAGGTGATGCGGGTCTCGGCCTCGAGCCCGAGCGTCAGCGTGACTGCGGACGCGTCGATGCGCGGCTGCGCCGCGACCGCCTTGATCGGCTTAAGTTCCAGCCACAATGGCGGCAGTGTCGAGGCCGCGCCCTGCAGCGGGATCGAGCGGCACAGCTTGCTCCATTGCGCCCGCGCGCTGGTCTCGAACGCCGGGTCGTTGCGGATGCGCGCCTGCGTTGCCGCGAGCTGGTCGTTGACGGCCTTGTCGATCACCGGCTTCATTTGTGCCGGCACGTTGACGCGGGCGCCGGCCACCGTCAGGCTGGTGTCGCTCAAATTCACTTGCGCGGTCAGATTGGGCTCGACGCGCCAGTTCGCGGCCAGCTGCGGCCGCGCCGTCATCGCGACGTTGCCCTTGATCTCCGCCGACGCGTTGATGTTCTTGATGTTGATGCTGCCGATCTGCTTGGCGGCATTGCCGCCGAGCAGGCCGCCGAGCACGTCGCCGACCGCACCGGTCACCTTCGACGACAGCGCGCCCGTGACGTTCAGCGTACCGGACAGCGGCGTCGCCAGCGTCAGCCCGTCCTGCGCGCCGGTGGCCGAGATCGGCCCGCGCGCCGCGGTCCAGTTGATGTCGGCGTTCTGCAGGACCTGCTCCACCGGATTGGCGGCCTTGCCGGCGAAATTGCGCGGCGTGCCGCGGTCGGCGGCATCGCGGATCGAGCCAAGCGTAATCGCGACCGGCGCGATGATGGTGGAGGTGCGGGGGACCTGCGGCAGCGGCGGCAATTCGACAAGCACGGGAGCCGGGCCGCCGCGCGGCGACAGCCAGTCAATGGCCTTGAGGCTGATGAAGAACGAGACCGCAATCACCGCGACCGCGATCAGGATCGTCTTGAGACGCATCGTCCCCCCGGTTGATTGCCCCAGGCGAGTCTACAGGGCGGGTGAGGGCGGCGCCAGCGTGGGAAAAGTAGCCCGGATGAGCGAAGCGATATCCGGGGTGGGTGCGTGGCCCCGGATATCGCTTCGCTCATCCGGGCTACAAACAAAACGGCCCCGGCGGATGCCGGGGCCGTTTCCGTATTCAATCGCCGGATTTCAGCGGACGACGCTACCCAGATCGGCGCGGCGATCCATCGGCAGCACGACCACCTTGGTGCCGACATTCACGCGTGAATAGAGGTCGGCAACGTCTTCGTTAGTGAGGCGGATGCAGCCCGAGGAGACGCGGGTGCCGATGGTGCCGGGCGCGTTGGTGCCGTGGATGCGGTAGATGGTGCCGCCGAGATACATGGCGCGGGCGCCCAGCGGATTGCCGGGGCCGCCGGCCATCTGGCGCGGCAAATAGGGCTGGCGCGCGATCATTTCCGGCGGCGGGGTCCAATCCGGCCATTCCGCCTTCTTGGTGATCGACTGCGTGCCCGCCCAGGTGAAGCCGTCGCGGCCGACGCCGATGCCGTAGCGCATCGCCTGGCCGTTGCCCATGACAAGATAGAGATAGGTGTTGGGCGTATCGATGACGATGGTGCCCGGCGCTTCGCGGGTGGCGTAGCTGACCATCTGGCGCTTCAACCGCGCCGGCATCTCGATGACGTCCTCGTCAACCTGCGGCGCGGCCTGCACCTGGGGTGCGGCCTGTACCGGCGGGGTCATGATGAAGGGAAACAGCTGCAGCGGGGCGGCGCCTGCGGAGCCGGAAAATGCGACAACGCCGACGGCCAGCGCGCCCAGCGCGACGGCAGCACGGCGGGTGTTCAGCTTGAACGAATTCAGCATGGTAGTCCCCTGTTTCAGTCTGTTTGAGCGCCAACTCAATGCGCCTTTGCGGCGCCTCGTTAACGAAATGAGTACGCGGCCAGGGTTTCCGGACGTTTGCTTCAAAAGCGCAAAATGGTTTCGTCGCGGGGAGAATTGTTTCGTCGTAGGCGCCTGGGACGACACAATCGGGGCGAATGCTCGTGTCCCGGACGCGGTGCAGCGTCCTTCACCCTGCTCCGCAGAACCGGGGCCGCACCAAAGGCAGCGTCTCGAAACGGCCCCGGCTCAGCAGCGTCCGGGGCATGAGGCCGACCTGTAAAAGATGATGTGGCCGCCAGCTATCCGAGCGGCCGTTTGAAGACGGCAAGGGTCTGCGCGCTGCCGGCGATGTTGGCAATTCCGACCAACTCCCATCCGTTGCGGCCCAGGTCATTCAAGGCGTCCTCGAAATCAGTGGCCGGCCATGGTCGAGGTCCAGCCGACCCAGCCCGGGCCATCGCCGGCGACAGGGTGAGTTTGTCATTGCCGATCAACAGGGTTTCATATTCCCAGCTTGTCGTTCGGACTTTCGCCTCCGGCGACCTTTCCCCGCTCATGATCGTCTCCGTAAACCGGGAAATCGTTTGTCGTCTTTCGTTGAGGGTAGTCGCTGGACATCAGGTCAGCAACCGGTCCGCGATCATGGTCGGCAGCAGCGATCAGCGCCGCCCCACAATCACGATCATGGCGGCGAACACGCCCGTCTTTTAGCACGGTGCCTGCACGCGGTCGGCGACTTGGTTACGTACGGAGAGGTTGCGTGGGATGCCTCCCGACTGTCGATCGCGTCGGTTTGGCCAGACAGACGCAGGAGTTCTGTCGGAACCCCCTACAACTTTTCCGAGTGGATTGTCGGGAGGGCCGTCTTCCACAGCTCCCGCGTGTAATAATGTTGCTCTAACAGCACAACCTGTTGATTTTCAGCAAGTTCCATCCGCGCGACGATTGTGGTGGTCCGAAAACCTCCGGTAAAGCGGGCCCGCAAGCGCCACTCGTGCCGGACGGCAAAAGACGATGGGTGCGGGAGATTGGGAAGCGTCGCAAGGGTGCTCGAAAAGCGCGGCGGGATCAGGGGCGGGCGTGAGTTCGGCAGGGCGTTATACCGGCAATCCATCGGGACGGTGCGGGTCACAGCGGCGAAGCTTTTTCGCGTCGCTTCTGGCGGGCGGGATGGTCACATCCCTGCTCGCGCCGGATGCTGTTCACGCGCAGAACGCGACCTGGAAAGGCACGACCAGTGGCGAATGGACCGTCGGCACCAATTGGTCCTCCACACCGAACGTGCCGACTGGAACAGCGAGCTTTACCACCGGAGCTGCGATCACGACCATCGCCAACAATGGAGGCGCGGTGAACATCAGTGCGCTCGTTTTTACCGATGTGCCGAACGCGTCTGCTTATACATTTAATATTAAGAGAAACTTCAACGTCACTGGTGCAGGGATTGCCAACAATTCGACGAACATCCAGACCTTCAATATCAGTGCTAACAGCAGGGTGTCCTTCGACGGCGGGTCGGCAAGCGCGGGAAGCAGCAAGGTCACCTTTAACGTATCCCAAGGCTTTCTGTCGTTCGCGAATTCCAGCAGCGCCGGTACCGCTATTATTAACGCGGGCGATTTTGGTTTTGTCGGATTTGGCAATTCATCTAGTGCAGGCCATGCAACCATCAACGGCGGGGCCAGCTTTGGCGAAACAAGTACGGCCGCCAATGCAGTCATCACTAACACGGCGATAAGTCAGTTCGAGTCTTTGTCCTTAAATCAACTGCGGTTTTCTGCCTCGTCTAGCGCCGGAAATGCGACCATCATCAATTCACACGTCTTCGAATTCAGAAATATGAGCTCAGCGGGCAACGCCAAGATCAACAACAGCGGCTTCCTCAACTTCGAGGATTCGAGCAGCGCCGGCAACGCAACCATCAATCACGCGGCCGGCAATAAATCGATGGTTTTCAGGGGCCTTAGTACCGCCGGTACCGCGCACATCATCAACGATGGCAGCGTTGTCACGTTTGGAGGATTCGATCCCGTCGCAAGTCCGACCGCGGGAAACGCGACAATTGAAACCAAAAACCGCGGATCATCCACGGCGTTCGTCCGACAATCCACCGCGGGAAATGCCACGTTCATCAATAGCGCCAGTGGGGTTCTGTCATTTGGACGCTATGATACTTCTTTAGTAAATAATGTCCCCACAACCGATTTCACCAAGGGTACCGGCAGCGCCGGTAACGCCACCATTATCAACACGGAGAGTGGCGCGACGGTCTTCTACAATCAGAGCACTGCCGGGACCGCCACGATTACCAACAATTCGGTTGGTAATCGTGCGGGCGGCGTATTGGCCTTCTTCTCGACGAGCGATGGCTCGACCGCACGCGTATTCAACAATATTCGCGGTTTAGTGGACATTTCCAACACAACGACCGGGACTTCGATCGGCTCCGTCGAGGGAGACGGAATTATTTATCTGGGATCAAAAAAGCTCACGCTCGGTAATACAAATATTGCATCCGCCGCCATCGGCGGCGTGATCAGCGACTGCGACGGAAACAGATGCGTTACCGGTGCTGGTTCTACCGGTGGTTCGCTGCTCAAGGTCGGCACCGGCACGCTGACGCTCTCCGGCATCAACACCTACACCGGCGCCACCAACGTCAATGCCGGCACGCTCAGCGTGAATGGCTCGATCGCATCGTCGTCCCTGACCACCGTCAACGCCGGCGGCACGCTCGGCGGCAATGGCACCGTCGGCAATGCCACCATCAACGGCGGTACGCTGGCGCCAGGGAATTCGATCGGTACGCTGACCGTGCAGGGCAATCTCGTCTTCACGGCGGCGGCGAGCTACATGGTGGAGGTCTCGCCCGCGAATGCCGACCGCACCAACGTCACCGGGACCGCGACGCTGAGCGGCGCGGCCGTGAAGGCGAGCTTCGCGGCTGGAAGCTATATCAACAAGCAGTACACCATCCTCAATGCCGCCGGCGGCATCAGCGGCACGTTCAACGCACTCGCCAACACCGATCTGCCTGCGAATTTCAAATCGAGTCTGAGTTACGACAGCAACAATGCGTATCTGAATCTGGCGCTGAACTTCATCCCGCCGCCGGGTAGCGGTCTCAACGCCAATCAGCAAAGTGCCGCCAACGCGATCGTCGGTTTCTTCAATACCAACGGCACCATCCCGCTGGTGTTCGGCGGGCTGACGCCGGCGGGCCTGACGCAAATTTCCGGCGAGACCGCCACCGGCACCCAGCAGACCACATTCAATGCGATGGGCATGTTCATGGGCCTGATGACCGATCCGTTCATCGCCGGGCGGGCCGATCCGGTAAGTGCCGGCGCAAACGCGCCGCAATTCGCCGACGAGGCCGATGCCGCGAACGCCTATGCGTCGAACGGCAAGCCGCGCTCGAAGAGCGAACGCGACGCCTATGCGGCTGTCTTTCGCAAGGCGCCGGTATTGGCCGATCCGTTCACCCAGCGTTGGAGCGTGTGGGCCGCGGGCTATGGCGGCTCGCAGACCACCGACGGCAATACGGTGCTGGGATCGAACAACACCCGGAGCAGCATCGGCGGCGTCGCGGTCGGCGCCGATTATCGCTTCTCGCCCTATACGATTGCCGGCTTTGCGCTGGCCGGTGGCGCTACGAATTTCAGCGTCAACGGTCTCGGCTCCGGCCGCTCCGACCTGTTCCAGGCCGGCGCGTTCGTGCGCCACAATGTAGGCGCGGCCTATCTCACCGGAGCGCTGGCTTATGGCTGGCAGGACATCACCACCGATCGCACCGTAACGGTCGCCGGCACCGATCTGCTGCGCGCGCAGTTCAACGCCAACGCATTCTCGGGACGTGTCGAAGGCGGCTATCGCTTCGCCACGCCGTGGATCGGCGGCGTCGGTTTCACGCCCTACGCCGCCGGACAGTTCGTCACCTTTGACCTGCCGGCCTATGCCGAGCAGGCCATCGCCGGCGCCAACACCTTTGCGCTGAGCTATGTGGGCAAAAGCGTGACCGATACCCGCAGCGAGCTCGGCATCCGCACCGACAAATCATTCGCGATGCAGAACGGCATCTTCACCCTGCGCGGCCGCGCCGCCTGGGCGCATGATTTCAACACCGACCGCTCGATCACGCCGACCTTCCAGACGCTGCCGGGCGCGTCCTTCGTCGTCAACGGTGCGAGGCCCGCCCCGGATTCTGCGCTGGTCACCGGTTCCGCCGAGATGAAATGGCTGAATGGTTTTGCGCTCGCCGGCACCTTCGAGGGCGAGTTCTCCAATGTGACCACGAGCTACGCCGGCAAGGGCGTGGTGCGGTATGCGTGGTGATGGCTTAGGGTAAAGCGTAGCTTTTCCGCCACAGCCTGCGGAATTCCGCACCGCGGCGAGCCGATTTTGTGCTGAATCTATCGCGGGTTGCGGGTGGGCGTGGTGACTCCCGGTTGCGGATTTGCGACAGTTCGCGGAGTGCCGGGAATTGGGTAATGGTTCGTCCGCGTCAAACTGTTTTGCTGCCGCATTGTTGGTGCGCCGCGCTGGTAGGGTCGGCAATGCTGGCCGCCGCGCCGGCGGCGCGGACACAGGACGCGACCTGGCTGACGACCCCTGGGTCGGGCGATTTCAGCACACCGACGAACTGGACACCCGGGGCTGTGCCGACCGGCCTCGCGACGTTCAGCGGTTCATCGTTCACCACGCTGACGTTTTCCGCTTCGCACAGAATTGACGGCTTCATATTCGACCCCGGTGCGCCGGCTTACACGTTCGATCTCAGCAGCGGCGTTACTCTTCGCTTTCAAGCCAATGGCATTATCAACAATTCCGCCAATGCACCGACCTTCGACGTCAGCAATTCGCCGTTGATCTTCGACGACAGCTCGACCGCCGGCAACGCGATCATCAACCTGAACGCGGGCTCGGTTCAGTTTCTCAACACCAGCACGGCCGGAACCGCGCAACTCAATGCCGCAACCGGCACCACATTCGACTTCACCGGAACTACGGGTCCGGCGAACAATGGGGTCTTTTCCGCGGGCTCGATTTCGGGTGCAGGCAATTTCGACCTCGGCGCGGGCCACCGGCTTGTGGTCAGCAACGATCTGTCCACAACTGTCAGCGGTACAATCAGCGGCGGAGCAATCACCAAAGTCGGTACCGGCACGCTGACGCTCTCCGGCGCGAACACCTACACCGACGGCACCACGCTTTCTTCCGGCGCGCTGAAGATCGGAAACAGCAGCGCACTTGGATCGGGCGATTTGTCGATGGCGCCGGGCACGACGCTCGCGTTCGACACGTTGGCTGCCTACACCATCGCCAATAATATTTCGATCGCGGGCGATCCGATCTTCGACGTCGCCGCCGGGCCGGCGCAAACCGTCAGCGGCATCATCTCCGACACCGACCCGGTGAACAATCCGGGCATCGTGGAGAAGAACGGCGCCGGCACGCTGATCCTGTCCGGCGCCAATACCTATTCCGGCGGCACCGTCATCAATGCCGGCACGCTGCAGGTGACCAATAGCACGCCTGGGACCAGCAGTTCGGTCGGCATCGGCGACGTCACGCTCAATGGCGGCACCTTCCAGGCCGACGGATCGACCGACCTGACATTCGGCAACAATTTCAAGATCAATACGGCCGGCGGCGCGGTCGACAACAGCGGCACGGTTCTCACGCTCTCCGGCATCATCTCCAACGGCAACGGCGCCACCGGCGTATTGCAAATCACTGATTCTTCCGTCGGCTTTGGGACGACCCTTCTCTCCGGCGCCAACACCTATTCGGGCGGCACCAAGGTGATCGGGGCCACCCTGCAGGTGAACAACAACAGTTCGGTTGGTACCGGGCTGGTCACGCTTGAGAGCGGGCTGTTTCAAGCCGCCGACACCATCCTCACGCCCACGCTCTCGTTCGGCAACAATTTCGCCATCAACAATACGCCGTCCGGCAGCGCGATTGACGTCAACGGCTATTCATTGACCATCTCGGGAAACATCACCGACGGCAACGGGCCGGGCAAGCTGACCGTGTCGGATTCGTTCGGCGGCGGCGTCCTGATCCTGACCGGCACCAACACCTATTCGGGCGGCACGGACATCTGCAATT
The DNA here is from genome assembly GCA_963710045.1 of uncultured Alphaproteobacteria bacterium. Lineage (GTDB taxonomy): Bacteria > Pseudomonadota > Alphaproteobacteria > Rhizobiales > Xanthobacteraceae > Bradyrhizobium. Next base: position 104,798 of record CAVPZO010000071.1, on the reverse strand, counting down.
GCGGAACGCTGCAACTCGGCACCACCGTCACGCCGGGAAGCATTCTCGGCGCAGTAACCAACAAGGGCACCTTCGACATCGTCAATGCCAACACCGCCGGCATCACTACAGTTACCAACCAGATCTTCGCTACCACCATCTTCCGCAATTCGACCGACGCCGGAACGATGACGATCGACAATCAGAGTGGCGGCGCGGTGGAATTCCGCCAGATATCGTCGGCGGCAAACGCCACCATCAACAATAACATCTTCGCCAGCACAACATTCTTCAACAGCAGCACCGCCGGCAACGCCACCATCAATAACATTGCGGGAATGGGGATCGGCCTCGTCGAATTTACCAATCTGAGCACTGCAGGTGCAGCCACCATCAATAATAATAGCGGTGACGTACATTTCATCGACCGCAGTAATGCCGGCACCGCCACGATCAACAACAGCGGCTCCGGCGCTCTGTCCTTCGCCAACCGCGCGTCCGCCGACAATGCGACGATCGTGAACAGCAGCGCGTTCGGCATGGATTTTTTCGACCAGAGCACCGCCGGCAACGCCTTCATCACCACGACCAGCACCAGTGCCGGGACGTTCTTCTCCAACCGCAGCGATGGCGGCACCGCGCGGTTCGAGACCGAGGCGGGGAGCATCGTCGATTTCTCCGGCAGCCGGGGGCCGCTCGCCGACCGGAAAATCCACGCCGGCTCGATCGCCGGCGCCGGCGATTATTTCATTGGCAACCGCAATACGCTTATCGTCGGCGGCAACGATCGCTCAACCGAGGTGAGCGGCGTTATCGCCGATCAGTGCGGCTGCAGCCCCTCCGCCGCGCCGGGAGGAACGCTGGAAAAGGAGGGCGCCGGCACGCTGATCCTGTCCGGCACCAACACCTACACGGGTGGCACCACCATCACCGCCGGCACGCTGCAACTGGGCAATAACACCGCGACGGGATCAATCCTCGGCGATGTCGTAAACAACGCCACGCTCGCGTTCAATCGGTCGAACGCCTACCAGTTCGACGGCGTGATCTCGGGCAGCGGCGCGGTGCAGCAGATCGGCGCCGGCAAGACCACGCTGACCGCGGTCAACACCTACGCCGGCGCCACCACGATCAGCGCGGGCACGTTGGCTCTGTCAGGCGCCGGCAGCATCGCCAATTCAAGCGGCGTGGTCGATAACGGCACCTTCGACATTTCGGCTACCACCGCGGGCGCCTTGATCAAGAATCTTTCCGGCGCTGGCATCGTGACGCTCGGCAACCAGACGCTGACGCTGACCAATGCTTCCGGCACGTTCGCGGGCGCGATCGGCGGCAATGGCGGGCTCGTCAAGCAGGGCGCCGGACTCTTCACTCTGACGGGCACTAGCACCTATCTCGGCGGCACCACGGTCGAAGGCGGCAACCTGCGGGTAAACGGATCAATCGCAAGCGCGGTCAATGTGCAAACCGGCGCAACGCTGTCGGGCACCGGCTCGGTCGGCGGTCTGGTTACGGTTCAGTCCGGCGGCACCCTGTCGGCAGGCCAAAGCCCGGGGACGCTGACGCTTGGCGCGCTGAATTTGAATGCCGGTTCGACCTCGGTTTTCGAACTGGGTTCGCCCGGCGTGGTTGGCGGCGCGAGCAACGACCTCGTCAACGTCACCGGCAATCTGACGCTGGGCGGCACCTTGTCGGTCAACGCTCCGTCCGCCGGCTATTACCGGCTGTTCAATTACGGAACGCTGACGCCGAGCAATTTCGCTACCGTCGCTGGCAGCAGCAACGGCACGGCCACTGTGCTGACCAACGTATCGAACCAGGTCAATCTGTTGATTGCAGGCGCCGGGCAGCGCATCCAGTTCTGGGATGGCGCCGACCAGACCGGCAATGGCGTCGTCAACGGAGGCGCCGGCACCTGGAACGCAGCCAATACCAACTGGACCGGCGCGCCGGGGCAGGCCGCGATCAACGATTCCTGGCGCAGTTCGGTCGGCGTGTTCGCGGGTACGGCAGGGACGGTCACCGTCGCAGGAGCCCAGGCTTTCGATACGCTGCAGTTCACCACTACGGGTTATGTGCTCAATGCCGGCGCCGGCGGTCAGCTTCAGCTCTCGGGCCTGTCCGGCACCGGCACCATCAATACCGACAATGGCGTGGTCGCGACAATCAACACGCCGATCGCCAATGGCAGTTCGCAAAGCCTGACCAAGGTCGGAGGCGGCACGCTGATCCTCGCCGCGGCGAATACCTATACCGGCGGCACGACGATCAATGCAGGCACGGTGGCGATTTCGGACAACAATAACCTTGGTGCAATTTCCGGCGGATTGAGCTTCGGCGGCGGCACGTTACAAGCGATGGCTGCGGTTAGCTCGGCGCGCACAATCACGCTCAACACTGGCGGCGGCACCTTCGATACCAACGGCAATACCATGACGCTGTCAGGCGCGATCGGCGGAACCGGCAACCTGACCAAGATCGGCGCGGGCACGCTGGCCCTCACCAACAACGCCAACAACTATTCGGGCGGCACCAGTCTCAATGTGGGGACCATCCAGGTCGGCGCTAACAACGCGCTCGGTACCAATACGCTGGCGATGGCAAATGCGACCACGCTGCGGTCCGGCGCCGCCTTTCTCAATATCGGTAACACGGTCGCCCTGACCGGCGCCGGTACGGTCGATACTAATGGCAGCACCATGACGCTGTCGGGTGCGATCGGCGGCGCCGGCAATTTGACCAAGATTGGCGCGGGCACGCTAACGCTCTCCAACAACGCCAACAACTATAGCGGTGGTACTAACCTCAACGCCGGCACGCTCCAGGTTCGCGCCAGCAACGCGCTCGGCACCAATACGCTGGCGATGGCGAACGGCACCACGCTGCAAACCGCCGCCTCGGCTCTAAACGTCGGCAATGCGATCACGCTGACTGGGACCGGTAAAATCGACACCAACGCCTTTGACATGACGTTGTCAGGCGCGATCGGCGGTAGCGGCAACCTGACCAAGGTCGGCACCGGTCTTCTGACCCTCACCAACAACACCAGTAACTATGGCGGCGGCACCAATCTCAATATCGGCGGCATTCGGGTCGGCGCCAGTAACGCGCTCGGCACCAATACGCTGACGATGGCGAACGCCACAATACTGCAATCGGGCGCGGCAGGGCTGAATGTAGGCAATGCGATCGTCCTGACCGGAACCAGTGGCGTCGACACCAACGGCAATACCTTGACGTTATCGGGTACGATCAGCGGCGCCGCCAGCCTGGGCAAAATCGGTGCGGGTACGCTGGTTCTCAACAACAACGCCAACAACTACAGCGCACTCACCCGTCTCGAAGCCGGCACCCTCCAGGTCGGCGCCAACAACGCGCTCGGCACCAGTACGTTGGCGATGGGGAACGCAACCACGCTGCAGTCCGGAGCCGCGGGTCTCAATGTTGGCAACGCGGTCACCCTGACGGGCACCGGCACGGTCGATTCTAACGGCAATTCTATGACGCTGGCGGGTGCCATCGGCGGTACCGGCAATTTGACCAAGGCCGGGGCAGGTACGCTGATCCTCACCGCGGCGAATACCTACAGCGGCGGCACGACGATTTCCGGCGGCACGCTGCAGCTCGGCAACGGCGGCGCCACGGGTTCGATTATCGGCAATGTCACCAACAATGGCTCTTTCGCGATCAACCGCTCCGACGCCTTCACATTCGTTGGCGTGATCTCAGGCACCGGCGCGTTCAACCAGATCGGCAGCGGCACCACGACGCTGAGCGGCGCCAATACCTATGCCGGCGCCACGACGATCAGCGCCGGCGGCCTGACGATCGCCGCGGGAGGCAGCATCACGTCGAACGTGACGAACAACGCCGCCTTCAACAATTTCGGCACCGTTGCCGGCACTCTCGCTAACGCCGGTACGGCAAGCAACCATCTGACGATCACAGGTGCGGTGACCAACGCCGGCTCCTTTAACAACAATGCCAATGGTGTCGTCTCGGGCTTCCTGACCAATACCGCGGGTACAACGACTAACGCCGGTCGACTAAACGGCGGCGCGAACGTAAGCGGCGGAACGTTGACAACGACCGGAACGATTCTGAACGGCCTGACCAACGCTGCGGTGGTCAATGCCGCGGGCATCGTCAACGGCGCGATTGCAAATAACGCCGGCGCGTTCAACGTGACCGGCGTCCTGACCGGCGACAGCACCTTCACCAATGCCGCGAGCGCTACGCTCGCGATCGGCGGCAGCGGCGCCTACACCTTGCAGGGGTTGCTCACCAATAGCGGCGTCGTCACCGTCGCCAGCGGCGGCCAGTTGATCGCCACCGTCGGCGGCATCGCCAACAATGCCGGCGGCAGCATCACCGTCGCGCTCGGCGGCACGCTGAAGGACGACCTCAACAATGCGGGCGCCGTCGCCAACAACGGCGCTTATCTTGCCAACGTCGCGACCAACACCGGCACTGTCACCAACAGCGGCGTATGGACCGGCAACGTCGCCTCGAACGCCGGCACGATCGACAACAACCTGACATGGACCGGCACGGTGTCGAATGCCGGCGCCTTCAACAACAACGCCGCCGCAACCGTGTCCGGCCTCCTGACCAATACCGCCGGCACCACGGTGAACAACGGCGCGCTCAACGGCGGAGCCGTTATCAGCGGCGGCACCTTCACAGGGTCGGGCACGGTCGCGAACCTCACCGTTTCCGGCGGTATATTTGCGCCCGGCAACGGCACGCCGGGCTCGTTCATGACGGTAACCGGCAATCTCGCGTTCCAGTCCGGCGCGCTGTATCTGGTGGCGCTCAATCCGGCGGCGGCGAGCCTCGCCAAGGTGGCCGGCACCGCATCGTTGAACGGCGGCGCGGGCGCAGCGTTCCTGGCCGGCAATTACGTCGCGAAGCAATATGCCATCCTCACCGCGGCCGGCGGCGTCAACGGCACATTCGGTTCGTTCGATACGTTCGGCGTTCCCACCGGCTTCAAGACCAGCCTGAGCTATGACCCCAACAACGTCTTTCTCAATCTCGACCTTGTGCTGGCAAAATATGCCGGCCTGAACGTCAACCAGCAGAACGTCGCCAATGCGCTGGTCAATTTCTTCAACGCCACCGGCGGCATTCCGGCGGTGTTCGGGACATTGTCGCCCGGTGGTCTGGCGCAAGCGTCGGGCGAACTGGCGACCGGCACGCAGCAGACCAGCTTCGATGCGATGAACCTGTTCCTCGGATTGCTGACCGATCCGTTCGTGGCCGGGCGCGGCACTGGCGTTGCGCCGCCGGCGGGCGCATCGCAATTTGCCGAAGACAACGACTCCGCGAACGCCTACGCGGCAAACGGCAAGCCGCGCAGCAGGAGCGAGCGCGAGGCCTATGCCGCGATCTATCGCAAGGCGTCGATCCGCGACACCTACGACCCGCGCTGGAGCGTATGGGCCGCGGGCTTTGGCGGCTCGCAGACCACCGATGGCAACGCGATACTCGGCTCCAACAACACGAGAAGCAGCCTTGGCGCCGTTGCGGTCGGTGCCGACTATCGCTTCTCGCCGAACACGCTGGCTGGTTTCGCGATCTCCGGCGGCGGCACCAGTTTCAGTGTCGCCAACAGCGGCTCAGGCCGATCCGACCTGTTCCAGGCAGGCGCCTTCGTGCGTCACACCGTCGGTCCGGCTTATCTTTCGGCGGCGCTGGCCTATGGCTGGCAGGACGTCACCACCGATCGCACCGTCACCATCGCCGGCGCCGATCTGCTGCGCGCGCACTTCAACGCCAACACATTTTCGGGCCGCGCCGAGGGCGGCTATCGCTTCGTCGCTCCGTGGATCGGCGGTGTCGGCATCACGCCCTATGCTGCCGGACAGTTCATTACGGTCGATCTGCCTGCCTATGCAGAGCAGGCCATCGCCGGCGCGAATACGTTTGCGCTCGCTTACGCCTCGAAAAGCGTGACCGACACCCGCAGCGAGCTTGGCATCCGCACCGATAAATCCTTTGCGACGCAGAACGGCATCTTCACCCTGCGCGGCCGCGCCGCGTGGGCGCACGACTTCAATCCCGACCGCAATATCGGGGCGACGTTCCAGACCCTGCCGGGCGCATCGTTCGTTGTGAATGGCGCGACGCGAGCCGGCGACTCAGCCCTCGTCACCGGCTCCGCCGAGATGAAATGGCTGAACGGTTTTTCGATGGCCGCGACCTTCGAGGGCGAATTCTCCGGCGTCACGCGCTCCTACGCCGGCAAGGGCGTGGCGAGGTATACCTGGTGAAGCAAAAGCCCGGCGGAAACCGCCGGGCCAGTCGCTGATATCGTTTGGAGCCGGCTTACTTCACCCGGGCCGGAGTTAAACTCATCGGCTTCGAGGGTCTTGCCGATGACGGCTTGTAGGCAACCGGAGTTGCCGCAGGCGCCGGCCCAAACACCGACCTGCAGCCGTCGCTCAATTGCGCCTTCTGCCGGATCATGCAGGCGGTGACGCGCTCCACGTCGGGGATTTCCGAACCGCACAGCCGCATCGCGTCGGGCGATGTTTCACTTGACATACCCAGCCCCTTAATCTAGTGTTTTGGCCATAGGAGCTAAGCCATGGCCAAGTCTGTTCTTTCCGCCGAACGCTTTCACAACGAGGAAGCCGCTTTCGCCTACGTCGAGGCCGAACTTTGGCCCGCCGGGCCGGTCTGCCCGCATTGCGAAACCACTGGCGACAAGATTGGACGGCTGGCTGGTAAAACTACTAGGACCGGGCTCTACAAGTGCTACGCCTGCCGCAAGCCCTTCACGGTCCGCATTGGCACGATCTTCGAGGATAGCCACCTTCCCCTACGGCTGTGGCTTCAGGCCATCCACCTGCTTTGCAGCAGCAAGAAAGGCATCTCCACGCGCCAGCTTCAGCGGACCCTCGGGTGCGGCATGAAAACCGCTTGGCACCTTGGCCATCGTATCCGGTTCGCCATGGCTCCCGGCGGCGACCTAGAGCCGCTGGGCGGCGCTGGCAAAATCGTTGAAGCCGACGAAACCGAACTCGCGCGGTCCCGCAAGACCAAGCGTCCGGCCAATTTCCGCCGCAAGACCCATAACCCGATTGTCATGAGCCTAGTGGAGCGCGGCGGCGATATCCGTTCGACCATGCTTGACCATCGCATGGCCATGGGCGTTGTCCGCAAGCATGTGCATCCTGATAGCCATCTGGTGACCGATACCACGAGCCGCTACAAGTTCGCGCCTGTGGCGAAGCATGAAGCGGTTGACCATTCCAAATTTGAATGGACGCGCGGCGTGGTGCACACGAACACGCTGGAAGGCTTCTTTTCGGTTTTGAAGCGTGGCCTTGTTGGCGTTTACCAGCATGTCGATGTCAAGCACCTTGACCGCTATTTGGCGGAGTTTGATTTTCGCCAGAACACCCGCGCCAAGCTTGGCATCAACGATGAGCAGCGTGCTGACCTTGCGCTTCGCGGCGCAAAGGGCAAGCGGCTGACCTATGAAATGTCTGGTTCGTCCGCCTAAGAAAAAACTGACGCCAACAGAGTTGTGGCAACAGCTTAAACTCAAATACCGCTAGGCCGCCGTGCGATACTGCGGCCTATGCACTTGCGCTGCGCGGAGTTCGTCGGGAATGCGAAGCCCCTTTGACGCGATCAGCAATTCAGATCCAACCCGCTTTGTCTGCGCCGAATAATTTAGCGAAAACTGAAATTGGCGCCGGTCCGTATATAAATCGTGAATTTCGTCGCAGTGGTCATAGGTGAGAATCCAAGGCATCTCCAACTCAAGGATACGATCCGCGACTAGCTCATGATCGGCCCGCTTATAAAAGCTCGTGTAGAGGCTGGAGCCCTTGTGAAAATACGGCGGGTCGATACACAGAAACGAGCGAAGCGGCAAGGCGCGCTCGACGTGATCGATGAACTTGAGCGCGTCCTTGCGGTGCAGGTGGATGCGGCTACGGTACTTACGAATGCGCCGAATGCGCCGCGCTAGTTCTTCCTTATTGAAGCGACAGTCAACGGTGTATCGGCCGTCCTGTTTCAGCCCGCCGATTACTCCGGCATTCTTGATGATGCCGGACCTGTTCGTTCGATTGAGGAAAAACGCCGCAAACCCAAGCTCCAGCGTGTCGTCCGACTCGCTCAAGACGCCGCGCTGCTTGCGCCATTGCTTGAGTGTGACGGGCGTGCGCTCCATCAGTTCTACGAAGTCTTCAGTGCGGTTAAGCACCGAGTGCCAGAACGACCACACCGGCAGATCGATGTCGTTAATGTGGATGTCGCTTACGTGGCCATTGAATAGCAAGGCCAGCGCCAGCCCACATCCACCTGCATACGGCTCCGCATAGTGACCGTGCTCAAGTTTGTTTAGGCGCAAGATGTGAGAAACGATATCCATCAGGCAAACTTTGCCACCTGGATAGCGCAGCGGTGAGGTTGCTAGCGGCATGGCCCAACTCCGATTAGCCCTGATTTGAAGGCAAATCTAGCAAACCATCTTGCCCACGGCCAGCTATTTTTTTGCAGCACGTTCTTCGAGCGTTTTAATCAACAGCAGTGTGATCGTTTCAAGGTCGTTCGCCAGTTGCGCACCGTCAAATGTGGCGGCGATCTCGTGATGCTTCGTAGAGTTGCCGTTGCGCTGGATGCGCGTGAGCGCGTCCCGAACTGTCGCTCGGTCTCGATCTTTAAATCCCAAGTCCGAGAATTTTTGATTGCTATAGTAGGCAAGGAAATCGGCGTTTTCATTTTTGCCACAAAAGGCACAAAGAGATTCAACGAACGCCCACACGCCGACGGTTAGCAGCGGCGCATGCTGAATGTGCACGGATGTGATTGAGTAATAGAGGTTCTCTAGCTTGCTACTCCTAGCAGCTTCTAACGCCTCCCCAAGCGCTTTGTCGTAGTCGAGGTGCGCGATCTTGCGGGGCTGTTTCGGCTTACTCCCGCGTTTTGCCTTATCCGTCTTGCGACTAGCGGCGACCGTTTTCACGCTTTGCGGCCGTATCCGCTCTCCACTCACCCCCTTGGTGCGTGCGAGCGTGCGCCCGTAGGCATCGACATAATCTTTATTGTGACGAGATGTGACCCGCTGATTTTCTTTCACGTCGGAAATGAACAGGCCGAACAGCTTTTTGAAGTCTTCTGGCGGCCGATTGAACGTCAAATCCTCTGGATTGCTAGCGTCAATTCCAATCGCCTCTTTAACAACGTCGCTGTTGATGAAGCGCTGTACAGTAGTGAGCTTTCCTTTTCGTTCTTCTGCCGTGATGAGGCCCATCGTCTCGGCTGCATCCAGCACAGCAAGTGCAACACGGTTTCGATTGGAGCCACCAAAGTGCCGCGCTTTCTGGACTGGATTCCAAGCCTTGCGACCCACGCCAGCTTGCGCCCCGTCGTGTTGGATGCCCATCCAGAACTTCAGGTCGTCGTGGTCATCAAAGACAACGGACTGAATCGTCTTGATCGGAACATGTGCTGATTCGGTAGATAGCCGATTGAAGTCGTTTCGAAGATGGGCAGGGGCGCGATCAGGATCATTGAGAAGCTTGAGGGCGCAAACCCGCCGGTTGCCTTCCCAAGCCTGATAGCTTTTTTTCTTGCCGGAGCCGGCTATTTCCACAAGACCCAGCAAATCAAGTGGGTTAGTGCCAGCTGCGGAGATACTGCGAGCAAGGTTGTAGACCTGCTCATCGCGGCACAGATACGCTATGATTTCCGGCTCTGACTCGATCGGTTCGTGCCTTGGGTTTTCTTCGTAGAGAAAAATGCGGTCAACCTCGATTGGTCCCAAATGTCTGGCCACGGCCGTGCTTCCCCCCAAATGTGCTATTCTGCACGTTGTTGGGAGAAAACGTTACAGGGGACAACATAGGCGTGTCTAACGATGAATGACCCGAAGAGCCGCAAACCAGCACTAAAACCGGACGACCCGGAGCAGTCGAAGCGCTTCCTAGAGGCCGCAAGGGCCGCCGGTGCCGATGAGACTGAGAAGGGCGCGGAGCGGGCCTTCAAGGCCGTGGCGAAGCCGCGCAAGAGCAACGAGCGGCGAACGGAAGAAGCCATGAAGGTCGCCAAGGAATACCGCGATGATCAGATGGCGATCCTGAACAAGCTCAAGGCCGTCGTGAAGCCCCGGAAGGCGGGCCGGTAGGACTATCGGGACTCAAAAACACCGATATTTTGCGGTCACGTTGCCATAGCTCTACGTCGTGACCGTCAACGAGTTTCCGAGCTTGCTCTTTCGCGTCCTCGTCATTCTCGCAGACAAGATCAACGGGGCTGAGAATGTGGCCGTCATGGCCCATGATGTACGCGCGATAATGCTGCATGCCCGATACTCCCCATCATCACGCGGGAGTTTGAGCTACTCCACAAAGGCGAGACAGGACCGTGAAGCCTAATCTTAAGGCACCCGGTTCGCGGTTGTCTGCCCGGTTTCCGACTCAACTCAAAATTAGCCCACTGAAAACACTAGATTTTGGGGCTAGGTACGCCAAGTGAAACATCGCCTCGCGTCGCCGGTGCAGAGTTGTTGCTGTTCGGGGCTGTAGGCGTAAGACGCCGTCGTCAGCATGCCGAACGCGAATGTGGTCGCGATGATCGTCTTCGAGAAAGTCATTGAATGTCCCCATGAGCGCCAGAGTGATGCGCCTGTCCCGGCGCCTCGTGGCTTCTTGAGTAAGGGGTGTCAGTTTCAGGAATTTTGCGTCGGACGCGCAAAACGGTTTCGTCGGCAGTAGATTTGTTTCGTCGCCCACGAAAAAGCCCGGCGGTTCGGATGGGTCCAAACCGCCGGGCTCGATGCAATAAGGTGGGCTGAAGGCTAGATCACGCCCAGCACGATCGCGCCGACAAAGGCGAAAGCGATATAGGCCGTAAACACGCTCAGTCTGCTGACGATAGTCATGGGAATTCTCCCTGGTTAACGCCGCTGCCCGATTAACCACGACGATAGCGGATCGTTCCCGGACAGAAAAGTCAGCCTTGCTGTCTATTGCCATTTTCCCACAGCCGGAACCGTGGTTAAAACTTCGTAAAATCAACGCGTTGAAGAGTCGTTAAATAAATTCGACCAACGTGCGGGGATGACGCGCGGAGTTCGTTTGTATCTCGTCGGCTCCTTCGTCCTTGTTTCGTTGGCAGGTTGCGGCCGCGGCATTTTTCAGTCCGCGGAGCGCGAACCGTGGCGGGCCGAGGCCGAGGTCGCATGCCTGAAATCCGGCGCGGTGAAAGAGAACGCCGATCTGGTGCGGATCAACCCGATTTCCGGTCCGGGCGTTTGCGGCGCCGAATTCCCGTTGAAAGTCGCAGCCCTCGGCGAAAACAGCAGCAGCTTCGGGTTCGCCGACGATTTGCGGCCTCCGGCCGGCATCGGCGGCAACCAGCCGCGCTGGCCGGTGTCGCAACCGCAGCCCGCGGCGCCGGTATCGTCCTATCCCGCACCTTACTATCGGGAAGCGCCGGTTCGGCAGCCTGCCTATGGCGCCGCATCCAACGGACCGATCTCGTTGAGCGCGCCCGGCGTCGCGCCGGATGAAGGCGAAATCGAATTGCCGCCCGACGGCTCGCCCTCGGCCGACCTGGCGCCGATGAATGCGCCACGATACCGCGCGCCCGCCGGCCGGGTGGATGCCTATCCCCAGAACGACCGCACTTCCGCGCCGCCTTCCTATGGCGGCGGGCCTGCCGCAAGCGGATCGCAGGATTACTCGCCGCTGCCGCGGCTCGGGCCGTCGCAAGGCAACCCGGTCAATTCATTCGGCCCGGTCGCAGTGACGCCGACGGCGACGCTCGCATGCCCGATCGTCTCGGCGCTGGATCGCTGGCTCGCCGATTCGGTGCAGCCTTCGGCGATGCGGTGGTTCGGCGTGCGGGTGGTCGAGATCAAGCAGATCTCCGCCTATTCCTGCCGCGGCATGAACGGCAATGCGCGCGCGCATATTTCCGAGCACGCCTTCGGCAACGCGCTCGACATCGCGGCGTTCACGCTGGCCGATGGCCGTCGCATCACGGTCAAGAACGGCTGGCACGGAATGCCGGAAGAGCAGGGTTTTCTGCGCGACGTGCAGGGTGCCGCATGCCAGCAGTTCAACACGGTGCTGGCGCCGGGCTCCAACGCCCAGCACCACGATCACATCCACGTCGACCTGATGCGCCGCGCCAGCCGGCGCCTGATCTGCCAGCCGGCCGCGGTGTCGGGCGAGGAGGTCGCTTCACGCGGATCGCAGCGCAATTCCTATGCGAGCCGCGAGCCTTCGGTGACGGGATCGCTGGGTGGACGGCACAGATTGTCTCACCGATCCAAGTCGAAGGTCGACGAAGAAGACGAATTCATGGACGACTAGACCAGGACCGTCATTCCGGGATGCGCGCTCTTCGCGCGCAGACCCGGAATCCAGAGGTTGGCTGGTAACTGCTGGATTCCGGGTTCGCGCCGAAGAGGCGCGCCCCGGAATGACGGGGTGTATCAGGTCACGAACCGCTCCAGAAGGTCGTGCACGACACCACGCAGCAGATCAAGCTTGTAACCCGTCATCGGCAACGGGTTCGCGCCCGCAGTCGCCTGCCTCGCGGCATTGCCAATGTTTGCAGCACTCGCCGGCGCGCCCTGCAACACAGCCTCGGCCGCCGCGAGCCGGAGCGGGACCGGCGCAATGCCGCCGGCCGTAATGCGGATGAACTGGAACGAGCCGCCTGAGACGACGGCGCGGGCACAGACTTCGACCAGCGGCCACTCCGCATGGCTGCGGCTGATGGCGCGCTTGTAGAACGCGCGCTCGCCTGTGACCGGAGCGGGAAGCTCGACACTTCGAATCATTTCGCCGGGCTCCAGCAAGTGGTCGGCGGCGGCATTGGAGCCGTCGCCAAGAAGCTCACCGATCGTCAGCCCGCTTCGCCGGTCGGTTGAGATTCTCGCCTCGTAGGCCAGCAGCGCCGCTGCCATGGTCGACGGATGCGGCGCGACGCAGGGGCCGAGATCGAAGGCAACGCTGTAGAGATGATTGCCGGCGCGGGCAGGGCAATCCGGTCCGCCCTTCTTCAGGCAGGCGATGTGCGGGTTGCGAAAATACCAGCAGCGCGAGCGCTGCGCCAGGTTGCCGCCGAGGGTGGCGAGACGACGGACTTGCGGCGTAGCGAGACCCTGCGCGGCGGCGGCAAGGCCGGGATAGGCTTGCACGATGCGGGTGTCGTCAGCGATCGCTGCGATGGTGGTGAAGGCGCCGATGCGCACGGCGCCGTCCGCGCCCCAGTCCATCCCGATAGTGTCGGGTGCGGCGGTAATGTCGATCAGCGGTCCTTTCGAAACGCCGCTGCGCCGCCGTTCGGAAAGGTCGGTGCCGGCGGCGCGGAATTCGGCGGTCGTGGTCGAGGCAGTCATGGAGGCGGAGGTCATGCCGCGGTCCTCCCATTGAGGGCGGCGATGAGCCGGTCGGGCCGGATCGGAAGTTCGGTAAGCCGGATGCCGGTGGCGTTGCGAATGGCATTAGCGATGGCCGGCGAGGTCGGGACCGTCGCGACCTCGCCGATACCGACGCTGCCGCCAAGCACGTGGTCGAAACCGCCTTCGTCGAAATGCACGTCGATCGGTGGCGTGTCCGACATGCCGGGGATGCGGTAGTCCTCCATTCCGGCGGTGAGGATGTCACCGGTCCGGGAATCGATTTCGCGCGCTTCGTAGAGCGCATAGCCGATGCCCTGGATCACCGAGCCCGCGGCTTGGCTGCGGGCGAGTGCGGGCGCCGCAATCTTGCCGACGGCAATGCCGGTGTGCACGTTGAGGACGCGCACGTGCCCGAGCCAGGTATCCACCTCCACCTCGATCACCTGCACCGAGCTTGGGACGCCCGCGCCGATCGCCATGTTGGAGAACCGGCGCATCATCCAGCCGAAGATCATCCCGATGAAGCCCGCGTCCTTCAGCGGCGAGCGGATTCCCGCAAGCATGGGCTTGCCGTCCTCCGGCCGCTCCGCGGATTCGCTGAGATCGGGGGAAGCCGCGATCAGCTCCCGCCATGGCGCGTTGGAGCCGGGGATCGGCGGCTGCTTTGCACTGCGTTCGATGGCGGATTTGAGCTTTTGCACGGCAAGCAGCGTGGGCGGGACGACCGAGGCCGTGGTCCGGCTGCCGCCCGAACCCGGGCCTTCCGGCAGCCTGGAATCTCCGATCCTGACCTCGATCTCGTGCGGCTCAAGTCCGAATTCGTGCGCGACCGTATTGGCGATCACGGTGCGGCTGCCGGTGCCGATATCCTGGATCGCGGTGCTGGCGATAAGGCGTCCGCCCTTGACCGCCAGTTCGACCTTGGAGCCGGGCTGCCAGAGATAAAGCCAGTACCCGGTCGCGACGCCGACGCCGCGGCGATAGCGGCCGGTCTGCAACGCCGGTGTCTTGATGTTGCGCCAGACCTCGAGCCGGGATGCCCAATCGTAGAGACGCTGCCGGTTCGGGTTGGGATCCCAGCGCTTGCGCAGCGCGATCGGATCGACCTTCATCCGCAGCGCGGCTTCGTCGATCGCCTGCTCCAGCGCGAAAGCCATCGGCGGTCCGCCGGGACCGCGGAAGGCGGCGCCGGCCGGCAGGTTGCTGATGACGTCGAAATCGGCCAGCGCCTTGGCCTCCGCCGGATAGATCAGGCGGGCGAGGGCTGCGATCGTCGAGTTTATCGCGGCTCCGGTGTCGGCATAGGCGGTGAGCGACAGCGCTTTGAGGCCGCCCGCTTCGGAAGGCAGCAGCGCGATCTTCACCTCGGCCGCCGGCCGATAGCCGGTGACGGAAAGCTCCTCGTGCCGGTCGAACGCGATCCGCACCGGCGCCTTCGCCTCGCGCGCGAGCTCGATCGCCGCGATGGTTTCCATGCCAAGGCTGGCCTTCGAACCGAAACCGCCGCCGACATGATCCGCAATCACCCGCACCTTGTCATGTCCGAGCTTGTAGCGTTTGGCGATCAGCTCCATCAGGTGGAAAACCGATTGCGTCGAGACATGCACGGTCAGGCGGTCGCCATCGAAACGGGCGACGGTGGCGTGCGGCTCCAGGCAGGCGTGCTGTTGCGTGCCGGTATGGAATGTCCCCTCAACCAGCAACGGATTTTGCGCCTTGCGCGCGGTGTCCACCCAGCTCCGCGCCTTCTTCGCCTTGTGGGAAAATGCCGCGGACGGCCCGCGGACGTTGTTTTTCCAGGGCGCCGGCGAGCCCGCGCCTTCCGAGACGTTGCCGGCTTTTTTTCGGCTGGATTTTTCGAACACGACGGGAGCATCGGGCTTGCGCGCCGCTTCCAGCCCGATCACCGACGGCAAGGGTTCGCTGGCGATCCTGATGGCGGCGATGGCCTCAAGTGCGGTCTTTCGATCCGTCGCGGCGACGGCCGCGATGGGTTCGCCGACATAGCGGACAATGCGGTCATCGCCGAGCAGGGAGATGGCGATCACGCCCGATATCGCGAGCGCCGGAGCGAGATCCAGTTCAACTACCCGAGCATGCGCGAGATGCGAGCGGAGGATGATGCCTTCCAGCTGTCCGTCGTGGCGGATATCGACGGTGTATTTCGCAAGGCCGGTCACCTTCTCCCGCGCCTCGATGCGCGGCGAGACGAACTCGTCGCCGTCAAAGCGGCCCGCGCATGCTTCGGCCACGGCGCGAAAAATGCCCTCATAGGCGCCGCAGCGGCACAAATGACCTGAAAGCGCGGCGCCGATTTCCTCCCGCGACGGCGTTGTCGTTCCCGCCGCTTTCCGCCAGCGGTCGTGAAACGCCGCCGCCTCGACGATGAAGCCCGGCGTGCAGAACCCGCATTGCAGGGCATCGTGGGCCATGAAGGCCTTCTGCACCGGGTGCAATTTGCGGGCGCCGATGCCTTCGACCGTCGTCACCGATTTATCCGCCGCGGCGCGCGCGGGCAGCAGGCAGCTGACCACCGGCGCGCCGTCCACCAGCACGGTGCACGCACCGCATACGCCGGCCCCGCACACGAGCTTGGTGCCCGTCAGGTTGAGAGCGCCGCGCACGACATCGATCAGAAGCGCATCGGGATCATCGGGGAGGGGCTCGATGCGGCCGTTGATCGTCATCGTGCTCATGTGCGGCCTCCAGGTTGGCGCGGGATTTCTTCGCGGCGGCCGACGTCACGGGACGCGGCGTCGGCGACGGAGCAAGGCACCGGCGAGGAGCGTATAGTTGAAATGTCAAATCTGAAAGGACGCAGAAGCGTCAGACCGGCTTGACCTGGTACGCTGCGAGGAACATCCGCGTCGCGCTTTCCACCACATGCGCGATGCGCGCCGCCGAGGGCGCTGGCGAGGCCTGGAAAACGAATGGCAGGAACAGCGACGCCTGGCAGGACATCATGAACTGCGACGCCGCCAGTTTGGAATCCTCGATCTTGAGGTCACCCGCCGTTACCCGCGCATCGAGATAGGCGGCGAGCCTGGCAATAGTATGAGCCACCACATTTTCGTAGAAGCGCCCGCCGACCTCGGGCATCCGCTCGGCGATCGCCATCACGGTCCGGATTGCCGATCCGCCACCTGGCCGGCACAGCAACTCAATGTAGGCCTGTCCAAATTCCCGCAGCGTGATCGCAACGCCGCGAGCGGGGTCGAGATTGAACGCGACCTTCTGCTGGTCGAGCACTTCCTCCTCGACGATGGCCTCGAACAGCTGGTTCTTGTCGGCGAAATAGACGTACAGCGTGCCCTTCGAGACGCCCGCCGCGCGGGCGATTTCGCCCATGCTGGCGCCGTCGAAACCCAGATCCAGGAAAAGCTTGCGCGCGCCCTCCAGAATCTGCCGCCGCTTCGAACTGTCGTCGTCCGCGACCAGAGAGAGCGTTGCACGCGTCGATGCAGCCATTTGTTCAGCTTCTTCCAAAAAAGCCCCGGTCCGAAACGCTTTGGAAGGGGCCGCTACCTATGGTTTATAGCCGTGAATATAACTTGACCGAACCGTTCGGTCAATTATAATTTGCGGAAAATAGCGGCGCGGCACGGCCTTGTCGGCTACTGCTTGACGTTGTGCGATCGTAGTCGGGGAGGCCTGAATGGCCGCAGCGAGAGACCAGGCCGCCCGTATCATCCGCGCCGAACCGGACGTGGAGATAAGTGAGTTGGTCCATGCTGCGCCTGACGAGCAACGCCGCGCGTCTGCGCCGGATGAACCGGCCGCGCGCAGCGCGCCGTCTGCTCCGATCATCGACAAGCCGGCGACGGATGCGCCTGCCGCCGCAACAACTGCCGCCGCGCCAAAATCCGGCAAACGCAAATTCTTGGCGCTGGGAATTATCTCGCTGCTCGCGCTCGCAGCCGCCTCCTATGGGTCGTATTACACCCTGGTCGGGCGTTTCTACGTCTCTACCGACGATGCCTATGTCCGCGCCAACAACACCATGCTGGGCGCGCGGGTATCCGGCCACATCGCGGCAATTCTTCCGGCCGATAACGTACTGGTTCGCGCCGGCGACGTGATCTTCCGGATCGACGATGGCGATTATCGCATCGCCGTGGACGCGGCGCGCAGCAAGATCGCCACCCAGCAGGCGGCGATCGACCGCATCGGCCGCCAGATCACGGCGATGGAAAGTGCTGCCGAGCAGTCCCGGGCGCAACTCGCTTCCGCAGAGGCCAATCAGAAGCGTGCCGATCTCGATTTCGATCGCCAGCAGGCGCTGAGCACCAAGGGATTCGCGTCGCGGGCGACCTTCGAGCAGTCGCAGGCCGGCCGCGATCAGGGTGCCGCGGCGGTGCAATCGGCGCAGGCCGCCTATAGCGCGGCGCGCGACAGCGTCGAGGTGACAAAAGCCCAGCAGGACGAGGCCCGCGCGCAGCTCGCCGAATTGCAGACGTCGCTTGCCAAGGCGGAACGCGATCTCGATTTCGCCTCGGTGCGAGCGCCGGTTGACGGCACGTTTTCCAACCGCCTCGTCAACAAGGGCGACTTCATCCAGGCCGGGCAGCGGCTCGGCAATGTGGTGCCGCTCAACGAGGTTTTCATCGACGCCAATTTCAAGGAAACCCAGCTCAAGCGCATCCGTCCCGGCCAGCCGGTGACGATCTCGGTGGACGCGTACGGCCACCGCAAGTTCGCAGGGGTCGTCGACAGCATTTCGCCGGCGGCAGGCTCCGTGTTCACGCTGCTGCCGCCGGACAACGCCACCGGCAACTTCACCAAGATCGTGCAGCGGCTGCCGGTCCGCGTCCGCGTGCCCAAGGACGTCGCCAAGCAGAATCTGCTGCGCGCCGGCATGTCGGTCTACACCACCGTCGATACAAGGGAAGGCGCCAAGGACGCGGACAGCGAGGCCGACCTCGACGAGCCGCAAAAGCTCCAGCCGCAGTGACCGTCAGGCCCGATCGAAACCAGAGCTTGATTTGACCGCATATGGCGAACGCCACACCCGCAACGCCGATGATGAGCGCCGTGCCGTCCGAACGGATTGTGCCGCGGCGGCTGCTGGCGTTCCTGATCATGGTATTCGGGATGTTCATGGCGATTCTGGACATCCAGGTGGTCTCGGCCTCGCTTGCGGAAATCCAGGCGGGATTGTCGGCGAGCGCCAGCGAGGTGTCGTGGGTCCAGACCTCGTATCTGATCGCCGAGGTGATCGCGATTCCGTTGTCCGGATTCATGTCGCGCGCGCTCGGCACGCGATTGTTGTTCGCGATTTCCGCGGCCGGCTTCACCATCGCCAGTTTCCTGTGCGGCTTCGCCTCGACCATCGAGCAGATGATCCTGTGGCGCGCGGTGCAGGGCTTCCTCGGCGGCGGCATGGTGCCGACGGTGTTCGCGTCGGCCTACACGGTGTTCCCGCGCTCGAAATTCCATATCGTGGGCCCGATCATCGGCCTCGTCGCCACGCTGGCGCCGACCATCGGTCCGACCGTCGGCGGCATCATTACCGACTGGATGTCGTGGCACTGGCTGTTTTTCATCAACATCGTCCCCGGCATCGGCATCACCATCGGCGTGCTGACGCTGGTCGATTTCGACGAGCCCAATTTCGCGCTGCTCGACCGGTTCGACTGGTGGGGCCTCATCACCATGGCGGGCTTTCTCGGCACGCTGGAATATGTGCTGGAGGAAGGGCCGCAATACCAGTGGCTGCAGGATACCTCGGTCGCCACCTGCGCCGTGGTCTGCGTGCTCTCCGCGATCGCCTTCTTCTATCGGGTGCTGACGGCGGACGAGCCGATCGTCGACATCCGCACCTTCACCAACCGCAATTTCGCGGTCGGCTGCCTGATCTCGTTCAGCGTCGGCATCGGGCTTTACGGCCTGACCTACATCTATCCGCGCTACCTCGCCGAAGTGCGCGGCTACAGCGCGCTGATGATCGGCGAAACCATGTTCGTCTCCGGCATCACCATGTTCCTGACCGCCCCGCTGGTGGGGCGGCTGATGCAGAAGGTCGACCTGCGCCTGATCATCGCCAGCGGCATCGTCATCTTCGCGTTCGGTTCCTGGCAGATGACCTGGATCACCAAGGACTACGACTTCTACGAATTGCTGGTGCCGCAGATCCTGCGCGGCATCGGCATGATGCTGGCGATGGTGCCGACCAACAGCATCGCGCTGGGGACGCTGCCGCCGGAGCTGGTGAAGAATGCCTCGGGCCTGTTCAACCTGACGCGAAATCTCGGCGGCGCGCTCGGGCTCGCGGTCATCAACCAGGTGCTGAACGAGCGCACCGACCTGCATATTGCGCGGCTGCACGACCGGGTGACCTGGGGAAACGCCATGGCGACCGAAACGCTGAACATGCTCACCCAGAAATTCCAGGGCATGGGCGACGCCTCGCTGATGGCGATGAAGCAGCTGTCGCAGATCGTGCACCGCCAGGCGGTGGTGATGGGCTATGGCGACGCCTTCTTCATGCTGACGGTGTTTTATTTCGGCCTGAGCCTGACGGTGCTGCTGCTGAAAAAGCCCGCGGTGTTTTCGTCCGCGGAGCCGGCGCATTAGCGCGTGATGCGTTATCGTTAAATCGTCATTGCGAGCGAAGCGAAGCAATCCAGAAGCAACAAAGGAAGACTGGATTGCTTCGTCGCTTCGCTCCTCGCAATGACGGCGTGGTTCAACCCAATGTCATCACGCTCTAGCGCAAAAGCAGCTGAAATGGCCGCAAGTTGAATGGCTTGGACCCCGTGAAAAAATCGGGCGCGCTGCAGCGCGCAGCAACGTCGAGTCTTGCGGCAAGCATGAGGCGCGTGCGGCGGAATCGTGGCAACGCGCGCCGTCTTGCACGCTTCCGGCGCATCGTTGCAAGCAAAAAAGCCTTGAGCAGCCGGCCTTTAACATCCGTTCGCACCGCGTCGCCATCGTCACGGCCGGATTCTCATCAGTGCCAATCGGTTAAGCACGGTCCGGCCGATGCGCGGCTGAAGCAGCGTCGGCGAAATCCCAATGCAGTGAAGTCGTTGCGGCCTGTACGGCCGCTTGCGCGCGTGCCGAACATTAACTCAATGTGGGAGTCATGCGGCAAACTGGCGGCAGAAAAGTGTCGTGCAGAAAGGGCTTGCGGCGAATTCCGAGCAAGGCGGAATCGGGTTAGCAGCCGGTGCTATCGTATTGATTCAACCAGGGCGGGTATCGGACAATTACGCGGGTTGGTCATCTTTCAGCAGCACACGTATCCCCGTTGACTGTACGGCATTTTGCCGTACAGTGCGGCGAGAGGATTTTCTGATGAGCCAGAACAGTACCCGTTCGACCCGGCTGGAGGCGAGGCTGTCTCCGGAAACGCTCGCGGTGGTCAAGCGCGCCGCCGAGATCGAAGGGCGCAGCGTCAGCGATTTTGTCGTGGCCGCCGCGCGGCAGGCGGCGCAGCGCACCATTGCGGAAACCCAAATCATCCGTCTTTCGGTTGCGGATCAGCAGAGGCTTGCTGAAGCGCTCGCCAATCCACCGAAGCCTGCTCCCGCTTTGCGACGGGCGCGCGCCGCGCATCGCCGCCTCATCCTCGCGACGAAGTGATCGCCGGCTTCGTCATCGCGGCGCTCGTCGCCGCGCACGACCGCGAGAGGTTTTCCTGCGGCGCGGAGCCGCTCGATCGCTATCTGCAGACGCAAGCGACGCAGGACGTCCGCCGCCATATCGCGAACTGTTTTGTCGCGTCGCCGGTCGAGAGCAACGTGGTCGCTGGCTACTACACATTCTCCGCAGCGAGCATTCCGGTGGCTGATCTTCCGGAGGAGCGGACACGCAAGCTGCCGCGTTATCCCGTGCTCCCCGCCGCGCTGATCGGACGGCTTGCGGTCGATAACCGCTATCAAGGCCAAAACCTCGGCGCCGCGCTGCTGTTCGACGCCATTGCGCGTGCGATCCGCGCCGACGCCGCCGTGTTTGCGCTTGTCGTCGATGCGAAGGACGAAGCGGCGGCGCGGTTCTACCGGCATCACGGGTTTGAGGCGTTTTCGGGCAGGGCGGGGCGGCTGTTTCTGCCGGTGGCGACGGCAAGGAGGGTGGTGGAGGGGTGAGCGGCGCTGGCTGATCGGCCGTAGCCCGGATGAGCGCAGCGACATCCGGGACAACTCGCGCACTCGAGCCCCGGGTGTCGCTGCGCTCACCCGGGCTACGTTTGCTGCCGCGCGATCTTGCCGCGCGGGTCAACGAGTGGATCGATTGACAGGGCTTCATCTTCCAACGACCGGACAAGGTCTGCTTCACCCCCAGGAACGGACATCGCCGACGGCCGATGCGATGTCCGTTTTGTGCCAGAAGCCGGCATCCATTGCTATTCGATCACTTCGTCGGCCAACGTCAGCACGTCAGGCGGAATGGTGAGGCCGATTGCCTGGGCGGTCTTGAGGTTCAGCAAAAACTGAAATTTCGTCGGCATCGCCACCGGAAGGTCGCCTGGAGCTGCGCCTTTCAGGATGCGGTCGACATAAGCGGCAACCTGGTTCCAGTGCTCGGACAGGTCGGCGAAAGAACACATCAGGCCGCCATTTTCGACATCGCCCCGGGTGGCGAGCATCCCCGGCAAACGATGCCTGAGCAGAAGCTCCGCCTGCAATCTGGACCAGCTTCCCCCGGTTTGGGCGAGGATGCGGAACACCGCGTCGGCTTTCCATTCCACCGCGGCGGCAATCGCACGCTCGATATCGTCGCGCGATTCGATGACGGAAAATACTTTGGTCTCGACGCCGAGGATGCCGGAGGATTCTTCGACCTGTCGAAGCTGCCTGACCCGGACGGGATCGTCCGGGTGCGTAAAAACCGCGATGCGCCGCACCGCGGGAACGGCCTGCTTGAGGATTGCAAGGCGCTTTCCCGCGGTCTCGCCTGAAGCGTTCGGAGACGTGAAGCAGATATACGATCGCCGAAGTGATGCAGAAGAATGGGCGCAAAAAGCGTCGACGCGGAACGCTTCCATGGCTGCGGGTTGCCGAGGAGTGGCTTAAGCTAGCGGTGGCCGCTGAAGGCGAGCGTCCGGGATAAGCGCCGCCTCAGTTGGAAGAGGCACGGCTACTGCACCAGAGCGAAAGCCCAATCAAGCCGTGGGGTCATCCCGGAATTAGTTTCAAAATATATGTCGCGTTCCGAACATATAATTCGGAACGTTCAACCGCACCGCTCATTCATCTTAGGATATCAACCCATCAGGAGCTTAAGATGAAGAAAGCTATTCTTGTTGCCGCTTGCGTTGCCACCCTGGCCGCCTTTACCACGGTTGGTGCATCGGCTCAGACCACCGGCCCCGCCGCTCAGGACTCCATGAAGACCAACGACATGTCGAAAGACGGCATGAAGAAGGATGGAATGGCGACGGGTGCGACCGGAACTTCCATGCCGTCCGCGAAGGACGCCAGTACTCAAGGTGCGGGCACGGCGGGCGCGGCAGAAAAGAAGGGCGACGCGACGACGCCCGGCGGCACCATGAAGAAATAAGAAAGTATAATGCGAGAGGCCGCCTCACCTGGCGGCCTCTTTCATTTCACAGCCTTCTTAGCTCGTAGGGCGGATTAGCGAAGCGTAATCCGCCGATTTGCGTCATCACCTGGGTGGCGGATTACGCTGCGCTAATCCACCGCTACGGGCTACGGCTACGATCCGGACTATGACGACCGATAGAGCAGGGCGCCGCCTGCTTTGCGTAATCGGCCCGGATGTCGGGCCGGTCCCTTAAGAGGATGGCTTCCGCGCAGCGGCTCTCTGGGATTTTGCTTCGCGCCGGTCGTGCTCGGCTTGGATCATTGTCTCAGTCCATTGTGCCAAAGAGCGATCATCGGCGCGCGCCATCGCCTCCGCCCAGCGCTTAAAGCGTGGCCTGATCTTGGCATTGAATGGCGCGCTGCGGACTTCTTCGGCGGGCTTCTTCCCCATGCCGATTTCTTAACGACAGTTCCGAAATCGAGCAACGCGGTACTTCCTTGCTTGCAACATAGGTGTAAAATGCGTTCTACTGCTACAGGTCGCCGCGCAATCACGCGTCGCCGAAAGATTGCAGGAACGTCCCGTGTTGTTAGTGGAGCAATGACGATGCCACCAAAACCGCCGAACCCGATTGACGTTCACGTCGGCAGCCGCATCCGCATGTGGCGGACCGAGCGGAAGATCAGCAGGATTACGCTCGGCGAAGCGATCGGGCTGACGGCCCAGCAAATCCAGAAATATGAATCGGGCACGAACCGGATCGGCGCGAGCCGGCTGCAGCAGATTTGCGCCGTGCTGGAAATTCCGGTGTCGTTCCTGTTCGAGGGCGCGCCCGGATCGTCGGCTCACGAAAGCGGCATGCCGCAAGACATCGTCGATTTCATGGAGTCGGAGGAAGGCGTGCGGTTTGTCGCGGCGTTCGGCCGGATCACCGATCCCAAGGTGCGGCGAGGCATCGCGCGGCTGGCGGGCAGGATCGCCGAGCACGTAGGGCGGATTTGCGAAGCGTAATCCGCCGACTGCGTTGTCGCCTGCGTGGCGCGGAGTTCATCATCGGGCGCGCGTTCGCGCGACCCGTTGGCTGATCCGCGCTATGGGCTACGCTCGCTCGGCTCCATCCGGGGCAACTCGCACCCGTTGACCCCGGGTGTCGCTGCGCTCACCCGGGCTACGATTGCTACGCTTGCGTTGGAGCATCGGTGCGGCGGATTGCGCTTCGCTAATCCGCCCTACGAGCTTGTTCAAGCACGTTGTGCCGCTGCGTTCATCCGGGCTAGGCTTGCTTCATTGTCAACGAATTGCGCGCGCGTGCTCGCGCAGCAACGCCTGGGGACCGTCATGAAACTTTCCCGCCGCGCATTCCTGCATCTTGCCGCGGGCGGCGCCGCGCTGCCGGCCGTCTCGCGCACGGCCGTCGCGCAAACCTATCCGACGCGGCCGATCCGGCTCGTGGTTCCGTTCGCGCCGGGCGGTGCGTTCGACGCCATCGGGCGTCCATGGGCGGACAGGATGAAGCCGCTGCTGGGCACGGTGGTGGTCGAAAACATCGGTGGCGGCGGCTCTTCGCTGGGCGCGTCCGCCGTCGCGCGCGCGCTGCCTGACGGCTACACCATCCTGCTCGGCGGCACGCAGACGCACGTCAACGAGACCCTGCTCAAGAGCCGGCCGCTTTACGATCCGGTCAAGGATCTCGTGCCGATCGCAGGCGCCGCGGCGTATTTTCTCGGACTTGCCGTGCATCCCGCGGTGCCGGCGCAAAACCTCAACGAACTCATCGCTTATGCCAAGGCCAATCCCGGCAAGGTGTCCTACGGGCACGCCGGCGTCGGCACCATTCAGCATCTGACCGGTGAGTTGTTCAAATCGCTCACAGGAACATCCGACATCGCGCAGATACCCTATCGGGGAACGGGGCCGGCGATCGCGGACCTGGTCGCCGGGCAAATTCCCGTGGGCATTCTGGGCGTGACCGGGCAGGTGCTCGAACTGCATCGGGCCGGCAAGCTGCGCCTTCTTGCCGTGACCAGTCCCGCGCGTCTCACCGCGGCGCCTGAACTTCCCATTGCGGCTGAACTGGGCTTCCCCGGCATGACCGTGACGGGCTCGGTCGGGCTGCTCGCGCCGGCCGGGACGGCGATGGAAATCATCGAACAGATTGCGCAGGCGACGCGCATGGCGGTCGCCGAACCGGCCTACCGACAGATGTTGATCGGCGCGGGTATGGAAGCCCCCGTCAATCCAGATCCTGAAACGTTCCGCCAGTCCCTTGCCGCCGACGTTGCACTCTGGGCGCCGGTGGTTAAATCGCTCGGGCTGAAGCTCGACTGACCGATTCCGGGTTAGTCGTAGCCCGGATGAGCCAACGGGTCGCGCGAATGCGCGCCCGATGATAAACTCCGCGACATCCGGGACAACTTGCAAGATCAGCCCCGGGTGTCGCTGCGCTCACCCGGGCTACGCTTGCCATACAATCAAACGGACGTCCGCGAAGGCGAGGTCTAAAGGCGAGGGATCCAGCCCGGACGGCTCAACAGGTATTCGACCATTCGCGGAGGAATGCTTAAAGCGCCGGCTATCTCGCGTTCATCCCTCGGCAGTCCGGCAAGGATCGATGCTTCGCGCTTGCTTCGGACCTTGCAAAGCCACTCCGGATCGACCACCACGGCGCGTCCTACCGCAACCAGATCAGCTCCCATGTTGATCGCCCCCTCGGCATCCATGCGCGTTCTGATCCCGCCGCTTGCCATCACCGCACTGCGGCCCGCTATGACGCGGGCAAATTCCGTGATGGGACTGCTCGCCGGGGTATAACTCTGCTCGACCGGAGCATTATAAACACGGGTCTCTCCCGCAGGCCGGCTGTTGCGATAATCATCCAGCGAAACCGAGATGTAGTCGAGACGCAGCCCGGCAAGTTCATTGCACAGCAGTTTGGCGTCCTCCAGCGTATAACCGTCCGGCTCGGACTCGAATGGCGTAACGCGAAAGCCTGTGATCAGCTTTGGCCCGAGCGCGTCGCGAACGGCCTGCGCGACGGCGAGAGGAAAATTCATGCGATTTGCAAGCGTGCCTCCCCAATGATCGACGCGATGATTGGCCCGAGGCGAAAAAAACTGATGAATCGCGTAGTGGTTGGCGCCGTGAATCTCGACGCCGTCGAAACCGGCTTTTCGAGCGAGAGAGGCAGCCTCCCGGAAGCTTGCGATCAGGCCTGCGACCTCATCGGCCGTCATCGCTCTCGGCGTCCTTGCTCCGGGACGCAGCGATGCAACTGCCGAAGGCGCACGCAGACATTGCTCGCCAATCAGCTCGGGCTTGGCGATGCGGCCGCCGTCATAGATCTGGAGGATCGCAAGACCTCCCGCGGCACGCATCGCTGCCGCGAGCCGATGCAGACTGGACAGGTGTCCGTCATGCGCCGCACCTATTCCCCGCCAGGAGCGCCCGTCCTGTTCGACGTAAGCGGCGGAAGAAACGGCGGCCCCGAATCCGCTGGCGGCGCGCCGCCGGACAAATTCGAGTTCGTCTTCGGTGGCCGTCCCGTCTTCATTGGAAGAATCGGTCGTCAGCGGAGCCATCGCAAACCGGTTTGCCATCCGTTGTCCGCTGTTGAACCTGAACGGAGACCAGACGACCATCGATCAAACCTCAGCCGTAGCCCGCATGAGCGAAGCGACATGCGGGACCGCCGACCCGCATATCGCTACGCTCATGACGGGCTACGACTCCCTCAATGCAAATGAAAGTCTGACGATCCAAGCACGGAGAATGCCAAAAAGGCCCCCATGCTGTGCCCGGCATTGATATCGACGACATCGGTATCGGTCAGCGGCCCGCCGCTGCCGGCGCTGCCGCCGTCGTTGCTGGTCATGGTCAGATGATCGGCGCCGACGAAGTCGAACGCGCTCTGATAGACCACATTATTGGCAGCGCCGAGCGTCGCGTTGATTTGGGCAACGCTTCCGCTCACTGTCACGTTGCCGGTTCCGCTGCCGCTCACCGTCGCGCCGCCGACCGCGCCGACCGAGAGCATTCCGTGGTCAACATGAAGCCAGGTCGTCAACGACACGGCATCGATGTCGCTGACCGCCAGCCCGATGATGGCGGCATCGAGTCCGTTTTCGGCGTTCAATGGGCCAGCTACCGTGTTGACGGGTGCGTCGTTGACGGCGTTGATCGTCAGGCTCTCGGTGGCGACGTTGCTATCAAGCGCGCCATCGTTTGCCTTGAAGCTGAAGCTGTCGCTGCCGTTGAAGTTCGACGCCGGCGTATAGATGAAGGTGCCGTCGGCGTGGACCACCACTGTGCCGTGCGCGGCTCCGCCATTCGCACCGACCAGGTTGTAGGAAAGTTGAGCCGAGGCGTTGTCGACATCGGTTGCGGACAACGTTCCGTTGATCGTGGTGTCCTCGTTACCGCTTGCGCTTCCGTTGGCTGCAACCGGGGCATCGTTCACGGCGCTGACCGCAAGGCTGACGGTCGCGACATTGCTGTCGAGCTGACCGTCATTGGCCTTGAAGCTGAAGCTGTCGCTGCCGTTGAAATCATGCGCCGGGTTATAGCTGTAGCTGCCGTCGGCATGGAAGACGACGGCGCCGTGCGCCGCACCACCGTTGGCGCCGACCAGAGCATAGGAGAGCTGGGACGCCGTATTGTCCACGTCGGTTGCCGATACGATCCCCGAGATCGGCGTATCTTCGCTGCCGCCGGCGCTGGCGCTGGCCGCCACCGGCGCGTCATCGACCGCGATCACGTGGATCGTGGCGTGCGTCACGTTGCTGTCCGCGCCGTTGGTGACCGAGACCGTGATGTCGCGGTCAGCCGTGTCCGGCGTATCGCTTGAATTGACGAACCTGACCTGCCCGAGCGCCGTCCGATAATCGGCAAGCGAAGCCGAGTTGGACAGATGCAGCGTGATCTGGCCCGGCGTCGACGTATTGATCGAACTATCGATACCCCCGGGCAATGCCCCCGCGATCGACAGGGCATCGGTCGGCTTTGCGTTGGTCAGAACGATCGTCGCCGTGTCGAGGTTTGCGTCGTCGGGATCGGCGATGGAAAGGTCGGTATCGACGATCGCCAGCGGCGCGCCGTTTTCGGTGAAGGTCGTCGTAAAGCCGGTGCCCGCACCTGACGCATCGAGATCGACTTTCGGCGCCACGTCGAAGTGCAGCACCGTCACGCTCACCGGATTGTTCGGGTCCGGATTCGGCGTCTGGCTGTTGAGGGCGCCGTCGTTCACCTGCCAGCTGATGTTACGGGTCGGGTTGATGCCGCCATTGCTTGGATCCGCCGCCGTCGAATGATAGGCGACCGCGTCGAGCACGGATTGATAGTGCCCGACGGTATCGTTGCCGGACAGAACGAGCATCCCCAGCACGTTGCTCTGAACCGCAATGTTGGTGGTATCGCCGTCCGGCGTCACGAAATGTCCGCCGCTGGTCGCCAGATTGACGAACAGTTCGTCGCCGGCGAAGAAGCCGCTCTCAATCTTGATCGTGGCGCTGGCAAGTCCTTGCAGCGGCGATGGCGCGACTGCGTCCAGATCGAAAATGCCAAGGGTGGATGAAAGCACGGCGCCGGCAGTTCCCGGCACATATGCTGCGGTCGCCGCAACGTTGATGAGAACCGGCGCGTCGTCGACCTGAGTGATGTCGACGGTGACGCTGCCGGTGGCGGCGCCAACGCCGCCGCTGCCTTGCGCGCCGGTGTTGCCGTCGCCGAAGCTCCAGCCGATCTGCACCGATGCTTGCGGATTTTCGCTGGCGTTGGCGTAGACGATCTGCTGCATGACGGAAGCAACATTCGCCGCCGTCGCGCCGGCA
Organism: uncultured Alphaproteobacteria bacterium; assembly: GCA_963710045.1. Taxonomy (GTDB): domain Bacteria; phylum Pseudomonadota; class Alphaproteobacteria; order Rhizobiales; family Xanthobacteraceae; genus Bradyrhizobium. The sequence continues at coordinate 76,130 of CAVPZO010000071.1, read as the reverse complement.
TTGAAGGTGATCGAGAACGTGCCGTCGCCCGGCTGGGTCGCGGTACCGATGAAAGTCGCGCCGCCGTCCAGCGAGACGTTCTCGCCGAGGCCATTGCTGTCGGTCAGGTCAAGCGACCCGGTACCGGCGAACGTGTCATCCGCATTGGCGCCGCCGCTGCGCGCGAGCGTCAGCGTCGCCCCGCCGTAACTGCCGGCCGCATTGAGTTCGGGATCGCTGACCGTGACATTGTTGTCCAGAACGACCGAGGCGCCGTTCTCGACGAAGTTCGGATGCGCGCCTTCGCCAAGACTGGTGAATACCGGCGCATCGTTGACGGCCGCGATCTCGATCGTGGCGGTGTCGCTCGAGGACTGGTCTCCGCCGGTGCCGGTATTGCCGTTGTCGTGGATCAGCAGCGTGAGCGTCGTGCTGGCGCCCGGCGTATCGCTATTGTCGATGTAGCCGACCGTCGATGTGGCGTCGGTATTGAGCAGCGCATTGATCTGCGCCGCCGTGCCGGTGATCGTCACCGACGCGTTGCCGCTGTTGTTGACGATCGCGCCGCTGCCGCCCGCCGTGACGTTGAGCACGCCCTCGGCCACCGACAGCGTCACGGTCTGCGAGCCGGCATTGCCGTCGGCATCGCTGACCGCAAGCCCGTTGTTCTTCAGGTCGAGACTGACATTCTCGGTCGCCGCATAGCTGGTCGGCGTGATGGTCGCGAGCGGCGCGTCATTGGTCGGATGGATCGTCAGCGTCGTGGTCGTGCCCGGTCCGATCGCGCTCAGGTCGCTGCCGCCGTTGGCGGTGCCGCCGGCGTCCTGGACCTGCCATGTGATGGTGCGCGTCGGGTTGGCGCCGCCGTTGGCGGGGTCGTCACCGGTCGAGACGAACTGGATATTGTCGAGAACGTGGGCGTAGTCGATCAGCGTGTCGCCCGGATTGAGCGTATCGGCGCTGGTCAGCGTAAGGACGCCGGTCGCCGCATTGTAATCGTAGGCGATATTGAGTCCGGTATAGATGCCGCTGGCGGCCGCGGTCCCGAGCGTGGTGTCGAACACCAGCAACTGGTCTCCCGCGACACGGCCGCTCGCTATCGTGACGGTGGCGCCGAGCAGCAAGCCGTTGCCGCCGGGCGCACCGTACGGGAACGGGTCCGGGTCGGTGACGAAGATGCCGGACGCCAGCGTCACCGCCGCGGCGTTCTCGGTATAGTCGGCGGTTGCCGCCACGTTGTTGATCACCGGCCGATCGTTCACCGCCGTGATGTCGATGATTGCCGTGGCGCTACCGGTGTCGGTTCCGCCGTCGCCATCGACCAGCGTGAAGCTCAGGGTACGCGGCGAGCTCGAGGGATCTTCCGAATTGTCCGAGTAGCCGATGTGCTCGAGCAACGTCGAGATGGCCGCGGGCGTCGCGTCGGCGGTGTTGAAGCTGATCACCAGGTCGGCGCCGTTGACGCCGCCCGACACATTGCCGACCGCATTGCCGCCGACGCTCACTACGCCGGCGACGACAGTCACACCTCCGGTAGCCAGCACCGAAAGTTGATCTTCCGCGGCGCCATTCGCGCTGAAGTGGACCGTAAGCGAGCCGCCGTTGAAGTTCGCCGAATCGGCGTCCGTCGTGACGCCCGCCGGCGCAATCGCGGCCGCGGCGCCGTTTTCGGTGTAGGCGAGCGTCGCGCCGGTTCCGGCGTCGGCGCCGTTGAGATCAAGAACCGGGGGATCGTTCACCGCCGTGATGTTGATGATCGAGGTGTCGGTGGCGGTCAGCCCGCCGCCGGCGTCGACGTGCAGCGTCAATGTGGTGCTGGCGGACGGGGTGTCGGTGTTGTCGATGTAGCTGACCACCGACGTGGCGTCGGTGCTGAGCAGCGCGTTGATCTGCGCCACCGTGCCGGTGATCGTCACCGACGAGGTGTTATCGCCGCTCACGCCGGCGCCGCTGGCGCCGGGGTCCACGTGCAGCGTGCCTTCACCTACCGAAAGGGTCACGGTTTCGGAGCCGACGCCGGAGTTGACGTCGGACACCGCGATGCCCGTGTTCTTGAGATTGAGCGTGGTCTGCTCGCTCGCCGTATAAGGGTCCGTCGTCATCGACGCGCCGGGCGCGTCGTTGTAGGTTCCGTTGATGGTGACCGCGACGTCGCGCTGGGCCGAGCCGCCGTTGGCGTCGGAAATCGTGACCAGAAAGTGCTGGACGCGTGACTTGCCGGGGGCGAGGAACGCAACGTCGGCATTGTCCACCGTGAACAGCCAGTCGACCGAACCTCCCGTCCCGTCTCCGGTGGTATCGGTGTGGATGGCGGCACTGAATGTGCCGACCGAGCCCGGCGTCAGTGCAGTGACGGCGATGCTGTGCGTGTCGGCGACGTCCGAATCCGAGAAGCCGAACGATCCCTCGCTCGCGAGCAACCCCGTGACGCCGCCCGGCAGCTCGGTCACCTGTCCAGGGGCAGTCCAATGTGCATTGAGCGTGAAGCCGAGCGTCGCCGCCGCGACGCCTTGCAGCGCCGCGGCCTCTGCCGGCGTGATGCCGAGATCGGTCGCGACATGCTCGGCGGCGCCAAGCGAGCGGGGATCGAGACCTGTAAGCGTTCCGAACAGGGTAAGCCCGCTGAGATAGGAGCCGTACTTGCTGGCATGCAAATTGTCGTCCCACCACAGGTCGACCTTGCCGTCGGTGCCGGCGTCGGGTGCGTAGGGATCGCGGGTCGCCGTACCGGCCTGAACGGCGGCAAGGAAGGCCGCTCCAACCGGAGCCACACCGGCGAAGATTGGATTTGCCGCGGCAAGGCCCTCATAGGCGGCGCGCAGATCCGCTGTCATCGTTTCCAGCGATACGTAATACTCAGGCGCCGTCGTGGTCGTCGTCGTGACGGCCCCCGTGGTGTCGTCCGTGGTCGCGACGCGTGCACCCGTCACCATGTTCGGCCGCGCCCAGGTCTCGTAGAGGTAGACGTCGGTTGCGGCATTGGCGTGCGTATTGGCCGGAACGGCGCCGTCGGCCGCGCCCGTCGTCGCGTACTGCGCGAGCTTCACCGCGTAGGTCTGGAAGGACTGGGAGTTCGGGCTTTCTGCCCCTGGGCTCGAGAAGCCGTCTGCGCCGGTGACGGTGAAGTCGTTCCCCGCCAGCGTTGCCGTTCCCGACACACTGAAATTGACGGTCAGGGCTGCAGTGTTCGAGCCCGATCGCGTGAACTGGTAGACCAGGTTGCCCGAGCCGTCCTCGTAAACGGCTGACGAGGCGAGGCTGAGCGAGATGTTCGAGAGCGATAAATCGGTGCCCGGCGCGAAGTCGTCATTGAGAATGGTGGCGGAGACGGCGCCCTGCGTGCCGACATTGTAGTTGGCGTTCGCGCTGAGCGTCAGGCGGACGGATTCGTCATTTTCCACCGTGGCGTCGGGAATTGGGTCGAGCGTGAAGGTGGCGGTGCTGGCGCCCGCCTTGATGACGATAGAGCCGGTTCCGCTGGTGAAGCTGAGACTGCCGGTTGTCGAGGAGCCGAGGGACTGGAAGCTGGAAGTGTATTCAGTGACCGAGGGCGCCGTGCCCCCGTCGCGGGCGGCAGCGAAATTCACGGTCAGCGCCGAGGTCGTCGGTCCCGTGCGGGTGAAGGTGTAGACGAGATTTGGGGTGCCGTCCTCCAGCACCGCGCCGGGGGACGCGACGAGCGTGACGGTCGCGACCGCAGGATTTACCGCGGGGCCGGTCGGATCGTCGTTCAGGATGGTTCCGGAGACGACTCCCGCGCTGGTACGATAGGCGGTGGGGTTGGCGGTGATCTGGATGCCGATCGTCTCGTCGGTTTCCACCTTGGTGTCGATCGTCGGATCGATGGTCAGCGTCGCCGTCGAGGAACCTGCCGCGAAGGTGATGGAGCCGGAACCCGACGGCAGGGGCTGGGTGCTGTTGTCCTGCAGCACCACGACGTCCCAGGCCTGGCTCGCGACGTTGCCGCGCAAGTCCCATCCGGCCGGATTGCTGTTGAGGTAATGGCCCTGCAGCGTCGCGGCGTTGCGGGTCGAGAGGGCGACATCGAGCTCGAGGCCAACCTGGCTGGCGAAGGCCTCGAAGATGCCGGGAACGCCGCCCCAGGGATGCGGCTCGTACGGATTGGAACCGGTTGTGTTCGTGAACGTGCCGCCCTGCGCCGGCGCCGTCAGGTCCCTGACGTTGCCGGTATTGTAGCTCATGACCGGATCGACGCGGCCAAACGTGAAGCTGTTGCCCACGAACAGATATGAGCCGCCTGAATTGAGCTGGATCGAATTGTCAGCAGCCATCACGTCCCCCCGTCATCCCGCGTCGATAAGCGCTCAAGCGCTCATCATTGTTTTTTCTTCGACCTGACCGATGCCTCGAGGGCAAGAAGCAGGGATTTCAGCGGAAGCTTTCCAGGCTAGGCCCGGGCCAAAAAATATGCGCCTGGAGCCGCTCGAAGCTGTCCGGCCCGTCGTCTTAGTGGAAGATGCGTCCGGAGTCGATGACGACGGTCTGGCCGGTCATGGTTTCGGTGCGGCACATGGCGACCACCATGTCGGCGCAGTCGTCCTTGTCGGCCGGCCGCTTCAGGAGCGAGGCCGATGCGGAGCGCTCGACCTGCTCGGGCCGGAGATTGGCGGTCGCGCGCGTGCCGTCCAGCAGGCCCGGTGCGACGCAGTTGACGAGCGTCTCGGGCGCCAGCGCCACCGCCATGCAACGCGTCAGATGAATCAGCCCCGCCTTCGACACGGCATAGGCGATAGAAGAGCCGGTGGGGCTGAGCCCTGCTACCGACGCTATGTTGACGATGCGGCCTCGCCCCTGGGCCTTCATGATCGGGGCAACCGCCCTGGTCAGGCGCATCGGCCCCGTCAGGTTGATGGCCATGATTTTGTCCCATACCTCCAACGTCAGATTGTCGAGATCGCCGAAGGGGATCGAGACGTTGTAGGCGGCGTCATTGATCAGAACGTCGAGGCGGCCGAAGGTCTGGGTTACCTCGGCTACCAGCCGATCGATTGCCGCGCCGTCGGTTATGTCACAGGCGAAAGCGTGAGCGTTGATTTGATAACGCGACGCCAGGTCGCTGGCGACGCTTTCGGCCTGGTCGCGGCTGCGCGCGTACATGACAGCTACATGTGCGCCCTCCTGCGCGAGCGCGTGGCAGATGCGCTGCCCCAGCCCGCCATTGCCGCCCGTCACCAGTGCAACCGCGCCCTTGAGGTCCATCGCTTCTCTCCCTTGATGCGAATGCGCTGCCGCATCGCCGCCACCCCTTTAATCCCTTGCCGCGCCATCCGATAGACCCGGACTACGTCGTCTGTTACTCAACGACTAAACTCAAATGGTCAGACGCCGCGACGTCAGCTTTGACCTGCAATAGGTGGGGCACACCATGAAGTTACTCTATTTCGATGATTTCAAGCTCGGCGTGCTGAAGAACGACGCCGTGGTCGACGTCAGCGCCGCGGTCAGGGACATCCCGCATGCGGGCCCCGGCGATTTGATGAACGGCCTGATCGAGCATTGGGGCAGCTACCGGCCGCGGCTCGAGGCGGCGGCGGTACGCGGCGCCGCAGTGCCGGTGTCGAGCGTGCGTATCCGTCCGCCGGTGCCGGGTCCGCGCACGATCGACTGCATGGCGGTCAACTACATGGAAGATGGCACGCGCAGCACGCCGGCGCCGATCAACGCCTTCCACAAATCGCCGGGCGCGATCATCGGACATGGCGACACGATGGTGCTGCCGGACGTGCCGGCCACGATCTTCGAAGGCGAGGCCGAGATCGCGGTCGTCATCGGCAGGAAGTGCAGCCACGTCAGCGAAGCCGAGGCCATGAGCTGCATCTTTGGCTATATGAACTTCATCGACGGTTCGGCGCGCGGCCTGCCGCCGCCGGGAAACGTGTTTTTCCAGATGAAAAGCCGCGACACATTTGCGCCGATCGGCCCCTATCTCGTCACCGCCGACGAGATCGAGGACCCGCTGAAGCTGCAAATCAGGCTATGGAATAACGGCGTGCTGATGCAGAACTTCAACACCGGCGATATGGCCCACAAGGTCGGCAAGTGCATCGCCTGGCTGTCGACCATCCATACGCTGCATCCCGGCGACATCGTCGCCACGGGCACCAATCACCGGGGTCTCAATCCATTCATGGACGGCGATACGATCGAGCTGGAAACCGAAGGGCTCGGCCGGTTGAAGTTCGGCGTCAAGGACGATCTCAAGCGCAGCTGGGCGCGCAAAACCCGCCTCCAGATGCACGAAGAGGCCAGGGAGAAGACCGCGGGCGCGTATCCGGACATCACCCCGCAGCTTTCGGGCAAATACGCGAAGTGAAGGCATCGGTTCGGACATGATTCCAGTCGTAGGGCGGGTTAGCGAAGCGTAACCCGCCACCTTGGTGCATCGTGCGGCGGATTACGCTTCGCTAATCCGCCCTACGGGCTCAGCGACTTTGAATCTGTAATGAGTCCGCGCCCTGGCCTGCTCATATTGTCTGTCCTCCCGGTTCATGCTTGAACCAGCGCCATGATGCGCAGGCTTTTCATCGCTTCCGGAGCACCCCTCTCGCACGTGCAGTCCGCCTCCGCGCGCTGGATCGCAGCCGCGCTGGCGCTGACGTTGGCGGCATGGCTTGTAGCGCTGGCAGGACTGCTCGCCGTGGCCAACCGCGTCCATGACGATGTGCCGTCGTTGCTGGCGATAAAACTGCCGCTGCTGCAATCGAAGCCGGAACTGATCTTCGGCGGCGAGAGCCGCACCGTCTATCAGGTCGATGCCGGGCTCGCCGCGCAGTTGATCGGCAAGCCGCCGGGAGCCGCGGTCAATATCGCCTATGACGCCGGCGAGCCGCTGGCGTTGCTGGCCGTCATGCGCCGCGAGCCGGAGCGGTTCAAGAATGCGCAGGTGGTGGTCAGCGTCGCGCCGTTCCTGTTCAATGAAGGCGTGCGGTCGGCGGCGGTGTATCCGCAGGACGTGGCGGCGCGGCTCGGGGTGTTCGAGCAGATGATTTCGTTTCTGCCGCTGCGGGTCGGCACGCTGATCCGCTTCATCCGCGAAGCGTTCAATGCGCGGCTTTCCGCCGAGCAGCGCGTTGCCGATCCCAGGCCGCAGCCCGCGGGCTATGGCCTGACGGTGATTCCGCGAACGCAAGCCGACGATCAATGGGCGGCCGAGATCGGCAGCCATCCGCACTACGCCAACTGGAATCTGTCGGGACCGAAAGCGCGGTTCGAGATCGGCGCGCTGTGCGACATGGTGGCGCTGTCGCGAAAACTCACCGTCGTGGTGCCGCCATGGGCGCCGCGCTACGACCGCGCCCGCGATCCGTCGTGGCGCGACAAGGAAGATCAAATCGTTGCGCTGGTCACCGACGCGGGCCGCCGCTGCGGCTTCGACGTGCTGAACATCCCGTCGGTGCCGGGGCTCGAGCAGGGCAACTACGCCGACGAGATGCATGTCAACGCATCCGGCGTGCCGATCTACACGCGCTATCTCGTATCGCGGCTGCTGAAGCGTTAGCGCATGAGGGATTCAAGTCGAGGCGCCGGTCCTTCACCTCTCCCCGGAGGGGAGAGGTCGGATTGCATCGTCAGATGCAATCCGGGTGAGGGGCTGCTGCGAGTCCTGAATGCGCGGAGAGAGCCCCTCACCCGCCGCGCATCTATCGATGCGCGTCGACCTCTCCCCTGCGGGGAGAGGTAAGGAAGCACCGCGGATGCTGTTTTCCTCGTACACGTTCCTGTTCCAGTTCCTGCCCGCCACCGCGCTGGCGTTCGCCGCGGCGCGGCGGCATTCGCCGCGCGCGGGCATCATGGTGCTGGCCGGCGCGTCGCTGTTTTTCTATGGCGCGTGGAAGCCGGTCTATCTGCTGGTGCTGCTTGCCTCGATCGGGTTCAATTTCTGGCTCGGGCTGAAGATGGATGACCCGTCGCGCCGCCGCACTCTCGGCACGCTGGGCGTGGCGCTCAATCTCGCGGTGCTCTGCTATTTCAAATACACGAATTTTATTTTCGACAGCCTGAGTGCGCTGTCCGGCACGCCTTTGCCGTTCGTCAATGTGGTGCTGCCGCTCGGCATCTCCTTCTTCACCTTCCAGCAGATCGCCTATCTGGTCGACGTCATGCGCGGTGCAAAAGTCGAGCGCGACATCGTCAGCTACACGCTGTTCGTGTCGTTCTTCCCGCATCTGATCGCGGGGCCGCTGGTGCATCACGCCGAGATGATCCCGCAATTCAAGCGCGCGCGCTCCGGGCGCTCGTCGGTGCTGGCGGCGCGGGGGCTGGCGATCTTCGCCGCCGGCCTGTTCAAGAAAGTCGTGATCGCCGACAATCTCGCGCAATTCGTGACGCCGGTGTTCGCGCATCTCGACGCCGGCGGCGGCGTCACCACGCCCTGGGCGTGGCTGGCGACATTGGCCTATACGCTGCAAATCTATTTCGACTTTTCCGGCTATTCCGACATGGCGGTGGGCCTGGCGCTGATGTTCGGCATCCGCCTGCCGGTGAATTTCCGCTCGCCTTACAAGGCGACCTCGATCATCGAGTTCTGGCGGCGCTGGCACATCACGCTGTCACGCTTTTTGCGCGACTACCTCTACATTCCCTTTGGCGGCAACCGGCTCGGCGAGCAGCGGCGCTACCAGAATCTGCTGGTGACGATGCTGCTCGGCGGCCTCTGGCATGGCGCTGCCTGGAATTTTGTCATCTGGGGCGGCCTGCACGGCATCTATCTCTGCATCAATCATCTGTGGCGCGCGTGGCGCGGCGATGGCGGGCAGGCATCGATGCCGGCGAAAATTCTTTGCTGGGCGGTCACGTTTTTCGCCGTGGTCATCGCCTGGGTATTCTTCCGCGCCAAAACAGTCGCGGGCGCGTGGCAGATGCTCGGCAGCCTGTTCGGCTTCGAGGCCGGCAGCTCCGCCTATGCGTCGCCGGGAATTTTGCGCGTGATGGATCTGCCCATCCTTGTGGGGGAGGGATCGCTATTGTTGATCGGCGGCTGCACCGTCGCGCTGGCGCTGGCCATCGCGCTCGGTCTGCCGAACGTGCCGCAACTGTTTCGCTACCGCGAATACCGCCACGCGCCGGAGAGCCGCACCTTTGTCCGCTGGCGTCCGAACGCCGCGTGGGCGTCGTTCACCGCGCTCGCCTTGGCGATTTCGCTGTTCGGCATGTGGCAGCGGCTGGAGTTCTTGTATTTCCAGTTTTGAACGCCACCGTGTCCCGGGCGCGATGCAGCGCTCTTCGCGCTGCTTCGCAGAACCGGGACCCCGGTTACTTGCTTCGCGCAACCGGGACCCCGGCTCTGCAGCGCACCACGCCGCCGAAGAGGGCGGCGCGCTGCGCTGCGTCCGGGGAACGGGAGCATGCGCGCTTAACTGTCGAAACCGACGAATACCGTAGCTTCGTCGACGGACTTTCGTTCGGACACGACCGCATTTGCCGGGAAGGTTTCATCGGGCCAGCCCAGCGCGATGCTTTTCATGATGACTTGATCGTCGGCGATTCCGGCGTGCTCGCGCACCACCGGGGACTGCATGATGCCCTGGCTGTTGATCACCGCGCCAAGCCCGCGCGACCAGGCGGCGTTGACCAGGGCGGTCGCCACTGCGCCGCAATCGAACGGCGTGTCGTCGCTGCCGTCCAGCGCGCGGTCATAGGTCACGATCACGCAAACCGGCGCATCGAATTGACGGAAGCCGCGCAGCACCCAATCCTGGCGCCTGTCCTTGTCCTCGCGCGCGATCCCCATGGCGGAGAACAATTGTTTGGCGACGCCAACCTGGCGGTCGCGATGCTGGCCTGCAAAGCCCTGGCCGGTGCGGAACTCGCGCGACTGCGGCACGCCCGCCACCATCCGCTCGGTATTGCCGGTGCGGATCCTGTTCAGCGGCTCGCCGGTGATGACGTAGAAATTCCAGGGCTGGGTGTTCATCGACGACGGCGCGCGCATCGCCAAACCGATGATTTCCTTGATCAACGCCTTGGGTACTGGATCGGGCTTGTAACCGCGGATACTTCGGCGACCGAGGATGACGTCATCAAACCGCATTTTGTCTGGGTTCCCCCGGATTATTCTTGAAGTGGCCTGGATATTCACGAATTCCCGGCACTCGCGCAAGATCGCTGCGTCCAGGGAACGAGAGTCGTGTCCCGGGCGCGATGCAGCGCTCTTCGCGCTGCTTCGCAGAACCGGGACCCCGGTTACGTGCCTCGCGCAACCGGGGCGCCGGCTCTGCAGCGCACCGCTTCGCGAAGAGCTACGCGCTGCGCTGCGTCCGGGGCACGGAGACCCATCTTGCAAAAACCCCGCGACGCAGCTATAAGCGCCGACTTCATCGCTCGAACCGGGGAGATTTGCATGACTATTGTATATTCGCAGATCGCGCCCTCGCGTCCGAAGCTCATGCTGGACGCCTGTGTGGCCCTCTGAGGGCCGTTTCCGTCAGCATCGATCGGGACCAAAGCCCCGATCCATCTAACTCCCGAACAAACAACAGATTTTAACGACGCCTGGAGTCGGCTTTTTTCCGGCCGCGCGTCCAACAAATGGAGCCGGCATCAAGATGCCGTCATTCCGGGGCGTCCTGACGGACCGCGCAGAGCGCGGGCGGCAGGACGAACCCGGAATCCAGAAGTGATCGACCACCTCTGGATTCCGGGTTCGCGCCCAAGCGGGGCGCGCCCCGGAATGACAGCTTTAGCCGGATGACGCCATGACCGACCAATCCAACCGGCGCCCCGCCGCCATACGCGTGGTGATCCCGTTCGTGTTTCGCCACTGGCTCAATCAGCCGGCCGGTGCGGCTGTTGTCACCGGCAGCCTGCTGGGCGCGACCGTCGCCGACCTGTTCATGCCGCTGTTCTCCGGACACCTCGTCGACGCGATGACGACGGGCGCCTCGGACCCGGCGGCACGCCGCGCCGCGTTCATCGCTTTCGGCGCCATCGTGGCGCTCGGCCTGCTGTCGGTGATCCTGCGCCTGATCGGGCTGCGGGCCATCGTGCCGTTCACGCTGCGGACCATGTCCGACGTGTCGCGCGATGCGTTCATGCGCGTGCAGCGGTTTTCGACCGACTGGCACGCCAACAGCTTTGCCGGCTCGACGGTGCGCAAGATCACTCGCGGCATGTGGGCGCTCGACCTGCTCAACGACACCATCCTGCTGGCGCTGTTGCCGTCGCTGATCGTGCTGCTCGGCTCGATGATCCTGCTCGGGCTGCACTGGCCGTCGCTCGGCGTCGTGATCGGCGTCGGCGCCGTAATCTACCTGCCGATGATGGTCGTGTTCTCGACCAGCTACATCGCGCCGGCGGCCCGCGTCTCCAACGCCTGGGACACAAGGGTCGGCGGCACGCTGGCGGATGCCTTGACCTGCAACGCGGTGGTAAAATCGTTCGGCAGCGAGGACCGCGAGGACGCGCGGCTGGCGCGTGTCATCAGCCGGTGGCGCACGCGCGTGCGGCGGACCTGGATGCGCTACAACACCACTGCGCTGGCGCAGCTATCGGTGTTGCTGTGCCTGCGCGCTGCCGTGATCGGCGGGGCGTTGCTGCTGTGGCTGGCGGGCCGCGCCTCGCCGGGCGAGGTCACCTATGTGCTGACCAGCTACTACATCATCCACGCCTATCTGCGCGACCTCGGCTTCCACCTCAACAACCTGCAGCGTTCGGTGAACGACATGGAGGAACTGGTGGCGATCCACGACGTCGCCATCGGCATCGCGGACGCGCGCGATGCGGTGCCGATCGATATCCAGGGTGGGCGCATTGTGTTCGAGGACGTCACGTTCCATTACGGCGGCCATCGCGCGCCGCTGTATGACGGGCTGTCGGTGGACATAAGCGCCGGCGAACGGATCGGCCTGGTCGGACGCTCCGGCTCCGGCAAGACCACCTTCGTCAAGCTGGTGCAGCGGCTCTACGACGTCAGCGGCGGGCGCATCCTGATCGACGGCCAGGATATCGCTTTAGCGACGCAGCAATCGCTGCGCGGCCAGATCGCGATCGTGCAGCAGGACCCGATCCTGTTTCACCGAACGCTGGCCGAGAACATCGCCTATGGCCGGCCCGGCGCCAGCATGGCGGCGATCGAGCAGGCAGCTAGGCTTGCCAATGCGCATGAGTTCATCCTGCGGCTGCCGAAAGGCTACGGCACGCTGGTCGGTGAACGCGGCGTAAAACTGTCCGGCGGCGAGCGGCAGCGCGTGGCGCTGGCGCGCGCGTTCCTGGCCGACGCGCCGGTGCTGATCCTGGACGAGGCGACGTCGAGCCTCGACTCGGAGTCGGAGGCGCTGATCCAGCAGGCGATGGAGCGGCTGATGAAAGGCCGCACCTCGATCGTGATCGCGCACCGGCTGTCGACGGTGCGCAGCCTCGACCGCATCCTGGTGTTCGACCGCGGCGAAATCGTCGAGCAGGGCAGCCACGCCGCGCTCGCCAAACGCCCGGGCGGCATCTATCGCGGGCTGTTCGAGCGCCAGGTGCTGGAATTCGACCGCAGCTCGGCGGCGGGGTAAACAAGCGAAACTCGTCATGCCCGGGCTTGTCCCGGGCATCCACGTCTTGGCTTCCTCTAAGCAAGGAAGACGTGGATGGCCGGGACAAGCCCGGCCATGACGGCGTCTGCTCCAAAACTGGCGAGGGGTCCGGCGTGTTGCGCCGGACCCCTCATTTCTAAGAACATCAGCCGGCCTGTAAGCCGGGTTCTGTAGGGCACCGCCGCTCGCGCGGACGGTACGTGACGGCCATTCCTCTGGGACAATGTTTGCACATTGCCTCGAGCAACCTACCCGGACGGCGAGCCTGACATCGCCCTGCGGTGTTTTCGCTTTTCAACGAACGAACCCGCGTTGCCGTCCCTATTCGGTTTTGCTCCCGGTGTGGTTTGCCATGCCGCCTCCGTTGCCGGAGACGCGGTGCGCTCTTACCGCACCTTTTCACCCTTACCTCGCCGAAGCCCGAAGGGCGAAGGCGGGCGGTCCGTTCTCTGTGGCACTGTCCCTGGGGCTTTTCCCGCTTGCGCTAAGGCAAAACCCCGCCGGATGTTATCCGGCACCGTATGTCGATGGAGCCCGGACTTTCCTCCCCCGCAGCCTTTCGGCCCCAGCGGGAGCGGCCGTCCGGCCGACTGACGCCCTAGGCATGGGGGCTGAACGCGGTCAGGTCAAGGTGTTGTTTTCGTCATTGCGAGGAGCGAAGCGACGAAGCAATCCAGTCCTTCCGCGTGCGCGGCTCTGGATTGCTTCGCTTCGCTCGCAATGACGGCGGAAAATAATTTATCCTGAAGATGTCGTTTTGCGCGTCCGCCGTTCGACTGGATGCCGGCGAAGAGCGCCGATCAAGAGGAGCAAGCGAAATGCAGTATTTGTTGCTGATCTACCGGAACGAAGCCGAGCAGGCCAAGATGGACGCCGCGGCCGGCCAGCAGATGCGCGGGGATTACGGCGCGTTTACGCAATCCATCATCCAGAGCGGCAATTTCAAGGCCGGCGACGCGCTGCAGCCGTCGACCACGGCGACCACCGTGCGCGTCCGCGACGGCAAGACGCTCACCACCGACGGCCCGTTCGCCGAGACCCGCGAACAGCTCGGGGGCTATTACCTGGTCGAGGCCAGGGATCTCGATGCCGCACTGGCGATCGCCGCGCGGATTCCCGGCGCCAAGGTTGGTTCGATCGAAGTCAGGCCGATTTTGGTTTACAGCTGACTTCGTCATTCCGGGATGCGCCTCTTGGCGCAGGCCCGGAATCCATACTCCCTGTGCCGACGTTTAGGTGCTGAACTCGAATACTGGGGTTATGGATTCCGGGTTCGCGCCGAAGAGGCGCGCCCCGGAATGACGGATGATGTAACCATATGACTCCCACCGACATCGAAGCCATATTTCGCAACGAGGCGGGTCGCGCGCTGGCGACGCTGATCCGCCTCGTCGGCGATTTCGAGTCTGCCGAGGACGCCTTGCAGGACGCGTTCGCCGCGGCGCTTGAGAACTGGCCGGCCGGAGAGCCGCCGTCCAATCCCCGCGCCTGGCTGGTCAATGTCGGGCGCAACAAGGCGGTCGACCGCGTCCGCCGCCAGATTGCATTCCGCGGCAAGCAGCAGGAGCTGTTGCGTGAAATCGAACTCGCCGCGCCCGACGCTAACGATGCCGGCGACGATGCGACGCTCGATGACGATATGCTGCGGCTGATCTTCATTTGCTGTCATCCGGCCTTTGCCATGGAGGTTCAGGTCGCGCTGACGCTGCGGACGGTGTGCGGACTGACGACGTTGCAAGTGGCGCGCGCGTTCCTGGTCGGCGAGGACGCCATGGCGCAGCGGCTGGTCCGCGCCAAGCAGAAAATCCGGCTGGCCGGAATTCCCTATCAGGTGCCCGACCGCGACGCGCTGCAGGCGCGGCTGCGCGGCGTGCTCGCGGTGATCTATCTGGTGTTCACCGAAGGTTATGCCGCGACATCGGGCGATGAGCTGATGCGCCCCGACCTTTCGCGGGAGGCGATCCGGCTTTGCCGTTTGCTCGACGCGTTGATGCCGGAGCGAAGCGAGATCAAGGGATTGCTGGCCCTGATGCTGTTGCACGATGCGCGCCGCGCCGGACGCGAGACTGCCGGCGGCGATATCGTGCTGCTGGAGCAGCAGGACCGCACGCTGTGGGACCGGCGGCAGATCGCCGAAGGCCTCGCGCTGGTGCAAGACGCGTTGCGCGAGCCGGGCCGGCCCGAACCCTACGCGGTGCAGGCGGCGATCGCAGCGCTCCATGCCCAGGCGCCGAATTACGAGGACACCGACTGGCCGCAGATCGCGGGGCTTTATGAGGTGCTGCTGCGGATCAGTCCATCGCCGGTGGTCGAACTCAATCACGCCGCCGCGGTGTCGATGGTCGATGGCCCGTTGCGCGCGCTCGATCTGATCGGTGCGCTGCAAGCCCGCGGTGGGCTCAACGGCTATGAGCTGTTGCCGGCGGTGCGTGCCGACCTGCTGCGCCGGCTGGGGCGGCGGGAAGCTGCGCGCGATGCCTATTTGGCAGCCACGGCGGCGACGAAACTGGAGCCGCTGCGGCGGCTGTATGCGCGAAGGCTGGCAGAGCTGGAAAGCAAATAAATCGTCATGGCCGGGCCTGTCCCGCCTGCGGGGCCGAAGCCCCTTCGGCGCGGCGAAGGCCCGGCATCCACGTCTATTGCTCGCCATCGCCCTATGATACAACCTTCAACTTTGCTTGACTGCCCAAGGCGTATGTGAGCCGCCGATGCTGCTATGATGATCACCCGGATTTTGGATGGGGCCACCGCCTGCTTCCGTTGAAGGCGCTGACCCGACATGGCGGCATTAAACCTTGCGACAGGGCGGGAAGGAGGTGCGGTGGAGAAAACGATCGCGGTATTGGGCTCTGCCCTGTTCTTTGCGGTTGCGCCCAGCACAATGGGGGGGCTCGTTCCCTGGTGGATTACACATTGGGAGTTTCGGCCGCCCTTCTTCGATCTCGAGGCGACGCGCGCCGTCGGGATCCTGTTGATCGTCGCCGGTCTACCCGGGCTTGTCGACTCGTTTGCACGCTTTGCGCTGCAAGGATTGGGCACGCCGGCGCCGATCGCACCGACGCAGAACCTCGTGGTGACGGGTCTCTATCGCTACGTGCGCAATCCTATTTACGTTGCCCTTGTCGCCGTCATTCTGGGCCAGGCGGCCTTGTTCGGCGACCAGCGTCTTGTTCTGTACGGTGTGTTGGTGTGGCTCGGCTTCCACGCGTTTGTGGTGGGGTATGAGGAGCCGGTGCTCGTTGATAGCTTCGGAACGGAGTACGAGGATTTCCGGGCCAACGTCCCGCGCTGGATTCCGCGGCTGACGCCTTGGCGAGCCGCACGACGCCAGGATCATTCGTGACGCGGGCGCTGCCGCGGGAAGGGCTGGTAGCGGGCCCTGTTCGCGAAATGGCGCGCCACGGCCGATGCTGAAGCTGCCACCCCCTCAAATTATTTTTTGTGCCGCGACCCCGGCGCCGGGTTTGCGCCCTCTTGTCTGGTGAACGCGCCATAGCGGCGCGTCACCAACCGGAGCACAGAACCATGTGGTACAGGAAGAACGTTGGCGGATGGGAGCGCGCGGCCAGGCTGATCGGCGGGGGCTTGATGCTCATCTGCGGCGTGGTTGCGCTGCACGCTTCGCCGCTCGGGCTACTGCTCGGCGGCGCGGGTGTCGTGACGCTGGTCACCGGCGTGTTCGGCTATTGCCCTGCCTGCGCCGTCGCCGGGCGCGAGCCGCTGAAGGGGTGACTGCCTTGGCGCGCGTTCCAGACGATCTCCTGCTCGCGGCGCAGTCGGGTGACCGGCACGCGCTGACACAGCTGTTGGTGGCGCTGCAGCCGGACATTCGACGCTACGCCCGGCGCCATTGCCACCGCAGCTCGGTCATCGAGGATGTGGTGCAGGAAGCACTCATCGTCGTGTACCGGCGCGTGGGCACGATCCGCAGTCCAGCCGCACTCGCCGGCTGGCTGGTGACCGTCATCGCGCGCCTTTGCATGCTGCCGGCGCTGATGCTGATGCGCGGAGTCGAGGAACTCGCCAGCCTGGAAGCGTCACGCGCGCTCGCAAAGGTCCCGCCGGACGAGTTACGCATCGACCTGGTCAATGCGATCGAGTCGCTTTCGCCGTCCCATCGCGAAGTGCTGCTGCTGCGAGATCTCGAAGATCTGACGATTGGGGAAATCGCCGGGCGGCTCGGCGTGACGCGCGAAGCGGCCAAAAGCCGGCTGCGCCGCGCCCGCGCATTGGTGCGCGAATACCTGCTCGGCACAAAGGGCGGCGGAGAAGCGAGCACATGAATTACTTTCGTGGAGTCGGCATGTTCGGGAGCACCTTCCTCGGCGCGCACCTGATGCGCGGCGCAGCCGCGGCGGCGCTGCTCGCCTGGGCCATCGTCCACCAGACCGCGCACCCCTGGCTATCCCTGGGCGCGGGCGTTGCCGCCCTCGTCGCGCTACGCGGATGCCCGATGTGCTGGACAGTGGGCCTGGTCGAGACGCTTTCGCAAGCCCGTCGCAATTCAGCGATCAGATAGTTGTTGGCGTGCGTGAGCCGGCGCCTCGATGTGGGAGCTGGCGCGCCGGACAAGATGAAACTGGGCACCGCTACGTCATTGCTGCGCCATCGATTTCTGAGATCGCCGCTCGGAGCGGGATGTCCTGCTTTGCGCCATCCCATTGCGGACACTCAGCTTGGCACCAATCCTCCGCCTCGAAGCCTGGGCCTCCGAACTGCGAGCGCTAGAGTATCGGCCCGGGAGGCCCCGGCATCCCCTCAATCAAGACGACCGTTACATCGTCATCTGTGTTGCCCCTGTCCTCGTTGCGGCCGGGCAACAGGTAGACGCCGGAGTAGGGCGCCCCGAGATTGGCAAGGGTGGTGGCCGCTTCGAGCAGGCCGATAACCTGGGGCAAGGAGGTCACAATCCCTTCCGCGCCCATCAGGTCGGCCAAAATGTCGTCGGTCACGATCCCGCCTTCGACCCAAGCGCCGTAATATTCCGCCGAGGCGTTGAGTCGCCCATCCTGAGTGACGTAGAGATAGATCCAGAAGCGTATCTCCGCATCATAGTTGAACCAGTCGGGTACCTCGACCTCGACCGGAATTCGGACGTAGACGTACATCTTCCCGGTCTCGTTGGGGTGGCCGCCGCTGCCGTCCGGAAACAGGTCCCAGGTCAGGATGGGATCGCCCCGGGGCGACAGCTTTTCCTGCGAGGATATGGTAGCCGTGATCTCGCTGGGGGATACGAGGTTGCCGAGCGACCGGACGACTTCGTTCGGGGATTTCCGGTAGATGAGGACCGACGAAGTCCGATTGTTCATGAACGATCCGAGGGAGGAAAGCCTGGGATTGTCCCCACCATTGGCATCCAGCTTGACGTAACGGTCCCGGAAGCGGTCCGTCTGGAACAGGAACAGGCGGCCGCCAACCTCGTCCGGGCTCGCGCTATGCTCGGCGGACGAGACCAGGTTGTCGAAATTGTACCAGCTGAGGTTGACCAAGCCGGTCAGCAAGCCGCCCACGGACAGGTTGAGGAACATGGACGCGCCGCTGAAGTCGGGGTGCTGGTAGATGGTTCCGGTGACGTTATCGCCTTGGAACCCGCCCTTGCCCTTCCGCTTCTCGGCCAGCAGCTTCTTCGCTTCCTCGACCAGCCCGTCGATTTCCCTGTCCGTCCGTCCGCTGATGCCGATGCGATTGATCGCCATTTCGATCAGGATCGCGCCTTTGGCCGACGGCTCCTTCCGATATTGCTCAACCGCCTCCCGCAATTGCTCCTCGGCGGACATTCCCGATCGGAAGAGGTCCGCCTTTCTGTAAGGTACCCCCAGGAAGCCGCGATTGTACCGGATGTCATCGGGGCTGGGCTCGGGCGTCTGGGCGTCTCGCGGTGCCCGCGCCAATCGCGCCTTGGGCTTGCCGGACGAACTACCCGACCCACACGGCCGGCAACGATGCATTTGCTCGCACAGCTCCTTCAGACGATCGCAGTCCAAGAAGAGTTCTTCCAGTTCCTGCTTTTTCATGGGCTCGTCCCTTTCAGCGCAATCACCTGACAGGAAGCCGCACCAGGCACGGGCGTTGTCGGGTGGAGTTGAGGACGCTGTCCCCGACGGCGTTCTTGCCGTCGGGTCCTGCGCAGGTCGGGCGAATGCTGTTGACGGAACCGTCAGGCGCCTATCGCTGAGCCATGTGGCCAACTCCGTCGCGCATTCGCTCAACTTGCGCGCGTCCTTGGCACACTATACACTTTTGCTCTTCCTTTGACGAGCGGACAATGACGCTCGAGGCATCTCCGGGGATTACCGAACATATCAGCTATTGCGAGGAACGAGATCCAGCGAGGCGTAAGGAAACGGAGGCACAGAAAATCCCTTCTTCCCTTTCTATTGAGCGGGCCCTCGGGGCTAGTCGGTAGGCTTTAGACCTCCACGGCCAAAAGTGCCGGTCTCGGTCAAAACCTGCCCGGGCATGACGGTGTTTTTCTGTGAGAAAGTAAGACGTGGATGCCGGGACGAAGCCCGGGCATGACGGCGTTTGCTTTTCTAGCGCGACGCGGCCGCGGTCTCGCTAAGCAAACTCGCGAGCAGCGCCTGCAGCGTGGTTAGCGTCGAGTGGTCGGCGATGCCGTCGACGCGGGCGGGGCGGAAATGGCGCTGGAAGGCAGTGACCACTTCCATGGTCGGTCCGTCATATTTTCCGGTGGTCTCGATGCCGTAGCCGTATCGCTTCAACGCTTCCTGCATGCCGCGTACGTCGTCGCCTTCGGCGCCGAGCTTGAGCGCTTCACCGCGCACGATCGGGGCTGGATGCACCCAGTGGCCGACACCGGAATTGGCGAGGGAATGCCATGGAAATTTTTCGCCGGGATCTTTCTTGCGCGCCGGCGCGACATCGGAATGCGCCAGCACGCGATGCGATGGAACGTTGCGCCGGAGCATGATGCCGCGGCACAGCGCGATCACGGCCGCGATCTGCCGCAGCGGAAATTCCGGATAGCCCCAGTCATGGCCGCGATTGATGATCTCGACGCCGATCGAACAGGAGTTGATGTCCTCTTCGCCCGCCCATGACGAAGCGCCGGCGTGCCAGGCGCGTTTGGCCTCCGGCACGCATTGCACGATGCGGCCGTCTTCCAGCACCACGTAATGCGCCGAGACATCGGTGCCGGCGGTGCACAGCCGCGCCAGGGCGCCCTCGACGTCGGGCATGCCGGTATAGTGCAGCAGGATCATGTCGGGCGCGCGGTCCCTGGCCCGGTCGCCGTAATTGGCGGACGGGATGACGTCGGAGACGACCGAGGAATCCGGAGTGAATGGCTGCATGTCCGCGTTGCCCCTGGGAAGCGGGAGTGGGCGTCGACGCTTCTTCTCGGAACCAACAGACGCGGACGAACCTTGCGGCATCAGACGACCCAAACCGGGCAGGAGAACGGCGGCAATTATCTTTTTGGTGAACTGCAACCCCGCTTCTACTATCCGGACCCAATGATCCCGGCGCAATCATCACGCTGACACCGTTAAGCCTTTTTTAACCAGGTGTGGGCGCGCTGCATCACTTTTTTCGTCATTCCGGGATGCGCCCTCTTGGGCGCAGACCCGGAATCCAGACAAGAATACCGTGTTGCTGGATTCCGGGTTCGCGCCGAAGAGGCGCGCCCCGGAATGACTCGATTTCGTCAACGCTTTCTTAAGGCTAAATGACGTTACTAAGTGGTGAAGCGCCGAACCGCAGGGTCGGCCGAGGTCCCATTGACGCTCAAAATCCCATGGCAGCCCATCAAATCCCATGTGGAGACCCGGGTTTGCCAGCCAGATTCGCTGATAGGGCGCCGTTGGCCGGCCGGCGACGCGTAACCTTCGGACATTTGGGACGAAATGGGCCTGCGCGTGTCCAATTTTACCTTTCACCCCGATACCCAAAGCTGGGCGCGCGAATGACCCCGGACGTGCCCCGCCATATTCCGGTGCTTGGCCGCGAAGCGCTGGAAATGCTTAAGCCCCGCGATGGCGGAATCTATCTCGATGCCACCTTCGGCGCTGGCGGCTACAGCCGGGCGATTCTCGATGCGGCCGATACACGCGTGATCGGCATCGATCGCGACCGCACCGCCATCGCCGCAGGCTTCGGCCTGGTCGATCGATCGGGCGGCCGGCTGACCCTGGTCGAGGACCGGTTCTCCAATCTGGCCGGGGTTTGCGGCGCGCAGGGCGTCAGTGCCGTCGACGGCGTGGTGATGGATGTCGGGGTGTCCTCGATGCAGGTCGATGAGGCCGGCCGCGGCTTCTCGTTCCGTCTCGACGGCCCGCTCGACATGCGGATGGGGCATGACGGGCCGACCGCGGCGGAGGTCGTGGCCAGGGTGTCCGAGGCCGATCTCGCCAATATCATCTACATCTTCGGCGAAGAGCGCCATTCCCGTGCCGTCGCGCGCGCCATTGTGGCGGCGCGGAAAGAGACGCCGATCACGACCACGCGGGCGCTGGCCGAGATCGCCGCCAAAGTGGTGTGGGCAAAGCCCGGCGAAATTCATCCGGCGACGCGGACGTTTCAAGCGTTGCGAATTTTCGTCAACGAAGAACTCGATGAACTTCACCTGGCGCTGGCGGCGGCCGAACGCGTGTTGAAACCGGGCGGCCGGCTGGTGGTGGTGTCGTTCCACTCGCTGGAAGACCGCATCGTCAAGAATTTCTTCGGTGAGCGCGGCAAGACCGGCGGCGGCTCGCGGCATCTGCCCGAGACGGCGCAATCCGCGCCAAGCTTCAGCATTTTAACGAAACGCCCGGTCACCGCAGGCGACGACGAGGTTCGCGCCAATCCGCGCGCGCGTTCGGCAAAACTGCGCGCCGCCGAGCGGTCCGATGCGCCGGCGTTTGCCGCCGACGCATTGCCGAAATGGCCGTCGCTCGCCTCGCTCATGAGAGGAGGCTGATCATGCGGATCATCCATTTCCTCGTCATCGCCATGCTGGTGTTCGCCGCGGCCTATGTTTACCGCATCAAGATGGAATCCACCTCCCGCACCGAGCGCGTGCTGCGGCTCAATGCCGAAGTGCGCGAGCAGCGCGACGCCATCGCAGCATTGCGCGCCGAATGGGCGCAACTCGACGCGCCGCTACGGCTGCAGGGACTCGCCGAGCGGCATTTGACGCTGAAGCCGATTACCGCCACCCAATTCGATCAATTGAAGAACCTGCCCGATCGGCCGCCGAGTTACTTCAGGAAGGGCGATCCCGATCCGATCGGCGCGATGCTCCTGGCCATCGAGCCTGAAACCGTGACGGGCTCGGTGCCGGCGCCGGAGGCTCAGCGATGACCGGTCAGGCGCTCGCCCTCGTCAAGCCGAAGCCCAAGGAAACTCCCAAAGAGCCGTGGCGTCGGCGGCTGATCCGCAGCCTGCTGTACGGACGCAACGTCGATCGCGCCGCCAAGGCGCGCGCCCGCGTCGGCTTCGCCATGGTGGCTTTCGCGGCGATCTATGGCGTGATCGCGGCGCGGCTGATCATGTTCGCCGTGGTCGGCGACAATCACGGCGCGCGCCGCACCGCCTCGCAGGACGCCATCGCCACCGCGCGGCCTGACATCGTCGACCGCAACGGCGAGGTGCTCGCCACCGACGTCAAGGCGCCCAGTCTGTTCGGCGAACCGCGCCGCATCATCGACAAGGATGAGGCGATCGAGCTCTTGACCGCCACGCTGCCCGATCTCGACACGGCCGAAGTGCGCGAGCGGCTGTCGGGCAAGAAAGGTTTTGTCTGGCTGAAGCGAGAGATCACCCCAAAACAGCAGCAGGACATCCACCGCCTCGGCATTCCCGGCATTGGCTTCCTGCGCGAGAACAAGCGCGTGTATCCGACCGGCGCCGAAGTCGCGCATCTGATTGGCCTGGTCAACATCGACAACGCGGGCATCGCCGGGATGGAGAAATGGCTGGACAACAACGGTCTCGCCGATCTGCATCGCGCCGGCTTTGCCACCGACCGGCTGCAAAAACCGGTGGAGCTGTCGATCGATCTGCGGGTCGAGCACGCGCTGCGCGACGAACTGCTCAAGGCCAAGGAAAAATTCAAGGCCAAGGCCGCGTCCGGCCTGGTGTCCAACGTCAAGACCGGCGAGATCGTCGCCCTGGTTTCGGTGCCGGATTTCGATCCGAACAACCCGAAGGAGGCGCACGATCCCGAACGCATCAACCGCCTCACTACCGGCGTCTACGAGATGGGCTCGACCTTCAAGACGCTGACGCTGGCGATGGCGCTGGATTCCGGCAAATCCAGCCTCAGTTCGCTGTTCGATGCCCGCGGGGCATTGCACTACGGAAAGTTCGCCATTCACGATACCCATCCGATGGGCCGCTCCATCACGCTGTCGGAAGTGTTTACGTTCTCGTCCAATGTCGGCGCTGCGCGGGTAGCGCTGTCGCAAGGCGTCGAGGCGCACCGGGCGTTTCTGAAGAAGGTCGGCCAGCTCGACCGGCTGCGCACCGAACTCCCCGAGAGCACCTCGCCGCTGGTGCCGAAGCGATGGGGTGAACTCAACACCATCACCATCGCATTCGGACATGGCATCGCGGTCGCGCCGCTGCAGGCGGTGATGGGCATCAATGCGATGATCAACGGCGGCTATCTGATTCCGCCGACCTTCCTGAAACGCAGCGAAGAGGAAGCGTTGGCGATCGGCAAGCGCGTGGTGAAGAAGGAAACCAGCGACAAGATTCGCTATCTGATGCGGCTGAACGCCGAGATCGGCACCGCCAAGAAGGCCGACGTGAAAGGCTATTATATCGGCGGCAAGACCGGCACCTCGGAAAAGGTCGTCAACGGACGCTATTCCAAGAAACAGGTGCTGAACTCCTTTACCGCGATCCTGCCGGCGGACGATCCGCAGTTCCAGTTGCTCATCATGCTGGATGAGCCGAAGGCGTTGCCGGAAACCCACGGCTTCATTACCTCGGGCTGGAATGCGGTGCCGACCGGGGGCAAGGTGATCGCGCGGATTGCGCCGCTATTGGGAATCGAGCCGCGGTTCGACCTGCCGCCGTCCGAGCGCCTTATTCTTGCGACATCGAAGGCTAGCCAGTAGACGCTGGAGCATAATGGTTTGAAGCCGAATCGCCGTGGTTCTTACCTCTCCCCGAAGGGGAGAGGTCGACGCGCATCGTCAGATGCGCGGCGGGTGAGGGGCCTCTCCGCCAAGTCCGAGTGCGTGGAGAGACCCCTCACCCGAAGCCTTCGCTGCGCTTCGGCTTCGACCTCTCCCCTCCGGGGAGAGGTAAGAAGATTTGGAAGACCATGAGACTTCGCGACCTGTTCAGCGATGACGCCGTGATGGACGCACAGGCCGGCGAGGTCTCCGTCACCGGCCTCGCCGTGGACAGCCGCGCCGTCAAGCCGGGCGATTTGTTCTTTGCGCTGGCCGGCGCGAAAACCGATGGCGCGCGGTTCATCGATCAGGCCATTGCATCCGGCGCGGTTGCGGTTGCCGCCGAGCATCCGCCGGAGGGCGATTGCCGCGTGCCGTTCGTGGCGCCGCGCAATCCGCGCCGCGCGCTGGCGCTTGCCGCGGCGAAATTCTTTTCCCGGCAGCCCGCGGTTATCGCCGCCGTGACCGGCACCAGCGGCAAGACTTCGGTTGCCGCCTTCGCGCGGCAAATCTGGCAAAGGCTCGGCCATGCCTCGGCCAGCATCGGCACCATCGGGCTGGTGTCGCCCAAGCGGACGATCTACGGATCGCTGACCACGCCCGATCCGATTGCGCTGCATCGCCAGCTCGACGAAATCGCAGGCGAGGGTGTTACGCATCTGGCGCTGGAGGCTTCGTCGCACGGCCTCGACCAGCATCGGCTCGACGGCATCCGTGTCAGCGCCGGCGCTTTCACCAATCTTTCGCGCGATCACATGGATTACCATCCGGATGTCGCGCATTACCTCGACGCAAAGCTGCGGCTGTTTCGCGATCTGGTCGTAACCGAGGGGGTTGCGGTGATATCGGCCGATCATGACTCGTCACAGGCCGCGATCGACGCCGCGCAGGCACGCAAGTTGCGCGTGATGACGGTCGGACGCAAAGGCGACGGTATTCGTCTGGCCGATGCCGCGATCGATGGCTTCGCGCAGAAACTCGTTCTCGAACATGCCGGGACGACGCACGAATTGCGACTACCGCTGGTCGGCGAATTCCAGATCGAGAATGCGCTGATTGCCGCGGGTCTTGCCATCGGCACCGGCAGCGACCCGGATCAAGTGTTCGTCGCGCTTGAATATCTGAAAGGCGCCAGGGGCCGGCTGGAGCGGGTCGGCGAACGCAACGGCGCGCCGATCTTTGTCGATTACGCGCACAAGCCGGATGCGCTGGCGAAGGCGCTGCAGGCGTTGCGGCCTTATGCCAGACGCCGGCTGGTCGTGGTGTTCGGCGCCGGCGGCGACCGCGACGCCGGCAAACGTCCGCTGATGGGCGAGATCGCCGCTGCGAATGCCGACAGCGTCATCGTCACCGACGACAATCCGCGCAGCGAAAATCCGGCTGATATCCGCGCCGCGATTTTGGCGACCGCGAAAGGCGCCAGGGAAATCGGCGACCGCGCCGAGGCGATCAGGGTGGCGATATCGGGCCTGCAGCCGGGCGATGCGCTGCTGATCGCCGGCAAGGGCCACGAAACCGGGCAGACCGTCGGCGACCGTGTGCTGCCGTTCAGCGATCACGAGGCCGCGGCGGCGGCGCTGGCGTCGAGGGTGGCATGAGCGCGCCGCTGTGGACATCGTCCGAACTGGCGGAGGCGATGCGCGCCACCGCGAACGGCGCGTTGCCGAATGCGATCGCAGGCCTTTCCATCGACAGCCGCACCATTTTGCCGGGCGAAGCCTATTTCGCCATCAAGGGCGACGTGCATGACGGCCACGATTTTGTCGCGGCGGCGCTGAAGGCCGGCGCGGCGCTGGCGGTGGTTGAAGCCGCGCAACGCGAAAAATTTCCAGCCGATGCGCCGCTGCTGATCGTGGACGACGTGCTGGCCGGTCTTGTCAGGCTGGCGCATGCATCGCGGGCGCGGCTTGGCGCGCAGATCATTGCGGTCACCGGCTCGGTCGGCAAGACCTCGACCAAGGAAGCGCTGCGGCGCGTGCTCGGCGCGCAGGGCGAAACCCACGCCTCCGCCGCGTCCTTCAACAATCACTGGGGCGTGCCGCTGTCGCTGGCGCGGTGTCCGGCGACCGTGCGTTTTGCGATCTTCGAGATCGGCATGAATCACGCCGGCGAGATCGAGCCGCTGGTCAAGATGGTCCGCCCGCATGTCGCCGTCGTCACCACGGTCGAGCCGGTACATCTGGAATTCTTTTCCGGCATCGAGGCGATCGCCGACGCCAAGGCGGAAATCTTCGAAGGCCTGGAGCCCGGCGGCGCCGTTGTGCTCAACCGCGACAATCCGCAATTCGCGCGGTTGCAGCGGCGCGCCAAAAAGCTCGGCATCTCGCGCATCGTCTCGTTCGGCGCCGACAGGAAATCCGACGCGCGGCTGATCGACGTGTCGCTGCATGCGGCCTGCTCGGCGGTGCATGCGGATATTCTCGGCCACGACGTCACCTACAAGCTCGGCATGCCGGGTAAGCATATGGCGATGAATTCGCTCAGCGTGCTGGCGGCGGCGTCGCTGGCCGGCGCCGATCTCGCGCTCGCCGGCCTTGCGCTGTCGCAGGCGCAGCCGGCGGCGGGCCGCGGCGTCCGCCATGCGCTGGAGGTAGGTCACGGCGAGGCGACGCTGATCGATGAGAGCTACAACGCCAATCCGGCGTCGATGGCCGCGGCGCTGAACGTGCTCGGCGCAACGCCAGTCGGTCCGCATGGCCGGCGCATCGCGGTGCTCGGCGACATGCTCGAACTTGGGCCCACGGCCGCGCAACTGCATCGCGGCCTGGTCGACGCGGTCAGGGCCAATCATATCGATCTGGTATATTGTTGCGGCGCGCTGATGCGTAATCTGTGGGATGCCCTTTCCTCGGGCAAGCGGGGCGGCTATGCCGAGAGCTCGGAGACGCTCGAATCGCAGGTGCTGGCGGCGATCCGTGCCGGCGATGTGATCATGGTCAAGGGATCGCTCGGCTCGAAAATGAAGACGATTGTCGCTGCGCTCGAAAAGCGCTTTCCCGGCAAGGCCGCGCTCGATGAAGCCGCGGTATAAGGCGGAATAGATGTTTTACTGGCTGATCGACCTTTCCAATACCGTGCCGTTTCTGGTTCCGTTCCGCACGGTCCTGAATGTGTTTCGCTACATCACCTTCCGCACCGGCGGCGCGATGGTGACCGGGGCGCTGGTGGTTTTTCTGTTCGGCCCCTGGATCATCGACAATCTCCGCCTGCGCCAGGGCAGGGGCCAGCCGATCCGCACTGACGGTCCGGCATCGCATCTCGCCAAGAAGGGCACGCCCACCATGGGCGGGCTGATGATCCTGTCGGGACTGGTGGTCTCGACGCTGCTGTGGGCCAATCCGCTCAACCCCTATGTATGGATCGTGCTGGCGGTGACGCTCGGCTTCGGCTTTGTCGGCTTCTACGACGATTACCTGAAAGTCACGCAGCAGAGCCACAGCGGTTTCGCCGGCCGCATGCGGCTTGTGATCGAAGCGCTGATCGCGCTGGCCGCATGCTATGCGCTGGTCCGGCTCGGCCGCGACCAGCTGTCCAGCGCGCTGGTGATTCCCTTCTTCAAGGACGTGGTCATCAATTTCGGCTGGTTCTTCGTCATCTTCGGCGCGTTCATCGTGGTCGGCGCCGGCAATGCCGTCAATCTCACCGACGGGCTCGATGGCCTGGCCATCGTGCCTGTGATGATCGCAGCCGCGAGTTTCGGCATGATCGCCTATCTCGCCGGCAACGCGGTGTTCGCCGATTATCTGCAGATCAACTACATCGCCGGCACCGGCGAACTCGCGGTGCTGTGCGGCGCGGTGCTGGGCGCAGGGCTCGGCTTCCTGTGGTTCAATGCGCCGCCGGCCTCGATCTTCATGGGCGACACCGGGTCGCTGGCGCTGGGCGGCATGCTGGGCGCGGTCGCGGTCGCGACCAAGCATGAGATCGTGCTGGCCGTGATCGGCGGACTGTTCGTGCTGGAAGCGGTGTCGGTGATCGTGCAGGTGGTCTCGTTCAAGCTCACCGGCAAGCGCGTGTTCCGGATGGCGCCGCTGCATCACCATTTCGAGCAGAAGGGCTGGACCGAGCCGCAGATCGTGATCCGGTTCTGGATCATCTCGGTGATGCTGGCGCTGGCCGGCCTCTCCACGCTGAAGCTGCGGTGACGAATATGCCGGCGCTTGCGACGGCATATTCGTCATTCCGGGGCGCGCGTCTTCGCGCGAACCCGGAATCTCGAGATGTCATTCCGGGGCGTGCGAAGCACGAACCCGGAATCTCGAGATTCCGGGTTCGTCGCCAACGGGCTAGCCCGTTGGCAACGCCCCGGAATGACGGGATTTGTTTATGATCCCCGTCACCAGTTTCGCCGGCAAGACCGTTGCGGTGTTCGGCCTCGGCGGCTCGGGGTTGGCGAGCTGTCATGCGCTGAAAGCCGGCGGCGCGGAAGTCATCGCCGGCGACGATAGTGCAGACAATCTCGTAAAGGCGGTGCAGGCCGGATTCATCACCGCGGATTTGCGCAAGGTCTCGTGGACGAATTTTGCCGCGCTGGTGCTGACGCCCGGCGCGCCGCTGACCCATCCGGCGCCGCACTGGTCGGTGCTGGCCGCGCGCGAAGCGGGCGTCGAAGTGATCGGCGACATCGAGCTGTTCTGCCGGGAGCGCCGCCGTCACGCGCCGGATGCGCCGTTCGTCGCCATCACCGGCACCAACGGCAAGTCGACCACCACGGCGCTGGTGGCGCATCTGATGCAGGTGGCCGGTTACGACACGCAGATGGGCGGCAATATCGGCACCGCGATCCTGTCGCTTGAGCCGCCGCGCGCCGGCCGCGTCCATGTCATCGAAATGTCGTCCTACCAGATCGATCTTGCGCCATCGCTCGATCCGGCCGTCGGCATCCTGCTCAATATCAGCGAGGACCACATCGACCGCCACGGCACCATCGAACGCTATGCGGCTGTCAAGGAGCGGCTGGTAAAAGGCGTGCAGCCGCAGGGCGCCGCGATCGTCGGCGTCGACGACGGGTGGTGCCGCGCGATCGCCGATCGGATCGAGCAGTCCGGCAAGCACGTCATTCGGGTTTCGGTGAAACGTCCGCTGGCCGACGGCGTCACCGTCGAGCGCGGGATGATTGTGCGCGCGGCCGGCGGCGCCCGCGAAGAGATCGCCGATATCGGCGGCATCGGTTCGCTGCGCGGGCTGCACAACGCGCAGAACGCCGCCTGCGCATCGGCCTGCGCGCTGGCGCTTGGCGTGGCGAAAGACGTTCTGCAAAAAGGCCTGCGCAGTTTTCCGGGGCTGGCGCATCGCATGGAGCAGGTCGGCCGGCGCGGCCGGGTGTTGTTCGTCAACGATTCCAAGGGCACCAATGCGGATGCGGCGGCGCATGCGCTGTCGTCTTTCCCCGATATTTTCTGGATCGCCGGGGGCAAACCGAAAACCGGTGGCATCACCGGCCTCGCCGAATATTTCCCGCGCATCCGGAAAGCCTACCTGATCGGCGATGCGGCAAAGGAATTTGCCGCGACGCTCGAGGGCAAGGTACCCTATGAGATCAGCGAGACGCTGGAGGTTGCGATTCCAAACGCGGCGCGCGATGCCGAAGCATCCGCGGTGCCCGAGCCGGCCGTGCTGCTGTCGCCGGCCTGCGCGTCGTTCGACCAGTACCGCAATTTCGAAATCCGCGGCAACCGTTTTCGCGATCTGGTGATGGCGCTGCCGGGTGTGAAGCCTCCTTAAACCTCTCCCCGCCCTTTTGCGGGGAGAGGTCGGCTCGCATCGTCAGATGCGAGACGGGTGAGGGGCCAGGCACTGCGCCTCCAAACTCACAACCTCTCGGGTCGCGCCTGGTCGATGCTCGTCTGTGCGACCCGAGAGTCCTTCCAGCGTATTTGACTCATTGCCTGGCCCCTCACCCGAAGCCTTCGGCTTCGACCTCTCCCCGCGAAAGAGCGGGGAGAGGTTAAGAAATTAACCCTCCGGTAACCACGGTGGCGCACCAATGGGCAAACCTCTGCCTTTGGGGCCGCCCATGATCTCCCGCGAACAACGCACGCCCTTCAGCGAATGGTGGTGGACCGTGGATCGGCCGCTGCTGGCGGCGATCACGGCGCTGATCCTGGGCGGCGTCATCCTGTCGCTGGCGGCGAGCCCGCCGGTGGCGACGCGGATCGGCCTCGATCCGTTTCATTTCTTCAACCGCCACATGCTGTTTCTGCTGCCGTCCTTCATCGTACTGATCGGCGTGTCGTTCCTGTCGCCGCGGCAGATCCGCCGCGCCGCGCTGATCGTATTCGCGATCAGCATCGTCCTGATCGTGGCGACGCTGCTGTTCGGACCCGAGGTCAAGGGCTCGCGGCGCTGGATCACGCTGCTCGGTCTCAACATCCAGGCCTCCGAATCCGCCAAGCCGGCGTTCGTGATACTGGCGGCGTGGCTGTTTGCGGAATCGGCGCGGCGGCCGGAAATGCCGGCGACCTCGATGGCGCTGGCGCTGCTGATGATGCTGGTGTCGCTCCTGGTGATGGAGCCGGATTTCGGCCAGACCATGCTGATCCTGATGGTGTGGGGCGCGCTGTTCTTTATCGCAGGGATGCGGATCGTCTGGGTGTTGGGGCTGGCGGGCACCGCTGCAGCGGGCCTGTTCGGCGCCTATCTTTTGGTGCCGCACGTCGCCCGCCGCATCAAGCGCTTCATGGACCCGGCGTCCGGGGATACTTTTCAGGTCGATACCGCGATGGAAGCCTTTTACAATGGCGGCTGGTTCGGGCTCGGGCCGGGCGAGGGCATCGCCAAGCGCAGCCTTCCCGACAGCCACACCGATTTCGTGTTCGCGGTGGGCGCGGAGGAATTCGGAATCATTTTGTGCCTGGCGCTGCTGGCGCTATACGCCTTCATCGTGATCCGCACGCTGTCGCGCGCCTATGCCACCGAGGATCTGTTCGCGCGCTTTGCAGCCTCCGGCCTCGCCATCCTGTTCGGCGTGCAGGCCGCCATCAACATGTCGGTCAATC
Organism: uncultured Alphaproteobacteria bacterium; assembly: GCA_963710045.1. GTDB lineage: Bacteria > Pseudomonadota > Alphaproteobacteria > Rhizobiales > Xanthobacteraceae > Bradyrhizobium. Next base: position 45,488 of record CAVPZO010000071.1, on the reverse strand, counting down.
TGCATCTGATTCCGGCCAAGGGCATGACGCTGCCGTTCATCTCCTATGGCGGCTCCTCGATGATCTCGCTGGCCTACGGCGTCGGCATGATGCTGGCGTTGACGAGGGTCAGGCCGCGCACCGAGATGGAATCGATCGGCGACGCCAACGACGCCCACACGGCGCGCGGCTACGCCTGACTTTCCCCGTCATTCCGGGGCGCGCGTCTTCCGCGCGAACCCGGAATCCAGAGAAGCATATCGTGTTTCTGGATTCCGGGTTCGCGCCGTCGCGCCCGCGCTTCGCGCGGACCCGTTGGCGCGCCCCGGAATGACCGTTAGATTGAGGCGATGACCACTTCCCCCCTGATTCTGCTCGCCGCCGGCGGCACCGGCGGCCATCTGTTTCCCGCCGAGGCGCTTGGCGTCGAGCTGATGAAGCGCGGCATGCGGGTGCGGCTGGTGACGGATTCGCGCGCGCTGCGTTACAGCGGATTGTTCACCAGGGACATGATCGACGTGGTGCCGAGCGAAACCGTGCGCGGGCGCTCGCCGTGGTCGCTGGCGCGCACCGGCGCGATGCTCGCCGCCGGCACCGCGGTGGCGCTCAACCTGATGCGCCGGCTAAAGCCCAAGGCCGTGGTCGGCTTCGGCGGCTATCCGACGCTGCCGCCGCTGCTCGCCGCGCGGCTGTTCGGCATACCCGGCATCATCCACGATTCCAACGCGGTGCTCGGCCGCGCCAATCGCTTTTTGTCCGGCCGCGTCAGCGCGATTGCGACCTCGCTGCCGGGCGTGCTCGATCAGGATCCGGCGCTGGCGGCGAAGACGACGACCACGGGCACGCCGATGCGCCCGGCGATCCTTGCCGCAGCCGCGGTGAAATTCGTATCGCCGGATACGAGCGGTCCATTGCGCCTGCTGGTGGTCGGTGGCAGCCAGGGCGCGCGGGTGATGTCGGACATCGTGCCGGGTGCGATCGAACGGCTGGAGCCGGCGCTGTGGAACAGGCTGGTGCTGGTGCAGCAGGTGCGCGAGGAAGACATGGCGCGCGTGCGCGCGGTCTATGACCGGCTCAGGATCGATGCCGAACTGGCGCCGTTCTTTTCCGATCTGCCGGCGCGGCTGGCCTCCAGCCACCTGGTGATCTCGCGCTCCGGCGCAGGCACGGTGGCCGAACTTGGCGCGGTCGGCCGGCCCTCGATCCTGGTACCGCTGCCGGGCTCGATCGATCAGGACCAGTTCGCCAATGCCGGCGTGCTGGTAAAGGCCGGGGGCACCATTCGCATCGCGCAGGCGGATTTCACGCCGGACCGGCTGGCCGCGGAAATCTCCGCATTGGCCGCCGAGCCCGCGCGGCTGACCGCGATGGCCGCGGGCGCGCGCACCGTCGGCAAGCTGGACGCCGCCGAGCGGCTGGCCGATCTGGTGGCGAAAGTAGCGGGAATCTAAGATCGTCATTCCGGGGCGCGCCTCTTCGGCGCGAACCCGGAATCCAGAGGTCGGCGTTCGGCGCTGGATTCCGGGTTCGCTCGCCAAGAGGCGAGCGCCCCGGAATGACGGAAAAACCTCGATTTTTGCCCTTGTCATGCCGTGCCGAACCAAGGCATCCAGTACGCGCAATGACGGGAACAGCTTCATGAGACTGCCGCGCGAGATCGGACCCATCCACTTCGTCGGGATCGGCGGCATCGGCATGAGCGGCATCGCCGAGGTGCTGTGCAATCTCGGCTATACGGTGCAGGGCTCCGACGCCTCCGAAAGCGCCAACGTCAACCGCCTGCGCGACAAGGGCATCAGCATCAGCATCGGCCACAGGGCCGAGAATGTCGCCGGCGCCGACGTGCTTGTCGTGTCGACCGCGATCAGGCGCGACAACCCCGAACTGATGGCCGCCCGCGCGCAGCGCATCCCCGTGGTCCGCCGCGCCGAAATGCTGGCCGAACTGATGCGGCTGAAAAGCTGCGTTGCGATTGCCGGCACCCACGGCAAGACCACCACGACCTCGATGGTGGCGGCGTTGCTCGATGCCGGCGACCTCGATCCCACCGTGATCAACGGCGGCATCATCAACGCCTATGGCACCAACGCGCGGCTCGGGGCCGGCGAGTGGATGGTGGTGGAAGCCGACGAAAGCGACGGCACCTTCCTGAAACTGCCGGCCGACGTCGCCATCGTCACCAATGTCGATCCCGAGCATCTCGATCACTTCGGGACGTTTGAGGCGGTGCAGGACGCGTTCCGCAGCTTTGTCGAGAACGTGCCGTTCTACGGGTTTGCGGTGATGTGCATCGATCATCCGGTGGTGCAGACCATCGTCGGCAAGATCGAGGACCGCCGCATCATCACCTACGGCGAAAATCCGCAGGCCGATGCGCGGCTGCTGGATCTCGCAGCCGTAAACGCCGGCTCCACCTTCAAGGTGGCGTTCCGCAACCGCAAGGCCGGCACACGGCATGAGATCGCCGATCTCGTGCTGCCGATGCCGGGCCGGCACAACGCGCTCAACGCTACCGCGGCGATCGCGGTGGCGCATGAACTCGGCCTGTCGGACGATATGATCCGCAAGGCGCTCGCCGGTTTCGGCGGCGTGCGCCGGCGCTTCACCAGGACCGGTGAATGGAACGGCGTCACCATCATCGACGATTACGGCCATCACCCGGTCGAGATATCGGCGGTGCTGCGCGCCGCGCGCGAATCCATCAACGGCAAGGTGGTAGCCGTGGTGCAGCCGCATCGTTTTACCCGGCTGCAGTCGCTGTTCGAGGAGTTTTGTACCTGCTTCAACGACGCCGACACGGTGATCGTCGCCGAGGTCTATCCGGCCGGCGAGGCGCCGATCCCGGGCATCGACCGCGATCATTTTGTCCTTGGCCTGCGCGCCCACGGCCACCGCGAAGTAATCCCCTTACAAAATTCCGCCGATCTCGCCAGCGTGGTGCGCGGCGTCGCCGGCCGCGGCGACTATGTGGTCTGCCTCGGCGCCGGCAACATCACGCAATGGGCCTACGCGCTGCCGGCCGAACTGAAGGCGCTGGGGTGAGCGGTGTCACGATGATGATCCTGAGCGAGCGGACATGGCGGCGGCACGCCAATCCCTGGAGCGTATGGACGCGCTATGCGGCGTTTCCGTTGCTGGTCGCGGCGATCTGGAGTTATCACTGGATCGGATGGGGCGCGTTGCTGCCGGTCGCGGTGATGGTCGGCTTTATCTACGTCAACCCATGGCTCTTTCCGCCGCCGCGCTCGACCAAAAACTGGGCTTCTAAGGCGGTGCTGGGAGAGCGCGTCTGGCTCGCCGAAGGCAAGCCCAATCTGCCCGACCATCATCCCCACGTTTTTCATGCCCTGATCGGTCTGTCGGCTGTAAATCTCGCGGCATTGATATGGGGGCTAGTTCAATCGGATGCGGTGCTGACGATAATCAGCACGGTCAATGTGCTCGTCACAAAATCATGGTTCAACGACCGCATGGTCTGGCTGTTCAGCGAGCGCGTGCGCGGCAACGCCGAATATCAGAGCTGGCTCTATTGACCTTCCCCGACCTCACGCCCGCTCTCAAAGCCGCGATGCCGGGCTTGCGCGGGCGGCTGCTGGCCAATGAGCAGCTTGGCCCGCTGACCTGGTTTCGCGTCGGCGGGCGAGCGCAGGTGTTGTTCACGCCCGCAGATGAAGATGACCTCGCGTATTTTCTCAGGCATCTGCCGGGCGAAGTTCCGATCTATGTCGTCGGCGTCGGCTCCAACCTGATCGTGCGCGACGGAGGCATGCCCGGCGTTGTCATTCGTCTTAGCCCGCGCGGCTTCGGCGAAACCAGCGCCGACGGCGAGTTTGTTCGCGCCGGCACCGCGGCGCTGGACAAGCGCGTGGCGGAAACCGCTGCCGCCGCCAATATCGGCGGGCTGGAGTTTTATTTCGGCATTCCCGGCACCATCGGCGGCGCGCTGCGCATGAACGCCGGCGCCAACGGCGGCGAAACCAGGGATGTGTTGATCGAGGCCACCGCGGTCGGCCGCGACGGCGCCAAACATGTATTCGATAACGCCGGCATGAAGTTCGAATACCGCAACAGCAGGATTCTTCCGTCGGTGATTTTCACCTCGGCGCGTTTTCGTGGACGTATCGAAGCGCCGGAAAAAATCCGCGCGCGAATGGATGAGGTGCAAAACCATCGCGAAACCGCACAGCCGATCCGCGAAAAAACCGGCGGCTCGACTTTCAAGAATCCGCCCGGCCACAGCGCATGGAAACTGATCGACGCCGCCGGCTGCCGCGGCCTTCGTGTCGGCGGCGCGCAGGTGTCGGAGATGCACTGCAATTTCCTGATCAACACCGGCGATGCCACCGGGCACGATATCGAGACGCTGGGGGAGACCGTGCGCGCGCGGGTGAGAGAGAATTCCGGGATTGAGCTACAGTGGGAGATCAAGCGAATCGGAATTTCGGCGTAATCGTCATTCCGGGGCGCGCGAAGCGCGAACCCGGAATCCAGAACCAGAGCGCTGCGTGTCTGGATTCCGGGTTCACGCGAAGACGCGTGCCCCGGAATGACGACAGATCAACGGGACGGCATGATGCGGATCACCATTCTTTTCGGCGGCTTGAGCAAGGAGCGCCTGGTGTCGGTGGCGAGCGCCCAGGCGCTGCATTCGGCGCTGCCCGAAGCCGATCTGTGGTTCTGGAATGTCGGCGACACGGTGCACCAGGTGCGTGGCGACGCGCTGCTCGGTCATTCCCGCCCGTTCGAAGAGCCGTTCGAGCCCGAAAATCCTGGCGTCGGCGGGATCGAAGCGGCGCTCGACAAGGCGAAGACGGAGGATCGCCTGCTGGTGCTCGGCCTGCACGGTGGTGCGGCGGAGAATGGCGAACTGCAGGCGATGTGCGAGATGCGCGGGATTGCCTTCACCGGTTCCGGCTCCGCCTCGTCGCATCTCGCCTTCGACAAGGTCGCCGCCAAGCGCTTTGCCGCGATTGCGGGGGTGAAGGCTCCGGCCGGCGTGGCGCTGGAAGATGCCGAACGGGCGCTGGCCGAGCACGGCAGGCTGATCGCAAAACCGGCGCGGGACGGATCGAGCTACGGCCTGATCTTCGTCAACTCGACCCAGGACATCGTCGCCGTGCGCCGCGCGGCCAGAACGGAAGAATACCTGCTTGAACCGTTCGTCGCAGGCTCGGAAGCCACCTGCGGCGTGCTGGAACTTAAGGACGGCTCGCTGATCGCGCTGCCGACGGTGGAAATCATCCCGGCCGAGGGCGGCTTCGGCTTCGACTATCGCGCCAAATATCTCGCCAAATCGACCCAGGAAATCTGCCCGGGGCGTTTTGCACCGGAGATCAGCGCCGGGATCATGGATCAGGCGCTGAAGGCGCACCGCGCGATGTCGTGCAGCGGCTATTCGCGGAGCGACTTCATTATTTCGGAAAAGGGGCCGGTCTTTCTCGAAACCAATACTTTGCCGGGCCTGACCAAGGCCTCGCTGTACCCGAAGGCGCTGAAGGCGCAGGGAATCGAGTTCGCGGATTTCCTGAACGACCAGATCGCGCTGGCGGAGAGGCGGGCGGGGAAGTAGCCAGTGTCTCAGTTTGAAATTTGGGCTCGTCAACGGTATATAATCGGCATCGATCAAAGGGTCTGCCGTGACCGTAGCCTTCCCTCGACATCCTTCCTAAGGTAACGAAGCGGCTAGGGGCCGGATATGTCGCAAGACCTGAATCCCGAGAAAGCGTTCATCTTCCGAATTGTCCACAAAGATAATCTGGGCAAGATTCTTGCGGACGGCTGCCACTGCCGTACCACAATGGAAGGAAAGAAAGGTTACGTGGATATCGGCAATCTTGAATTGATAGATCGACGGAAACAACGTGCGGTTCCAATCAAACCTCATGGGACCCTGAGTGACTACGTCCCGTTCTATTTTACTCCCTACTCGCCGATGCTTTACAATATTAAGACTGGTTGGGGGGTGCCTCAACAAGCGATGGCGGACATTGTGATCTTGATCTCCTCTCTTCATTATCTCAAGAAAAAGGGAGTTCCATTTGTCTTCACGGACCGGCATGCCTACCTAAAAACAGCGCAGTTTTCAGACGGTTTGGCAGACCTTAAATGGATCATATGGCCGGTCCTGCAACGCCGCGATTTTAGAAAAGATGAAACCGACAAGGTTGAAAAATACCAGGCGGAGGCTCTGGTTCATAAGCATGTTCCATTGGATGCATTGCTAGGAATTGTTTGCTACAATGATTCGGCGAGGGCGGCCGTTCAGGCTGAGGCCGACGGCCATAGAACTACTGTGAAAATAATCTCAAAACCCAATTGGTATCTCTAATGATCATGTACACCGAAGGCAATCTGTTAGAGGCTGATGCCGAAGCGTTGGTGAACACCGTCAATACGGTAGGTGTGATGGGCAAGGGCGTAGCGTTAATGTTCAAGGAGCGCTTCCCCGAGAATTTCAAGGAATATGAGAATGCATGCAAAGCCAAAACTTTGCGTGTTGGATCGATGTTTGTCACCGAAAGAAATGATCTTCTTGGACCAAAATGGATCATTAATTTTCCGACAAAAGATCATTGGCGGGCGCCATCAAAAATCGAATGGATTGTTGAAGGACTAGAGGATTTAAAACGTGTCATATCTGAGAGGAACATTCGATCTATCGCCCTGCCGCCATTAGGGTCAGGTAATGGCGGCCTGAACTGGCGAGAGGTACGTCCTCTAATAGAAGAGGCGCTCGGGTCACTCGATAACGTGCAAGTAATAGTTTATGAGCCGACTGCAAAATATCAGAACGTTGCGAAGCGCACTGGAGTCGAGAAGTTGACACCACCGCGAGCCCTAATTGCAGAGTTGGTTCGTCTCTATTCGATACTTGGCATCGAATGTACGCTGCTGGAAGTACAGAAGCTTGGCTATTTTCTGGAGCGATTTGTTGAACGAATGAGCCTGACACCCATGAACTTCGATTTCGGGGCAAACAAATACGGTCCTTATTCGGATAAGCTAAAACACATGCTGTCCGGTCTTGATGGCAGCTATTTGCATTGTGATAAGCGTCTCGCAGATGCTGGTCCGTTTGAAGTTATTCGCTTCGACAATTCCAAGCGGGACAAAGTCGCAGCTTACCTCACTTCGCCCGATGCTAAAGCATACCGACCTGCGCTTGAAGCAACATCCAAGCTGATCGACGGCTTCGAATCCCCCCTTGGCATGGAGTTGCTTGCCACTGTGGATTGGCTAATCGCACGACACGGCGTCGAGCCCAACCTTGAAGATATCAAAGAGCGTCTAAAGAGTTGGCCGGGAGGGAAAACAGCCGGGAAGCGAAAACTTCAATTATTTGAGGATCGAATTATTATGATTGCTCTCGAAGCGCTTGCCGAGTCTTCATTGGCCATGGAGTGAATTGTGCCCCCGAGGCTAAAGGCGAGAACTGACCGGGCCGATACGCCGCGTGGATGACATTGGCGATCACCTCCGCCGGTCCAGAAGGCAGAGAGGATGAGCCGATGAGCATCAAGCGCGACGATTTGGATGCGGGCCGGGTCGACTTCTCCGAGGTCGCCACGGGCAAGCGATTGCCGCTCGTTCATCCCGGCGAAATCCTGCGCGACGATTTCCTGCAGCCGATGAAGATCAGCGTCACTGCGCTAGCGCAGGCCATCAAGGTGCCGCGGTCGCGGCTCAACGACATCGCGCTCGGCCGCCGCGGTATCAGCGCCGACACGGCGTTCCGCCTCGCGCGTTATTTCGGCACCACGCCGGATTTTTGGATCAGCCTTCAGGCGCGCCATGATCTGGAGGCGGCCGATCGCAAGCTTCGCCTGCGGATCGCGCGTGAGGTCAGGCCGCGGGCCGCCTGACGAAAGCGACGGCGAGCCGCATGAGGTTCGGATCGTGGATTATCATTGAGCGGAGACGACAATGGCGGGGAATGAGTTTGCGCCGGTCACGCCGGGCGAGATGCTGAAAGAAGAATTTTTGGCGGCGTATGGTCTGTCGCAAAGCGGACTCGCGAAGGCGATCGGAATTTCGCCGAACCGCATCGCCGAGATCGTCAACAATCGGCGGCGCATTACGGCGGACACTGCGCTTCGGCTCGGCCTCTACTTCGGCAACAGCCCGGAATTCTGGGTGAATCTTCAGGGTCACTACGACCTGAAAATGGCGCGGCGGAACCTCAAACCCGAAGATGCGAGGCGGATCAAGGCGGTTCGGGCTGCGTAAGCCGCTGTTTCGATCTCACTGGATTGGGGAACGGCGCAGGATCAGCCGAGGAACGATCCGGATCATCCCAACGATCAAATTGTAACAACCCCGCCGCAAACCCTTCACACCCCGCATCAAATCACGCCCTGTCCGCGGCTATTTTACCCTTTGTTTACCAGGAAGTCCGAAGGTTAACGCTGGCGGCGCATGTGGCGCCTGGCTGCCGGGGCGTGAGCTGTTGCGGATTTCCGCTTCGACGACCGCATCGAGGGACCCTCATCTGCGTTGAGGTCAATACCCAGCCCGGCATGATCAGGACGTCATTTGTGCCAGAGCTCGCAAGTATTTGCGGGCATAACATTTGACGAGTTTTGCGCAATGGATGGTGCAGGACGCCTCGCCCGGTCGCTGCGATCGCTGGGGCCCCAAGCTGACCTGATCAAGGCTGCCGCCAAAGGCGTGCTGATCCTGTTGCGCGAGCGGCTGGCGCCGCTGCGCGAGCGGTTGGCGCCGTTGCGCGAGCGGCTGGCCGAGGCAAAACGCGCCCGGGCCAAACGGCTGCTGGCACGCGAGGCCAACCCCCATCGCCTGATCGCGCGGCTCGAGCGCACCATTCCGCGCCGGATCGGCGTGACCGCGACCGTGGCGATGCTGCTCGGCAGCGCCGGCCTCGGCATCGTCAAGGGCGGCCATGTCCAGGAATTGACCACCGCGCTCAGCGACACCCGCAACGCGCTGGCAAATTCCGCAGGCTTCCGGATCACGGCGGTCGCCATCAATGGCCGCAAGCAACTGACCCAGGACGAAGTGCTGGCGATCGGCGGCGTCAACGGCCGCTCCTCGCTGCTGTTCCTCGATGCGGCGATCGTGCGCGACAAGCTGAAGGCCAATCCGTGGATCGGCGAAGCCACCGTGCAGAAATTCTATCCCGGCCAGCTCCAGATCGACATCACCGAGCGTTCGGCATTCGCGCTGTGGCAGCAGGACGGCCGCCTCGCGGTGATCGCCGACGACGGCGCCGTGCTCGAACCTTATATGTCGCGCCGCTTCAAAGGCCTGCCGCTGGTGGTGGGCAAGGGGGCTGAGGCCCGCGCCAAGGATTTTCTCGCGCTGCTCGACCGCTATCCGCAGGTGCGTTCGGTCATGAAGGCGGCGGTGTTCGTCGGCGAGCGGCGCTGGAACCTGCGGCTCAAGGACGGCCTCGACGTGCGGCTGCCGGAAAACGACGTCGGCAACGCGCTGGCGGCGCTGAGCAAAATGGACAAGGAAGACCGGCTGTTCTCGCGCGACATCACCGCGATCGACATGCGGCTGCCGGACCGGCTGACCGTGCGGCTGTCGGAAGACGCCGCCAAGGCCCGCGAAGACCTGTTCAAGGACAAGCCGAAGAAGAAAGCCGGCAGCGCATGAGCGGCCTTGAACGCAAACAGACGCCGAAGACGCGCCCGATGCCGCAGAAGCGCACCGCGCTGGTGGCGTCACTCGATATCGGCACCAGCAAGGTCGCCTGCATGATCGCGCGGCTGAAACCGTGCCCGCCCAACGACGCGTTGCGCGGCCGCAGCCATGCCGTCGAGCTGATCGGCTACAGCCAGATCCAGTCGCGCGGCGTCAAGGCCGGTGCCGTGGTCGACCTCGCCGAATGCGAGCAGGCGGTGCGTCACGCGGTGGCGCTGGCCGAGCGCATGGCAAAAGTCCGCGTCGAATCCGTATTGCTGTCGGTGTCCGGCGGACGGTTGCAGGGCCAGTTGATCGAAGCCGCCGCCGATATCAGGGGCGGCGCCGTCACCCCGGCCGATGTCACCCGCGTCACCTCGACCGGGATGCGCCACGCCACCGGCGAGGGCCGCACCGTGCTGCACGCGCTGCCGGTCGGCTACGCGCTGGACGGCGTCAAGGGCATCCGCGATCCCAAGGGCATGGTGGCGCGGCAGTTCGGCGTCGACATGAATGTCGTCACCTCGGATGCGACGGTTGCGAAAAATCTGATGCTGGTGGTGGAACGCTGCCACCTCAATGTCGAAGCCATGGCGTCCAGCCCGTATGTGGCCGGGCTTTCGGTGTTGACCGACGACGAAGCCGACATCGGCGCCGCCGTGATCGAGATGGGCGCGGGCACCACAACGATGGCGATCTATTCCGGCGGCCGCTTCGTGCACGCATCCGGATTTGCGGTCGGCGGCCAGCACATCACTATGGATCTTGCCCGCGGGCTCGGCGCGTGCATTGCGGATGCCGAGCGAATCAAGACGTTATATGGCACCGTGCTGACCGGCGGGTCGGACGCGCGCGAATTGATGTCCGTGCCTTCGGCCGGCGACAACGATCGCGATGTTCCGCAGATCGTGTCCCGCGCCACGATCGCGAACATCGTCCGGCAGCGCGCCGAGGAGATTTTTGAGATGGTCAGGGACCGGCTCGCGGCTTCCCCGTTTGCGGCAGAGCCGCGGGCGCGGGTTGTCCTGAGCGGCGGCGCCTCGCAGCTCACCGGCATTCCCGAACTTGCCAGCCAGATCCTGGCCCGCCCGGTGCGCATCGGCCGCCCGCTCGGTTTCGGACGGCTGCCCAGCGAGGCCAAGAGCGCATCGTTCGCGGTGCCTTCGGGCCTCCTGGTCTACCCGCAATACGCTCATCTTGAACATGTCGAACCGCGGCATACGCGGCAGCTTCGGACAGGGACTGACGGCTATTTCGGAAAGGTCGGACGATGGCTTCGCGAGGGCTTCTGATGACTGTTTTCCGCAACCTGGGACTCCCACTCACGCCTTCGGCCGTCGGCCAAGGACTTTGCAAATTCACGCGCGCGTAATCGAGAGGCAACCATGGCACTCAATCTCACCCCCCCAGACATCAGCGAACTGAAGCCGAGGATCACCGTATTCGGCGTCGGTGGCGCTGGCGGCAATGCCGTCAACAACATGATCACCGCCGGACTGCAGGGTGTCGATTTCGTCGTCGCCAATACCGACGCGCAGGCGCTCACCATGTCCAAGGCGCAACGCATCGTGCAGATGGGCACCCAGGTCACGCAAGGCCTCGGCGCCGGTTCGCAGCCGGACGTCGGAGCGGCGGCAGCCCAGGAAGTCATCGACGAGATCCGCGATCATCTCTCCGGCGCCAACATGGTGTTCGTCACCGCCGGCATGGGCGGCGGCACCGGCACAGGGGCAGCGCCCGTGATCGCCAAGACCGCGCGCGACATGGGCATCCTCACCGTCGGCGTCGTCACCAAGCCGTTCCATTTCGAAGGCCAGCGCCGCATGCGCACCGCCGAGGCGGGCATTGCCGAACTGCACAAGGTGGTCGATACGCTGCTGATCATCCCGAACCAGAACCTGTTCCGGGTCGCCAATGAGAAGACCACCTTCGCCGACGCCTTCGCGATGGCCGACCAGGTGCTGTATTCGGGCGTCGCCTGCATCACCGACCTGATGGTCAAGGAAGGCCTGATCAACCTCGACTTCGCCGACGTCCGCGCCGTGATGCGCGAAATGGGCAAGGCGATGATGGGCACCGGCGAAGCCTCCGGCGAGAAGCGTGCATTGACCGCCGCGGAAGCTGCGATCGCCAATCCGCTGATCGATGACTTGTCGATGAAGGGCGCGCGCGGCCTGTTGATCTCGATCACCGGCGGCAAGGATCTGACGCTGTTCGAAGTCGACGAAGCCGCGACGCGGATCCGCGAGGAGGTCGATCAGGACGCCAACATCATCGTCGGCGCCACTTTCGACGAAACCCTCGACGGGATTATCCGCGTCTCCGTGGTCGCCACCGGCATCGAGCAGGCGGCTATTGCCAAGGCATCCGCTCCCGCGACGGCCGCGGCGACATCGGCCGTGGCGACGCCGGACAACCGCCTCGCCGACGTCACCGCGAAGTTGCGTGCCGACAATCAGCGCGCGGTCGCCGCGACCGCGCAGAAGTCCGACGCGCCGCGTCCGGCGCAGGCTGCGCCCGTCGCGGCGCGTGCTCCGGCCAACAGTATCGAACGCGCAGCGCTGGCGGCCATCGCCGCCGCCGTGGCGCCGGAATTGATGCAGCCGGCGTCCTATGGCGACGTCACCGTGCGCCCGATCGCGCAAAAGCCGTCGCTGTTCCCGGATCTCGACGTCAAGAAGCTCGAAGCCCAGGAGCCGGCGACGCCGGAGGCGTTCATTCCGCAGCCCGCGGAACGCACCGCGGTCCGCACGCCGCGGATGCCGAAGTTCGAAGACCTGCCGATGCCCGCGCAGAACGAGATTCGTCAGGCCCGCGGTGAAACCGAGGAAGAAGCGCATCCGCAAAAGGTGAGGATGTCGCTGCTGCAGCGCCTCGCCAATGTCGGTCTCGGCCGCCGCGACGAGGCAACCGAGCCGCCGATCGCGGCCCGCGCCTCCGGTCCCGCAATCGCGCCGCTTCCACCGCTCCCGCAACCCAAGCCCCAGCGCAGCGTCGCCGAGCAAATGGCGGCCAATGAGCCGGTATCGGAATATGCAAGGCGGCCCGCGCCTCAAGGACTAGATTCTCATGGGCGGCCCGCACCTGTGGCACCAGCGCCACAGGGGGATGATCATCTCGATATCCCGGCCTTCCTGCGCCGTCAGGCCAACTGATTTTTGTTACAATTCGCCTCACGGAAAAGGCCCCGGCTACAGCAGCCGGGGCCTTTGCTTTTGCAATGATCTGCATTGTTTCGTGATTTTCAAGTATCTGACAAGAAACGATAAATTATCAAATTTGAGGCGTGATGGCGGGGTCGAAAAGGCGCCGATCTGTGTCGGAATTTGGTTAACGGCTGGCGCGATTGCGGCAGACTTGGGGTAACAATCGGTAAACAAGCGTGAGTTGGCGCTCTTTATGGCAGTGACTATGGTCGCGCCGTGACTTGGGGAAACTAAAGACGAATTGCCGCAACCGGACGGGTTCGATCTTTCAGTGAGTCAGTTGTGGGTAATCTGCGAATGAAATTCAGCCGTCAAACAACGCTTCGGTCGCGAGCCACCGTGACGGGCGTCGGCGTTCATTCCGGTTTACCGGTTAGACTTACCCTTGGACCTGCACCGATCGATGCGGGTTTTATTTTTGTCCGCACCGGTCCCGATGGTTCCGACCGCGAAGTGCAGGCGATCGCGCAATCGGTGATATCGACCGAATTCGCCACCGTGCTGGGCGACCGTGAAGGTCCGCTGGTTTCCACCGCGGAGCATGTTCTCGCTGCGTTGCGCGGAATGGGTATCGACAACGCCACCATCGACGTCGATGGACCGGAAGTGCCGATCATGGACGGCAGCTCGGCTGCCTTCGTCGCCGCGATCGACCAGGCCGGTATCCTGACGCAGTCCGCGCCGCGCCGCTTCATCCAGGTCCTGAAGCGGGTGCAGGTGGCATTGGGCGACGCCTTCGGCGAGTTGCGGCCTCACGCCAACGGTTTCCGCGCCGAAGTGGAAATCGATTTCACCAATCCGGTGATAGGCAAGCAGAATTTTACCCTCGATCTCAATCCGGAAAGCTTCCGCCGCGACATCTGCCGCGCCCGGACCTTTGGATGCATGAACGATGTGGCGCGGCTCTGGGGCGCGGGTTACGCGCTCGGCGCGTCGTTCGAGAATTCCGTGGTGTTCGACGAGGAGCGCCTGCTCAACACCGAGGGCCTGCGCTACGCCGACGAATGCGCGCGCCACAAGGTGCTCGACGTGGTCGGCGATCTCGCGCTGGCGGGTTTGCCGCTGCTCGCCGCCTATCGTTCCCAGCGCGGCGGCCACAAGCTCAATCACGCCGTGCTGACCGCCCTGATGGCCGATCGCAGTGCCTGGCGGGTGGTGGAATTGGAACCGGCACGGCTTCCACGCGGCCGCGCCGAGGCCACGCGCGGCATGGTCGGCGGCATGGTCGCCCCGGCCTATGGCCCGGACGTGTCCTGACCGCCGTCGCCTGACCTGCCCATAATTCACTTCGTCATTCCGGGGCGGCCCGATGGGGCGAACCCGGAATCCAGCAACCGGCTCTGGATTTCGGGTTCGCGCCCAAGAGGCGCGCCCCGGAATGACGGAATCCCGGTTTGATCGCCTTAATCCGGGCGAAATGCCTGCGTATCCGGTTGGTTAAGGGGCTTTTTTCGGTTACTTAGGGCTCGCGGCGCATGTTGAGGCACCACGGGCTTGTTGAGAGTTGCGTCCATGATCCTGCTCATGGCGCGGGCAGCGGGCACTGCATCACAGGCGTTTTGAACTTATGTCGGCACAGCGTATGACGCTCGAATTGCGCAGGTTATCCGGTCTCGACCGGTTCGGACGGCAGCTGTGTCTGGCCGCGGGCCTCGTCGTGCTCGCAATCTCCTTAAGCGGATGCGGCGCCGGCTCCATTATCGACAAGTTCACTGCCAAGGACGACACCTTCAAGGAAGAGCCCGCCGACAAGCTCTACAATGAGGGCTTGTATCTGATGAACCAGAGCAAGGATCCGAAGGCGGCGTCCAAGAAGTTCGAGGAAGTCGACCGCCAGCATCCTTATTCGGACTGGGCACGCAAATCGCTGCTGATGTCGGCCTATGCGTTTTACAATGCCGGCGACTATGACAGTTGCATCGGCGCCGCCACGCGCTACGTCACGTTGCATCCCGGCAGCGCGGATGCCGCCTACGCGCAATATCTGATCGCAGCCTCGCATTACGATCAGATCCCGGATATTTCGCGCGACCAGGGCCGTACCGAAAAGGCCATCGCAGCACTTGAGGAAGTGGTCCGCAAATATCCGACCTCCGAATACGCCACCAGCGCCAAGGCCAAGCTGGAGGGCGCGCGCGACCAGCTCGCCGGCAAGGAGATGAATGTCGGCCGCTACTACATGGAAAAGCGCGACTACACCGCCGCCATCAACCGCTTCAAGACCGTGGTCACCCGGTACCAGACCACCCGGCATGTCGAGGAAGCGCTGGCGCGGCTGACCGAAGGCTATATGGCGATCGGCATCGTCGGCGAAGCGCAGACCGCCGCCGCCGTGCTCGGGCATAATTTTCCGGACAGCAAGTGGTACAAAGACGCCTATAATCTTGTAAAGTCCGGCGGTCTCGAGCCGAGCGAGAACAAGGGGTCCTACATTTCCAGGGCGTTCAAGAAACTGGGTCTCGGTTAGGAATTCACTTCACATGCTGGCGCGTCTGTCGATCCGTGACATCGTCCTGATCGAACGGCTCGATATCGAGTTTTCGCGGGGCCTGGCGGTGCTGACCGGCGAAACCGGCGCCGGCAAATCCATCCTGCTCGATGCTTTCGCGCTGGCGCTGGGCGGCCGCGGCGATGCGGGCCTGGTCCGCCACGGCGTGGAGCAGGGCCAGGTCACCGCGGTGTTCGATGTACCGAAGACACATCCGGCCTCGAAAATTCTCAGCGACAACGGCCTCGACGATACCGGCGAGATGATCCTGCGCCGGGTGCAACTGGCCGACGGCCGCACCCGCGCCTTCATCAACGACCAGGCGATCAGCGTGCAGACCCTGAAGGCCGTCGGCACCGCGCTGGTGGAAATTCACGGCCAGCATGACGAACGCGCGCTGGTCGATGCCTCGACCCATCGGCGGCTGCTCGATGCCTTCGCGGGGCTGGAGAAAGATGTCGCTGCGCTGGAGACGTTATGGGACGCGCGCCGCGCCGCGCATGCGGCGCTGGAGCAGCATCGCGCCGGCATGGAGCGCGCCGCGCGCGAAGCGGATTATCTGCGCCATTCCGCCGATGAGCTGAAAAAGCTCAAGCCGAAGGACGGCGAGGAAAGCGCACTGGCCGAGCGCCGCACCTCGATGATGCAGGGCGAAAAAATCGCCGGCGATCTGCGCGAGGCGCAGGACGCGGTCAGCGGCAACCATTCGCCGGTCGCAGCACTTTCGGCGGCGGTGCGCCGGCTGGAGCGCCGCGCCGGCAATTCGCCTGCTTTGGTCGAGCCCGCGGTGAAGGCGATCGATGCCGCGATCAATGCGCTGGAGGAGGCCGATCAGCATCTTGCCGCGGCGCTGATAGCTGCGGATTTCGATCCCGCCGAACTGGAGCGCATCGAGGAGCGGCTGTTTGCGCTGCGCGCGGCGTCGCGGAAATATTCCACGCCGGTCGATGGGCTGGCGGCACTGGCCTCGAAATACGCCGCCGACGTCGCCTTGATCGACGCCGGCGCCGAACAGCTGAAAAAGCTCGAGGGCGCGGGGGCGGAAGCCGACAAGCGCTACAACGCGGCCGCGGCGAAGCTATCGGCCGGGCGTGCAAAATTTGCGGAAAAACTCAACAAGGCCGTCAATGCCGAACTCGTGCCGCTAAAGCTCGAGCGCGCGAAATTCACCACGCAGATCGAGTCCGATTCCGCTTCCCCCGGGCCGAAGGGTTTCGACCGCGTCGAATTCTGGGTGCAGACCAATCCGGGCACGCGGCCGGGGCCGCTGATGAAGGTCGCCTCCGGCGGCGAGCTGGCGCGCTTCCTGCTGGCGCTGAAGGTGGTGCTGTCGGATCGCGGCTCGGCGCCCACGCTGGTGTTCGACGAAATCGACACCGGCGTCGGAGGTGCCGTGGCCGACGCGATCGGCGCGCGGCTGGCGCGGCTGGCCTCCAGGGTGCAGGTGATGGCGGTGACCCACGCGCCGCAGGTGGCCGCGCGAGCCGACCAGCATCTGTTGATCTCCAAGGACGCGCTCGACAAGGGCAAGCGCGTCGCCACCCGCGTCAACGCGCTCGCCGCCGACCACCGCCGCGAGGAAATCGCGCGAATGCTGGCGGGGGCGGAAATCACCGCCGAGGCGCGGGCGGCGGCGGAACGGCTGCTGAAGGGTGCGGCGTAACTCTCACCGTCATTCCGGGGCGCAGCGGCGGTCCGCGCAAGGCGCGGGCCGACGGTGCGAACCCGGAATTTCGAGATTCCGGGTCCGCGAAGGGCGCGTCCCGGAATGAAGGGGTTCGTTCTGTGCTCTTCATCGGGTGAACTGTGTCTCAACGACAAATTTCGTCATACAAGTCTTCCCATTGCGGGTTCTTTGCTTGAATCAACTGAACCTTCCACGCGCGCTTCCATTTCTTCAATTCTTTCTCGCGGGAAATCGCAGAAATCGGATCGTCGTAGATTTCAAACCAGACAAGGCGCGTTATGTTGTATTTGGACGTGAAGCTGCGTACGGCCTTGATGCGATGCTCGTAAATTCTACGAATTAGATTATTCGTCACGCCGAGGTAGATTGCCCCGCCCTTTCTGCTGGCTAAGATGTAAACGTAGTAGGCCATGATCGATCTGAACTCACTACGGCGAGATTCCGGGTTCGCGCCCTCGGCCCCGCTTCGCGGTTCCGTTGGCGCGCCCCGGAATGACGATGAATAAAATGCCCGCGAAGAAAAACCACCAAACACCGGTTGCAAACCTCACCAAGGCGCAGGCGAAGGTCGAACACAAACGGCTGGCGCTGGAGATCGAGGGCCACGACCAGCACTACTATCAGGACGACGCGCCGAAGATTTCGGACGCCGCCTATGACGCGTTGCGCCAGCGCGTCAATGCTATCGAGGCGAAATTTCCGGAACTCGCCACGAGCGAGTCGCCGACGCAAAAAGTCGGCGCGCAGCCTTCCGGCCGCTTCGCAAAAGTGCAGCATGCGGTGCCGATGCTGTCGCTCGGCAATGCGTTCAACGACGAGGACGTCGCCGATTTCGTCGAACGCGTAAGGCGCTTTCTCAAACTCGATGCCGACGAAATTCCGGCGATCGTCGCCGAGCCGAAGATCGACGGGCTGTCGCTGTCGCTGCGTTACGAGGACGGCGAGCTGGTGCGCGCGGCGACGCGCGGCGATGGCTTTACCGGCGAGGACGTCACCGCCAACGCCCGCACCATCAACGACATTCCGAATACGCTGAAGGGCCGCAAGATCTCCCGCGTCTTGTGAAATACGCGGCGAGATCTACATGCTGAAGCAGGATTTCCTGGCGCTCAACAAGAAGCAGGCCGAGGCCGAGGACACCGTGTTCGCCAATCCGCGCAATTCGGCGGCGGGCTCGCTGCGCCAGAAGGACGTCTCGATCACCGCCTCGCGGCCGCTGAAATTCTTCGCCTATGCCTGGGGCGAGATGAGCGAACCGCTATCGGACACCCAGCACGGCATGCTGGCCTGGATGGACAAGGCCGGTTTCGCCGTCAATCCGCTGACAAAGCTCTGCAGGAATATCGACGAGGTGCTGGCGTTCTATCGCAAGATCGGCGAGGAACGCGCCTCGCTCGGCTATGACATCGACGGCGTGGTTTACAAGGTCGACCGGCTCGACTGGCAGGCGCGGCTCGGCTTCGTGTCGCGCAATCCGCGCTGGGCGGTCGCGCATAAATTCGCCGCCGAGCAGGCGACGACCGTTCTGAACGACATCGAAATCCAGGTCGGCCGCACCGGCTCGCTCACGCCCGTCGGCAAGCTCGAGCCGGTCGGCGTCGGCGGGGTGATCGTGCAGAACGTAACGCTGCATAACGAGGACTACATCGAGGGTATCGGCGGCAAGGGCGAAATCTTGCGTGAAGGCCGTGACATCCGTATCGGCGATACGGTGATTGTGCAGCGCGCCGGCGACGTCATTCCGCAAGTTGTCGATGTCGTCCTCGACAAGCGTCCCAAATCCGCAAAACCTTACCGCTTCCCGACAAAATGTCCGTGTCCGCTGCATACCGACATCGTGCGCGAGGAAACCGCGACAGGAGAGGAAGGTTCGCGCGCCCGCTGCACCGGCGAGTTCGCCTGTCCGTTCCAGAAAATCCAGCATTTGATGCTGTTCGCCTCGCGCCGGGCCTTCGACATCGACGGCCTCGGCGAAAAGCAGATCGAGATGTTCTTCGAGAAGGAATGGGTGCGGGAGCCTGCGGATATTTT
Organism: uncultured Alphaproteobacteria bacterium; assembly: GCA_963710045.1. Taxonomy (GTDB): domain Bacteria; phylum Pseudomonadota; class Alphaproteobacteria; order Rhizobiales; family Xanthobacteraceae; genus Bradyrhizobium. The sequence continues at coordinate 26,452 of CAVPZO010000071.1, read as the reverse complement.
CACACTCGAAGAGCGCAATGACAAAATCAAACTGGAAGACGAAGAGGGCTATGGCGCAACCTCAGTCGGCAATCTGTTTGCTTCGATCCGTCGGCGCCGCGAGATATCGCTCGACCGTTTCATCTATGCGCTCGGCATCCGCCATGTCGGCGAGACTACCGCCTTGGCGCTGGCGCGCGGTTACGGATCGTGGGAGGCGTTTCACGATGCGGCGCTGAAGGTGGCCAAAGACGATGAAGAAGCGATGGCGGATATGGATGCGCTGGATCAGATCGGCGACACCGTGATCGAGGCGGTAAAAGCCTATTTCGGCGAAAGCCACAATCGCGGCATCGTCGAGCGGCTGACCCGGCATGTGAAGATCGAGGATGCGGAAAAGCCGAAATCCAACAGCGCCGTTGCCGGCAAGACGGTGGTGTTCACAGGCTCGCTCGAGCGCATGACCCGCGACGAGGCCAAGGCGACGGCGGAACGCTTCGGCGCCAAGGTGTCGGGATCGGTTTCGAGGAAGACCGATCTGGTGGTGGCGGGGCCGGGCGCAGGATCGAAGTTGAAGGAGGCGGAAAAACACGGAGTGAAGGTGATTTCCGAAGACGAGTGGCTGAAGCTGATCGAGTGAGCTCTCGTGTCCCGGGCGCGATGCAGCACGCAGTGCTGCCTCGCAGAACCGGGACCGTACCAAACACCGCGCTCTGTACGGCCCCGGCTCTGCAGCGCACCGCTTCGCAAGAGCTACGCGCTGCGCTGCGTCCGGGGAACGCCACAACGCTCACTTGCCTACAACAACCCCGTCTGCGTCAGCGGCCCGGTCGCGCCGTCGAGCCACAGCTTGGTCGCTTCGTCGACATGCGGACGCACCTCGCGCCGCACCCTTGCGTGGTAGTCGTTGAGCCAGGCCAATTCCGTGCCGCCGATCATTTCGAGATCGATCAATCGCCGGTCGATCGGCGCCAGCGTCAGCGTCTCAAAACCGTTCATCGGCTTTTCGGCGCCGGCGATCTCGGCGGCGACGACCAGTTCGAGATTCTCGATGCGAATCCCGAAAGCGTCGGTCTTGTAGTAGCCGGGCTCGTTGGACAGGATCATGCCGCGCTTCAAGGGCGTGGTGCCGAGCTTTGAAATCCGCGCCGGGCCCTCATGCACCGAAAGGTAGCTGCCGACGCCATGGCCGGTGCCGTGCTCGAAATCGATGCCGGCCTGCCACAAGAATTGCCGCGCCAGCGTGTCGATCTGCGCGCCGGTGGTGCCGTCGGGAAATGTCGCGCGCGCGATCGCGATGTGGCCGCGCAGCACGCGGGTAAAACGGTCGCGCATTTCCGCCGTCGGCTCGCCGACGGCGATGGTGCGGGTGACGTCGGTGGTGCCGTCTTGATATTGCGCGCCGGAATCGATCAGCAGCAGGTCGCCGGGCACGATGCGGCGGTTGGTCTTGTGCGTGACGCGATAGTGCACGATGGCGCCGTTCGGTCCGGTGCCGGCGATGGTCGGAAACGATACGTCTTTCAAGGCGCCGGTGTCGCGGCGAAAGGTTTCCAGCGCCTCGACGGCATCGATTTCGGTCAGCGCGCCCGAGGGCGCCTCGCGGTCGATCCAGGCCAGGAAACGCGCCAGCGCCACGGCGTCGCGCCGGTGCGCGGCGCGGGTGCCCTCGATCTCGGTGGCGTTCTTGACCGCCTTCAGCAACGCCACAGGATCATTCCCGCGTAAAACCTTGCCGCCGGAGCCTGCGATCAGCCGGCTCAGCGCATCGGCGGCGGTGGCGCCGTCGAGCGCAATCGATGCGCCGCGTTGCGCAAGCTCGGTGAGTTGCGGCTTCAGCGCATCCGGCTCCCGCACGTCGGCGTTCTGCTCGAGATGGTCGCGGGCGCTGTTGGAGAGTTTTCGATGATCGATGAACACAGTGGGGCGGCCGTCCTTCGGCACCAGCGCATAGGACAGCGGCAGCGGCGTATGCGAGACATCGGCGCCGCGGATATTAAAAGTCCAGGCCACCGCGTGCGAATCCGACAGCACCAGCGCGTCGGCGTCGAGTTTTGCGATTTCTGCGCGGATGCGTTCGAGCTTGCCGGCTTCCGCCTCGCCGGAGAATTGCGTGCCGTGAATGGCGACCGGGCCGAGCGGCGGCGCGGGGCGCTCGGCCCACACCGAATCCAGCGGATTGCCCTCGACCGCGACCAGTTCGGCCCCGGCCTTGGCGCAGCTTGCCGCCAGCCGTTCGGCTGCCGCCGAAGTGTGCAGCCATGGATCAAATCCGAGGCGGTCGCCGGCGATAAGATGCTTTTCCAGCCAGCTTTCCGGCGGCGGATCGACTAGCGGCTCGACGCTCCAGGCCTTGCCGTCGACCTGTTTGGCCGCCTGCAGGGTATAGCGGCCGTCGACGAAAACCGCGGCCTGTTTGGTCAGCACCACCGCCATTCCGGCCGATCCGGTAAAACCGGTCAGCCATGCCAGCCGCTCCTCGGAAGGCGCCACATATTCGTTTTGTTGCTGATCCGCGCGGGGAATCACGAACCCCGTCAGCTTGCGGCGCGCCAATTCCTCGCGGAAGGCGGCCAGCCGCGCGGTCAGCGCAACGCCGCCTTCGGGCTCCTCGAATGTCTGAAAATGGGCCTCGAACATCGCCTGGCTACCTTAGGATTGCGGAGACGGGTCTGCAATGCGGTGTGGATTGTCGCTAATTTGGCACAAAACCTGCTTGAAAAGTTCACCTGCCTTAGACGGGATGGAACGATTGCTGTCAGGCGCAGTTGTTCGAAAGACATCCGGGGGACTTCCAGGAGTGTTTCAACTCAACGAAGAGGGGATGCACAATGCCTGCGTTTACATTTGAGAAGATATCGCCGCCGGTGCGGCGCGGACCGATTCCGCCCATCGTGAAAAAGCAGCGCGGCCTGATCGTCCAGATCCTGGATAGTTTTGTCGAAGCGCGGGTCAAGCGCAGCGAGGAAAAGGGCGTGATCGCCCGCACCGAAAAGAAAACCCCCGACTGATCCCTGGCTCCGTCATTACGGGATGCGCCCTCTTGGGCGCAGACCCGGAATCGAGAACCGGGCGCGTCTCTGGATTCCGGGTTCGCGCGAAGACGCGCGCCCCGGATGACGCGGCACGCAGTTCACGACCGCTGCATCAGCAGGCTGCTCCATCCGGCGATCTGGAGATGCCGCCGCAAAATCAGTCCGCGCGCGCGATAGGCTGCGATCACGCCTTGCGCCTGATGCGGCAGCAGCCCGGAGAGAATCACCAACGCCGATGGCGCCAGATGCGCGGCCATCGGCGTTGCCATTTGCCGCAGCGGATTGGCGAGGATATTCGCCAGCACCAGATCGAACGGCCCGCGGATTGCGAAGTGCGGCGCTGAAAATCCGGTGGCGCAGAACGCCTCCACCAGATTGCCGACCCCATTGAGCCGCGCATTGTCGCGCGCAACCCGGACGCTGACCGGATCGATGTCGCTCGCCAGCACGCGCCGATGCAGCACCTTGGCCGCGGCAATCGCGAGCACGCCGGTGCCCGTTCCGAGATCGAGCACGCGCCTAGGAAAATGCGCGCGCAGCACCTGATCGAGCAACAACAGGCAGCCGCGCGTGGTGCCGTGATGTCCGGTGCCGAACGCCAGCGCGGCCTCGATCTCGATGCCGAGCTTGTTCGGCGGCACCCGCGCGCGATCGTGACGGCCATGCACGATGAAGCGGCCGGCTGGCACCGGCACGAGGTCTTCGAGGCTGGCCGCGACCCAGTCTTTGGCTTCGACGGTGTCGAAGGTGATGTGTTGCGCGACCTCGTCGCCGGCGGCTACGCCGACCAGCTCGCGGATCGAAGCTTCGTCGGGCGGCTCGGCAAAATGTACGCTGATGTCCCAGCGCCCGTCCGGTCGTTCGAATGCGGCGGTCGCGGCTTGGCCCTCATCCAGGCTTTCGTTTAGCAGATCGACCACGCGGCGCGCGGTTTGTTCGTCTCCGATGGCGAAAGTTGCGCGGTGGGTCTTAGGGGTTGTGGTGGCAGTCATTACAGCTCTTGGAAATTGAAGGGCCGGTAGTGTGTCCGATGAACTTCGGCAGCGGGCGCAAGCCCGCCATTCAGCGCCACCCGGCCAAAATGCCCCCGACGATTGCATGACCGATCAGTTGGTGGGCACTGTCGATCCAGAAAATCCAAATCGGGGCAGTGCCGTAAAACCAATTGTACCAAAGCACCGGAAGCCCCGACGCGAAGGCAACGAGGATGCCCCATTTGATGCCCTCGGCAATGCCGGTGACATTGCCCCAGCTAAACAAAATTGCGAGTCCGATGGCGGTGGCCAAGGGCAGAATCGTTCCGGAAGCCATCCGCGCTTTGCTCAGTCGCGCCTGGTCGGTGTGTTTGGCATCATCCCAGGCCTTGAGGTCGACCAGCCGCATATGGATGACATAGCCGATCGCCGCAAAGGCAGCCGCCGCGACCAGCACGGCTACCCAGTTGATACCGGCTATATGCATGGCTATCTCCTTGATATCGGACTGCAAGGCTATCGCTCATGCCCGCATTGTCCGGTAGTGCCTCAGTTTTGAAATTGTGCCTAATCGCAAATCTTTGAGTTCCGGCACTGTGCACCCGCTCGGACCAATCGAGATATTACACAACCATCCACCGGTTTGTGCTTCGGTTTTGCACCGCTTCATCGGTAGATTTCCGGACACCATCCGGTAGTGTCTCAGTTTGAAATTCTAAAGGGGATGGGCTTGCATAGCCCGAAACAATCCCAAGCGTTGCCAGTGAATCGATTGACAATTATCCCGCTATTTCCCGCCCCGGTCACTGTGTAGATGCCGCCGCTCAAGAAGCCCGCGAGCACAAGCGCGACCGCGAGAATGTACAGCCTATCCATCGTCCCCTCCCTTGCGAAGCTTACCGCTAAGCATTAGCATAATGGACGCTTAGCGGTAAGCAGGAGCCTTGCCATGCCCGAAGATGTCTACCCCGGCGTGACCGTCGTTAGTGTGAACCACCTTCTAAAAGAGAAACAGTCGATTGTTCACCTTCAGTGGAACGACGATTCCAGCAAGAGATTGTTTTTGCCCGTGCCATTTGGCGTCAGCCTAGATGACCTGAGAGCAGAGGCGGAGAAGGCTCTCCGCGAGGCTGCGGCCGAACATGCTGTTATGTCCGTAGGTATGCCGGAGTGAATTATGCCCCGAGGCCCTAAAGGTGAGAAGCGCCCCGCCGACGCCATCATGATAGCCAGAATCGCCACCGGCGAGATCGAGGACATCACCACCGAGGACGGCAAGAACGCCGCCGCAGTGGCGTTGGGGCGTATGGGCGGCAAGGCGCGGGCTGCCGGCATGACGGCCAAGCGGCGCAAAGAGATTGCCAAGCTGGCAGCGGCGAAGCGGTGGCAAGGCTAGCGAGCGCGGGCGCTAATGGCGTCCGTGGGGCGCTTCTCGCCTTTAGGGCTTCGGGGCATTGTCTGCACCTTTCTGTTTTCTGATCTTCAGCGCCATTGATTGGGCGATTTCCTGCGCTCCGATCTGAATCCAAGCGGCGCTTTCCCCGGCGTGGAATGAATTATCGGGATACATTCGACGAGTTTTCTCGCGAAGCTCTTGCGTGCAGAGATAGGCGACAATTTCACCGATCTGTCGAACGGCCGCGAGGGAATAGTCACTTACCTCCATGAGACGGCCAACGTCGCGCTTCATACATTCGTAGGCGGGTTTTTCATTCTTCTCGAAGAAGGCCTCCAGCGTTTCTGCCAGCGCCGGACCGCTGCTGATCGCCAAAAGACAAGCTGCCAGTGTGCGCATGGTCCGCCGTTCCTTCCACCCCCGTGACTTGCAATTACCGAAATTTTAGACTGAGACCCCCGCGTGTTCACAGTTTACTGGTCCTTTAAGACAAGGGTTATTCACCGAGCTTGCACCGGGATATGCTCTGCTTTTGCACCCACACGCCCCGAGTTTTCTGCGAGTGGTGCACAAGTTTCCGAACAGAGATATCCATCGGTTTTCCACAGCTATCCAAGGCGTTGTGAACAGCGCCGTCCACAGCTTCACCCAAACATCGCCCGATGATCCCCCAGGATCACCCGCGCCGCATTGTGCCCCGGTGCGCCGGTGACGCCGCCGCCGGGATGGGCGCCGGAGCCGCAGTGATAGAGGCCCTTTAGAGGTCCGCGGTAATCGGCGTGGCCCAGCATCGGCCGCGCCGAGAACAGCTGGTTCAGCGTTAGCGCGCCGTGAAAAATGTCGCCGCCGAGCAGGCCGAACTGGCGCTCCAGGTCGAGCGGGGAGAGGATTTGCCGGCCGATCACGCTTGCGGCAAAGCCCGGCGCGACCTTATCCACCGTCGCGATCATCAGGTCGGCGACCTCCGCGCGATGCGCATCCCACGACGCGCCGTGGGGCAGTTGTGGGGCGACGTGCTGGCAGAACAGGCTGGCGACATGCTGGCCGGGCGGGGCGAGTGAATCATCCAGTGTCGATGGAATGAGAACTTCCACCACCGGCTTGCGGCTCCAGCCATGCTGCCGCGCGTCCAGCCAGGCGCGATCCATGTAGCCGAGACTCGGGCCGATGATGATCCCCGCGGTCAGGTGATCGCCCGGACCGGGCAGCGCGGTGAAGGAGGGCAGGGCGTTCAGCGCCACATTGATCCGGAAGGTGCCGGAGCCGTTGCGCCAGGTTTTTATACGATCGAGGAACGGCGCCGGCAGCGCATCGGCCGGCAACAGCCGCGTGTACAGCAGTTTTGGATTGACGTTGGAAACAACGTATTTGGCGCGAATGGTTTCGCCATCTTCCAAAATCACGCCGACCGCGCGGTCGCCCTCGACGATCACCTCGCGCACGCCGGCCTCGGTTTCGATCTCCGCGCCGTGCGAGCGGGCCGCGCTTGCCATCGCCTGGGTGATCGCGCCCATGCCGCCGATGGCGTGGCCCCATACGCCCTTCTTGCCATTCACCTCGCCGAACGCATGATGCAGCATCACATAGGCCGAGCCCGCGGCGTAGGGGCTGGCATAGTTGCCGACGATGGCGTCGAACCCGAACAGCGCCTTGACCAGATCGCTCTCGAACCAGTCGTCCAGCATGTCGCCGGCCGAGCGCGTGAACAGGTCGAGCAAGGTGCGCTGCTGCTCCAGCGTCAAGCCGCGCAAGATGTTCGCGGTGCCGAGCGCGTTGACGGCTTCGGAGATGGTGTTGAGGCCGAACCCTTGCACGATGTTCGGCGGCGCGCGCAACACAAACCGGCGCAACACGTCGGCGATGGCTTGCAGTTCGCGGCTGAAAGCGTCGATCCGGCCGGCGTCGCGCTCGCTCAGCTTGGCAATGGACTGATGGGTGCGGCCTTCGCCGGTGAGCAGATAACTGCCATCGGGGGCAGGCAGAAAATTCTGCGCGCGGCGCTCGACGATCCGCAGGCCGTGATCGTGCAGCTTGAGATCGGCGATAATCTGCGGGTTGAGCAGGCTCACGGTGTAGGCCGCGACCGAATTGCGAAAACCCGGATGAAATTCCTCCGTCACCGCGGGGCCGCCGACCACCTTGCGGCGCTCGACCACCCGGACGCGCAGGCCGGCCATCGCGAGATAGGCCGCGCAAGTGAGGCCATTATGCCCCGCGCCGATGATGACGATGTCGGTCTCAGTCATGTCCGCATCAGGAAGTGTTGATAACCGCGACGCTCCGTTCGTTCACGCGGAATTCATCGTGGCGCCTCTATCTTTATCGGAGAGGCCGACGTTCTGCGCAAGCCCGCAGCGTGGCTTCCAACGCATTGCCCGTCGTGTCGCCGTATGCTCCACTCTCCGCATCCGGCGCCCTGCCGGAATCCCGCCGCCGGCATCCGCCGGATCCAAGCCGGAGCTTTCATGTCGTTGCCGATGCCGTCCGCCGCGGATCACGCCTCCGTTTCCCGCAACAGGCTGATCCTGGCCGTCTACACCGCCGCCATTTTCACCAGCGCGCTGCTGCTGTTCTCGGTGCAGCCGCTGTTTACCAAAATGGTGCTGCCCCGGCTCGGCGGCTCGCCGGCGGTATGGTCGGTGGCGATGGTGTTCTTCCAGTCGCTGCTGTTGGGCGGCTATGCTTATGCGCACTATCTCATGCAGATCCGCAGCCGCATCGTTCCGGTCGCGGTGCATCTGGTGCTGCTGGCCATCGCGCTGCTGACGCTGCCGCTGTCGATCGCGACCGGCTGGGGCGAGCCGCCGACCAGCGGCTACGCGTTCTGGCTGCTCGGACTGTTCGCGGTCTCGATCGGGCTGCCGTTCTTCGCGCTGGCGGCCAACAATCCGCTGCTGCAGGCGTGGTTCGTCCGCACCGGGCATCCGAGCGGGCCCGACCCGTATTTCCTGTATGCGTCCTCGAATATCGGCAGTTTCCTGGCGCTGCTGTCCTATCCGGTGCTGCTGGAGCCGATGTTCACGCTGCGCACGCAGAACCTGATCTGGACCGGCCTCTACGGCCTGCTGATTTTGCTGATCGCCGGCTGCGGCGTGCTGTTGCTGCGCTCGCCGGCGAACGTGGTGGTCGAGCAGCGCGATGACGCCGACGCGCCCCGAACTCGGGTTTACCCGAGTTCGGCATTATCATTGTCCAAGTCGGCTAAAGCCGACTTGGATGCACCACCCTGGGCGCTGCGGCTGCGCTGGATTTTTCTCGCCGCGGTGCCGTCGGGCCTGCTGATCGCGGTGACCGCGCATATTTCCACCGACGTCGCCGCCGCACCCCTGCTGTGGGTGCTGCCGCTGTCGCTGTATCTGCTGACCTGGGTGCTGGTGTTCCAGTCGCGCCCGCTGCTGCCGCATAAATGGGTGTTGATGCTGCAGCCGCTGGCGATTGCCGGCGTGATCGTGCTGCTCGCATTCGGCGGCGAGCAGAATTTGCTGCTGACGCTGGGCGGCCACCAGCTTTGCTTTTTCGTGATCGCAATGGCGTGCCACGGCGAACTGGCGCGGACGCGCCCGGCGGCGAAATATCTCACCGGCTTTTATGTGGCGCTGTCGTTCGGCGGCATGCTTGGCGGGCTGTTCGCGGGGCTGATCGCGCCGTACACGTTTTCATGGATCGCGGAATATCCGATCCTGCTGGCGCTGGCCGCGCTGTGCCGGCCGCCCGCGGACGAACGGTTGCCGCGCTGGAGCCGCTGGTACTGGCCGTTTCTCGCCGCTCTCGCGGTGGCGTTGATCGCGCCATCACATTCCGGCGGGAAAGTGTTCACCTGGCTGGAAGATCACCGGGTCTGGGTGATCGGCGCCATCGGCCTTCTGTCGGCTTTGCTGACGCTCGGATTGAACGCCAGCCGCTGGAAGATTTTCGCGACGGTCGTGGTCGCCCTGGTACTGATCCGCGCCTATCCGTCGGATGACGGCCGCGTGGAGACCGTGCGCAGCTTCTTCGGCGTCCACAAGATCGTGGTGACGCCGAACGGGCAGTATCACGTGCTGATGCACGGCACCACCATCCACGGCGCCGAGAAATTCCAGAACAACGACGGCACGCCGGTCACCGGGCGGCCGGAGCTGATCTCGTATTATCACAGGGACGGCGGCATCGGGCAGGCGATCGCCGCCATCCGCGAACGCAAGGGCGGCCCGATGCGCGTCGCGGTGATCGGCCTCGGCTCGGGCACGCTGACCTGCGCGTCGGAGCCGGGGGAGAGCTGGAAATTCTTCGAGATCGATCAATCGATGGTCGATACCGCGCGCGATCCGAAATATTTCACCTTCATCCGGAATTGCCAGCCGGACCTGCAACCGGTGATCGGCGACGCGCGGCTGACCTTCGCCAAGGAGCCGGACGGCATCTACGATCTGATCATTGTCGATGCCTATTCCTCGGACGCCATTCCGATCCATCTCGCGACCGAGGAGGCGATGGAAATCTACAAGAAAAAGCTCGCCCCGCAGGGCGCCGTGGTGATGCACGTCTCCAACCGGCATCTGGAACTGGCCAGCGTCATCGTCGGCATTGCCGATGCCAACGATCTCAGGAGCTGGGTCTTCAGCGAGGATTCCGGCCGCGACGCCGAATACATCTTCTCGACCACGGTGGTGGTTTCCGCGCGCGAGCAGGCCGATGTCGGCGCGCTCGCCTCATCCAATAAATGGGAGCTGACCGAGGCGGAGGACAATCAGCGGGTCTGGACCGATGACTATTCCAACGTGCTGGGCGCCGTATGGCGCCGGATGCGGGACGGCGAGCAGTGAAAATCAGTCCTGCGTGAACAGGCCGCGCTGCTGGTAATAGGGTCTCGGCGCATAGACCTGCGGGGCGTAAACCTGCGGCGCATAGCCCCGGTTGTCGTAATATTGCTGGCCCTGCGCATCGTACATGCGGCGATAGCCGCGCGGCGCGGGATAACGGGCATCGGTCGAGGAGCCATCGGCGGGATAGATATAACCGTCGGCCTGCGCCTGCGGCGCGATCTGGCGCTGCTGCGGCGTAATCACGATCGGATCGCCTGCAGCATCATATTGCGGTCCGCGATATTGGGGGGCCGGATCGCGGCGCGCGACGGCGGTGTTGGATCGCGGCCTGGGGTTGCGCGCCAGGGCGACCTGCGACGAGCCGGTGAGGGTCACGGTGGTGTTGAGCACGCCTTCGCTTTGCACCAGCGCATACAATGTCGAGGCGTTGGCGCGCGACAGCCGCACACAGCCATGGGACGCAGGGCTGCCGAGGCGGTTCTCCGAATCGGTGCCGTGAATGGCGTGGCCGATTTTGGTAAAGAAGATCGCGTGCGGCATCGGCGCGTCGTCGAACTCCCTGGAATAGTGATCCTCTTCCATGCGGAACGCGCGAAAACTGCCGTTCGGCGTTTCATAGGAGGGCAGGCCTGAGGAAACCGGCCAGCGATAGCGCTCGACGCCGTCGACCGCGACGGTCATCTGCTGCGCATCCTTGTCCACGGTGATGGCGACTTTGGCCTGGGCGGACGTGCAAGCGGCGAAGGCAAGGCCCGCAAGGGCAACAACAAGGGAGCGCATTTTTACCTTTGGCCTCCAGGCCCTGACACGTAACGCCACCGGTCCGTCCCCCGCACCATAATGCACAAAAGACCGCTTTGTTTCCAGTAGCTTCGTGGAGGCATCGTTAATGCGGGAAGCGGCGCAAAAATGGCGGACGCGCGGCCTGATCGGGCGTTCACGCAACCTTTTGGCAGCGGCCGCGTTAGATGCCCGCGCCGCCATGGCCCCAGGGGAATTCAAATGAAGACGAAGGCATCGACGCTGGAAACCGGCACTTCCGCCAAGATCTATCTCGCGATCGCGGCCACGGTGCTGGCACTGCTGGCTATTCCGCACGCCGGCCACGCCCAGGGCGTTTTCCGCGGCGCGGAGCAGGGCGCCAGGGAAGGCGTACGCGAGGGTGGGCGTGCAGCGGGTCCCGTCGGTTCCGTTGTCGGCGGTGCGATAGGCACGGGCGTAGGAGCGGCCGTCGGCGGCGTCCGGGGCGTGCTTGGCGTCGATCGCGGGCGCCGCTGCCGCGGCTATTACACGCGACGAGGCTCTTTCCGCTGCTATCGATAGTTTTTCGTCATTCCGGGGCGCTTGCCTCTTGGCGAGCGAACCCGGAATCCAGACGCACGGTACTCTGCTTCTGGATTCCGGGTTCGCGCGAAGAGCGCGCCCCGGAATGACGCTTCGCGTCAGTTCTTCAGCCGGTAGCCGGTCTTGAAGATCCACCATACCGTGATCATGCAGATCGCGAGGAATGCCAGGGTCACGCCGACGCTGAGGCCGATGCTGACGTCGGAGATCTCGTAAAAGCTCCAGCGGAAGCCCGAGATCAGATAGACCACGGGATTGAGCAGCGTGATGGTGCGCCAGCCCGACGGCAGCATGTTGACCGAATAAAAGCTGCCGCCGAGAAACGTCAGCGGCGTGACGATCAGCATCGGGATCATCTGCAGCTTCTCAAAGCCGTCGGCCCAGATGCCGATGATGAAGCCGAACAGGCTGAAAGTCACCGCGGTCAGCACCAGGAACGCCAGCATCCACCACGGATGATGAATGTGCAGCGGCACGAACAGCCCGGCGGTGGCGAGAATGATCAGCCCGAGGATGATCGACTTGGTCGCGGCGGCGCCGACATAGCCGAGCACGATCTCGAAATACGACACCGGCGCCGACAATATCTCGTAGATGGTGCCGACGAATTTCGGAAAATAGATTCCGAACGAAGCGTTGGCGATGCTCTGCGTCAGCACCGACAGCATCACCAGTCCCGGCACGATGAAGGTGCCGTAGCTGACGCCCTCGATCTCGGCGATGCGCGAACCGATCGCAGCGCCGAACACCACGAAATACAGCGAGGTCGACACCACCGGCGACACGATGCTTTGCAGCAGCGTGCGCCAGGTGCGCGCCATTTCGAACAGATAGATCGCGCGAACCGCCCTGAAATTCATGGCGCCCTCACCAGGCTGACGAAAATATCTTCCAGCGAACTCTGGCTGGTGTCGAGGTCGGAGATGCGGATGCCGGCATTGCGAAGATCGCTGAGCAGGCTGGTGATGCCGGTGCGTTCGCCCTTGGTGTCGTAGTTGTAGGTCACGCCCCGGCCATCCTCCGACAGTTCGAGATTGTAGGCCGCCAGCGCCGCCGGAACGGCGTCGATCCTGCTTTGCAGATGCAGCGTCAGGCGTTTCTTGCCGAGCTTCTGCATCAGGCCCACTTTGTCCTCGACCAGGATGATCTCGCCCTTGTTGATGACGCCGATGCGGTCGGCCATCTCCTCGGCTTCCTCGATGTAATGCGTGGTGAGGATGATGGTGACGCCGGCCGATTGCAGGGTCCGCACCACTTCCCACATGCCCTTGCGCAACTCGACGTCGACGCCGGCGGTAGGCTCGTCGAGGAACAGGATCTGCGGCTCGTGCGACAATGCTTTCGCGATCATCACCCGGCGCTTCATGCCGCCGGACAGCGTGGTGATCTTGGCGTCCTTCTTGTCCCACAGCGACAGGTCCTTCAGCACTTTTTCGATATGCGTGGGGTTTTTCGGCTTGCCGAACAGGCCGCGGCTGAAGCTGACCGTCGCCCACACCGATTCGAACGCGTCGGTATGCAGTTCCTGCGGCACCAGCCCGATCAGCGCGCGCGCGGCGCGGTAATCCTTGTTGATATCGCGGCCATCGACCGTGACGCTGCCCTGGCTCAAATTGGCGATGCCGCAGATGATCGAGATCAGCGTGGTCTTGCCCGCGCCGTTCGGCCCCAGCAGCGCGAATATCTCGCCGCGGTTGATGTCGAGATTGATGTTGCTCAGGGCCTTGAAGCCGGAACCATAGGTTTTGGAGAGGTTATTGACGGAAATGATGGGGGGCATGAGCGCTAAAATCGATGATGTGGGAAGCGGGGTGCGGGCGGGATTGTTAGATAGGAACGTTAGGCCCGTTCCGCAATCGGCGCCGTGCCAATGACCCAAAGCCGACCTGGGTCGCTGAACAACGGCGCGGTGCGGAGACTCCGCGGTTGTTGTCAGCAGCATCCTATGACACCATCCGAGTACCGAGTTGTCATGACTTCCAGATGCCTATGCCCCGCCGGAAATATGCTTGGGAAAAGCTGTCGGATGCGCAGTTGCTCCAGCAACGCCTCAGCAGGCTGAGGGTTGCGGTCGAAGGCACCTGGCTCGAGGATTGTATCAGCACGCTCTATGAAGAGCTCGAAGAGCGGGGCATCCGGCTGCGGCCACATACGTGGATATCGAGCGAATGGTTTAGTCCGGCAGATGTGCCCGGCATTGCCATTCCCTTCTATCTCACCCATCCGCGCCTGATGAAGCTCGAGAAGAAAATGATGCTCGACGTCGAGGGCGGCACCTGGTCCGAATGCATGGCCATCCTCCGCCATGAGGCAGGTCATGCCATCCAGCACGGCTATCAGCTGCAGCGCCGCCGGCGTTGGCAGCAGCTGTTCGGCCGGTCCTCAAAACACTATCCGCGCTACTACCGGCCCAATCCGGCCAGCCGGCAATACGTCCAGCATCTTCGGCTCTGGTACGCGCAGAGCCATCCGGACGAGGATTTCGCTGAAACCTTCGCGGTGTGGCTGCGGCCGCGTTCGAACTGGCGGACGCGCTATGCCGGCTGGCCGGCGCTGAAGAAGCTCGAATATGTCGACGAACTGATGGAGGAAATCGCCGGGAAGCGGCCGCTGGTCACGACGCGGGAGCGTCTCGATCCGCTGCATGAACTCAGCCAGACACTCGGCGACCACTATAAAAAAAAGCAGGCGTTCTACGCCTTCAGGCCACCGAAGACTTACGACCGCGACCTCTCCCGGCTGTTTTCCGCCGATCCGCGGCATCGCCGGGGGCCGCCGGCTTCTGCATTCATCAGGCGGCACCGCGCCCACATCAGGCAGCTGGTTGCGCGGTGGACGGGCGAGAACCAACTTACGCTTGATGCCGTACTTGACGACATGATCTTGCGCTGCCGGGAGCTCGATCTGCGCGCTGTCGGCTCCGATCGGAAGCTTGTGGCTGATTTCACCGTCCTGTTGACCGCCAAGACCATGCACGCGCTGTTCGGTCCTTCGCGGCGCAAATGGATCGCGCTATGAGACGCCTGCGCGTTCTGGTGCTGATGCATCCGGACTTCATGCCCCCGGACTCCACCGACGGATACACCGCGCGGCAAATCAACGTATGGAAAACGGAATACGACGTCGTGAGCACCTTGCGTGCGGCCGGCCATGATGTTCGCCCGCTCGGTGCGCAGGAGGAAATCAAGCCGGTGCGCGAGGAGATCGAAAGTTTCAAGCCGCACGTGGTATTCACCTTGCTGGAGCAGTTTCACAACGAGCCGACGTATGACCAGCACGTCGCAAGCTATCTCGAACTGACGCAGATCCCCTATACCGGGTGCAACCCGCGCGGTCTGATCCTGGCGCGCGGCAAGGATCTGTCCAAGACATTGGTGCACCATCGCCGGATCGCGGTGCCGGCCTTCGCCGTATTCCCGATGCGCCGGAAGGTCAAACGGCCGGCGCGTCTTGCGCTGCCGTTGATCGTCAAGAGCCTGAACGAGGATGGATCCCGGGGTATCTCGCAGGCATCCGTCGTCGATACGGACGAGAAGCTCGCAGAGCGCGTCGCCTTCGTCCACGAGCGGATCGGCACGGCAGCGATCGCCGAGCAATATATCGAGGGACGTGAGCTTTATGTCGCCGTGCTCGGCAACAATCGGTTGCGGGTGTTGCCGGTATGGGAATTGAAATTCGGCACCATGGGCGGCCAGGCCATAGCCACCGAGAAGGTCAAGCACGATCCCGATTATCAGGAGCGCGTGGGAATTGTGGATGGGCCGGCCAAGAACCTTGCGCCGGAGCTACGCGCCCGCATTCTGCGAACGGCGAAACGCATCTACCGGACACTGGGGCTCGATGGATACGCGCGCATCGACTTTCGCCTCGCTGCCGACGGCACCCTGTATTTCATCGAAGCGAACCCCAACCCCGAAATCGCCAAGAGCCAGGAGTTCGCCATGGCGGCCCAGCATGACGGACTTGATTACCCGGGCCTCCTGCATCGCATTCTGGCGCTCGGAATAAGCCGGGCAAACGCCGGCGCATCCGTAGGCTGAGACGGGCATGCGTAAGACAGATGCCCATGCCCGATTGATCTACAACCGCCTGACCAGGGTCTTCTCGATAGGAGGCCTTTTTCCTTTCCGATGTCGCCTGTTGGCACTTGACGGACATCGAAGGCCTGCCGCTCGATGTCCGCTTCCGGGGGAATAGCGGACATGTCCTCTCCTCATTTTATGAATACACGCCCTGGTTCGCAGCGGCCCTTTCAAAACGCCGGCGATCGCCAAAGCGCATTTTCTTATGAGCCGGACAACATCCGTTGGCCTTGTGTGGCTTGCACAGAAGGCATTCGGCACGCGCGGATTTCGGACGTTTGCGTTTGTGGTGCATGGCTTCTCAAGCTTGCTAGTTACGCCACTTCGTTCGCCTTCGCGAGTGCGCGGCGAACAGCTTTCGGTTCATTCTTTATGACATTAATAAGCGCGCGGGCTGCACCGGAAGGTCGGCGTGTCCCAAGCTCCCATTTTCTTACAGTACCGACACCGGTTCCGATCAGTGCGGCGAACTCGTGCTGCGACAGGCCGAGCGTCAGCCGCGCTTCGCGTGCATCGGTCTCTTTTGGAATGACGCGATGCACGATTGCCTTGGTAGGTTTTCCCAAAACATAATCATGCGCTTCGCGCAAACTCGCGCGGATATCGTCGGCAAGCCGGCTGTTTTTGCGCGTCATTTTCTTTTCCATTGTATCTTGATCTCCTTTGCGAACATCGCAAATTCCCGTTTTTCCGCAGCCGTCAGATCGCCTTTTTCATTTTTGGCATAGAGCGCCAGCAGGAAAATCGGAAAATCCTCGTTGTAGAAATAGTAAACGACTCGCGCTCCGCCACGCTTGCCTCCGCCATCGCGTCCGATGCGTACTTTTCTCAACCCGCCTGAGCCCGGAATGACCTCACCGCATGCCGGCTCATACGCGATCAGGTCGATGACCGCGTCTCGCTGTCCGGCCGTCAACAACTGGCTCGCCCGGCGACGATATCCGTCAACCTCGATTACCGAAACGGGGCGCGTGACCATTCTTGGTATACCCCAATGGGGCTTAGACGACAAGGCCGGCTAACAGGAATCTCTGCTATCCCTCAGCATCTCAGCCCCCGTCTATTCATATGACGGAAACTTGACGCGGCCCACTTAGTCCCGGTTGAACGCGGAGCCCTACACCCGCTCCACAAAACTATCGACCACCTTCTTCTCGCCGGCCTTTTCGAACGCGATGGTGAGTTTGTTGCCGTCCACCTTCACCACCTGGCCGTAGCCGAACTTTTGGTGAAACACCCGGTCGTGCAAGGAAAACTCCGATGTGGTGCCGGTGGATTTCGCCACCAGCTCGCCCTCGATGGTCATCGGCGCGCGCTTGTTGCGGGAGAAGCCGCCTCCGGGCGCATCGCTGCGCGACGATGAAAACGGCGACTGGCTTTCATTGAAACCGCCGCCGGCCTGTCCGCCGTTGTTGCGGCCTCCCTGGCCGCGGGCGCGATTGGCCTGCGCGCGCTGCCAGCCCGGCGTCGAATAGCTCGAGCCGAACGATTCCACATTGTCGAAGCGCGAGGGGCCGTAGCCGCTGCTGCCGCCCCAGCCGGAGCCGCCCTTGGATTCGGTGATCTCGACATTCGGCGCCGGCAGTTCGTCGAGAAAGCGCGACGGAATCGTGGTCGACCACGAGCCGCGAATCCGCCGGTTGGTGGCGAAGTAGAGTTTGGCGCGGCGGCGCGCCCGCGTCAGGCCGACATGGGCGAGGCGGCGTTCTTCCTCGAGTCCGGCGCGGCCCTGTTCGTCCAGCGCGCGCTGATGCGGAAACAGGCCTTCCTCCCAGCCGGGCAGGAAGACGTTGTCGAATTCCAGTCCCTTTGCCGAATGCAGCGTCATCAGCGACACCGCGTCGGCATCCGCGCCGCTGTCGCGGTCCATCACCAGCGAGATGTGCTCGAGAAATCCCTGCAGGTTCTCGAATTCCTCCATCGAGCGCACCAGCT
Source organism: uncultured Alphaproteobacteria bacterium (assembly GCA_963710045.1). Classification (GTDB taxonomy): domain Bacteria; phylum Pseudomonadota; class Alphaproteobacteria; order Rhizobiales; family Xanthobacteraceae; genus Bradyrhizobium. The sequence goes on along the minus strand of CAVPZO010000071.1, from coordinate 8,902 downwards.
CTTTCAGGTTCTCCAGCCGGCCCGCGGCGTCGGCGGAGCGATCCTTCTGCCACATCTCGGTGTAGCCGCTCTCGTCCAGCACGATTTCGGCCAGCTCGGTGTGCGGCATCACTTCGCTTTGCGCGCGCCAGCGCACAAAGCTGTCCAGCAGCGCGCGCAGCGAACTGCGGGCTTTCGGCTTCAATTCGTCGGTCTCCACCACGGCGCGGGCCGCCTCCGACAGCGGAATGCGGCGCTTGCGGCCGTGATCGTGCAGCAACTGCACGGTGGCGTCGCCAAGGCCGCGTTTCGGCACGTTGACGATGCGCTCGAAGGCGAGGTCGTCGGCCGGCGAATTGATCACGCGCAGGTAAGCCAGCGCGTCGCGGATTTCGGCGCGCTCATAGAAGCGCGGGCCGCCGATCACGCGGTAGGGCAGGCCGAGGGTGACGAAACGATCCTCGAATTCGCGCATCTGGAACGAGGCGCGAACCAGGATCGCGACGTCGTTGAGCTTGTGGCCGGCGCGCTGCAGCTGCTCGATCTCCTCGCCGATGGCGCGGGCTTCCTCTTCCGAATCCCAGGAACCGGTGACGGTGACCTTCTCGCCATCGACGTCCTCGGTGCGCAAGGTCTTGCCGAGCCGGCCTTCATTGTGCGCGATCAGATGCGAGGCGGCGGCGAGGATATGGCCGGTGGAGCGGTAATTGCGCTCCAGCCGGATTATCTTCGCACCGGGAAAGTCGTGATCGAAGCGCAGGATGTTGTCGACCTCCGCGCCGCGCCAGCCATAGATCGACTGGTCGTCGTCGCCGACGCAGCAGATGTTTTTGGCGTGGGGCAGGGGCGCTCTAACCTTTTCGTCATTCCGGGGCGCGCCGCTTGGCGCGAGCCCGGAATCCATAACCCCTGTCTCGCTTTTTTCATCAGCACCGGGGTTATGGTTTCCGGACAGCCGCTGCGCGGCTTCCGGAATGACGAGGGAAGGCGCCTGCGCCAGCAATCGTAGCCAGAGATACTGCGCGACGTTGGTGTCCTGATATTCATCGACCAGAATGAATTTGAAGCGGTTCTGGTACTGCCGCAGCACATCCGGATGCTCGCGGAACAGCCGGATATTCTCCAGCAGCAGATCGCCGAAATCCGCCGCGTTGAGAATCTTCAAGCGCTCCTGATAGGCGGCGTAGAGCTTGCCGCCCTTGCCGTTGCCGAACACCGCGGCTTCGCCCGGCGGCACCTGCGAGGGCGTCAGCCCGCGATTCTTCCAGCCGTCGATCAGGCCCGCCAGCATCCGTGCCGGCCAGCGCTTGTCGTCGATATTGTCGGCCTGCAGCAACTGCTTGAGCAGGCGGATCTGGTCGTCCACGTCCAGCACGGTGAAATTGGATTTCAACTGCACCAGTTCGGCGTGGGTGCGCAGGATGCGTCCGCCGATGGAGTGAAAGGTGCCGAGCCACGGCATGCCCTCCACGGCCTGGCCGAGCATCTGGCCGAGCCGCAGCTTCATCTCGCGCGCGGCCTTGTTGGTGAAGGTCACCGAGAGGATTTCGCCGGGGCGGGCGCGGCCCAGGCTGAGGATGTGCGCGATGCGCGAGGTCAGCACGCGTGTTTTGCCGGTGCCAGCACCTGCCAGCACCAGCACCGGCCCGTCCAGGGCCTCGACCGCCTCGCGCTGCTCGGCGTTGAGCCCGGCGAGATATTGCGGCGTCACTCCGGCGCGCGCGCGCGCGGCGATGCCGCCGGCCGCGGGCTGGTGGTCGGGGACGCCGGGATGGGTCAGTCTGTTCGGCTCGGTCATACGAATCGTCTTACCCCCAACGATGGCACCGTGGGGCCGTGAAGGGGAGCCTTCATAGCAGGATTGATGGGAATATGGGGTTCGAAGCGGCGATTGACAGGAGTTATCCCGCTGCGTCGGCCGGTCCGGCCAGCCAAGTACCGGTCGATTTCGTTCCTTTTTATCGCGCAATTTTGATCGGTTTCGGGTTGGGGAACAGCCCGGAACTTTTGTTCAGACCCTGGATTATTTCTGCAATCCGCGCGGCATCGCGCTGGTGTCGAACAGTGAAGCAAAGGATCGTGTCATGTTAGGCTGGGTGGTTACATTTCTGATTGTGGCGTTGATCGCGGGCATTCTCGGCTTCGGCGGCGTTGCCGGCGCCTCCATCGAAATCGCCAAGATCATCTTCTTCATTGCGGTCGTGTTGTTCCTGGTTTCGGCCGTGGTCGGACTCGCGCGCGGCCGCACCCAGGTATAGCGAAGTCTAACGAAGCGCTATTTCGAGGGCATCGCGACCTTGCGGCCGATGCCCTCGGGACGCGCGACGGCGCGATGAGCACGCGCCAGCGCGTCGATGCGGGCGCGAATATCCGGCGGAAACGGCGCGGTTTTCCGTGCCGCCATGTCGATATGAATCGTCATGTTCTCCGACGTCGCCGACAGCCAGCCCTCGCTGGCGTGGCGCAGTTCCTCGAAGGTGTGCAGCCGCTTCTCGTCGGCGGCGACCAGCAGGATCGAAACCTGCACCGGGTCGCCAAGGTGTATTTCCCTGATATAGCGGACGTGGCACTCGGCGGTGAAGGTCGAGCCATGGCGCGCTTTCATGTAGCCGGGACCGATCCCGAGCTTGAGCCATAATTCGTCGATGGCGCGGTCGAACATCACATTGTAATAGGCCATGTTGAGATGGCCGTTGTAGTCGATCCATTGCGGTTCGATTTGCATGACCGACGACAGGAACGGGACCGGCTGCAGGTGCGAATTGTCGTCGTCGGCGAGAGTTGTGGTCATTCATTCTCCTTAACCTGGCTCGTTCATCTCGTCTCTTGACCCGCTATACTTCCTTTGCCACGGTCGTCGCGCCCGGAGGAAATCAAGTGGGTCTGTCCATTACGCATAATCTGGCGCGGCCCGCGCCGCAGGCGCTGGCAAGCACCATTGAAGCGCTCGCGGCGCGGTTCGGCAACCGGCTGGTGACGTCGCAGGCGGTGCGCGACCAGCACGCCCATACCACGACGTGGCTGGCGTCGCAGCCGCCCGACGCCGTGGTGATGGCGCAGGAAACCGCCGATATCCAGGATGTGGTGCGGATTTGCGCACAATTTCGCGTGCCGGTGATCGCGTTCGGCACCGGCACCTCACTTGAGGGGCAGATCAACGCGCCGGCCGGCGGCATTTGCATCGACCTGCGTGACATGAACCGGATACTCCAAGTCCATGTCGAGGATCTGGACTGCGTGATCCAGCCCGGGGTGACCCGCAAGGCGCTGAACGAGCACTTGCGCGATCAGGGCGTGTTCTTTCCGATCGATCCCGGCGCCGACGCCTCGCTGGGCGGCATGGCCTCGACCCGCGCGTCCGGCACCAACGCGGTGCGCTATGGCACCATGCGCGACAATGTGCTGGCGCTGAAAGTGGTGCGCGCCGACGGCGAGATCATCACCACCGGAACCCGCGCGAAAAAATCTTCCGCCGGCTACGACCTGACGCATCTGTTCATCGGCGCCGAAGGCACGCTCGGCATCATTTCCGAACTGACCATCAAGCTGCGCGGCATTCCGGAAACCATTGCGGCCGCGGCGTGTTCGTTCGAAAGCGTGCAGGGCGCCTGCCAGGCCACCATCCTGGCGATTCAGACCGGCATTCCGGTTGCGCGCATCGAACTGCTGAACGCAGCCCAGGTCCGCGCCTGCAATGCCTATTCGAAACTGTCATTGCCGGAAACGCCGTTGTTGTTGCTGGAATTCCACGGCAGCGAGAATGAAGTTGCCGAGCAATCGAAAAACTTCAGCGAAATCGCCCGCGAGTGCGGCGGCGGCGATTTTACCTGGACCACAAGGCCGGAGGACCGCACCAAATTGTGGCAAGCGCGGCACGACGCCTACTGGGCGGTGCAGGGGCTGCGGCCCGGTTCGGGCCTCGTGGCCACAGACGTTTGCGTGCCGATTTCGCGTCTTGCCGACTGCGTCACGGAAACCGAGGAAGACCTCAAGCGCCTGAATCTGATGTCACCGATCGTCGGCCATGTCGGCGACGGCAATTTCCATTGCTCGCTGTTGTGCGACGTCAACGACGCGGACGAGATGGCGCGGGGCGAGGACTTCATGCATCGCCTGGTCGAGCGTGCGCAGGCGATGGGTGGAACCTGCACCGGCGAACACGGGATCGGACAGGGCAAGCAGAAATATCTCAAGGCCGAACTCGGCCAGGAAGCCATTGATGCCATGCGCGCGGTCAAGCATGCGCTCGATCCGCATAATATCCTCAACCCCGGAAAGATATTGCCTGCGGCCTAGCCAGGCCCGCTCTACAGTTACCCTATGCTTTGCGATACGATAGCGTGTGATGATATTCACTTATGGCGTGTAGCGCGGAAAAATTACTGGTGGTTCAATTGCCAACATTATCCCTCGATTAACAGTTTGAGATTGTATTGACTTTCAAACACGGTCAATGATTGCGCCGCTGCAGTCAGACAGAGGCACAATAATAGCAGGATTGGCCGCGTGCTGAACGCGCCCGATAAGAAACAGGCTCCTTGATGCGGCTTCCCTTCTTTTACGGTTGGATCATCGTTGCGGTGACGTTCGTCACCATGGCGATCGGCGTGACGGCCCGCACCTCCTTTTCACTGCTGTTCCCCCCGATCATCGAGGAGTTCGGTTGGGAACGCGGGGTCACGGCGGGAGCCTTTTCGTTCGGCTTTCTGGTTTCGGGAGTGCTCAGTCCGCTGATTGGCCGGATGATGGATCGACATGGTCCTCGCGCCGTCATGGAGCTTGGCGTCATCCTGATGGGCAGCGGCCTGCTGCTGGCGCCGCTGACGACGCAGCCATGGCATCTCTACCTCACGATCGGGGTGCTGGTCGGCGGCGGAAGCGTTTGCCTCGGCTACTCCGGTCAATCGCTGTTTCTGCCCAACTGGTTCGTGCGCCGGCGCGGGCTCGCCATGGGCATCGCGTTCGCGGGCGTCGGCATCGGCTCCATCATTATGCTGCCCTGGGTGCAGACCATGATCGAGCAAACCGGATGGCGGACGGCCTGCACGGCGATGGGCGTTGTGGTCCTGGTCGTGCTGGCGCCGATCAATCTGCTGTTGCGGAAGCGGCCGGAGGAGATGGGGCTTGAGCCGGACGGCGATGCATCCGCCAGCGCGTCGGTGCGGCCGGTCTCCAACATTGTCGATCCTGCGTGGGCGGCTGTCGACTGGACCCTGCAGCGGGCGATCCGAACCGCGCGGTTCTGGTGGCTGGCGCTGGGTTACTTCTGCGGACTGTACGGCTGGTACGCGGTGCAGGTTCACCAGACCAAGTATCTGCTCGACATCGGCTTCAACCCAAACGTCGCCGCCTGGGCATTAGGTATCGTCAGTCTGCTTGGCATTCCCGGCCAGATCCTGCTCGGTCATCTCTCCGACCGGGTCGGCCGCGAATGGATATGGACCGCGAGCTGCCTCGGATTTGCGATTTGCTTTGCGGCGCTGATCGCGCTGGCGCACGTGCCGACGCTCCCACTGCTTTATGTGATGGTCGCTGCGCAGGGCGCGCTCGGCTATGGCGTGACCTCGATCATGGGCGCAGTGGTGCTGGAAATATTCGAAGGCAAGCACTACGGCAGCATCTTCGGCACCTTGATGCTGGCAGCACTTGCCGGCGGGGCAGCGGGTCCTTGGGTGACCGGCGTTCTGCATGACATATACGGCAACTACACCCTTGCCTTCGCGATCGGTATCGGAGTGAGCGGTTTGTCGGCGGCCACGATCTGGCTGGCTGCCCCCGGCAAGGTGCGGGCGGTCGCGGGCCAGCTCCATCGCTCGTATGCCGGCACGGCCCGCAGCCGAAATGCCTCGTAATCCCTGAGAGCATTGGCCGCGGCAACGACATTGGATAGGATCGGCGATCCCTTGCCGAAGCTTGCCGGTTGTGAGTTAGATTGGCGTTTGAAGGTCATGACCCCTGCTGCGAGGCCAACATGAATGAGCTTGCTCAAACCGCGAACACCGAGCCGCTGTTCAATCCGCTGTCGCCGGACTACATCCGCGATCCCTATCCGTCCTACGAGCGCCTGCGAACGACGGATCCGATGCATCTCACGCCGTTCGGCGCCTACGTCGCGAGCCGTCATGCGGAGGCGAGTCTGGTTCTGCGCGACAAGCGGTTCGGCAAGGATTTCGTCGAGCGGTCGACCCGCCGCTATGGGCCCCAGATCATGGAGGAGCCGGTGTTCCGCAACATGCGGCACTGGATGCTGCAGCAGGACCCGCCGGATCACACACGGTTACGCGGTCTGGTGGTGAAGGCTTTTACGGCGCGCAGGGTCGAGGACATGCGTCCCCGCATCCAGCAGATCGTCGATGAAACGCTCGACCGGATTGTCGATCAGGGTCATATGGATCTGATCGAGGATTTCGCGTTCCGCCTGCCGGTGACCATTATCTGCGACATGCTTGGTATTCCCGAAGATCACCGCGAGGTGTTCTACACCGGCGCGCGCAACGGCGGACGCCTGCTCGACCCGGTGCCGCTGTCGCGCGCCGAAATCGATGAGGGCAATACCGGCAATTTGGCCGCACAGATGTATTTCCAGCAGCTGTTTGAACTGCGGCGGCGCAGCCCTGGCGACGACCTGACGACGCAACTGGTCCAGGCCGAAGAGGAGGGCAGCAAGCTTTCCAACGAGGAGCTGACCGGCAACATCATCCTGCTGTTCGGGGCAGGGCACGAAACCACGGTCAATCTGATTGGAAACGGATTGCTGGCGCTGCATCGCAATCCCGACCAGCTGGCGCTGCTGAAGGCCAATCCGGCCCTCATCACCAATGCGGTCGAGGATTTCCTCGCTACGATTCCTCGGTCCAGATGACCGGACGGGTGGCGCCGGAAACATCAAGGACCTCGGCGGCAAGCGGATTCCGAAGGGCGAGCCCGTGCTTTGCCTGCTGGCTCTGCCAACCGCGATCTGGCGGTCTATCCGGATCGGCCGGATCGTCTCGACATCACGCGTCCCAATGTGCGCCCGCTGTCGTTCGGCGGCGGCATCCATTTCTGTCTCGGCGCCCAGCTTGCCCGCATCGAAGCCGGGATCGCGATTGCGACCCTGCTGCGACGCCTTCCGGATCAGAACATCGACAATGTCGAGACCCCGGAATGCGGCCGACCTTTGTCCTGCGCGGCCTGAAACCTTGCCCGGCAGCTGGTGATTATGCCCGTCATTCCGGGATGCGCCCTCCTGGCGCAGACCCAATCCATCATTTGGCCGTGCCGCTGGATTCCGGGTTCCCGCCGAAGACGCCGCCCCGGAATGACGGTCTACGGGTGCAGCGTCGTCCCGGGGCGCTGCTGTGATTCGCCGCCGTTGACTCTCTATATGGCGCTGTGCCGGCGTTGATTTAGCGCGACCGCGGACGGGCGTTTCCTGCCTGTGCGGTTGTGGGCGCGGTTCAAATTTCGCCGGATAGCGCTGAGGGGAGACACCGTGCAGACGCCGCTGCATTGGCGATTGCCTTTATCATTGCGTTGAATCCTCGCTGATCGGACCGTATCTCATCGACTGGGATGATTTTTGGCCGCAGTTCGAGGCGGAAGCGTCGCGCGTGATCGAGCGCGGTTCCGGTCGGTGGCGCGCTGGACGCCCGGCTGTTGCCGACGCCGTCGCTGCGGCTGCGCTCCATCGTGGTCGGCGGCGCCAATGATCTGGGCAAGTGCGCGCCGACAAGCTCGACGTCGAGTTGAGTTTCTGATCGCTGATACGCGGCGAATGGCGCGCCACCCAATTGACCATCAATGGCATGGCGCTCGATCTCGGCCTCGATGCGCAGGGCCGTATCGACTGGCCAAATTCACCGGAACCTTCAATCTCGGTTCGCTGGCGATCGACCGGCTGAACCTGACCGGCCGCATCGCGCCGCACGACGCCGCCAGCCGCGGCACGCTCGAGATGACCGACATCGCATTTGGCGGCGATGTGCGCTCGCTGGCGGGTTCGGTCCGCGGCGACGGCAATTTCATGCTGTCCGGCATCCGCTATCGTTTCGGCGTCTCGTCCGGTCAAACCCCCAGACGGCAGCGGCACCCGTGTGCATCTCACCGCTTGATCTGGGTGCACGTGGACGATCGGTCGACCTCGATGCCGCTCTCCGCCCCAGGCGCGCGCGCACCGCGTTTCGATGGTGCGGTTACGTTGGCCGGCCCCGGCGGGATCAAGACCGCAGCCGCGGCGGGCGAACCGCCGTGGCCCCTGGTCGGCCAACGAAGGCCGATCCGGCCTCGGCCCGGCTTGAACAGCTGAGGGGAGTTACGGAGCCAGCAAGACTGCGTTGAAACTTTCAGGCACCGCGGATGTCCTCGTTCTTCCCGGCGCTTCGCCGCTGCTGCGCGCCGTGCTGTCCGCGCGGCAACTCGATGCCGACAAATTGCTTGGCCGGGATAACAGTGCGGCCCAGCCGACGCGATTGCTGCCGGTATTGCTCGCCTGTTGTGGCTATTTCCGCTGGCATCGTCGTCAGACGCAAATCGAGGTCAGCGCCGAGCAGATCATGCTTGGCGGGCGTCCGGTGCAGAATTTTGCCGCCGATCTGCGCGGCGGTCGTCAACGCGTCCGGACGATCGACCGGCTGGAGTTTCGTGCGCCGGGGGACGACGGCGTGGCTCTCAGCGGCGAAATCGCGCAGCCCGGTTCCTCGGCAAGTTTCAAGGGAGCGCTCAGCGCCGACTTGTCCGACCCCAATACGCTTGCGGGTTGGCTGCAGGGCCGTGGCGAAATTGCCTATCGCAGTCAAAAGCCCTTGCGCGTGAGCGGCAGTTTCGATAATGTGGCGCTGGATCGGATCGCCATCGACGGACTGAAAGCCGAGATTCACTGGGCACCCTGGAAGGCGGCGTCGCCGTCTCAAACCGTTCGGCAGGCGAGGGGTTGCGCATCGAG
>CAVPZO010000070.1:0-14433 GCA_963710045.1 uncultured Alphaproteobacteria bacterium | reverse complement strand
CCCTTCGCAACGCATTTGATCGCGCCCGGCTTCAAAGCGCCGGCGATCGCCAAAGCGCATTTTCTTATGAGCCGGACAACATCCATTGGCCTTGTGTGGCTTGCACAGAAGGCATCCGGCACGCGCGGATTTCGGACGTTTGCGCTTGTGGTTCATGGCTTCTTGAACTCGTCCTGCGACAGGCCGAGCGTCAGCCGCGCTTCACGTGCGTCGGTCTCCTTTGGACTGACACGATGCACGATTGCCTTCGTCGCGTTTTCCCGACAAAGTAATCGCCGGCCTCGCGCAGGCTTTCGCGAATGTCGTCGGCAAGCCGGTTATTTTTGCGCGTCACTTTGCTTAGCATCTCAAACCTCCCGTCGAAACATATGACGGAAGCTTGACGCTGCCCACTTAGTCCCGGTTGAACGCGGAGCCCTACACCCGCTCCACAAAACTATCGACCACCTTCTTCTCGCCGGCCTTTTCGAACGCGATGGTGAGCTTGTTGCCGTCGACCTTCACCACCTGGCCGTAGCCGAACTTTTGGTGAAACACCCGGTCGTGCAAGGAAAACTCCGATGTGGTGCCGGTGGATTTCGCGACCAGCTCGCCCTCGATGGTCATCGGCGCGCGCTTGTTGCGGGAGAAGCCGCCGCCGGGCGCATCGCTGCGCGACGATGAAAACGGCGACTGGCTTTCATTGAAACCGCCGCCGGCCTGTCCGCCGTTGTTGCGGCCGCCCTGGCCGCGGGCGCGATTGGCCTGCGCGCGCTGCCAGCCCGGCGTCGAATAGCTCGAGCCGAACGATTCCACATTGTCGAAGCGCGAGGGGCCGTAGCCGCTGGCTGCCGCCCCAGCCGGAGCCGCCCTTGGATTCGGTGATCTCGACATTCGGCGCCGGCAGTTCGTCGAGAAAGCGCGACGGAATCGTGGTCGACCACGAGCCGCGAATCCGCCGGTTGGTGGCGAAGTAGAGTTTGGCGCGGCGGCGCGCCCGCGTCAGGCCGACATGGGCGAGGCGGCGTTCTTCCTCGAGTCCGGCGCGGCCCTGTTCGTCCAGCGCGCGCTGATGCGGAAACAGGCCTTCCTCCCAGCCGGGCAGGAAGACGTTGTCGAATTCCAGTCCCTTTGCCGAATGCAGCGTCATCAGCGACACCGCGTCGGCATCCGCGCCGCTGTCGCGGTCCATCACCAGCGAGATGTGCTCGAGAAATCCCTGCAGGTTCTCGAATTCCTCCATCGAGCGCACCAGCTCTTTCAGGTTCTCCAGCCGGCCCGCGGCGTCGGCGGAGCGATCCTTCTGCCACATCTCGGTGTAGCCGCTCTCGTCCAGCACGATTTCGGCCAGCTCGGTGTGCGGCATCACTTCGCTTTGCGCGCGCCAGCGCACAAAGCTGTCCAGCAGCGCGCGCAGCGAACTGCGCGCTTTCGGCTTCAATTCGTCGGTCTCCACCACGGCGCGGGCCGCCTCCGACAGCGGAATGCGGCGCTTGCGGGCGTGATCGTGCAGCATCTGCACGGTGGCGTCGCCAAGGCCGCGCTTCGGCACGTTGACGATGCGCTCGAAGGCGAGGTCGTCGGCCGGCGAATTGATCACGCGCAGGTAAGCCAGCGCGTCGCGGATTTCGGCGCGCTCATAGAAGCGCGGGCCGCCGATCACGCGGTAGGGCAGGCCGAGGGTGACGAAACGATCTTCGAATTCGCGCATCTGGAACGAGGCGCGAACCAGGATCGCGACGTCGTTGAGCTTGTGGCCGGCGCGCTGCAGCTGCTCGATCTCCTCGCCGATGGCGCGGGCTTCCTCTTCCGAATCCCAGGAACCGGTGACGGTGACCTTCTCGCCATCGACGTCCTCGGTGCGCAAGGTCTTGCCGAGCCGGCCTTCATTGTGCGCGATCAGATGCGAGGCGGCGGCGAGGATATGGCCGGTGGAGCGGTAATTGCGCTCCAGCCGGATCATCTTCGCACCGGGAAAGTCGTGATCGAAGCGCAGGATGTTGTCGACCTCCGCGCCGCGCCAGCCATAGATCGACTGGTCGTCGTCGCCGACGCAGCAGATGTTTTTGGCGTGGGGCAGGGGCGCTCTAACCTTTTCGTCATTCCGGGGCGCGCCGCTTGGCGCGAGCCCGGCATTCATAACCCCTGTCTCGCTTTTTTCATCAGCACCGGGGTTATGGTTTCCGGACAGCCGCTGCGCGGCTTCCGGCAGGTCGGACCAGGGAAGGCGCCTGCGCCAGCAATCGTAGCCAGAGATACTGCGCGACGTTGGTGTCCTGATATTCATCGACCAGAATGAATTTGAAGCGGTTCTGGTACTGCCGCAGCACATCCGGATGCTCGCGGAACAGCCGGATATTCTCCAGCAGCAGATCGCCGAAATCCGCCGCGTTGAGATCTTCAAGCGCTCCTGATAGGCGGCGTAGAGCTTGCCGCCCTTGCCGTTGCCGAACACCGCGGCTTTGCCCGGCGGCACCTGCGAGGGCGTCAGCCCCTGACCTTCTTCCAGCCGTCGATCAGGCCCGCCAGCATCCGTGCCGGCCAGCGCTTGTCGTCGATATTGTCGGCCTGCAGCAACTGCTTGAGCAGGCGGTTCTGGTTGTCCACGTCCAGCACGGTGAAATTGGATTTCAACTGCACCAGTTCGGCATGGGTGCGCAGGATGCGTCCGCCGATGGAGTGAAAGGTGCCGAGCCACGGCATGCCCTCCACGGCCTGGCCGAGCATCTGGCCGAGCCGCAGCTTCATCTCGCGCGCGGCCTTGTTGGTGAAGGTCACCGAGAGGATTTCGCCGGGGCGGGCGCGGCCCAGGCTGAGGATGTGCGCGATGCGCGAGGTCAGCACGCGTGTTTTGCCGGTGCCAGCACCTGCCAGCACCAGCACCGGCCCGTCCAGGGCCTCGACCGCCTCGCGCTGCTCGGCGTTGAGCCCGGCGAGATATTGCGGCGTCACTCCGGCGCGCGCGCGCGCGGCGATGCCGCCGGCCGCGGGCTGGTGGTCGGGGACGCCGGGATGGGTCAGTCTGTTCGGCTCGGTCATACGAATCGTCTTACCCCCAACGATGGCACCGTGGGGCCGTGAAGGGGAGCCTTCATAGCAGGATTGATGGGAATATGGGGTTCGAAGCGGCGATTGACAGGAGTTATCCCGCTGCGTCGGCCGGTCCGGCCAGCCAAGTACCGGTCGATTTCGTTCCTTTTTATCGCGCAATTTTGATCGGTTTCGGGTTGGGGAACAGCCCGGAACTTTTGTTCAGACCCTGGATTATTTCTGCAATCCGCGCGGCATCGCGCTGGTGTCGAACAGTGAAGCAAAGGATCGTGTCATGTTAGGCTGGGTGGTTACATTTCTGATTGTGGCGTTGATCGCGGGCATTCTCGGCTTCGGCGGCGTTGCCGGCGCCTCCATCGAAATCGCCAAGATCATCTTCTTCATTGCGGTCGTGTTGTTCCTGGTTTCGGCCGTGGTCGGACTCGCGCGCGGCCGCACCCAGGTATAGCGAAGTGTAACGAAGCGCTATTTCGAGGGCATCGCGACCTTGCGGCCGATGCCCTCGGGACGCGCGACGGCGCGATGAGCACGCGCCAGCGCGTCGATGCGGGCGCGAATATCCGGCGGAAACGGCGCGGTTTTCCGTGCCGCCATGTCGATATGAATCGTCATGTTCTCCGACGTCGCCGACAGCCAGCCCTCGCTGGCGTGGCGCAGTTCCTCGAAGGTGTGCAGCCGCTTCTCGTCGGCGGCGACCAGCAGGATCGAAACCTGCACCGGGTCGCCAAGGTGTATTTCCCTGATATAGCGGACGTGGCACTCGGCGGTGAAGGTCGAGCCATGGCGCGCTTTCATGTAGCCGGGACCGATCCCGAGCTTGAGCCATAATTCGTCGATGGCGCGGTCGAACATCACATTGTAATAGGCCATGTTGAGATGGCCGTTGTAGTCGATCCATTGCGGTTCGATTTGCATGACCGACGACAGGAAAGGGACCGGCTGCAGGTGCGAATCGTCGTCGTCGGCGAGAGTTGTGGTCATTCATTCTCCTTAACCTGGCTCGTTCATCTCGTCTCTTGACCCGCTATACTTCCTTTGCCACGGTCGTCGCGCCCGGAGGAAATCAAGTGGGTCTGTCCATTACGCATAATCTGGCGCGGCCCGCGCCGCAGGCGCTGGCAAGCACCATTGAAGCGCTCGCGGCGCGGTTCGGCAACCGGCTGGTGACGTCGCAGGCGGTGCGCGACCAGCACGCCCATACCACGACGTGGCTGGCGTCGCAGCCGCCCGACGCCGTGGTGATGGCGCAGGAAACCGCCGATATCCAGGATGTGGTGCGGATTTGCGCACAATTTCGCGTGCCGGTGATCGCGTTCGGCACCGGCACCTCACTTGAGGGGCAGATCAACGCGCCGGCCGGCGGCATTTGCATCGACCTGCGTGACATGAACCGGATACTCCAAGTCCATGTCGAGGATCTGGACTGCGTGATCCAGCCCGGGGTGACCCGCAAGGCGCTGAACGAGCACTTGCGCGATCAGGGCGTGTTCTTTCCGATCGATCCCGGCGCCGACGCCTCGCTGGGCGGCATGGCCTCGACCCGCGCGTCCGGCACCAACGCGGTGCGCTATGGCACCATGCGCGACAATGTGCTGGCGCTGAAAGTGGTGCGCGCCGACGGCGAGATCATCACCACCGGAACCCGCGCGAAAAAATCTTCCGCCGGCTACGACCTGACGCATCTGTTCATCGGCGCCGAAGGCACGCTCGGCATCATTTCCGAACTGACCATCAAGCTGCGCGGCATTCCGGAAACCATTGCGGCCGCGGCGTGTTCGTTCGAAAGCGTGCAGGGCGCCTGCCAGGCCACCATCCTGGCGATTCAGACCGGCATTCCGGTTGCGCGCATCGAACTGCTGAACGCAGCCCAGGTCCGCGCCTGCAATGCCTATTCGAAACTGTCATTGCCGGAAACGCCGTTGTTGTTGCTGGAATTCCACGGCAGCGAGAATGAGTTTGCCGAGCAATCGAAAAACTTCAGCGAAATCGCCCGCGAGTGCGGCGGCGGCGATTTTACCTGGACCACAAGGCCGGAGGACCGCACCAAATTGTGGCAAGCGCGGCACGACGCCTACTGGGCGGTGCAGGGGCTGCGGCCCGGTTCGGGCCTCGTGGCCACAGACGTTTGCGTGCCGATTTCGCGTCTTGCCGACTGCGTCACGGAAACCGAGGAAGACCTCAAGCGCCTGAATTTGATGTCACCGATCGTCGGCCATGTCGGCGACGGCAATTTCCATTGCTCGCTGTTGTGCGACGTCAACGACGCGGACGAGATGGCGCGGGGCGAGGACTTCATGCATCGCCTGGTCGAGCGTGCGCAGGCGATGGGTGGAACCTGCACCGGCGAACACGGGATCGGACAGGGCAAGCAGAAATATCTCAAGGCCGAACTCGGCCAGGAAGCCATTGATGCCATGCGCGCGGTCAAGCATGCGCTCGATCCGCATAATATCCTCAACCCCGGAAAGATATTGCCTGCGGCCTAGCCAGGCCCGCTCTACAGTTACCCTATGCTTTGCGATACGATAGCGTGTGATGATATTCACTTATGGCGTGTAGCGCGGAAAAATTACTGGTGGTTCAATTGCCAACATTATCCCTCGATTAACAGTTTGAGATTGTATTGACTTTCAAACACGGTCAATGATTGCGCCGCTGCAGTCAGACAGAGGCACAATAATAGCAGGATTGGCCGCGTGCTGAACGCGCCCGATAAGAAACAGGCTCCTTGATGCGGCTTCCCTTCTTTTACGGTTGGATCATCGTTGCGGTGACGTTCGTCACCATGGCGATCGGCGTGACGGCCCGCACCTCCTTTTCACTGCTGTTCCCCCCGATCATCGAGGAGTTCGGTTGGGAACGCGGGGTCACGGCGGGAGCCTTTTCGTTCGGCTTTCTGGTTTCGGGAGTGCTCAGTCCGCTGATTGGCCGGATGATGGATCGACATGGTCCTCGCGCCGTCATGGAGCTTGGCGTCATCCTGATGGGCAGCGGCCTGCTGCTGGCGCCGCTGACGACGCAGCCATGGCATCTCTACCTCACGATCGGGGTGCTGGTCGGCGGCGGAAGCGTTTGCCTCGGCTACTCCGGTCAATCGCTGTTTCTGCCCAACTGGTTCGTGCGCCGGCGCGGGCTCGCCATGGGCATCGCGTTCGCGGGCGTCGGCATCGGCTCCATCATTATGCTGCCCTGGGTGCAGACCATGATCGAGCAAACCGGATGGCGGACGGCCTGCACGGCGATGGGCGTTGTGGTCCTGGTCGTGCTGGCGCCGATCAATCTGCTGTTGCGGAAGCGGCCGGAGGAGATGGGGCTTGAGCCGGACGGCGATGCATCCGCCAGCGCGTCGGTGCGGCCGGTCTCCAACATTGTCGATCCTGCGTGGGCGGCTGTCGACTGGACCCTGCAGCGGGCGATCCGAACCGCGCGGTTCTGGTGGCTGGCGCTGGGTTACTTCTGCGGACTGTACGGCTGGTACGCGGTGCAGGTTCACCAGACCAAGTATCTGCTCGACATCGGCTTCAACCCAAACGTCGCCGCCTGGGCATTAGGTATCGTCAGTCTGCTTGGCATTCCCGGCCAGATCCTGCTCGGTCATCTCTCCGACCGGGTCGGCCGCGAATGGATATGGACCGCGAGCTGCCTCGGATTTGCGATTTGCTTTGCGGCGCTGATCGCGCTGGCGCACGTGCCGACGCTCCCACTGCTTTATGTGATGGTCGCTGCGCAGGGCGCGCTCGGCTATGGCGTGACCTCGATCATGGGCGCAGTGGTGCTGGAAATATTCGAAGGCAAGCACTACGGCAGCATCTTCGGCACCTTGATGCTGGCAGCACTTGCCGGCGGGGCAGCGGGTCCTTGGGTGACCGGCGTTCTGCATGACATATACGGCAACTACACCCTTGCCTTCGCGATCGGTATCGGAGTGAGCGGTTTGTCGGCGGCCACGATCTGGCTGGCTGCCCCCGGCAAGGTGCGGGCGGTCGCGGGCCAGCTCCATCGCTCGTATGCCGGCACGGCCCGCAGCCGAAATGCCTCGTAATCCCTGAGAGCATTGGCCGCGGCAACGACATTGGATAGGATCGGCGATCCCTTGCCGAAGCTTGCCGGTTGTGAGTTAGATTGGCGTTTGAAGGTCATGACCCCTGCTGCGAGGCCAACATGAATGAGCTTGCTCAAACCGCGAACACCGAGCCGCTGTTCAATCCGCTGTCGCCGGACTACATCCGCGATCCCTATCCGTCCTACGAGCGCCTGCGAACGACGGATCCGATGCATCTCACGCCGTTCGGCGCCTACGTCGCGAGCCGTCATGCGGAGGCGAGTCTGGTTCTGCGCGACAAGCGGTTCGGCAAGGATTTCGTCGAGCGGTCGACCCGCCGCTATGGGCCCCAGATCATGGAGGAGCCGGTGTTCCGCAACATGCGGCACTGGATGCTGCAGCAGGACCCGCCGGATCACACACGGTTACGCGGTCTGGTGGTGAAGGCTTTTACGGCGCGCAGGGTCGAGGACATGCGTCCCCGCATCCAGCAGATCGTCGATGAAACGCTCGACCGGATTGTCGATCAGGGTCATATGGATCTGATCGAGGATTTCGCGTTCCGCCTGCCGGTGACCATTATCTGCGACATGCTTGGTATTCCCGAAGATCACCGCGAGGTGTTCTACACCGGCGCGCGCAACGGCGGACGCCTGCTCGACCCGGTGCCGCTGTCGCGCGCCGAAATCGATGAGGGCAATACCGGCAATTTGGCCGCACAGATGTATTTCCAGCAGCTGTTTGAACTGCGGCGGCGCAGCCCTGGCGACGACCTGACGACGCAACTGGTCCAGGCCGAAGAGGAGGGCAGCAAGCTTTCCAACGAGGAGCTGACCGGCAACATCATCCTGCTGTTCGGGGCAGGGCACGAAACCACGGTCAATCTGATTGGAAACGGATTGCTGGCGCTGCATCGCAATCCCGACCAGCTGGCGCTGCTGAAGGCCAATCCGGCCCTCATCACCAATGCGGTCGAGGAATTCCTGCGCTACGATTCCTCGGTCCAGATGACCGGACGGGTGGCGCTGGAAGACATCGAGGACCTCGGCGGCAAGCGGATTCCGAAGGGCGAGCCCGTGCTCTGCCTGCTCGGCTCTGCCAACCGCGATCCGGCGGTCTATCCGGATCGGCCGGATCGTCTCGACATCACGCGTCCCAATGTGCGTCCGCTGTCGTTCGGCGGCGGCATCCATTTCTGTCTCGGCGCCCAGCTTGCCCGCATCGAAGCCGAGATCGCGATTGCGACCCTGCTGCGACGCCTTCCGGATCTGAAGATCGACAATGTCGAGACCCCGGAATGGCGGCCGACCTTTGTCCTGCGCGGCCTGAAAACCTTGCCCGCCAGCTGGTGATTATGCCCGTCATTCCGGGATGCGCCCTCTTGGGCGCAGACCCGGAATCCAGACGCTTGGCCGTGCTGCTGGATTCCGGGTTCGCGCCGAAGAGGCGCGCCCCGGAATGACGGAGTACGGGTGCAGCGTCGTCCCGGGGCGCTGCTGTGACTTCGCCACAGTTGTCTCTATATATGGCGCTGTGCCGGCGTTGATTCAGCGCGGCCGCGGACGGGCGTTTCCTGCCTGTGCGGTTGTGGGCGCGGTTCAAATTTCGCCGGATAGCGCTCGAGGGGAGACACCGTGCAGACGACGCTGCTCGGATTGGCGATTGCCTTTATCATTGCGTTGATAGCCGCGCTGGTCGGACCGTATTTCATCGACTGGAATCAGTTCAGGCCGCAGTTCGAGGCGGAAGCGTCGCGCGTGATCGGTGCGCGGGTCCGGGTCGGTGGCGCGCTGGACGCCCGGCTGTTGCCGACGCCGTCGCTGCGGCTGCGCTCCGTCGTGGTCGGCGGCGCCAATGATCTGGGCAAGGTGCGCGCCGACAAGCTCGACGTCGAGTTCAGTTTGGGATCGCTGATGCGCGGCGAATGGCGCGCCACCGAATTGACCATCAATGGCATGGCGCTCGATCTCGGCCTCGATGCGCAGGGCCGTATCGACTGGCCGGCATCGACCGGAACCTTCAATCTCGGTTCGCTGGCGATCGACCGGCTGAACCTGACCGGCCGCATCGCGCTGCACGACGCCGCCAGCCGCGGCACGCTCGAGATGACCGACATCGCATTTGGCGGCGATGTGCGCTCGCTGGCGGGTTCGGTCCGCGGCGACGGCAATTTCATGCTGTCCGGCATCCGCTATCCGTTCCGCGTCTCGTCCGGTCAAACCCCCGACGGCAGCGGCACCCGTGTGCATCTCACCGTCGATCCCGGCGCACGTGGACGATCGGTCGACCTCGATGGCGTGCTCAGCTTCGACGCGCGCGCACCGCGTTTCGATGGTGCGGTTACGTTGGCCGGCCCCGGCGGGATCAAGACCGCAGCCGCGGCGGGCGAACCGCCGTGGCGCCTGTCGGCCAAACTCAAGGCCGATCCGGCCTCGGCCCGGCTTGAACAGCTTGAGGCAAGTTACGGAGCCGACGAGACTGCGTTGAAACTTTCAGGCACCGCGGATGTCCGCTTCGGCGCTTCGCCGCTGCTGCGCGCCGTGCTGTCCGCGCGGCAACTCGATGCCGACAAATTGCTTGGCCGGGATAACAGCGCGGCCGAGCCGACGCGATTGCTGCCGGGATTGCGCAGCCTTGTTGCGGCGATTCCGCCGGCATCGCTTGCGACGCAAATCGAGGTCAGCGCCGAGCAGATCATGCTTGGCGGGCGTCCGGTGCAGAATTTTGCCGCCGATCTGCGCGGCGATGCCAAGTCATGGACCATCGACCGGCTGGAGTTTCGTGCGCCGGGGACCACCCGCGTGGCTCTCAGCGGCGAAATCGCGCAGCCCGGTTCCTCGGCAAGTTTCAAGGGAGCGCTCAGCGCCGACTCGTCCGACCCGAATACGCTTGCGGGTTGGCTGCAGGGCCGTGGCGAAATTGCCTATCGCAGTCAAAAGCCCTTGCGCGTGAGCGGCAATTTCGATGTGGCGCTGGATCGGATCGCCATCGACGGACTGAAAGCCGAGATTGACGGGGGCACCCTGGAAGGGCGCGTTGCCGTCTCAAACCGTTCGGCAGGCGAGGGGTTGCGCATCGAGGCAGCGCTCAAGGCAGATCGCCTCGATCTCGATGCCGCAACGGCGTTCACGCGTTCGCTCGCGGGACCTCAAGGCGAATGGCCGGACGAGGTCCAGCTATCGCTCGACGTCGGCCGTGCGGTATCCGCCGGTCAGGAGTTGCGTCCATTCGTGGCGAAGCTGAGCTACGGGCCGAAGACGATCGCGCTGGATCAGTTGAAAATCGGTGAGGCCGGCGGCGTGACGATGGAAGGCGCGGGCAGCTTCGATCGCGCCAATGCGACCGGCAAGCTCACTTTAAATGCATCCACAGCGTCATTCGCGCAGCTCACGGCCTTGATCGCCCCAGCCGCGCCTGCAGTCACCGCGCGGCTCAATGCGATGACGATCCGGCCAGGCCCGGCGCGGCTCAAACTGTCGCTCGACCTCGACAAAAACCCCGATCATGCCGATCGCGCCAATGCCCGTGCCGTGCTCGAGTTCGACGCACCCGAATTCAAGGGCGTCGCTACCATCACGGCGGCGCCGGTCATTGCCGCGCTGCGCGGGGTCGATCTCGATGCGCTGGCGCGCAGCGAGATCGGCATCGAGTCGAAATTGTCGTCGGGGCAGGGACGCTCGCTGCTGGCATTGCTGGGGCTCGACCGCGCGATATCGGCCGGAGACGGCCCGGCGCAGTTCGAGGGATCGGCGACAGGCATGTGGCGCGCGCCGTTGCGGCTGACAGCCAAACTGTCGGGCACTGAACTCGATGCCGAAGCGCAGGGCACTGCGGAGCCGTGGGCGCCGGAGCCGAAGGCAGTCGTCAACCTCTCGCTTCGCCGCGCCAGCCTCGCGGCGCTGCTCGATCGCAACCCATCCGACCCGCTTGCGCGAAATGTCAGCCTGTCGTCGCGCGTCACCCTTGCCGGCAGCAAGTTGAGCTTCGATGACATGGACAGCGTTGCCGGCGGGTCGCGGATACGCGGGCGCGTTGCGCTTAACCTCGGGGACGAGAAATCCGTGGACGGCGAAGTCGGAATGGACACGCTCGATCTCGCGCCGGCATTCGGTCTGGCGATCGGCGCGGCAGGCCACGACGCGCGCGAACCGCTGAGTTGCGGGCCGCTGCAGGGATGGCGCGGCCGCCTCGCGTTTCAGGCGCTGCGCGGCGTGCTGCCCGGCGGTGGCGAGTTGCGGCCGGTTAGCGGCATCGTCAAAGGCGACGGCCAGTCGCTGACATTCGACAACCTCAAGGGAACCATCGGCGGCGGCGAGGCGACGGCGGATATCGAGGCGAAACAGACGCTCAACGGCGTCGCGCTGAACGCGCGGCTGCAATTCTCCGGCGTCGACGGTTCGGCCTTGCGTTACCGTGCGCTGGCGATGCCGGCGGGGCGTGCCTCGATGCAGATGACGCTGGCGAGCCAGGGCCGCAGCGCATCGGCGCTGGCTGGCGCTCTGTCCGGCACCGGGTCGCTGACGCTTGAGTCCGCGCGGGTTGCCGGGCTCGATCCGCGGGCGTTCGACGTCGCCATCCGCGCCAGCGACGTCGGCCTGGCCACCGACGACATCAAGCTGCGGCAGATCGTCGAGCCGGCGCTGTCGGCGGGCACATTGTCGGTCCCGTCGGCGCAAATCCCGTTCACGATCAAGGACGGGCGGCTGCGCGTTGGAGCGACAACGCTCGATGCCGCAGGCGCACGCGTTGTTGTGTCCGGTGGCTACGATATCGCAGCCGATCAAACCGATGTTCGCGCGGCTCTCACTTCGACCAGCAGCGGTCCAGCGACCGGTCGTCCGGAAATTCAGATCTTTGCCGTAGGGTCGCCCGATGCCCTCGACCGTACCGTCGATGTCGCGGCGCTGTCGTCGTGGCTGGCGGTAAGAGCGATCGATCGCGAGACCCGCCGGCTGGATTCGATCGAGCGTGGCGAGGTGCCGCCGCCGGCATTGCCGGCATCGATTCCACCGCCCGCGATGGCGCAGCCTCCCGCTGAAACGTCGCCGGCTGCGAAGACTTCCTGACCTGCCGATTTCCGAAGTCCCGATCCCCGGAAGCGGTCCGCGCCGATCCGCGCCGAAACCTCGGGTAAGCGCTCCACCGCTGGTTGTGCCGCCACCCTCCAACGCGCCTGTCGTCAGTCAGCAGGTTGCGCCGTTGCCGCCGCCGATCGAAATCCGGCCCGCACCCGGCCCAGCGGCAAAGCCGAAGCCGAAGCCGCCGCTGGTGCTGACGCCGCCGGTTCAGACTCCGCCGCGATAGGGGTTCAAGTTTAGTTGACAAGAAACGGCGCTGTCAGCCGCGCGCTCGAAACTGAACGGGCGTTACCGCGATAAGAATGGCGGCATGACACCGGCTCGCCGTTTGCTTTTTTAGGTGTTTTGCCGAACTCGGCATATACTCGGTCCATGACAAAACTGCTTGAACACGCGGTTGAGACCGTGCGGAGCCTTCCGGCCGAGGTGCAGGACGAGCTTGCGCGAACCCTGCTTCAGCTTGCTGGAGAAGATCAGCCGGTCATCCGCTTGACCGCCGAGGAACGCGCCGATCTGGCGGAGGCCGACGCCGAGATCGCCCGGGGCGAGCTGGCGACGGATGCCGAAATAAGGGCTCTCTGGGCCAAGCCGGTTTCGTGAAGCTCCGCTTCCAAGCGCGCGGTCCGGCAGATAGAAGAAATCATCCACGCCATCGCGCTGGAATCGCCGCAGGGCGCCCGCGCGTCCGCGAGCGGATGCAGAGCATCACCACTCTGCTCATCGAGCATCCGCGTATCGGACAGCAGACCGATCTTGCGGGCATCCGGCGGATGCTGGTCAGCCCTTATCCCTACCTCATCTTTTATCGCGTTACCGAGGATGCCGTGATCGTCCAGCGCGTGCGTCATGCCGCGCGCGACCCTTCGGACGCTCCGCGCCGAGCCTATGGTGGCCCGCGCGGCCAACGAACTAACAACGATTACGGCTGCGCCTTATCCGTTGCAGCCGGCATCGCGCGGCTTCGGAAGTAATCCAGCACGAACAGGCGAATCGCGGAGGACAGGTTGCCCTGCTGGCGGTTGCTGTCGATCTCGCCCACCAGTTCGGACAAGGTCATGTCGCGCAGGCCGGAGATTTCCTTCATGCCGTTCCAGAATGCTTCTTCGAGGCTGACGCTGGTCTTGTGGCCGGCGACCACGATGGAGCGTTTCACGACCGGCGATTTCATGACGCGTCCTCGCCGTTGAGACGATGCTGGTTCAACAATTCGGCGGCACGTTGCTCGCGCTGCTCGTCGCGGGCGCGTTCGGATTTGCTGCGGCCAAAGCGTGCACGATTGGTCTCGGCCTGTTTCGCCGATCGGTCGCGTTCTGCGCGCTTCTTGAATTGTTTCAGATTGATGGTTTCCCCCATGACCATTTCCATCATCCGAACGGTTGGTATTGCGGGATGATTCTGCGCCAGCGCAAATTTTCGCGCACGGCTCTCATCAATTCAGTGTTCATTGAGAAAAATCCCCGTCGCCTCAAAAGCCAAGAATCACATTTTCGCTCTGCGAAAGCGGCATATTTTTGTGCTCTACCAGACACAAACCAACGACGGTAGATGGTCAATCTAATTATTTAGGTCGGTATAAATTATAACTATTTCGTCGAACCGTTATCTCAATAAAAATTGACTGCGCAAATCGTCATCCGGGGTGTGTCATTTTGTCCGGCTGCACCAGCCGGTCAAATTCCGAAGCGGTGACAAAGCCCTGCCGCACAGCCTCTTCTTTCAATGTCGTGCCTCGCGCATGGGCCGACTTCGCGACCTTGGCGGCATTGTCATAGCCGATCTTCGGCGCCAGCGCGGTGACCAGCATCAACGAACGCTGCATCAGCTCATGTATGCGTTTTTCATCGGCGCGGATGCCGCTGACGCAATGCTCGGTAAACGAGCGTGCGACGTCGGCGAGCAGTTGTATGGAATGCATCATACAATATGCCAGCACCGGCTTGTAGACGTTCAGCTCGAAATGGCCCTGGCTGCCGGCGACGGTGATGGCGGTGTGATTGCCGAACACCTGGCAGCAGACCATGGTCATCGCCTCGCACTGCGTCGGGTTGACCTTGCCCGGCATGATCGACGAGCCGGGCTCGTTCTCCGGCAGGATCAGTTCGCCGAGGCCGGAACGCGGTCCTGAACCCAGAAATCGAATATCGTTGGCGATCTTGAACAGGCCGGTGGCTACCGAATTGATCGCGCCGTGCACGAACACGTAAGCGTCGTTGGACGCCAGCGCCTCGAATTTGTTGGGCGCGCTGGTGAACCGGAGTTTGGTGATCGCAGCGGCATGTTTCG
>CAVPZO010000069.1:0-37652 GCA_963710045.1 uncultured Alphaproteobacteria bacterium | reverse complement strand
ATCATCGATGGATACTGGTTATAGCCATCCATCACCGCATCCGCCGCCGCGCGGCGGATATCCTCGGGGCCGGGATGGTCGGGAAACCCCTGGCCGAGATTGATGGCATTGTTGTCGCGCGCGAGCTGCGACATCGCCTCGAAGATGGTGACGGGGAGATCGGCAAAAACCTTGTTCATGGACGTCATGGAAAGTCAGCCGGTCCTGGTCGGCAGGCCCGCAGCCTTCCAGGCCAGCATGCCGCCTGCGAGATGCTTGTCGTAGGCCAGGCTATCGGCCTGCGCAGCCAGCGACGCCGTCACCGACCTCTTGCCCGAACGGCAGGCGAAAACCACCTGTTTGCCTTCGGGGTCCGGAATGTCCTGCGGGTCGAAACCCGAAAGCGGAACGACGGCCGCATCCGGATAGGCTTCCACCGCCACTTCGTTTGGCTCGCGGACGTCGACCAAAAGGTAGCGCCCCTCGGCGATCCCTTTCGACACCTCTTCCGGCGTCAAATCGTGTACCTGATGATCCGCCACCAAAATCCTCCCGACCGTCCCACACTTGAGAGCGAATTCAGCAAAAGCGGATGCCGGCACTGCCTGCTCTTCGGATGGCAAAGTCGCCTCTGGCGCGAGGAAAATCAAGCGCCGGAATCGCTTTAAGAACTTGCTAAATCGTAACTTGCGTTCCGACTTCGACCACCCGCCCGGTCGGGATCTGGAAGTAGTCGGTGGCGTCATTGGCCGAGCGGCTCAGCGCGATGAACAGATGATCCTGCCATTGCGGCATGCCCGACTGCGCCGAAGGCTTCAGCGAACGCCGCGAGACGAAAAACGACGTCGCCATGATGTCGAACTGCCAGCCGAGCTTGCGCGCGATCACCAGCGCCTTGGGGACGTTCGGCTGCTCCATGAAACCGAAGCGCAGCCGCACGGTGGAGAATTTGTCGCTGATATTCTCCATGCGAACACGATCGGCCGGATCGACGCGCGGCGTCTGCGCGGTTTCAATGGTCAGGATCACGTTGTGCTCGTGAAGCACCTTGTTGTGCTTGAGGTTATGCAACAGCGCGGTCGGCACGAAACTCGGATCGCTGGTGAGGAATACGGCGGTGCCCTTGACGAAATGGGGCGGACGCTTTTCCAGGCTCTTGATCAGGTCCTTGAGCGGCACCTCGGTGCGCCGCGTCTTGCTGGTCAGGATCGCGGCACCCCGGCGCCAGGTCCAGATCAGGATCGCCATCGCGAGTCCGAACAGCAGCGGCACCCACGCGCCCTCGAACAGTTTCAGCAGATTGGCGCTGAAGAAGGTCATATCGACCACGACGAACGGGAGGATGACGGCCGCCGCGGTCGCCGCCTTCCAGTTCCACAACTTCCAGATCACGACAAAGCCCATGATGCCGTCGGCGACCATGGTGGTCGAAACTGCGATGCCATAGGCGGAGGCGAGCCCGCTCGATGTGCGGAACAGCAGCACCAGCAGCAGCACGCCGATCAGCAACAGCATGTTGACGCGCGGCAGATAGATTTGCCCGGCATGGGTTTCCGACGTGAAGCGGACCTCGAAGCGCGGCAGAAGACCGAGCTGCACGGCCTGGCGGACCAGCGAAAAGGCCCCGGTAATCACCGCCTGGCTGGCGATCACGGTCGCCGCAGTGGCCAGCACGATCATCGGCAGCAGCATGGATTCGGGAACCATCCGATAGAACGAATTCTCGATTGCCGCGGGATTGGAAAGCACCAGCGCACCCTGGCCGAAATAATTGATCAGCAGCGCCGGCAACACCAGAAAGAACCAGGCCGACTGAATTGGCTTGCGGCCGAAATGACCGAGATCGGCATAAAGCGCCTCGCCGCCGGTCACCGCGAGAAATACCGCACCCAGCGTGATGAGGCCGATGGTGCCATGGGACAGCAGAAACTGAATTCCGTACCAGGGATTGATCGCCGCGAGGACGGAAGGGTCGTCGCTGATATGGAAAAGCCCCATCACGGCGAGAACGGTGAACCACAGAACCATCACCGGCCCGAACGCCGTTGCGATCCAGGCCGTGCCGCTGCTCTGCACCGAGAACAGCACGACCAGGATGAACATCGTCAGCGGCACCACATAATGCTCCAGCGCCGGCGCGGCGATCTTGAGACCCTCGACCGCCGAGAGCACCGAAATCGCCGGCGTGATCATGGAGTCGCCGATGAACATCGACGCGCCGATCACGCCGAGCGCGAGCAGCGGCCAGCTTCGCCGTCCCAATGCGCGCTGCCCCAGCGCCATCAGTGAAAGCGTTCCGCCCTCGCCATTGTTGTCCGCGCGCAGCAGCAGCAGCACGTATTTGGCGGTCACGACGATGAAAAGCGCCCACAGGATCAGCGACAGAACGCCGAGCACGATGATCCGCGTGACCGGCTCATCTCCTGTGGCGCCCGCGACCGCCTCGCGAAACGCGTATAGCGGTGACGTTCCGATGTCGCCGAACACCACACCGATGCTTCCGAGCGTAAGCGCCCAAAAACCGGTCGTGACCGGCGCCTCGACAGGCGCGTCGGTTGTTGTGTCGCTGATGGCCATAATGGATAGAGAACGCTCTGTGGGTTGTTTCGATCCGGGCTATCGTCGCTTAGCGAGGGCCTGTCAACCGCTCGACTATAGCACCGCCGGCAGGGCTGAGTTGCCCGAGAAACATGCAGCCGGCCGATTCAAAACGGTAAAATGGTAAGCGGATCAACGGCTTCAGGTTGGGCGGCAGCGGCGGATCTTCGCGCATCAGGGTAATCGTCACCCTGCGGTTCGCCGCCAGCGATGGATCGTCGGGAAACAGCGGCAACGTATCGGCCTTGCCGGACACGGCGAAGACGTGGTTGGGCGGCAACCCCTCGCGCTCCAGAATCTGCCGTACCGCATTGGCGCGATCGGCCGACAGGTCGAAGGCGCCGTACTCGCTGCGCGATGGCACAAAACCCGCGGCGGTGTGGCCGACGATCGCGACCCGCAGCGGCGTTGCCTTGAGCGGCGCGGCAAGTTTTCGAATCAGCAACCGCGTGCGGTCGTAGGGCACCTTCGAGCCGTCGGCGAACATCGAGCGGCCGTCCTGATCGACAATTTCGAGGTTGAGGCCCTGACTGGTTTCCTCGAACATGATGTGCTTGGAGACTTCGGTCAGCTCCGGCATATCCTGCAGCGCCTGGCGCAGCGACGCGGAGGCGAGTGCGAATTCACGATCGATCTTCAGGCGCGCGCCTGCGGTGCGGCTTCGCTCCTGTTGGTCCGGAGTTGGCGTGTTGGACGCCTCCTCAGGAGGAATGTGCGCGGTATTTTTCAGCTTCGGCCGCGTCGGCAAACCGTCGGATTCGATGATGCCGGAATAGCGCGCCTCGGTCTGCACGCCGAACGCTTCCCGCATCGAGCCCGCGACGATCTTAAGCTTCTGCTGATCCTGATTGGAGAATGCGACGAGCATCACGAAGAAGCTCAACAGCAACGCCATGAGGTCGGCGAAGGTCACGAACCAGCCGTGACCGCCATGAGCTCCGCCACGCTTTTTCTTGGCCATATTCTTCGATCCGCGCCGAGTGTCGCAGTATTAAGCCGGAACCGGCTCACCTTCTTCGTGGCGATGTTTTTCCGGTAGGTACGCCAGCAGCATTTCGCGGACCAGCGTGGGACTCTTGGAATCCCGGATCATCAGAATGCCATCGATAATCAGCGTGCGATTGGTCTCCTCATCGAGCAGCTTGCCATGCAGCTTGTCCGCGATGGGAAGACAGATGAGGTTAGCAACCAGCGCGCCATAAAGCGTCGCCAACAGGGCCACCGCCATGAATGGACCAAGTTTCGAGGGATCGGACATGTTGGAGAACATCTGCACCATGCCGAGCAATGTACCGATCATGCCGAACGCCGGCGCGCAGTCGCCGATGGCGCGATAGATTTTTGAACCCTCCTCCAGATGCATGAGAAAATTGTCGCGATCGCGCTCAAGGTTATCTCGAATGAACTCGAGATCGTAACCATCGGCGACATACCGGATTCCCTTGGCGAGAAACGGCTCATCGGTCTCAACCTTCTCGAGTCCGACCGGTCCCTGCTTGCGTGCTATTTCCGCGATGCGCGCTAGTTCATCGACGAGGTCGCGCGCAGAAAGCCGGCTAAGCGAAAAGGCAAATTTCGCGCCGAGCGGCAAGCCGTGAATAATCGCGGAGAACGGAAACCGGATGAGGGTTGCGGCGAACGAGCCGCCGAAGATGATAATGATTGCATGGATGTCGTAGAACATCCGGAAATCGCCGCCCATGAGAACGAGCGTGCAGAGAACCGCAATGCCGGCGACCAAACCCACACTCGTGGCGATATCCATGACGACCCCGACGCATACGCAAACCACCGACCGTCCCGGGCGGTGGCGCGGTCCATTCTGAGCCGCGCGTTAAGACCGTAGCGTCTGCGCCATTAAAGACCCGTAAAGGTTAAGCCGCCGAGAGGTAGATGGAGGCGTCAAATGGCGCTTTCTTTGATGTTATTCGCGTCCGGATTCCCGAATAGACCAGTCGCACGGCGTCCTCAGACGTTTTCAATACTCTGCTAACCATAGTCGGCCGCGCTTTACCCAGCGGAATTACGCCGCGGACAGGCCCGTCAGCTCGAGACTGAGAGCGCGCAACCGCTTGCGGGCGGCTTCGTCATAGGCCTGCGGATTGGCCTGAGATTGCTGCATGCCGTTAAAGAATAGCCCGCTCTTGCCGGCCATGTCGTCACCGGCAGCGAGATGCAGGATCGCATCGCCGCCCTGCTCCACGGTACTGATCGGCGTGATGCCGCCTTCGCGCACCATGGTCGTGTTCATGTAGGTGGCCGGATGCAGCGAATTGACCGTCACGCCCGATCCCTTAAGTTCGTCGGCGAGATCGATCGTGAACATGATTTGCGCGAACTTGCTCTGCGCATAGGCGCGCGAGCCGGAATAGCCTTTGGTCAGCATCACATCGTCGAAATCGATGGGGTGCTGACCCGAGCGAGGCAACGTTGACGATACGCGACGGCGCACTCGCCTTCAGCAATGGCAGCAGCAGGTGCGCGAGCAGAAAACCGGAAAGATAGTTCACGGCGAACCGCAGTTCGTAACCGTCCGCACTCTCCCGCCGCTCGGCGCCCTGCGCTCCGTGACCCGATCCCGGCATTGCTGATGAAGACATCGAGCCGCTTGTGATCGGCGAGCACAGCTCCCGCAAGCTGCCGCGCGCCGGCCAGCGATGACAAATCCGCTTGATAGAAGATCGCCTCGCCGCGCCCTGCCCGCCGGATCTCCTCGGCAAGGGTTTTGGCCCGATCGCGGTCGCGGCCGTGGATCAGCACCTTCGCGCCCGCTGCAGCGAGTTTGGCGGCGACATAACGGCCGACGCCATCGGTCGATCCGGTGACCAGAACGGTCTTGCCGTTCATCTTCACGTCACTGCGCCTGCGCGCCGATGCCGGCGGCCTTGATGATCGGCCACCATTTGTCGATCTCGGCCTTCTGGAATGCGGCCAGCCCTTCCGGCGTCTGCTGCGCGCGCGGAGCGACGTCGAGCCCCAATTCCTCAAACCGTTTCTGCAAGGCCGGATCGGCCAGCGCTTCGACGGTGGCGGCGTTGAGCTTGGCGATGACGTCCTTCGGCGTCCCCTTCGGCGCCCAGAAGCCGAACCAGCCCGACATATAAAGCCCGGGCACGCCGGTTTCGTCGGCAGTCGGAATGTCCGGCATCGAGGCCGAGCGTTTCGGCGACAGGTTGGCGAGCGCCTTGATCTTGCCGGCGCGGACTTGCGGCAACGCCACCGCGCCCTGCACGACGAGCAAGTCCACCGTGCCGGAGATGAGGTCGGTCATGGCCGGGCCGGCGCCGCGATAGGGAATGAACTGCACCTTTTGTCCGGTAAGATTTTCGAACAGCACGCCGCTGACATTCGCCGCGGCGTTCTGGTTGACGAAATTGATCTTGCCCGGGTTCGCCTTCATCCACGCCACGAGTTCGGCAAGGTTGTTGGCGGGAAGGTCTTTCCTGGCAACCAGCAGCTGCGGATTGTTGGAGATCAGGCCGATCGGCTCGAAGTCTTTTTCGAGATCGTAGTCGAGCTTGTAGATGATGCTGCCGACGTGGGTATCCCACTGGCCGATGTCGAAGGTGTAGCCGTCCGGCGCCGAGCGCGCGACGCGCCCTACCCCGATGCTGCCGCCGGCGCCGCCGACGTTTTCGATCACGATGGGTTGCCCGAGCGAGACGCGCATGCGCTCTCCCATGATGCGCGCGGCGGTGTCGGTCGATCCGCCCGGCGGGAACGGAACCACCAGCGTGAGTGAACGCGACGGATAGGTCTGCGCCTGCGCGCCGGCGATGCCGGCAATAATTGTCAGCGCCAGCGCAACGAAGAGTTTTTTCATGATAGCCCCCAGTTCTCAGTGAATTTCGGCGGAGCGCTTCAGCGCTTCTTTCAGCTTTTCCAGCGTAAAATCCTTGCTGCGGGCGATCTCGAGAATGGGTGTCTCGCGGCGTGCGCAGAGTTCGCAGGCATCCGGTACCTTGGCGGCGATATCGTGCGGGATCACAATGGCACCGTGACTATCGGCGTGAATGAGGTCGTCGGAGCGCACGGTCATACCGGCAACGCGAACCTCAGTGCCAAAATTTTCGGCATGCACCCATGCATGAGACGGACCGATCGAGCCCGCAAGGGCCTGGAATCCCGGCGCCCATTGCGGGATGTCGCGGATCGATCCATCGGTAATCACGCCGAGGCAGCCGAGCGCCTTGTGCACGTTGCTTTGCACCTCGCCCCAGAACGCACCGTATCCGACGTCAGGGCCGTCGATATCCTGAATCACGCAAATGCGCGGACCGAGACCGGTGCCGACGTATTCGTAATAGTCGATGCGACGCTTTGATTGCTCGGCCGCAGGAAGGCCGGATTGAAGCACGGAACGAATCGTCACCGTACGCGCGTAGCCGACGATCGGCGGCAGGTCGGGAAACGGGCATACCAGCGGCTTGGTGGTATAGCCGATCAGGCGGCGGTGAGGTGCCACGATTTCCATCGCGTTGCAGATGGTCGGCGTATCGTAACGCGCCAGCGCTTCGAGGACGGACGCGGGCAGCGGCGCGGTCGCGGGATTGGTCACGGCGTTTCTCTCCTGATTTCAAGACTTTTTTGGAAGATCGTATGCTTGGTCAACGTATAGCCGACATTGGGATGAACCCAACGCGTGAAGTCAACTCAGTTCAGGCGGGCCGGACGATCGTCCTGTTCAGGCGCGGGCGCTGCCTGGGCAAGCGGCGACGCTGAATCTGCTGCGGCGGCGTCTACCGGCGTTGCGGCTTGCGCCGCGGCGGCGCGTTCGTGGTTGCGATAGGACTTCCATCCGGCAGGCAGGCTGAGGAGATACAGCACGGTGCATGCCGAGAGAATATGCCAGGGATAGCCGATCAGCAGCGCGATGAAGAAAACCACCGCGACGAAAACCGGCAGCACCATCTCCGGCGGCACCCGCATGCGGACCGTCTTGCCGGAAAACACCGGCAGCCGTGAAACCATGAGAATCGCGATGAACAGCGTATAGAACATGGTCAGCGCCGCCGGCGGCGTCGGCATGCCCAGGAACGCCAGATAGATCGGCAACAGCACGAGGATCGCGCCGGCGGGGGCGGGAACGCCGGTGAAGTAATTGGCGGCGAACGCCGGCTTGTTCGGGTCGTCCATGGTCGCGTTGAAGCGCGCCAGCCGCAGGCCGCCGCTGATGGCGAAAATCATACACGCGATCCAGCCGACATTGCTCAGATCGTGCAATTGCCAGAAGTACAGGATCAGCCCCGGCGCCACGCCGAAATTGACGAAGTCCGCGAGGCTGTCGAGTTCCGCTCCGAATTTCGACTGGCCCTTGATCATGCGCGCCACGCGGCCGTCGACGCCGTCGAGCACCGCCGCGAATACGATGGCCGCCACGGCCAATTCCATCCGCCCTTCGGTGGACAGGCGGATCGCCGTCAGCCCGGCGCAGATCGCCAGCAGCGTGATGACATTCGGCACCAGCATCCGCACCGGAATCGGACGAAACCGGCGCCGGCGCATTTCCGGATATTTGGGATCGACGGGCATCATGGGTTCAATATAGCAAGCGCTGGCTTGCTCCGCCATTGCGGCTATCGGCCCCGGGTTCCGCCGCCGAAATGGTTAATCGGCGCGCCAGGTGCGGCCGCCGTCACCAAGCTTGAAATCAGCCAGGACGGTTTCCCCGGCCACCGCGGTCTGGCCCGCGGAAACCAGCGATTTGGTGCCTTCGGGAAGGAATACGTCGAGCCGGGAGCCGAAGCGGATCAACCCGAACCGCTCGCCTGCGCCGATGGTCTGCCCTTCCCGCACAAACGACACGATGCGCCGCGCCACCAGCCCCGCGATCTGGATGACGCCGATCCGCCCGTTCGGCGTCGAGATCACCAGCGAGTTGCGCTCGTTGTCCTCGCTGGCCTTGTCGAGTTCGGCGTTGATGAAGGTGCCCGGACGATACGCGATACGGTCGATCCGCCCGGTCACCGGACTGCGGTTCACGTGGCAATTGAATACGCTCATGAAGATCGAAATGCGCGGCAGCGGCTTGTCGCCAAGACCGAGTTCGGCCGGCGGCATTACCTCCGTCACCATCGATATCCGTCCGTCGGCCGGCGCCACGACGAGGCCATCGCGCACCGGCGTCACCCGCACCGGATCGCGGAAAAACAGCGCGCACCACACCGTCAGCAGCGTGCCGATCCACCCCAGCGGCGTCCAGATCCAGAACAGGATCAGGCTCGCCAGCGCAAAGCCGCCGATGAACGGATAGCCCTCCGGATGGATCGGCGGAATTTGCGCGCGGATGGAGTTTGTGATGGACATGAGATTCACTGATCTTTCTTCCCCTCTCCCCCTGCGGGAGAGCGGACTAGCCCTCAATCATTCCGCCGCGGCCGGGGTCACCAGCGGATCGTCGACCGGCGGCGGTACCCGGTTCGGTGCCTCGTTTTCGTCGGCGATAAGCGCCAGTCTCTCCCGCGCTTCCTGCGCCTCACGCTGCCGGTTCCACATACTGGCATAAAGTCCGCCTGCCGCCAAAAGCTGGCTATGGGTGCCGCGCTCGGCGATTCGGCCCTGATCCAGCACGATGATTTCGTCCGCGCCCACGATGGTCGACAGCCGATGCGCTATTACCAGCGAGGTGCGGTTGCGCGACACCTTTTCCAGCGCATCCTGGATTTCCTGCTCGGTGTGGCTGTCGAGCGCCGAGGTCGCTTCGTCGAGCAGCAGGATCGGCGGGCCTTTGAGAACCGTGCGCGCGATCGCGACGCGCTGCTTCTCGCCGCCGGACAATTTCAGGCCGCGTTCGCCGACCTCGGTCTCGTAACCCTTCGGCGACATTTTGATGAAACCGTCGATCTGCGCCATCTGCGCCGCCTCTTCGACCTCGGCATCGGTGGCGTCCCAGCGGCCGTAACGGATGTTGTAGCGGATGGTGTCGTTGAACAGCACGGTGTCCTGCGGCACCATGCCGATCGACGCGCGCAATGAGGCCTGGGTGACGTTGCGGATGTCCTGTCCGTCGATCAGGATGTGGCCGCCGGAGACGTCGTAGAGCCGAAACAGCAGCCGCGAGATGGTCGACTTGCCGGCGCCGGACGGCCCGACAATGGCGACGGTCTTGCCGGCGGGCACCTCGAAGCTCAAACCTTTGAGGATCTGACGTTCCGGATCGTAGGAGAACCGCACGTCGTCGAACCGCACGCTGCCTGTGGTCACGATCAGCGGCTTGGCGCCGGGAATGTCCTTCACTTCCGGATTGCGCGACAGCACGCCGAACATCTTTTCGATATCGATGATGGCCTGCTTGATCTCGCGATAGACCATGCCCATGAAATTCAGCGGCTGGTACAGCTGGATCATCATGGCATTGACCATCACGAAATCGCCGACCGTATTCTTGCCGCTGCGGACGCCGATCGCGCACATCAGCATGGTCGCGGTAAGCCCCGCCGTGAAGATGATCGCCTGTCCGGTATTGAGCAGCGCCAGCGAGGTATAGGTCTTCACGCTGGCACGCTCATAGCGCTCCATCGAGCGGTCGTAGCGGGTGGCTTCGCGCTGCTCGGCGCTGAAATATTTGACGGTTTCGTAATTCAGCAGCGAGTTGATCGCCTTGGTGTTCGCCTCGGTGTCGGAATTGTTCATCTTGCGGCGGATCTCGATCCGCCATTCGGTCGCGATGTAGGTGTAGTACATGTACACGACCACGGTGATCATGGTCGCCAGCACGTAGCGCCAGTCGAACTGCCACAGCAGCACGCCCATGATCAGCGTGACCTCGACGATGGTCGGCACCAGCTGCAGGATGACCATCCGCACGATGACCTCGATGCCGAGGCGGCCGCGCTCCAGCACGCGCGTCAGGCCGCCGGTCTTGCGCTCGAGGTGAAAGCGCAGCGACAGTTCGTGCATGTGAATGAAGGTGCGATAGGCGAGCTTGCGGACCGCATGCATGGCGACCTTGGCGAAGATGCCGTCGCGCCATTGCGTCAGCACCGCCATCAGCACCCGCACGGAACCATAGCTCAAGGTCATGATCAGCGGCGACGCGATCAGCCATAGCGCCCAGTTCGACGATTGTACGGGAGCGGTGTCGGCACCGGTCAGCGCGTCCACCGCCCATTTGAACGTGAACGGCACCGACAGCGTCGCCAGCTTGGCGACCAGCAGCAGCACCATCGACCACACCACGCGCATCTTCAGATCGGCGCGATCGCCGGGCCAGATATACGGCCACAGGTGAGCCAGCGTTCCGATCAGCGTCGCGCGTTGGACGATATTGTCCTGAACCTGCGCATCGGTAGCCGGGGTCGGTTTGGTATGAGCCATCAAGCCTGCCCGAACGGCGCGCCGGGTTGCGGTCGCAATTGTTTCTCGATCATGTGCATATTCTGTCCGTCATATAGAGCGTTTGAACGCGCCATGCACCCTTGCACAGCGATTCTTTTTCATTTTGCCAGCGTTCCCGGGGATAGAATCGCGCAACCCGCCCCGGCCCCGAAAGGCTTGACGCCTTCATTTCGCAGTGCCACATCGCCATCATGAACAAGATTAAAACCGTCTGCGTCTATTGCGGCTCCGGCCCCGGCACAAATCCCCGTTTTATCGAAGCTGCAACCGCCTTCGGAAAGGCTCTCGCCGAAAACGGCGTCGGCCTCGTCTATGGCGGCGGCTCGATCGGGCTGATGGGCGCCGTGGCGAAATCGACGCTCGACCATGGCGGAACCGTCACCGGCATCATTCCGGATTTTCTCACCAAGCGCGAACATGCGCTCGGTGGCGCGCAGGAACTGATCGTCACCCACGACATGCACGAGCGCAAGCGGTTGATGTTCGAACGCTCGGACGCATTTGTCGCGCTGCCCGGCGGCATCGGCACGCTGGAGGAACTGGTCGAGCAGTTGACCTGGCAACAACTCGGCCGCCACAGCAAGCCGATCCTGATCGCCGACATCGACGGTTTTTGGGAACCGTTGCTGGCGCTGCTCACGCACATGCGCGCGACGCAGTTCATCCGGCCGACCTTGAACGTCGATATTCTCAGAGCCGAGCGGGTCGAGGATATCCTGCCGCGGCTGCGTGCCGCCGCGGCCCGCGCGCCGGAAGACACGAAAGAGATGGCACCGGAAGTGGCCCACCGCCTGTAGCGGGTTCTCTTTCACGCGGATGCATCACTCGGAAATGTCACCGCCTCGATCCGGTTGCCGTCGGGATCGACGATGAACGCCGCATAGTAGCGCACGCGATCGTGCGGGCGCAGGCCCGGCGCGCCGTCGGAGCTGCCTCCGGCATTCAGTGCCGCGGCGTGAAAGGCGTCCACTTCGCCGGTGGATTTCGCCCGAAGACAGATGTGGACACCGCTGCCGCGTTGCACCGGCGCCATGTCGGCACGAAGGTTGATCCAGAATTCGGGATAGCTCTTGCCGAAACCGACTGTCGCAGGCCGCGTCACCAGCCGCGACAGGCCGAGCGGCGCCAGCGTCAATTCATAGAACTGCGCGGCGCGTTCCAGATCACTGACGCCGACCGAGACATGATCGATCATGGAAGCGCTCCGTCACGTCGGCGCGTTGGATTTCACCAGCTTGTAGACCACCGAATCCATCAGCGCCTGGAACGACGCATCGATGATATTGGGCGAGACGCCGATGGTGGTCCAGCGCTCGCCTGTCTCGTCCTCGCTCTCGATCAGCACCCGCGTCACGGCCTCGGTGCCGCCATTGAGGATACGCACGCGATAATCGATCAGCTTCAGGCCCTCGATGTATTTCTGGTATTTGCCGAGGTCCTTGCGCAGCGCCACGTCGAGCGCATTGACGGGACCGTTGCCTTCGGCGGCCGAAATCAGCGCCTCGCCGGCGACATCGACCTTCACCACCGCCATCGCCACGGTGACGCGCTGGCCGTTGGCATTGTAACGCTGCTCGACATTGACGTCGAACTGTTCGACCCGGAAATATTCCGGCACCCGTCCGAGCGTACGCCGCGCCAGCAGATCGAACGATGCGCTGGCGTTTTCATAGGCGTAGCCCGCGGCCTCGCGCTCCTTCATCTCCTCGACCAGCCGAACCAGCTTTGGGTCGTTCTTGTCGTAGGGAATGCCGGCGCGTTCCAGTTCGGCGATAACATTCGACCGCCCGGCCTGGTCGGATACCAGAACCTTGCGGTGATTGCCGACCGCCTCGGGCGCGACGTGTTCGTAGGTGTGCGGATCCTTCAGCATCGCGGAAGCGTGAATTCCCGTCTTGGTCACGAAAGCGCTTTCGCCGACATAGGGCGCATGACGGTTCGGCGCGCGGTTGAGCATGTCGTCGAGCGTCCGCGACACCCGCATCAGCGTTGCAAGCTTGTCCTGCGAGACGCCGATGTCGAAGGCGTCGGCGAACTCGCTCTTCAGCCGCAAGCGTCGGGATCAGCGAACACAGATTGGCATTGCCGCAGCGCTCGCCGAGCCCGTTGAGCGTGCCCTG
Organism: uncultured Alphaproteobacteria bacterium; assembly: GCA_963710045.1. GTDB lineage: Bacteria > Pseudomonadota > Alphaproteobacteria > Rhizobiales > Xanthobacteraceae > Bradyrhizobium. Next base: position 24,618 of record CAVPZO010000069.1, on the reverse strand, counting down.
GATTTGCCGCACGCCGGCGCGCACCGCGGCCAGCGAATTGGCAACCGCCTGCTCGGTATCGTTATGGGCGTGGATGCCGAGGTGATCGCCGGGAATATGTTTTGCCACCTCGCCGACGATTGCCTCGACCTCGTGCGGCATGGTGCCGCCATTGGTGTCGCACAGCACCACCCAGCGCGCGCCGGACTCATACGCGGCCTTGGCGCAGGCCAGCGCGAACTTTTGAATCCTCCTTGTAGCCGTCGAAGAAATGCTCGCAGTCGAGCATCACCTCGCGGCCCGCGGCTTTTGCCGCTTTCACGCTGTCGCGGATCGAGGCGAGATTTTCCTCGTTGGTGGTCTCCAGCGCGACGCGCACCTGATAGGCGGAAGATTTCGCCACGAAGCAGATCGCGTCCGCCTTGGCCTCCAGCAGCCCGGCGAGCCCCGGGTCGTTCGAGGCCGAGCGGCCGGGACGGCGCGTCATGCCGAACGCGGTGAAAATGGCGTGATCGAGCTTCGGCTTCTTCGAAAAGAATTCGGTATCGGTCGGATTGGCGCCGGGATAGCCGCCTTCGACATAGTCGATGCCGAGATCGTCCAGCATCTCCGCGATCAATCGCTTGTCATGCAGCGTGAAATCGACGCCATTGGTCTGCGCGCCGTCGCGCAGCGTGGTGTCGAACAGATAGAGGCGTTCGCGGCTCATTGGGTCGCCCCCTTCGGCGCATCGCCTGTGAGGGATTTTTGCATCGTGGTGTTGGCGAGCCATTCGCCGTTAACCGTGACGGTATTGCGCTGCTTGGCGACATAGCCGCGCTTTGTGAAAAAGCCTTCCGCGTTGTCGCTGGCATCGACCGTCAGGCTCTTGGCACCGCGTCCGCCGGCAAGTTTTTCCAGCGCATCGCACAGCATCGACGCCACGCCCTGCCCGGTGACGCTAGGGTGAACATACAGCATGTCGATATGATCGGCGCCCTTCAGCGACGCGAAGCCGACAGGCGAATTCTGCAGCGTCGCGATCAGCGTCAGTTCACCGGCGAGGCGCTTGCCGAATTTCTCTTCGTCGTCGGCAGCGCTGGCCCAGGCCTCCCGCTGCGCGTCGCCGTAATCCTCAGCCGCCAATTCCTCGATGCTGGCCGCAAAGATCGCAGCCAATATCGGCGTGTCCGCCGCAAGAAACGGCCGCAGCGCAGGTTTGGGCAGCGTCTGTCCCATCACGCCACAACACCCCAAACAAGTTTCACCGCAAGTATGATCGCACCGATGATCAGCGCCCACTTGATGAAGATGTAATAGCGCCAGTGTTTCGGGAACGGCGTGTCAGGCTTGGTCATCGCGCGATCTCCCAGGTGGTCGTGGTTCACCGGTCACAGGATCTTTGCCGTCTTTCAGCACGACGCGCATGGCCGCAAGCTCGTCACGGATGCGGTCAGACTCTTTGAAGTCTTTTCGAGCGCGGGCGGCATCGCCTATCTGCAATCAAGCCATCGATCCTGGAGCTGTCACTTAACACTTCGGCGTTCAAAGCATCGATCCACTCGAAGAAACGCTTTGAACTAAAACCAAGAAACGCTAACGCATTTCCAAGCTCAACAGCCGCTTCCCCTGATTGATGATAGGAGATGCGCTTGCGAATAGCATGAAGTTCGGTCAACACGTTCGAAGTATTCAGGTCGTCAGAAAGCGCACTGACGATTGCTTCAGACGGCTTGCCATGAGTCATTGGCGCTGCGGCCCGAAAAAAATCATCGAGCGTATGTGCGGCATATTCGAGAGTCTTAGCAGTCCAATCGATTGGTTGGCGATAGTGGGTCATTAGCATCGCAAACCGCAGAACTTCACCCGGCCATATCTTCCCACCGAACCCGTCCGTCTCAAGCAACTCCCTGATCGTCACGAAGTTGCCTTCGGACTTCGACATCTTCTTGCCTTCGACTTCCAGGAAGCCGTTGTGCATCCAATAGTTCGCCATCACCGACGTGCCATGCGCGCAACGCGACTGCGCCAGTTCGTTCTCATGATGTGGAAAGATTAGGTCGAGGCCACCGCCATGGATATCGAACACCTCGCCAAGATAAGCCTCACTCATGGCCGAGCATTCGATGTGCCAGCCCGGCCGTCCCCTGCCCCACGGGCTTTCCCATCCCGGCTCTTCTTCGGATGATTGCTTCCACAACACGAAGTCGAGCGGGCTTTTCTTGTGCGCATCGACAGCAACGCGCGCGCCGGGCCGCTGCTCGTCGAGCTTGCGGCCCGATAGCATTCCGTAGTCCGGCATCGACGCGGTGTCGAACAGGACTTCGCCTCCCGCCTCGTAAGCATGGCCGCGCGCAATCAATTGCTTGATCAACGTGACCATGTCCGTTTTGCCGTCGGAACGCGGCAGGACAAAATCCGTCGCGCGTGGCTCAAATGTCGGCGGCAGAGCACCGAGCGCCGCCGCATCGGTGTGAAATTGCGCGGCAGTCTTTTCCGTGACCCTGCGGATCGCTGCATTCAACGGCAGGTCCGGAAAATCCTGCGCCGCCCGCGCATTGATCTTGTCATCGACGTCGGTGATGTTGCGGACGTATTTGACGTGGCTCTCGCCATAGAGATGCCGCAGCAGCCGGAACAGCACGTCGAACACGATCACCGGCCGCGCGTTGCCGATATGCGCGAAATCGTAGACCGTCGGCCCGCAGACATACATGCGCACGTTGTCGGGATCGAGCGGCACAAACGGCCGCTTCTCCTTGGTCAACGTATCGTACAGGCGCAGTTCCATGGAAATCCCGTCCCTTGCGGCCGGGCGTCCAGTGATCTCGTGTGAGAAAAGACGGCCTCAGCCAGCGAATCGCTAGCGGATAATCTCGCGGCAAATGCTGCAGATGGCGAGGAAACCGTTCATTTGGCCACCATGGAGCAGCCTGTGGCGTCGCGTCAAGGCCCGAAACGGCGGATTTCGGCCCCGATCCGGCCCTAGCCGCCGCGGCCCATGGTTAATCATTATTAACCCTTTGGGTCTATCGAATGAGGGCGATTCCTCATTCCTTGGTGCGACATGCGCTCCATCCATGCATTTTTGGCCTGCGTTTTCGTGATGACCGCGTCGGCGGCAGCCGCCGACAGCCGCGTATTCATCATCGCCAACCAGGCCGACGGCTACGGTATCGACCAGTGCCTCGCCAGGGGCGAGAAATGCGGGGCGCATGCCGCGCGGTCCTATTGCCAGTCGCGCGACTTTGCCCAGGCCACGTCCTACCGGCGCGTCGATCCCGATGAAATAACCGGGTCGGTTCCCAAAACGGCCGGCGGTACCTGCACGGGTGCGGGCTGCCACGAATACGTCGCCATCACCTGCCAACGGTAAGGCCTAAAAGGGGCTGAGGAACCGCCACCGCACGCCCCGGAAACGACGTGACGCTGCCCCGGTAAGCGGCTAAGGGATGCCCGCGCCGGCTGTGCCGACTTGACCCTGCCCGGAATCGCTCTAATGGCCGGATATGCCTGAAACGCTGATGCACTCGCTTTCCAGATGGATTTTGGCCACCGCCCTGCTCGGTGCGCTAGGCGTCGATGCCATGGCGCAGCTCAGTCCGGCAGCACCCCCGCAGCAGGGCGCCGCCGTCAATCCGATGTGTCCGCGGCTGGAAGCGCAGCTTGCGACCATCGACCGCGGCGGCGGCGGCGATCCGGCGAAGGCCGAGCAAATCCGCCGCTACGAGGAAGCAGCGGCCAAGCAGCAAGGCGAACTCGATCGCGTCACCTCGCAGGCCAAGCGCCAGGGCTGCGACAGTTCGGGATTCTTCTCGCTGTTCAGCGGCCAGTCCGCGCAGTGCGGTCCCGTCAACAGCCAGATCCAGCAGATGCGCGGCAATCTGGACCAGATCACCACCAGCCTCGAGCGGCTGCGCGGCGGCAGCGGTTTTGGCAATCCGGAGCGCGACAACCAGCGCCGCTCGGTGCTGCTGGCGCTGGCGCAGAACAATTGCGGACCGCAATACGCCAACGCGGCGCGGGGCGGCGGCAATTTTCTCGATAATCTGTTCGGCAACAACAATAACCCCGCGGCAGTGCCGTCCGATCTGGGCCCGCAATCCGGCACCTTCCGCACCGTCTGCGCGCGCAGCTGCGACGGCGCTTATTTCCCGATCTCGTTCGCCACGGTGCCGAGCCGGTTTCCCGACGACGAGAAGACCTGCAAGAGCCTCTGCCCCGCGTCGGAAGCCACCCTGTTCGCCTATCGCAATCCCGGCGAGGACATGAACCAGGCGGTATCGATCACCGGGCAATCCTACTCGGCGATGCCCAATGCGTTCCGCTACCGCAATGAATTCGTGCCGTCGTGCTCCTGCAAGGCCGCCGGGCAAACCTGGTCGGATGCGCTGAAATCGATCGACGACAAGGCCGCCGCCGAACAGCAGGGCGACATCATCGTCACCGAGGAGAGCGCCAAGAAGATGTCGCAGCCGCCGTCGAAGACGGCTCCGTCTGCGCCCAAGAAGAAGGGCGCCGCGCCCGCGACGACGGCCAGCACGCCGGCACCTGAACCGGCACCGGCCCCCGCGGCTGCTGCACCCGACACCGCGCCGGCAAAAGACAGGCCGATCCGTTCGGTCGGACCGACCTTCATTCCCGCACGCTGAAATCTAGCGCGTGTACTCATAAATCTAGAACGCTGACAGCTTGACGATGTCCGCGCTACTCTCGGAAGCGGACACTCGGGCCATCCTTCGACAAGTCAGCTTTGTGCCAAGAGGAGACATCGCGGCGGCTGCGAGTCACACTAAAGAAAAGCCGCCCGAAGGCGGCCTCGCACTTTCTTTTCTTTGCCCGCTACTACTGCAATCCGACCGATCCGGAGAACGCGCCGTCGCTGGCATTGCTCGCACATTTGGCGCACGGTAGCGGGTGCCGATGACATCGATCAGATCTAAAAGCTCGGCCGCCGGCCGAACAACACGGCCACCACCGGCCACGTCCTCGACGGCCGATTTGCCGCGAAGCGCGACGCGATCACTTCCGCAAGTAAAAAAGACCCGCAAATGGGGGGCTTTTAACTAATCATGTAAGTCCATCAAACGCATCGGCCATTATAGTAACGCTGGCCAGGTGGGCATTTTGAGGCAAAAGCTACCTCGGAAATCATAACCGCAGTCAACAAAGTAAGCGCAATTAGCGTCAACATCTTTTTCATAGAATTCCTCCTCAGGCGGCTTGTCCGCCGATTATAGCACACAGTGAATCAGCTTTTTCAGCATTGAAAATGCTGGATCGAGGCTTGCCCAATGTCAAGTCCGGCCGTGTTACCTGCGTCATCGATCCCGTTTGCCCCTGACCCATGCAACGATCGCCTGTGGCCTGTCAGGGCACGGGCTGTGAATAGTCGGGACAGACGTTTCAATTCTCCTATTGCTACTTTGCATTGTGCCATCGTGAAGCTTGCCGATTCCTGATGCTCGGCTGACAGCTAGAGAACTACTCATGTTGACTGATATTTTTGCTCGCCGTTACGAACAGACCCGCATGTGGGAAACGTTTTATGAGGAGCACCGCCGCCTTCTCGTACAAGGCTTCCAGCTCTTGAACGACATGTGCCGTATTATGTGAACGGCCAAGAGCACCCGCAAGGCAAGGGTTCTTGGACGCGGATTATCCCGACGACCTGCCGGTACCCTCATTCGGCCTGAGGCTGCGGTGCGAGCCGCTGCGGGCACTCGGGCGCTGACGCGCTCCCTAATGTCCGCAGTTGTCCGCATAGCGGACTCAAGTCGGACATCGCGCCATGTCCGAAAGGTGCCACAACCGGACTTGGCACCGTTTAGCGGAGTGGACGAAGGTCTCTGCAGGTTGAAAGGCGATCATAATGTCCGGCGGCCCCCGCGACGGGAGGGGTTCCTTTTTGCTCGCCGCCGGTGTTTGCTCTGCACGGCGGAGAACGGGCATGCAGGGATCGCTGGGGGAAAAGATCGGTGAAGGCGCCTTCTCCGAAGCCTACGCCTGGGCGCCCGGTCAGGTGGTGAAGCTGTTCAAGGCCGGCGTCTCTCGTCAGTTCGGTCGGCATGAAGTGCGCATGATCCGCGCTGTCCTCGCCGCCGGCCTCCCGGTGCCGGAGGTGTTCGGCGAGGTGACCTTGGACGGGCGCTTCGGCATCGTGCTGCAGCGACTCGACGGACCGACCCTGTGGCAGCTCTCGCGGACCGGCGCGGTGACGTTCGAACAGGCGGGGGCGATTGTCGCCGCTCTTGCCATGTCCGTTCACAAGACGCCCCCGCCGCCGGAGGTCCTTTCCCTGCGCGAGTATATGGAGGCCGAGTTGCGGCACGACGATGGGAAGGTTCCGAAGCACATCGCCACGGATATCCTCGCCCTGATCGATCGCCTGCCGCCCGGCGACGGGCTCTGCCATTGCGACCTTAGCCCCGGCAACGTGATCATGACGGCGGAAGGCCCAAAGCTCGTCGACTGGACTTTCGCGATGCGCGCGCCCGCCGCCGTCGACCTAGGGTTCTTGCATGTCATACTTTCCGAACTCGCCCCGGAAATAGCCGACAATCCGCAGCGTCCGCGCGCGACCAATGCGGCGGCGCAATCCGAATACGCGCGGCTGGCCGGCATGTCGCTCGCGGAGCTGACGGCGGCCATGGAGCCGTATTTGCCCATCGTCCGCACCTTCGTCGTCCTCGGCGACGTGGTGCCGTCATTGCGGGAGCGGTTGATCCAGCGCATCGAAGCGGGGCTGCGCTCGGAAGACTGAACCGTCTTGGTCGCGCGCGAGCCGACGTGGCCTGTCGAAGCGAGGCGTCAGTGTCTCCTTTGGGTCAAAAGGTGAAATTCCGGGATAACCAGCGCCCGTCTGGTTTAGCCCCAAAAGCGGACGTCTTGTTTCTATGAGTACACGCCCTACCCTTCGAACGCTTCCGCCGATCCCTTGCCCGCGCGCGACACCAACGTCTCGTCCGGTTCGGGCAACGCCTTGCCGAGGTCGCGAAACTTGTTGGTGATGGGATAGCGGCGGTCGCGGCCGAAATTCCGCCGCGTCACCTTGACGCCCGGTGCGGCCTGCCGCCGCTTGTATTCGGCGATGTTGAGCAGGCGATCGATCCGCGCCACCATTTCGCGGTCGAATCCCTCCGCCACGATCGACGCCAGCGGCTCCTCGCGCTCGACCAGCCGCTCCAGAATGGCGTCGAGCATGTCGTAAGGCGGCAGCGAATCCTGGTCGGTCTGGTTTTCACGCAGCTCCGCGGTCGGCGGGCGCGTGATGATGTTGACCGGAATGACTTCGCCGGATGGTCCCAGCGCACCATCGGGCTTCCAGGAATTGCGCAAGCTCGAGAGCCGGAACACCTCGGTCTTGTAGATATCCTTGATCGGATTGAAGCCGCCATTCATGTCGCCGTACAGCGTGGCATATCCGACAGACATTTCCGACTTGTTGCCGGTGGTGACCACCATCGCGCCGGTCTTGTTGGAAATCGCCATCAGCAGCGTGCCGCGGGCGCGCGCCTGCAGATTCTCTTCGGTGATGTCGCGCGGCAGGCCTGCGAAGGTGCCGGCTAAAATCTCTTCAAAGCCGTTCACGGCGGGCGCGATCGGCAGCACCTCGTAGCGGATGCCCAGCGCTTTCGCGAGTTTCGCGGCGTCATCGAGCGACACCTGCGCGGTAAAGCGGAACGGCAGCATCACGCCGCGCACGCGTTCCGCGCCCAGCGCATCGACGGCAATCGCCGCGCATAACGCCGAGTTGATGCCGCCGGATACGCCCAGCAGCACGCCGGGAAAGCCGGTCTTGTTGACGTAGTCGCGCAGGCCCAGCACGCAGGCGGCATAGTCGCCCTTTATCGCCCTCTATGAGCGGCGCAACCGGTCCGTCGCAGCGCCAGCCGGCAGCGCCTTTGGTCCAGCGCAACGTGGTAATGTTCTCTTCGAACGCCGGCAGTTGCGCCGCCAGCGAACGATCGGCATTGAGCGCGAACGATGCACCGTCGAACACCAGTTCATCCTGTCCGCCGACCTGGTTGAGGTAGATCAAGCGGAAGATCGCTCTCGGTGACGCGCGCCACCGCGATCGACAGCCGCAAATCGTTCTTGTCGCGGTCATAGGGCGAGCCGTTCGGCACGATCAGGATTTCCGCGCCGGTCTCCGCGAGACATTCCACGACGTTTTCGTACTCCTCCGACTCCTCAAGCCAGATATCCTCGCAGATCGGCACGCCGACGCGGATGCCGCGGATGGTCACCGGGCCGGCGGCGGGACCGCGGGCAAACAGCGCGCTTTTCATCGAACACGCCGTAATTCGGCAGATTGGCCTTGAAACGGATCGCCGCGATCCGCCCGCCGTCGAGCAGCGCGCAGGCATTGTAGAGCTTGCCGTCGTCGACCCATGGACTGCCGATCAGCATCGCCGGGCCGCCGTCCGCGGTCTCGCGCGCAAGTTCCTCGATGGCGGAACGGCATGCCGATTGAAACGCCGGCTTCAACACCAGGTCTTCCGGCGGATAGCCGGAAATAAACAATTCGGGAAAGACGACGAGATCGGCGCCGTCGGCGCTGGCCTGCTTGCGCGCGGCGCGCGCCTTGGCGGCATTGCCGGCGACATCGCCGACAATCGGGTTCAATTGGGCCAGCGTGATCGTAAGCTGGGAGGCGGGTTCGGTCATGAAGGGATGGTGCCTTGCGGGCGAGCCGGACTGCAATTGCTTGCTTCAGATGGCGCCAATGCGTTCGGCGATGGCAAATATCCAGAACGCGCCGGCCATCACCAGCGCGACACCCACGGCCGCCGAGCCCATGTCCTTGACCTGGCCGATCTGCGGATCGTGATCGGTGGTCAGGCGGTCGGCGAGTTTTTCGATCGCGGTGTTGAGCAACTCGACCACCAGAACCAGAACGACGACGGCAATCAGCTCGACCCGGCGCATGGTCGTGGCGCCGACCAGCCACGCCAGCGGCAGTGCCAGCGCCAGTGCGACCAGTTCCTCGCGAACGGCCTGCTCGGAACGGATCGCGAAGGCGAGGCCGTTACGCGTGTTGAGTGTGGCGCGCCAGAATCGCAGCAACTCACAATCCCGCCGCGGCCGGCATCGGCTGCACCTTGCCGCCGCGTTCCTGCTTGAGCAGTTCCGCGATCAGGAAAGCCATGTCGATCGACTGCTCGGCATTGAGACGCGGATCGCAGACCGTATGATAGCGGTCGTTGAGATCTTCGTCCGTGATCGCGCGCGCGCCGCCGATGCATTCGGTGACGTCCTGTCCGGTCATCTCCAGATGCACGCCGCCGGCATGGGTACCCTCCGCCGCATGAATGGTGAAGAACGACTTCACCTCCGACAGTATCCGGTCGAACGGCCGGGTCTTGTAGCCCGAGGTCGAGGTGATGGTGTTGCCGTGCATGGGATCGCACGACCACACCACGGCGTGGCCTTCGCGCTTCACCGCGCGGATCAGCTGCGGCAGGTGATCGCCGACCTTGTCCGACCCGAAGCGGTTGATCAGTGTAAGGCGTCCCGGCTCATTGTCCGGATTGAGCACGTCGATCAGCTTCAGCAGTTCGTCCGGCTTCAGCGAGGGGCCGCACTTCAATCCGATCGGATTCTTGATGCCGCGGAAATATTCCACATGGCCGTGATCGAGCTGCCGCGTGCGGTCGCCGATCCAGATCATGTGGCCCGATGTCGCGTACCAGTCGCCGGTGGTCGAATCCACCCGCGTGAAAGCCTGTTCGTAGCCCAGCAGCAGCGCCTCATGGCTGGTGTAGAAATCGGTCGCGCGCAGTTCGGGATGGCTTTCGAGATCGAGCCCGCAGGCGCGCATGAAGTTCAGCGCGTCGGAAATGCGATCCGCCAGTTCCTTGTAACGGCGCGACTGCTGGGAATCTTTCAGGAAACCCAGCATCCATTGATGCACGCTGGCGAGATTGGCGAAGCCGCCGGTGGCGAACGCGCGCAGCAGGTTCAAGGTCGCCGCCGACTGGCGGTAGGCCATCAGTTGCCGTTGCGGATCGGGCGTGCGCGCCTCCGTCGTGAACGCGATATCGTTGACGATGTCGCCGCGATAGCTCGGCAGCTCGACGCCATCGATTTTTTCCATCGGCGAGGAACGCGGCTTGGCGAATTGTCCGGCGATGCGCCCGACCTTCACCACCGGCAGCGCGCCGGCATAGGTCAGCACCACCGCCATCTGCAGCAGCACGCGGAAGAAGTCGCGGATGTTGTTGGCGCCGTGCTCGGCGAAGCTCTCGGCACAATCGCCGCCCTGCAGCAGGAACGCTTCGCCGGCGGCGACGCGCGCCAGCGCCTTTTTCAGGTTGCGCGCCTCACCTGCAAAAACCAGCGGCGGAAACGTTGCAAGCTGCGCCTCGACATCGGCCAACGCCTTGGCGTCGGGATAGTCGGGTACTTGCAGCACCGGCCTGGCGCGCCAGCTGTCGGGTGTCCACCGCTCGGACATGACGTTAACTCCTGAGCAAAAACCGCTACTTATGTGAGATCGAAGCGCCGGTTTATACACAGGGTAGCGGCGGACCGCCAGTTGCAATTCCGCCTTTCGACACAAGCCCTTGCGGATAAAGCCGAATCCGCCTTTGCTGCGGCCATTGCGAAGCACCTGGGGAAATATCGCAGTGCCAGAAGCTGAGTTGGACGATGTCTTTATCGACGACATCACTTTTCCGGCTGCGGACGGATATTTGCTCGGAGCGACGCTCTATCTGCCGCGCGGGGCCAAGCGGCATGCCGTCCTGATCAATTCGGCCACGGCCGTGCCGCGCAAGCTTTACAAGGGATTTGCCAGCTATCTGGCAAGGCGCGGCTGCGCGGTCCTGACCTATGACTACCGCGGCACCGGGGATTCCCGGCAAAAATCGCTGGCCGGCTATAACCAGCCGAGATCGCTGGTCGGCTTCAAGGCGTCGATGTCGGATTGGGCCGCGCTCGATGTCACCGCCGCGGTGGCATGGATGCGCGGACGCTACAAAACCCTGCCGCTCAATTATGTCGGCCATTCGTTCGGCGGCCAGGCGCTGGGACTGCTTGCCAACAACACCGAAGTCTCGCGCGCGTTGTTTATCGCCGCGCAGGCAGGATACTGGAAGCTGATGGCCGCGCCGGAACGCTATCGCGTCTATGCGATGTTGAATGTCGTCGGTGTGCCGCTGACCCGCCTGATGGGTTACACGCCGGGCTGGACTGGCCTCGGCCTTGACCTGCCGAAGGGCGTTTTCCTGCAATGGGTCGGTTGGGTCATGAGCGAGCGCTACATGTTCGATGATCCCGATCTCAAGGCACTGGAGAACTTCCCGCACTACAAGGGAGCGCTGCGCGCGCTGTGCATTTCCGACGATCCGTGGGCGACACGGCCGGCGGTCGAACTGTTGTGTTCGGGATTTACCTCGATCGAGCCGGATATCCTGACCATCACGCCGGCCGATGCGGGCGCCGCCAGGATCGGCCATTTCGGCTTCTTCAAACCCGAGCATCGCGACACGCTGTGGCGCGGCGCGGCGGAATGGATTCAGGCGGCGGACTAGCCGAGCAGCGATTATTCCGCCGCCTGCCGCACATAGCGCGCGGTCGGCGTGCGCATGGTCACGAGCTCTTCCGCGGCGGTGGGATGCAGCGCCATGGTGGCGTCGAAATCCGCCTTGGTCGCTTTCATTTTGACGGCGATGCCGAGCACCTGCACGATTTCAGCAGCACCGTCTCCGACCACGTGACATCCGACCACGCGGTCGGTCGTGCCATCGACGACCAGTTTCATCAGTATGCGGGTGTCGCGGCCCGACATCGTCGACTTGATCGGCCTGAAATCGGTTTTGTAGATATCGACATGACTGAAATGCGCCCTTGCCTGCGCCTCGGTCAGCCCCACCGTGCCGATTTCCGGCTGCGAGAACACCGCGGTCGGAATATCGGCATGATCGACCTGAACCGAGCGCTTGCCGAACACGGTGTCGGCAAAAGCGTGCCCCTCGCGGATCGCGACCGGCGTCAGATTGATGCGATGGGTGACATCCCCGATCGCGTAGATGTTCGGCACCGAGGTGCGCGAGAAGCCGTCGACCGCGATCCCGCCATTGTTCGGATTGATGGCGACGCCGGTTTTCTCCAGCCCGAGATTGGCGACGTTCGGATGCCGCCCGATCGCGAACATCACCTGATCGGAAGCGACGCTGGAACCATTGGAGAGATGCGTGGTGAATTCCTTGCCGTGCCTGTCGATGCTGTTGACGGTACAGCCGGTGAGGATGGTGATGCCTTCCTTTTCCATCTCGGCCCGCACATGGGCTCGCACGTCCTCGTCGAAACCGCGCAAGATATTGTCGCCGCGATAGACCAGCGTCACATCGGAGCCGAAACCTGCAAAAATACAGGCGAATTCCAGCGCGATGTAACCGCCGCCCTGAATCACGATGCGCTTCGGCAGTTCCGGCAGATGAAACACCTCGTTCGATGAAATGACGTGCTCGATGCCGGGAATTGCCGGGCCATGGTTGGGCGCACCACCGGTCGCGATCAGCACGTATTTTGCTTTCACGGCTTCGCCGGTCGCGAGACGAAGCGTGTGGGCGTCTTCGAACACCGCGCGGGTCTTGACGATGCGCGCGCCCGATTTCTCGACATTCGCGGTGTAGATTCTTTCGAGCCGGGCGATCTCCTTGTCCTTGTTGGCGATCAGCGTCGGCCAGTCGAACGTGACCGGGGGAATCGTCCATCCAAAACCCGCGGCGTCCTCGATCTCGAAATGGATGTGCGACGCAAGCACGAGGAGTTTTTTCGGTACGCAGCCGCGGATCACGCAGGTGCCGCCCATCCGGTATTCCTCGGCGACCATGACCCGCGCGCCATAGCCGGCAGCGATGCGGGCGGCGCGCACGCCGCCCGAACCGCCGCCGATGACAAACAGGTCGACGTCGAAATCAGCCATCTGCTCTCCCGAGCGCAGTCAAGTTCGGCTCAGATTTCCTTGCCACGTTTTTTCATCTCGGCGCGGAACTGTTCGTTGACCGTCTGGGCGAAAATCTGCCCCCACTGATTCATATAGGACATGCTGAACTGGATGGCGCGGGGCTCGGTCGCGAGCAGCTTCTGGCCGAGCGGGGACTTGTAGAAGGTGACCAGGTCCTTCAACTCCTGCTCGGTGAATTCATTGGCATAGATCCTGGCCATGCCTTCGCCGATCTCCTGCTCCTTGCCGGCGAGATTTTTGGCGACGATCACCGCAACTTCGTTGAGGTCCTTCTGATAATTAAGATTGCTCTGCACCAGGGCATTCTTGGTCTGGTCGACAATATTGGGGACGGCGCTCGCATACATCGCGCTGGCATTCTTCATCGCCAGAATTTCTTTTGCCGCTGCCAGGGCTGCTGGAGACGCCGGCTTGAGCCCAGGCGCAGGTGCGGCCTGCTTGGCCGCAGGCGCGGGTGTGGCCTGCTTGGCCGCAGGTTGTTGCGCGTGCGCAGGACCGCCAGCCAATGCCAGTCCCGTCACGAGACCCTGCCACGGCCACGATTTTCGAACGATACGTCATTCCGATTCTCCTCGATTGCGGCGCTTAAGGCCGTTCAACAACGCGAATTCCCTGAGAGCCCGCCAGCACCACGATGCTGGCCAGACCGATGAATAGCCCGTGCTCGACAACACCCGGTATCGAGTTCAAAAACCCCGCCAGGCGCGGAGCATCGGCGATGCGCCCGAGATGGGCATCGACGATCCAGTGGCCGCCATCGGTGACAAAAGCATGGCCGTCTTTGCCTTTCCGGACCACCATTTGCCCGGAAACGCCGCTTTGCGCAAACGCCTGCTCCATGGCGCGCCGGGTCGCCGACAGGCCGAACGGGATCACCTCCACCGGCAAGTGGAAAGCGCCCGAGCGTCTCGACCCATTTCGAATCGTCGGCGATCACGATCATGCGATCCGACGCCGCCGCCACGATCTTTTCGCGCAGCAGCGCGCCGCCGCCGCCCTTGATGACGTTAAAAGCAGGATCGATCTCGTCCGCGCCATCGACGGTCAGATCGAGCCGGTCGATGTCGTCCAGCGTCGTCAGCGGGATGCCGCAGCGCTGCGCGTCGGCACGGGTCGCCTCCGAGGTCGGCACGCCGATGACCTCAAGTCCGGCGCGGACCCGCTCACCAAGAAGTTCGACAAAGTGCCTGGCGGTCGAGCCGGTGCCGAGGCCGAGCTTCATGCCGTCGCCTACATGCTCGAGCGCGCGGGCCGCCGCCTGCCTTTTCAGTTCGTCCATGGTCACGCGCGACGATGCTCCCAAAAACCGTTGCCGCTCATCCTGCCGCGGATGGTTCGGCGGGGGATATCTAGCGTCGTTTCCGGGTGAGGAACAGGCTTATACGGCTGTTTTCAGCGGGATCTCCGACATTACGGCTAACGGGCATCCCCCACTTGCGCGATCGCCCCGGGGCCGGTAGCGATCCGTCATGGACCCTTACCCTACGATCGTATTCGATCTGGATGGCACGCTGGTCGATACGGCGCCCGACCTCATCAACGCACTCAATTTTGTTCTCGACCGCGAGGGCCTGCCCGCGGTGCCGATGAAATCCGCACGCAACATGATCGGCGCCGGCGCCCGCAAGCTGCTCGAGCGCGGATTGGAGGTAGACGGGCGCCATGTCAGTCCGGACGATCTCGACCGGCTGACCAGTGATTTTATCGATCATTACGCGGCGCATATTGCCGACGAGTCCCGCCCGTTCGAAGGTCTGGAAGGCGCGCTCGACGATCTCTCCGCACGTGGATATCGCTTTGCGGTCTGCACCAACAAACTGGAATGGCTGTCGAAGCTGCTGCTCGACGAACTGGGATTGAGTTCGCGGTTTTCCGCGATTTGCGGAGCCGACACCTTTGGCGTCGCAAAACCCGACCCGGCCATCCTGCAGCAAACCGTTGCGCGCGCCGGCGGACGTCTGTCCTCCGCTATTATGGTCGGCGATGCCGGACCGGATATCGGGGTTGCCCGCCGCGCCGGCGTCCCGGTGATCGGCGTTGAATTCGGTTATACCGACGTTCCGATAGCGGACCTTAAACCCGATCGCCTGATCGGGCATATGAGAGACTTGCCGGCCGCGATAGATAGCCTCATTGCCGGACGGAGATCCTTGCTAATCGATTGATTCGTATATGTAATTACTCCCTGACCGGCGATGCATTAACCATCAATTAACGATTCCGGCCCGCATGGTTGCGTGGGTGTCGGGACACTCCTATGGTCGCGCCGGGGCTGTGGCAGTTAGCCGCAATAAGTGACGGATGTATCATGCGTCGTGTCATCGTGATTGCCGTGGCGGGGCTCGGTTTGGCGGGATGCTCTTCATTCTCCATGGACGCTTTCAGGTCGACGCCGCCCCCGGTCACCGTCCAGCTTGAATCCGCGCCGCAGGGAGCCGATGCCCGTACATCGCTGGGACCGGGCTGCAAGACGCCGTGCTCGGTTTCCGTCCCCGCGGCGGATAGTTTCACGGTGACCTACACGCTGAACAAATTTCAGCCGCTGACCGTCCCGGTGCAGGTCATCCGTATTCCCGGCGACTTCTCGACCCCGGCATCGACAACGGTCGATCCCAACCCCGTCGTGGGCGAGCTTCAGCCGGCAGCGCCTCCGCCGAAGCCGGTCCGAAGACCGGCAAAAAAGCCCAAACCGAAGCCCGCGGCCCCCGCCGGATCGCCGTTCCCCGCACCCCCTCCTGCGCCGACCCGATAAGCGCTAGCGCAGTGCAGCACGCTCTGGTGCGGATTGTGCGCCGATCGCATCATGCCTAGATTGCAGCTACTGACTCTGCTGTCGTGACTGCCGCGGCAGTGCTAAAGGCATGCTTGAATGAATGTACAGGTGTTGAACCATCCCGCATCGCCGTCCTCGGCCATGACCGACCCGTTTGGCCGGACCATCAGCTATTTGCGGGTATCGGTAACGGATCGCTGCGATCTGCGCTGCTTTTATTGCATGTCCGAAGACATGACGTTCCTCCCGAAAGCCGATTTGCTGACGCTGGAAGAGCTCGACCGGCTGTGTTCGGCGTTCATCGCCAAAGGCGTCCGCAAGTTGCGGCTCACCGGCGGCGAGCCGCTGGTCCGCCGCAATGTGATGTCGCTGGTACGCTCGCTGTCGCGCCATCTCGATAGCGGCGCGCTGAATGAACTGACCCTGACCACCAACGGTTCGCAGCTGGCGCGGTTTGCCGGCGAGTTGCGCGACTGCGGCATCAAACGGATCAACGTTTCGCTGGATACGCTGGATCCCGCGAAATTCCGGGCCATCACCCGCTGGGGCGATCTCGACAAGGTTCTGGCCGGGATCGAGGCGGCGCGCGCCGCCGGTCTGGCGGTCAAGATCAACGCCGTCGCGCTGAAGAACATCAACGAGGAAGAGATCCCCTCGCTGATGGCATGGGCGCACGGCAAAGGCATGGCGCTGACCCTGATCGAGGTGATGCCGATGGGCGACATCGGCGAAGGCCGTATCGATCAATATGTCCCGCTGTCGCTGCTGCGCGCGCGCCTCGCCAAGCAATATACGCTGACCGATCTGGACGACGACACCGGCGGGCCTGCGCGCTACGTCCGCGTCAGCGAAACCGGCGGCAAGCTCGGCTTCATCACGCCGATGACCCACAATTTCTGCGAATCCTGCAACCGCGTGCGGATTACCTGCACCGGGACGTTGCATACCTGCCTCGGCCATGAAGATGCCTCCGATTTGCGCAAGCCGCTGCGCGCCTCGGCCGATGACGACCTCCTCGGCGCCGCCATCGATCGCGCCATCGGCCTGAAGCCCAAGGGCCACGACTTCATCATCGACCGCCGGCACAATCGCCCCAGCGTCAGCCGCCATATGAGCGTCACCGGCGGCTAGGGTTTCCCGCCAATTTGCCAAGCCGCACAATCGTTTTACCCCGCGTCAATCTGTCCATTTTCCAATTGACGCCGCCACGGCGCGCTGAAATGGTGCGGCTGCTTCATGCTAGCACGGCTGGATAAGCCGCTACGCCCGATCGGCGCAGTCAAGACGGCAGGCGCGCAATTGGGGAGGGCTATCGTTGCAATCGCTCTTGAATATGAGCCCTGGCTGCACGCGTTCGACGCGTGGCGGCGAAGTGCTGCGCTGTGAAGCGGAGAACCTGCTGTAATGGCGACCGCCCAAGAAAATACCATGCGTCCGCTGTTGGCGCTCAGCGCCGGAATTGACTGGCTCAACGAAAAGATCGGCAACGTCTGCAATTGGCTGGTGCTGGCGTCCTGCGTCGTCAGCGCCGCCAATGCGATGATCCGGTATGCGTTCGGCTACAGCTCCAACGGCTGGCTCGAACTGCAATGGTACATGTTCGCGGTCCTGGTGATGTTCGGCGCGTCCTACACCTTCAAGAAGAATGAGCATGTCCGGGTCGAAATCCTCTATTTGATGCTCTCCGAGCGCGGCCAGCTCTGGCTCGATCTGATCGGCACGCTGTGCTTCCTGATCCCGGCCTGTCTGCTGCTGTCCTGGCTGTCCTGGCCCTTCTTCATGCAGGCCTATGCCGTCAGCGAAGCGTCGAGCAATGCCGGCGGCCTGATCCGCTGGCCGATCAAGTTCGTCGTTCCTGCGGGCTTCGTGATGCTGGCGTTACAGGGCGTATCCGAGGTCATCAAGCGCGTCGCGGCGCTGCAGAACCTTGTGACGATTGACGCCAAATACGAAAGACCGATGCAATGATCACGCTGGAAATGATGCCGCCGCTGATGTTCGGCGGCCTGGTTCTGGCGATGCTGATCGGCTTTCCGGTGTCGTTCACACTGGCCGCGGTCGGATTTTCGTTCGGCTTTCTCTCGATCGAGCTCGGCTTCTTCGATTTCGTTTTCCTGCAGGCTATTCCGGGCCGGATATTCGGCAGCGTGCTGTCCAACGAACTGTTGCTCGCGATCCCGTTCTTTACGTTCATGGGCGCGATCCTGGAGCGATGCGGTCTCGCCGAAGACATGCTGGATTCGATGGGCCAGTTGTTCGGCCCCGTCCGTGGCGGCCTCGGCTATTCCGTCATCATTGTCGGTTTCATCCTCGGCGCCATCACCGGAACGGTCGCGGCGCAAGTGATCGCGATGGCGCTGATCTCGATGCCGGTCATGATGCGTTACAAATACAACATACGCTACATCACCGGCGTGCTGGCAGCTTCGGGAACCATTACCCAGCTGGTGCCGCCGTCGCTGGTGCTGATCGTGCTCGCCGACCAGCTCGGCAAGTCGGTCGGCGACATGTATCTCGGCGCATGGGGCCCGTCGATTTTGCAGATCGCGCTGTTCGCCGGCTACACCTTCGTGCTCGGGCTCGTTAAACCCGACCACGTACCGGCGGTGCCGCGCGATGAGCTGACGCTGCGGGGCTGGCCGCTGTGGCGCAAATGCCTGATGGGCATCATCCCGTCGGCCGTCCTGATTTTCGTCGTGCTCGGCACCATGATGCTCGGCCTTGCCACTCCGACCGAGGCCGGCGCCATGGGCGCGATCGGCGCCATCGTGCTGGCGGCGATCCACAGCAAGGACTTCAGCAGCACCGGCCAGAAAATCCTGATTATCGGCGTCATCGCACTGGGCATCGGCGCCATGGTCGGCGTTTTCCTTTCGCGCGGTCTGCCGTTCAAGCTCGCCTTCGTCGTCGCCTATTTCGCCGTGGTCTGGGTATGCCTCGAAGCCGTACGCATTCCCGAACTGCGCAACCTGATCAAACAGGGCTACGAGACGACCATGCGCCTGACCACCATGGTGGTGTTCATCCTGATCGGCTCGACCTGCTTCTCGATCGTGTTCCTCGGCGTCTCGGGCGGGGTGTGGCTCGAACACATGCTAACGTCGCTGCCCGGCGGCGTCTGGGGATTCCTGATTTTCATCAACCTCTTCATCTTCTTCCTGGCGTTCTTCCTGGATTTCTTCGAGATCGCCTTCATCATTCTGCCGATGGTGGCGCCAGTCGCGTTGAAGATTCTGACGCCGGTGGTCGGCGCGGACGCGGCGCTGATCTGGTTCGGCGTCATGCTCTGCGTCAACATGCAGACCTCGTTCCTGCATCCGCCGTTCGGCTTCGCCCTGTTCTATCTGCGCGGCGTGGCGCCCAGATCGGTCAAGAGTTCGGATATCTACTGGGGCGCCGTACCCTGGATCGGGTTGCAGATCATCATGGTGGTGATCGTGATCGCCTTCCCCTCGACCGTGACCTGGCTGCTGGACAAGCCGATCTCCGCCGAGGACGTCAGCAAGGTCAGGATCGAGGTCCCGCAGCTGGAAGAACTGCCGCCGCTCAATTTCGGGCCGCCGCCGAAGCAGTAGCGGCTTCGGAGCCGTTCAAAACAAAACACCCCGGAGCACAAGCTCCGGGGTGTTTTTCGTTGGCCTCGATAAGTTGGCCTTGCTTGCGATCAGCCCTGCGGGTTGCGCGCCATGAAGCTGTCGTAGCCGAGTTCGGCGACCTGGAACCACTGGTATCCGTTGGTCGTGAACGCGTTCAACGACTCCAGCACCTTCTTGAAATTCGGATTGGTCGCCGAAGTCTCGGCGTACAATTCCTTGGTGGACTTGAGGCAGGCCTGCATGATCGCCGGCGAGAAAGCATGCAGCTTGGTGCCGCCGGCGAGCAATTTCTTCAGTGACGGCGGATTGAGCTGATCGTACTTCGCCATCATCCAGCTGTTGGCGCTCTGTCCGGCCTGCTCGATAATGCTTTGATAGGACTTCGGCAGCGAATTCCATTTATCCAGATTGGTAAGGGCCAACAGCATTGGGCCACCCTCCCACCACCCGGGATAATAATAGTGCGGCGCGACCTTGTTGAAGCCGAGCTTTTCGTCGTCATAGGGTCCGACCCATTCAGCGGCGTCGATGGTGCCTTTTTCAAGCGCCGGATAGATGTCGCCACCGGCGATCTGCTGCGGGACCACGCCCAGTTTTTGCATGACCTTTCCGGCGAAGCCGCCGATCCGCATCTTGAGCCCCTTCATATCGTCGACGGTATTGATTTCCTTGCGAAACCAGCCGCCCATCTGGCAACCCGTATTGCCCGCGAGACACGAAGTGACGTTGTAACTCTTGTAGAACCCGTTGAGCAGTTCCCTGCCGCCGCCAAACATGTACCAGGCCTGATTGATGCGCTGGTTGGGTCCGAACGGCACTGCCGTGCCGAAGGCAAAGGTCGGATCCTTGCCGAAGTAATAGTACGACGCCGTATGCCCCATCTCGACGGTGCCGTTTTGCACGGCGTCAAGAACCTGCAGGCCCGGAACGATTTCGCCGGCGGCAAAAGTCTGGATCTGGAACTTGTTGTCGGTGGCTTCGGCAACATATTTGGACATCATCTCGACGCCGCCCCACAGCGTGTCGAGCGATTTCGGCCAGCTTGCCGTCAAGCGCCACTTGAGCTCCGGCATCGATTGCGCGATCGCCGGCGCCGCCATGGTTGCGGCACCCGCCACGCCCAGCCCCGTGGCCTTGATAAAGTCTCTTCGCTTCATTGATAGCTCCCTCGATGTTTGTGTCCGTCAGCCTTCGTTGTGAGGCTTGGACACCAGCATGGAACATCCGGCTTCGGATTTCCACGCTGAAATGGCGCAGCGCAACGAAAAAGCCCGGCCTTCTTGCGAGGGCCGGGCCGGCTTCTACGACTTAAGGCTTAGTTTTGGATCAGCCGCGGGTGCGCGAGCGGATCATGAAGCTGTCGAAGGTATATTCGGCAACCTGCCACCACAGATACTGGTCCGACCGGTAGGCCTGCATCGCGTCGATGGATTTCTTGAACTCGGCATTCTTGGCGGAGATTTCCGCCCACAATTCATTGGTCGCCTTCAAACAGGCATCCAGCACTTCGTTGGTAAACGGCCGAAGCTGCGTGCCGCCGGCAACGAGGCGCTTCAATGCCGTCGGGTTCTGCATGTCGTAGCGCGCCTGCATCCAGGTATTGGCATGGGTGGTCGCGTTGGCGACGACTGCCTGATAATTCTTCGGCAGAGAATTCCACTTCTCCAGATTGCAGAAGGCGTGGACCATCGGGCCGCCTTCCCAGAAGCCAGGATAGTAGTAATATTTGGCGACCTTCTGGAAGCCGAGCTTCTCGTCGTCATAGGGCCCGACCCATTCCGCCGCGTCGATCGTGCCCTTCTCGAGGGCGGGATAGATGTCGCCACCGGCAATTTGCTGCGGCACGACGCCGACCTTCTGCAACACCTGCCCGGCGATGCCGCCGATGCGAAACTTCAACCCGGAAAGATCGGCAACGGTCTTGATCTCCTTGCGGAACCAGCCGCCCATCTGGGTGCCGGTGTTGCCGCAGGGGAAACCGATCACGCCATGTTTGGCGAAGAACTCGTTTCCGAGCTCCATGCCGCCGCCCTGAAACCACCACGAATTCTGCTGACGCGCATTGAGGCCGAACGGCACCGACGCATAGATCGCGAAAGTCGGATCCTTGCCGACGTAGTAATACGAAACGGTGTGGCTCATCTCGACAGTGTTGTTGGCGGTGGCATCAAGCGCCTGCAGGCCAGGAACGATCTCACCGGCTGCGAAAACCTGAATCTGAAACTTGTTGTCGGTCATTTCCGCGACGTATTTCGACAATTGATCGGCGCCGCCGTAAATGGTGTCGAGCGACTTCGGGAAGCTCGACGTCAGGCGCCACTTGATTTCAGGCGACGATTGCGCGATCGCCGGCGAGGCGACTGCGGTGACCGCGGCGCCGGTTGCGGAAACTTTCAAAAAATCACGACGCTTCATTCAGGCATCTCCTTTTGCGCGTTTCTTAAGAATTCCTGGCGCGCGTTCGAGCGGCACGCAATTCCGCGTCAGCCGACGGCGCTCCGATGCAGGGGGCTCTAACACGGATATCTCCTTGCGGAAACGCGACCAAGGCATGACAGCCCTGATTAAACGAAAGTCGCATGCGACAGACCGCTAGGCGGCGGATGCATCAGGCCGCCGCAATGACGCCCTGAAGCTGGTCGCGAACCCTGGCGCCGATCGCCCGATAGATCGCCGCGTGCGGACCGTCCGGCTCGCTTTCCACCACCGGCGTGCCCGAATCCGACGTGGCGCGGATCGACATGTGCAACGGGATTTCGCCCAGAAACGGCACCGCAAGCCGCTCCGCCTCAAGCCGCGCACCGCCATGACCGAAGATGTCCGAACGCGTGCCGCAATGCGGGCACTGGAAATAGCTCATGTTCTCGACAATGCCGAGTACGGGAACATTGACCTTCTTGAACATCGCCAGGCCGCGGCGCGCATCGATCAGCGACAGGTCCTGCGGCGTCGAGATGATGATCGCACCCTTGAGCGGTACGTTCTGCGCGAGCGTGAGTTGCGCGTCGCCGGTGCCCGGCGGCATGTCGACCACCAGAATATCGAGCTTGCCCCACACCACATCGCGAAGCATCTGGGTGATCGCGGACATCACCATCGGCCCGCGCCAGATCATCGCGGTTTCTTCCTCGACCAGAAAGCCGATCGACATGATGGCGAGACCGAACCGCTGAATCGGAATCATTTTCTTGTCGTCGTTGAGCCGCGGCTTCTCGCGAATACCGGTCAGCCTCGGCACCGACGGCCCGTAGATATCGGCGTCGAGCAGGCCGACGCGCAATCCGAGATCGCGCAGCCCCAATGCCAGATTGAGCGCGGTGGTGGATTTGCCGACGCCGCCTTTGCCGGAGGCCACCGCGATGACGGCGGAAATACCGGGAATTTCCGACTGCTTCGACATCGGCGAAGCGGACGCGGGTTGCGCCGGCGGACGGTGCGTCGAGATGTGCGGCACGCCCTGGGCATGCCGGTGCGGCGCCGCGGCCGGTGCCGCGCCCGCCTTGCGTTCGGCGGTCAGCGCGATCATCGCAACCGTGACGCCGGGAATGCCGCGCACCGCGGCTTCAGCCTCGGCCCGGACGCTTTCCCAGGCTCGGGCCTCGGCGGCATCGACATTGATCGAGAAAAACACTTTTCCGTCATTGACGGCGATATCGGACAGAACGCTCGCATCGGTCAGCGCGACGCCGCGCGGCGACATCACCTTGCCCAGACGTTCGAGAACCTGTTGCTGCGTAACGCTCAAACCATGTCTCCTGCACCCGGCCGCTTCCAGACCGGACACATAGAACGAATCCGGCAGATAAGGATACCGGTCTTGTGCTGCAATCAGGCCCGCAAAGGACAATGAAACTCAGCGATCAGCCTTGTTCTTTGGCCGTTTCATAATTCAGTTCGATCATCACGCCGTTGGGATCGGTGACGAAAATCTGCCAGAGGTCGCCGCCGGGCACCTCGCGGCTGTCGAACGGCAAGCCTTTGGACTTGAGCCGTTGCTTCATGCCGTTAAACCCGCGGCTGGCGAAGGCCACATGGTGGACCACGCCGGAATCGGGTTTTTGCGGCTCGTCGGTCTGCGAAATATCGACGAGATGGACCACCGGCTTGCCTTCGCTGTACATCCAGGCGCCAGGGAACGTGAAGTTAGGCCGATCGCCCTTCTTGAGGTCCAGGACATCCTCGTAGAAGCGAACCGTGTCGGCGAGATTTCGGGTCCGGATGTTGAAATGATCGAGCAAGCCTACGCTCATGGATGTCGCTCCCTTGTTTTTGAAGTCTTGACCGTCTGGGGGCTTTTCTAGCACAAAACCTGACCCGGTCGCCAATCGGAGACGTTGCCCTTCGTGCTGCACCGTTTATGCTGCGGTTCCGTCCAAACGCCCTCCCAAAAACACCGTTCGGCAGTTCGATCGCAATGCCGGCGCAAACCCCAAGGTTTCAGACATGGCCAAAGTCGCTTTTCTCGGTCTCGGCGTCATGGGTTTCCCCATGGCAGGGCATCTCGTGGCAAAGGGCGGGCACAACGTGACGGTTTACAATCGCTCGCCGGCCAAGGCGCAGGCTTGGGCTGAGAAGTTCAAGGGAAAGACCGCGCCGACGCCGAAGGCGGCCGCAGAAGGCCAGGATTTTGTCATGAGTTGCGTCGGCAATGACAACGACCTGCGCGCGGTGACGATCGGCGCCGATGGCGCGTTCGCAGGCGTAAAGGCCGGAGCCATTTTCGTCGATCACACCACTGCGTCGGCTGAGGTCGCGCGTGAACTGGATGCCGAAGCGGCCAAACGGGGCTTCAAGTTCGTCGATGCCCCGGTGTCGGGCGGCCAGGCCGGCGCCGAAAACGGCGTTCTGACCGTGATGTGCGGCGGCAGCGCGGACGCCTATGCGAAAGCCGAACCCGTAATCGCCGCCTACGCACGGATGTGCAAATTGCTGGGGCCCACCGGCTCCGGCCAGTTGACCAAGATGGTCAACCAGATCTGCATCGCAGGCCTCGTCGAAGGGCTTTCGGAAGGCATTCATTTCGCCAAGAAAGCAGGCCTCGACGTTCAGGCCGTGATCGACACCATCTCCAAGGGTGCCGCGCAGTCCTGGCAGATGGAAAACCGCTACAAGACCATGAACGACGGGAAATTCGATTTCGGCTTTGCGGTCGAATGGATGCGCAAGGATCTCATGATTTGCCTTGCGGAATCGCGACGCAACGGCGCCAGCCTTCCAGTCACCGCGCTGGTCAACGAGTTCTATTCCGAGGTCGAGAAGATGGGCGGCAAGCGCTGGGACACGTCGAGCCTGCTCGCCCGGCTGGAGCGCTGATT
>CAVPZO010000068.1:0-189004 GCA_963710045.1 uncultured Alphaproteobacteria bacterium | reverse complement strand
CAATCAGGCCCACAAGGGGCGATGAAAGTTGGCGATCAGCCTTGCTCGTTGGC
This sequence comes from uncultured Alphaproteobacteria bacterium, assembly GCA_963710045.1. Classification (GTDB taxonomy): domain Bacteria; phylum Pseudomonadota; class Alphaproteobacteria; order Rhizobiales; family Xanthobacteraceae; genus Bradyrhizobium. The sequence continues at coordinate 188,951 of CAVPZO010000068.1, read as the reverse complement.
CATTTCATAGTTGAGTTCGAGCATCACGCCATTGGGATCGGTGACAAAAATTTGCCAGACAGCAACGCCCGGCACCTCCCGGACGTCGAACGGCAAGTCCTTGGATTTAAGCCGCTGTTTCATGCCGGCAAAACCGCTACTTGCGAAGGCGACATGGTGGACCACGCCGGAATCCGGTTTTTGCTGCTCGTCCGTCTTCGAAATATCGACGATATGGACCACCGGCTTGCCCTCGCTGTACATCCAGGCGCCAGGGAACGTGAAGTTGGGCCGGTCGCCATTCTTGAGGTCCAAAACATCCTCGTAGAACCGAACCGTGTCGGCGAGATTTCGGGTCCGGATATTGAAATGATCGAGCAAGCCTACGCTCATGGATGTCGCTCCCTTGGTTTTGAAGTCTTGACCGTTTCGGGCGTTTTCTAGCACAAAACCCTGCAGGTCCCGCCAATCGGGGCCGTTGCCCTTCGCAACGCACCGTTTATGCTGCGGGTTCGCCTATAGTCCCTCCCAAAAACACCGTTCGGCAGTTCGATAGTAATGCCGGCGCAAACCCCAAGGTTTCAGACATGGCCAAAGTCGCTTTTCTCGGTCTCGGCGTCATGGGTTTTCCCATGGCAGGGCATCTCGTCATCAAAGGCGGCCATGAGGTGACGGTCTACAACCGCACGCCGGCCAAGGCGCAGGCGTGGGCCGAGAAATTCAAGGGAAAAACCGCGCCGACGCCGAAAGCCGCCGCCGAAGGCCAGGATTTTGTCATGGCGCTGCGTCGGCAATGACAACGACCTGCGCGCGGTCACGATCGGGGCTAACGGCGCGTTCGCAGGCATGAAGACCGGCGCGGTTTTTGTCGACCACACCACCGCGTCGGCCGAAATCGCCCGCGAACTCGACGCCGAGGCGACCAAGCGCGGTTTCAAATTCATCGATGCGCCGGTGTCGGGCGGCCAGGCCGGCGCTGAAAACGGCGCGCTGACCGTGATGTGCGGCGGCAGCGCGGACGCTTATGCGAAAGCAGAGCCGGTCATCGCCGCATATGCCAAAATGTGCAAACTGCTGGGCCCCGCGGGTTCCGGCCAGTTGACGAAAATGGTCAACCAGATCTGCATTGCCGGCCTGGTCGAGGGTCTTTCCGAAGGAATCCATTTCGCCAAGAAAGCCGGGCTCGACGTTCATGCCGTGATCGACACCATTTCGAAGGGCGCGGCCCAATCCTGGCAGATGGAAAACCGCTACAAGACCATGAACGACGGAAAATTCGATTTCGGCTTTGCGGTCGAATGGATGCGCAAGGATCTGTCGATTTGCCTTGCCGAAGTCGCGGCGCAACGGCGCCAGCCTTCCCGTTACCGCGCTCGTGCGATGCGTTTTATGCGGAGGTCGAGAAGATGGGCGGCAAGCGCTGGGATACGTCGAGCCTGCTCGCCCGGCTGGAGCGCTGATTTTCGCACGAAAATACGCGGCCGATCGATGGATCGGCCGCGCGCCGACGCTGCCGAACGATCCGTTAATTTAACTTTTCATTAACGCGATTCTTTAGCTCTTTAAGGCAGCTCTTAATGATTTAGCGCCACAGATAGCAAACGTAAAAAGCGCGCGCGGCTGCGCGCAGGATGTTTGTTGTTTGATGAGTAAACCCGCCGATAAGCCCGAGATTGTCCAGCTTCCGGCCGAAGCGCCGATCGCGGCTCCTGCGCGCAACCGCCGCGCCGCCGCGCAACGGGTGCGCGAGGCCCGCGACCGGTTAACGTCGACCAGTGGAACCCGCCCCGCGTTCGACCGCGAGCTGCTTCGGCAATATGCCCAAACCCGGCTGTCGGCGTCGTATGTCGTCATGCTGCTGGTGGTGGCGACCGGCCTGCTGTTCGGCCTGTGGATGGAGCCGATTTCGGCAGCGGCCTGGACCTGCGGCATGCTGTGCATTCATGCCGTGATCATCCGCAACTGCGGCAGGTATCTGACCGAAGCCCCCTCGCCCACCGGAACCCGCAAGTGGCGGACGCGATTTGTTGCTGCTCGATCTGCTCTATGGCCTGTGCTGGACCGCGATCCTGATCCATCCCGCCGGCGCCGACATCATCTCGAACACGCTGCTGATGTTCCTGATGCTGCTGGTAGTGGCGGTCTCGAGCATGCTGGCGGCCAGCCTGCCGATCGCAGCGCTGGCGGCGACCACGCCGGTGACATGCGCGATCGCGCTGAATTTCGTGCTCGGCGGCACCTTCGACAATTACGTTCTGGCCTTGCTCGCGGTCGCGGCGGAAGGCTATTTCGCGCTGCTGGCGCACCGGCTGCACTCGACGACGCTGGCGACGCTGGAGGCGCGCGCGGAAAAAGACGCGCTGATCGGCGAGCTTGAGCAGGCCAAGGCGATTTCCGACGAGGCGCGGCATCGCGCGGAATCCGCCAACGTCGCCAAATCAAGATTTCTGGCGCAGATGAGCCACGAACTGCGCACCCCGCTCAACGCGATCCTCGGTTTTTCCGAGGTGATGAAGAGCGAAATCTTCGGCGGCCACGCGGTGCCGGTCTACAAGGAATATTCCGCGGATATTCATAATTCCGGCGTGCATCTGTTGAACCTGATCAATGAAATTCTCGACCTGTCGCGGATCGAGGCCGGGCGCTACGAACTCAATGAAGAGGCGGTCTCGCTGGTGCATGTCGTCGCCGACTGCCATCATCTCTTGAAACTGCGCGCCTCCAGCCGCGGCATCACCATCCACGAAGTGTTCGAACTGGGCATGCCGCGGATCTGGGCCGACGAGCGCGCCTCGCGCCAGATCGTGCTCAATCTGTTGTCGAACTCGATCAAATTCACGCCGCAAGGCGGCGAGATCTGGCTGAAGGTCGGATGGACCGCCTCCGGCGGCCAGTATCTCAGCGTCAAGGATACCGGCTCCGGCATCGCCGAAGAAGAAATCCCGATCGTGCTGGCCTCGTTCGGCCAGGGCTCCAATTCGATCAAATCCGCCGAACAGGGCGCGGGCCTCGGATTGCCGATCGCGAAAAGCCTGATCGATATGCACGGCGGCACCTTCACCCTGAAATCGAAGCTTCGCATCGGCACCGAAGTCATCATCACCTTCCCGCCGGAGCGCGTGATGTCGGCGCTGGCGCCGATGGCCGAGGAAGCGCCGCCGCTGCAGCCCGAATCGTTCGATACCGTTGTGGCCGATGACAAGCGCCGGCCGCGCAACAAGCCGATCATGAGCGCGGGAACAGGGCTGTGATTGCAATGCTTGCGCAAACCATCGAAACCGCATCAATATCGCTCGAATGAGCATCGAGACGCCGTGCATCGCAGTCTGCATGATCGATCCCCGGACCAGCCTTTGTTTTGGCTGCGGACGCACCTTGCCGGAGATCGCGCGCTGGCATCGCATCGACAGCGCCGAGCGGCTGGCGATCATGGAATTGTTGCCGGCGCGGATGGCGGAGGCCGGATTGCCTTTACTCGCTCCGGCCGCTGCGAAAGACGGCTGACCATCCAGTTCTCGAAAGGCGTGCCGTGAGTCGCTTCCTGCTCGTACTCCTCGTGCTGGCAGCGACGGCCGGCGCCGTGGTGGCCTATGGCGACCCCGAGCAGATCGCGCGGGCCAGCACCACCGTCTCCGACATGCTGCGCCAGCGCGCGGCGCAGCCGGCACGCGCTGTGCAGATTGCACGCGGGCAGACCGGCGAATTCGCCTTGCGCGCGCAGATCAACGGCGTCAACGCGCCGATGGTGATCGATACCGGGGCGACGTCGGTCGTCCTGACTTACGAAACCGCGAAGGCCGCGGGACTGCCGCTTGAACTGCTGGACTATAACGTCGACGTCGAAACCGCCGGCGGTCACACCCGCGCGGCGCGGCTGACGCTGGATCGTCTGGCGATCGGCAAGCTGGTCGAGCGCTCGGTGCCCGCGCTGGTGGTGCCGCGCGGCCAGATGAAGACCAATCTGCTCGGCATGAGTTTTCTGGACCGGCTGGAAAGCTGGGAAGTGCGCGCCGACCGCCTGATGCTGCGCGGCTATCCTTAAGCGGCGATCGACACCGGCGCGCGGTCATCGACCAGCGCGATCGCATCGCGCAACACATTGACGCCGGCGCCAGGCTTCACGCCGTTCTCGGCGAGGTGACGGCGGAACGCCCGCGCGCCCGGCACGCCGTGGAACGCACCGACGAAATGCCGCGTCATCGAATGCAACCGGATGCCGCGGGCGAGTTGATCCTCGATGTAAGGCATCATCGCCTCGAAAACGTCCTTCATCGCCGCGTGCGGCGCACGCCTCGCCGAATAGTTCGGGATCGGCCGACAGCAACCGCCACGGCTCCTGATAGGCGGCGCGTCCCAGCATCACGCCATCGACATGCTTAAGATGCCGCTTCGCCTCCGCAATGCCCGTGATGCCGCCGTTGATGATGATGGGCACGTCGGGCAACGCCGCCTTCAGCCGGTATACCCTGTCGTAATCCAGCGGCGGGATGTCGCGATTTTCCTTCGGCGACAATCCGTTGAGCCAGGCCTTGCGGGCGTGCACGATCAGCGCATCGGCGCCCGCCGCGATCACGCGCCGCGCCAGCGTGTCCAGCGCCACTTCCGGATCCTGGTCGTCGATGCCGATGCGGCACTTGACCGTGACCGGGATGCTCACCGCGCGCTTCATGGCGGCAACGCCTTCGGCGACGAGCTCCGGCTCCGCCATCAGGCAGGCGCCGAAGCGGCCGTCCTTCACCCGATCCGACGGACAGCCGACATTGAGATTGATTTCGTCGTAGCCGAAATCCTCGCCGATTTTTGCCGATGTCGCGAGGTCGCCCGGATTCGATCCGCCGAGCTGCAGCGCCACCGGATGTTCGCTGGCGTCAAAGCCAAGCAGACGCTGCACGATCGCCATGAATGATGGCGCCGGTCGTCAGCATCTCCGTGTAGAGTTTTGCACGCCGCGTCATCAGGCGATGGAAGACGCGGCAATGCCGGTCGGTCCAGTCCATCATCGGGGCGACGGAGAATTTGTGGCCTAAAGCATTCATTTCGCTAGTCTTTTGTAGATCAGGCCGACCCTATATAAGGGATTGGATCGAGTGGCAAATTTGACTATGGGCCAATTCCAATTCCAACGCATCGGATCACTCCGCGCCTCAGCGCCGCTGGTTGTAGACGTCAAGACACACCGCACCCAGCAACACCAGGCCCTTGATCACCTGCTGGTAGTCGATCCCGATGCCGAGGATCGACATGCCGTTGTTCATCACCCCCATGATCAGCGCGCCGATCACCGCGCCGGTCACCCGCCCGACGCCGCCATAGGCCGAGGCACCGCCGATGAAACAGGCGGCGATGACGTCGAGCTCGAAGCCGGCCCCGGCTTTCGGTGTTGCGGTGTTGAGCCGCGCGGCGAACACGAGGCCGGCCAGCGCTGCCAGCGCGCCCATGTTGACGAAGGCGAGGAAGGTCAGCCGCTCGGTCTTGATGCCGGAGAGTTTTGCCGCCTTCTCATTGCCGCCGACCGCATAGATCTGCCGGCCGATGGTGGTGCGCGCCGTGACGAAGCCATAGAGGGCGATCAGCGCGATCATGATCACCAGCACGTTGGGCAGGCCGCGATGCGAGGCGATCAGATAGGTGAAATAGATGACCGCGCCGAACAGGATTGCGTTCTTGAGCACGAAGAAACCGGCCGGCTCGACCTCGACACCGTGGCTTGCGCGCCGGGCGCGGGTCTTGACGCCGACATAGACCAGGCCAAGCGCCAGCATGGCGCCGATCAGGAGCGAGGTGGGGTAGAGCGTGCCGGCATCGGGAAACAGTTCCGGAATGAAGCCGGATGAGAGTTTCTGGAAGGTCGGCGAAAACGGGCCGACCGACTGGCCTTGCAGCACGGCAAGCGCCAGCCCCTTGAATACCAGCATGCCGGCCAGCGTGACGATGAAGGACGGAATCTTGAAATAGGCCACCCAGTAGCCCTGCGCCGCGCCGATCAGGGCGCCGAGCGCGAGGCAGGCGATGGCGGCTGGAATGAAATGCACGCCATAGCGCACCATCAGCACCGCGGCGATCGCGCCGATGAAGCCTGCGACCGAGCCGACCGAAAGATCGATGTGGCCGGTGACGATCACCAGCAGCATGCCAAGCGCCATGATCACGATATAGCTGTTTTGCAGCACCAGATTGGTGAGGTTGAGCGGGCGCAGCAGCGTGCCGTCGGTGGCGAACTCGAAGAACAGCATGATCGCAAACAGCGACAACAACATGCCGTATTCGCGCAAGTTGGCCTTGAGAAAGCCCGCATGCTTGCGCGCCTCGGGAAGCATCACGGTCTTGTCGCTCATGGATGCGCCGCTCCCGGAAACTTCTCTTCCAGTTTTCTTTCCAGGTCTCTGTCAACCAGCCGTTCGCCCTTGCGCATGATGACGCGCATGATTTTTTCCTGGCTGGCCTCGGCTCGCTCGAACTCGCCGACAAAAACGCCTGCGTTCATGACGCAGATGCGGTCGCAGATCCCGAGCAATTCCGGCATTTCCGACGAGATCACAATGACGGCCTTTCCGGCATCGGCCAGCTCATTGATGATGCAATAGATCTCGTACTTGGCGCCAATATCGATACCGCGGGTCGGTTCGTCCAGGATCAGGATTTCCGGATCGGTGAACAACCATTTCGACAATACCACCTTCTGCTGGTTGCCGCCGGACAGGCTGCCGCACGTCTGATAGACATCGGAGCTGCGGATGTGCATGCGGCTGCGATAATCGCTCGCCACCTGCAACTCCTTGATATCATCGATGACGCCGCCGGCCGCGACAGCGCCGAGATTGGCAAGCGTGATGTTCTTGCGGACATCGTCGGCGAGCAGCAGGCCGAGTTGCTTGCGGTCCTCGGTGACGTAGGCAAGACCGGCGTCGATGGCGCGGCTGACGGTCGAGAGGTCGAGTTCGCGGCCGTGCAGCATGGCGCGGCCGGTGATCTTGCGGCCCCATGAGCGGCCGAACAGGCTCATGGCGAATTCGGTACGCCCGGCGCCCATCAACCCGGCGATACCGACGATCTCGCCGCGGCGAACATGGAAGTCGACATTCCTGATAACTTGCCGATTCCTTTGCTGGGGATGATAGACCGACCAGTTGTCGACCTTGAACACCACCTCGCCTATGTCCGGCTCGCGCTTCGGAAAACGATGTTCGAGGTCGCGATCCACCATCTTGCGGATGATGCGATCCTCCTCGAACGCGCCGGCCTCACGATCCAGCGTATCGACGGTGCGGCCATCGCGCAGCACGGTGATGCGGTCGGCGACGCGGGCCACCTCGCCCAGCTTGTGCGAGATCAGGATCGCGGACACGCCTTGGGCGCGGAACTCAAGCAGAAGGTCGAGCAGCGCCGCGCTGTCGCTTTCATTGAGGCTTGCGGTCGGCTCGTCGAGAATCAGAAGGCGCACCTCCTTGGACAGCGCCTTGGCGATCTCCACCAGTTGCTGCTTGCCGACCCCGAGTTCGGTGACCAGCGTGTCCGGCGCCTCATTGAGCCCGACTTTCGCCAGCAGCTGCTGCGACCGCTTGTAGACGGCGTCGCGATCGATCACGCCGAATCGCTGCGGCGGGCTGGCAATGAAGATATTCTCCGCGATCGAGAGCAGCGGGATCAACGCAAGCTCCTGATGAATGATGATGATGCCGAGCGCCTCGGAATCATTGATATCGCGGAACTGCCGCTCCTCGCCGTCATAGACGATGCTGCCGCCATAGCTGCCGGATGGATAAACGCCGCTCAACACCTTCATCAAGGTCGACTTGCCGGCGCCGTTCTCGCCCACCAGGGCATGGATCTCGCCCTGCCGAACGGTGAAATTGACGTCGTCCAGCGCCTTCACGCCCGCGAAGGCTTTGCTGATACCGCGCATTTCGAGCAGGTTGGTCACTCGGGCTCCCCGGCCATCGGCTCAGTCGCAATCCGCCTCAGTTGATCTGCGCCTTCTTGTAATAGCCACCGTCGATCAGAACTTTCTCCCAGTTGGTCTTATCGACGACCACCGGCTTGAGCAGATAGGACGGCACCACTTTCACGCCATTTTTGTAGGTGGTGGTGTCGTTCACCGTGACGGTCTTGCCGCTCAGCGCCGCGTCCACCATGTCGGCGGTGACCCTGGCGAGGTCGCGGGTATCCTTGAAGATCGTCGAATACTGCTCGCCGCGCAGCATCGATTTGATCGAAGGCACTTCCGCATCCTGGCCGCTGACGATCGGCATCGGCATGTTGCCGCTGCCATAGCCGACGCCCTTGAGCGACGACAGGATGCCGATCGAAAGCCCGTCATAGGGCGAAAGAACGGCATCGACCCGCTTGGTGGTGTAGAACGCGCTGAGCAGATTATCCATCCGGGCTTGCGCCGTGGCGCCGTCCCAGCGCAGCGTCGAGACCTTGTCCATGCCCGTCTGCCTGCTCGCGACCACGAGCTTGCCGCTGTCGATATAGGGCTGCAGCACCGACATCGCGCCGTTGTAGAAGAAGTAGGCGTTGTTGTCGTCGGGAGATCCGCCGAACAGCTCGATGTTGAACGGGCCCTTGCCCTGCTTCAGCTTCAGTCCCTCTTCGATCGACTGCGCCTGCAACACGCCGACCTGGAAATTGTCGAACGTCGCATAATAGTCGACATTGGGCGTGTCGCGGATCAGCCGGTCGTAGGCGATCACGGTAATGCCCCTGTCCTTGGCCTGCTTGAGCACATTGGACAGCGTGGTGCCGTCGATCGCAGCGATCACCAGCACCTTGGCACCCTTGGTCACCATGTTCTCGACCTGGGAGAGCTGGTTCGGAATATCGTCCTCGGCGTATTGCAGGTCGGTGTTGTAACCCCGCTCCTTCAGCACCTTGACGATATTGTTGCCGTCATCGATCCAGCGCGCCGAGGCCTTGGTAGGCATCGCGATGCCGACCGTGGGCTTGCCTTGCGCCAGCGCGGGTCCCGAGAATGCGACCGAACCGAGCACGATGGCCGACAGGACGGATTTGAGTTTCATGTTTCACTCCCAAGTGCCTAACGTTGGGGCTCATATCCAAAAGCGCGCTCGAACCGCTTCGCATAGTCCGGCCAGACCTCGGGATTGATGATGCGCGGCGGGCGCTTGCCGTCGAGCGCGTCGAGCATTTGCTCGGCGGCGATCCGGCCCATGTTCGCGCGGGCCTCCTTGGTGACGCCGGCGGTGTGCGGGCTCGCCAGCACGTTGTCGAATTGCAGCAGCGGATGATCCGGCGGCGGCGGCTCCTTAGCCCAGACGTCGAGGCCCGCGCCGGCGATTGCCTTGTTGCGCAAGGCGTTGAGAAGCGCGTCCTCATCATGAATAAAACCACGCGCGGTGGTGATGAAATACGCATGCGGCTGCATCAGTGCGAATTCCTTGGCGCCGATCATGCCGCGATTGTCCTTGGTCAGCGGGCAGCTGATCGAGACGTAATCGCTTCGGCGCAGCAGATCGTCGAGTTCGACCTTTTCGCCGCCACGCGCGGTAATTTCGGCGGCCGTGAGATACGGGTCATAGGCCAGCACCTTCATGCCGAGCAGGCCCTTGCAGAGTTCGGCGATGCGGCGGCCGACATTGCCGATGCCGATGACGCCGACGGTCTTGCCCTGCACCTCGGTGCCGATCAGCGCGTTGCGGTTGACATTGGCATCGCGCCGCAGCGCGCGGTCGGCTTCGATGATGCGCTTCGACAAGGTCAGCATCATCCCCAACGCGTGCTCGGCGACGGAATGCGCATTGCCGCCGGACTGGTTGACGACTAGCACGCCTGCAGCCGTGCAGGCATCGACGTCGACGGGGTCAAAACCCGCGCCGTTGCTGGAGACAATCAGCAGGTTCGGCGCGCGCGCAAGCAGGTCGCGGTCGACGTGGAAATGTCCGGCGAGTTCGTCGCGCGCAGCGCCGATCTGATAGGCGTGCGCGGCGGCGACGATCGGCGCCGCGACCTCATCCGGACTTTCATTCTCGAGCCGGTCGAGCCGAACGTCGGGCCGCGCCTGCAATATCTCGGAGTAGATCGGATGCGCCAGGTATTTGACGTAGAACACGCGCTTGTTGTTGACCGACATTTTCTTGCTGAACCTTTTTAGTTCGGGAATCCATAAAGCTTGGCGGGATTGGCTGACGAGGATGCGGTGCTGGACGCTGCGGTCCGGCGTCCACGCCTGGAACAATTCGAACAGGTGCCCGACATCGGGCATCTCGCCCTCGACGCGCGGATGCGGCCAGTCGCCGCCCCATACCAGCCGTTCCGGATTGGCGCGCACCAGCGCTTCGTGGAACGGCCGCGCATCGGGATAATCAGGCGCGTTCTGGCTGATGCGATGCGCGCCCGACAGTTTTGCCCAGCACCAGCCCTCGCCGACCGCGCGCAGCAGGCTCTGGAAACCGTCCGTCTGGGTGCCTGCGCGCGCGTCGGTCCGGCCCATGTGATCGATCACCACCGGCAGGCCGATCGCTTTCAGAACCGGAATCGTCTCGGGCAAATCCTTGACGTCGATCCAGAGCTGCAGATGCCATCCGAGTTCGGCCATGACCGGCGCGAGCGTCTGTGCCGCGGTCAGCGGCACGCCGCCGCGATAATGCAACTGCCCGTCGCGGAAGAAATGATTGAAGCGCAGCGCGCGCACGCCGAGATCATTCCACCGCCGCAGCGTCTGCGGCGCGATATCGGTTCATCGGCCACCGCGACGCCGCGCAGGCGATCGGGCTGGTGCGCCAGCGCATCCAGCATCGCCGAATTGTCGCGGCCATGCGCGCTGCCCTGCACCAGCACGCCGCGATCGAAGCCGACCGCATCGAGCATGCCAGATATTTTTCCAGCGGCGCGTCCGGCGGCGTGTAGCTGCGGTCGTCGGCGTAAGGAAACCGCGCCGCCGGCCCGAACACATGCGCGTGGGTATCGCAGGCATTCGGCGGCGGCGGCACTTTTGGCCGGGTCGGCTCGAGCGGCGGCAGGCAGGCGGGAATCATCGGACCATCCCGCCGCGTCATTCGGCTTTCATTCCCGCGGCCTTGATGATCGGGCCCCACTTCTCGTAGTCGGCGCGGATCACGGCGTCGAATTCCTTCGGCGAACTGCCGATCGGCGTTGCGCCGAGCGTGTTGAGCCGGTTCTTCACCGCCGGCGCTTTCAACGCGGCGACGAAATCGCTCGACAATTGCGCCACGACATGTCGCCGGCATCCCGGCCGGCCCTACCAGACCCCACCACACGCCGGTATCGTAGCCGGCCACGCCCGCCTCGGCCATGGTGGGAACATCGGGCAGGAACGGCGCGCGCTTTGCGGTCGTGACGCCGAGCGCGCGAACCGTGCCGGCGCTGATATGTCCCACCGACTCCGGCCCGTTGTTGAACGACATCGGAATTTGCCCACCCAGCAGATCGTTCATCGCTGGAGCGCCGCCCTTGTAGGGAATCGCGACGATCTCGACCTTGGCGAGATTTTTCAGCAACTCGCCGGCGAGATGCGTCGAGGTGCCGTTGCCGGCCATGCCGTAGGACAGGCTGCCGGGTTTTGCGCGCGCCTGCGCCAGACAGATCGGCCAGCGTCTTGAACGGGGAATCCGCGCGCACCAGCAGAATGTTCGGCGACGACGCCAGCAGGCAGATCGGCGTGAAATCCTTGAAGGTGTCGTAGGGAATTTTCGGATAGAGGAACGGATTGGTGGCATGGCCGCTGGCGACCACGATCAGCGTGTAGCCGTCCGGCGCCGAGGTGGCGAGCGCCTGCGAAGCGACCACGCCGCCCGCGCCCGGGCGGTTTTCGATGATGACAGGCTGGCCCCAGTTCTTCGACAGTTCGTCGCCGAGCGTGCGGGCCAGGATATCGACCGCGCCGCCCGCCGGATAAGGCACGAACAGATGCACGGCCTTCGTGGGAAATCGCCGTCTGCGCCGAGGCAGCGCCCACTGTCGCGACCACGCCGGCCGCGATGGCAAGCATCCGGACCCATCCGCCCATGGCATCTCTCCCGATATTTTTCTCGTTGGCTCTTTATCGCACGTCGGCGAGCCGCCGAGATGGTCGCGGCACGCAGATCACAGGGTCGATCCCGGCATGTTGACAATCCCGTTGATCGCGTCAAGTTCGGCGAGGCCTCCATAACTCGCTCACCGCAACCGTCCCGACGCTGATCGCGCTGCGCATCGACGACAAGCCGGGCGTCGGCACCACCGATCGCGACCCCGTGCAAATTCGCGAACGATTCATGCGCGGGGTAAGCGTTCGCAAGGAAGTGAAGACAGGTTAAGGGTTCCCGAAGGAGATCGTGCTATCCGCAGCGCATGACCCTCATCCTCCGGATCATCGCCTGGCTTCTGACCGCCGCCGTCACCTTCGCCACGCTGGGCCCGCCGCGGCTTCGGCCGCACTCCGAGCTCGGCCAGGACGGCGAGCACGCGCTGGCCTTCGTGCTGGTCGGGCTGGCGTTCGGTCTCGCCTACCCGCGGCATCGGCTGCTCACCGCAGGCATCGCCGTGGTTCTGATCGGCGTGCTCGAGATGTTGCAGCTCTGGATGCCGGGCCGGCACGCGCGATGGGAAGATTTTGTCGTCGATGCGCTGGCGGCCTGCGCGGGGATTGCGGTGGCGGCGGTGCTGGATTGGTTGATGCAGCTGATGCGTCGACGAAAACGATGCCTGAAGTCGTCATGCCCGGGCTTGTCCCGGGCATCCACGTCTTAACAGTATCGCAGCAAGAAAGACGTGGATGGCCGGGACAAGCCCGGCCATGACGAGTTTCGCTTACAGCAGCCCCGCGCCGCGGGCCCACTTGTATTTCGCCCCCAGCACCGCGACCGGAATCTCGGTCGAATACGCATAGGCCACGATGCCGTTCTGGTAGAGATAATCGGCGGCCTCCTCGACCTCGATATCGCCGGCCAGCGAGGCCACGATCGGCTTCTCGATGCCCTTGGCCTTCATCGCGTTCTTCACCTCGACCATGTTCCTGGCGAACACCATCGGCGGCGTCACGATGGTGTGCCAGTAGCCGAGGATCAGCGAATGAATCCGCGGATCTTCGAGGCCAAGCTTTACGGTGTTGACATAGGTGATCGGCGGCTCGCCGCCGGTGATGTCGACCGGGTTGCCGGCAGCGCCGAACGGCGGGATGAATTTGCGGAACGCCGCGTCGAGGTCCGGCGGGATTTGCATCAGCGACAATTTGTTGTCGATGCAGGCGTCCGACAGCAGCACGCCTGAACCGCCCGCGCCGGTGATGATCACGACGTTCTCGCCCTTCGGCGTCGGCAGCACCGGAATGCCGCGCGCGAATTCCAGCATGTCGCGCAGCGAGCGGGCGCGGATCACGCCGGACTGGTTGAACACGTCCTCATAGATCTTGTCGTTGCCGGCCAGAGCGCCGGTATGGGAGCTCGCCGCCTTGGCGCCGGCCGAGGTGCGGCCGGCCTTCAGCACCACGATCGGCTTTTTCTTCGAGACGCGCTTTGCCACTTCGGCGAAGGCGCGGCCGTCTTTCAGGTCCTCGCAATGCTGCGCGATGATCTGGGTGTTGTCGTCCTGCTCGAAGAACGTCAAGAGATCGTCCTCGTCGATATCGGACTTGTTGCCGAGGCCGACGATCGCCGAGACGCCCATCTTGGCGGAGCGCGAAAAGCCGATGATGGCCATGCCGATGCCGCCGGACTGCGACGACAGCGCCGCCGAGCCCTTGACGTCATAGGCGGTGCAGAACGTCGCGCACAGATTGGCGTGCGTGTAATAGAAGCCGTAGATGTTCGGCCCCATCAGGCGGATGCCGTATTTCTGGCCGATCGCCTGGATTTCTTCCTGGCCCTTCATATTGCCGGTTTCGGCATAGCCCGAGGGAATCAGGATCGCGCCGACGACTTTCTTCTCGCCGCATTCGGTCAGCGCCGCGGCGACGAAGTTTGCCGGAATCGCGAACACGGCGATATCGACCTCGCCGGGCACGTCCTTGACCGACTTGTAGACCTTCTTGCCCATGATCTCGTCGGCCTTGGGGTGGATCGGATAGATCTCGCCCTTGTAGCCGCCGTTGATCAGGTTCTTCATCACCGAGTTGCCGATCTTGCCGGTCTCGGCGGAGGCGCCGATCACCGCCACCGATTTCGGCTTCATGATGCGGTTCATCTGGCGCACGATGTCGTCGTGGTTCGGACGCGGACGCGGCGGTGGCGGCGCAAAATCGACGACGATGCGGACGTCGGCGGCAATCGCGTCCGATTTGGTCGCGAACACCGGATTGAGATCCATCTCGGAAATTTCCGGGAAGTCGGTGATGAGCTGCGAGACGTTGACGATGATGTCGGCGATCGCATCGCGGTTGGCGGGATCGCTGCCGCGCACGCCTTTCAGCATCTCATGGGCCTGGATGCCGTCCAGCATCGACAGCGCATCCTGTTTGGTCGCGGGCGCAAGGCGGAAGGTGATGTCCTTCAACACCTCGACCAGCACGCCGCCGAGCCCGAACGCCACCAGCTTGCCGAACGAGCCGTCGGTCACCGCACCGATGATGACTTCCTGGCCGCCCAGCAGCATCTGCTGGACCTGGATGCCCTCGATCTTGGCGTCTGCCTTGTATTTCTTGGCGTTCGCCAGGATCGTCGCGTAATTCTTTTCCACGTCATCGGCGGTCTTGACGCCCACCATCACGCCGCCGGCTTCGGTCTTGTGCAGAATGTCCGGCGAGACGATTTTCATCACCACCGGAAAACCCATGCCGGTCGCGAGCTTCACCGCCTCGGCGGCGGATTTGGCCACGCCTTCCTTCGGAACCGGGATGCCGTAGGCGTCGCAGACCAGTTTGCCCTCCGGGCGCCGTGAGACTGCTGCGCTTGTCCGCCTTGACCGCGTCGAGAATTTTGCGAACCGCATCCTTGGAATGAGACATTGGCTTCTCCCTGACGTCCGTTTCTTTGTAAAATTGCCCCGACGAGCGGCTTTATGGCATTTGGTATGCCAGAAACAAAGCTTGTCAAGCCACCCTCACCCCGGCGAACGCCGAAAACAAGGGCAACTTGACATGGTGGTATCTGGTATGCCAAAAAACGAGCTGATTTATTCTGCTAATAAGACGTCTCCTGTTGGAGGAGATCAGTCGTGCCCGCACGGAAACCAACCAAGGCGCCACCCATCATGGCTGAGGCAGAAATTGCAATCGTCCGGATTGCGCCGGAGACCAGCTTCAAGAACAAGGCCTATGAGGCCTTGAAGGAAGCCATCCTCAAGATGGACATCTACGCCACGCCCGAGCAGGTCATGCTCGACGAGCGCGCGTTATCGGAGCGCCTCGGCGTCAGCCGTACCCCGATCCGCGAAGCGATCGCGATGCTGGAGCAGGACGGTTTTGTGAAAACCGTGCCACGCCGCGGCATCGTCGTGGTGCGCCGGACCAAGACCGAGATCGTCGACATGATCCGCGCCTGGGCCGCGCTTGAGAGCATGGCGGCGCGGCTGATCACCACCACCGCGCGCAAGAAGGACATCTCCGCGCTGCGCGACTTCTTCAAGAATTTCGGCAAGGACCGCCTGCCGCAGGATCATGTCGAGGAATATTCCAAGGCCAACATCGCCTTCCACCAGGCGCTGATTTCGCTGAGCGAATCGCCGGTGCTGGTCGACATGACCAACGACATCCTGCTGCACGTGCGCGGCTACCGGCAACTGACCATTGGCCGCGTCGATCGCACCGCGACCTCGCTGCCCGAGCATCTGGCCATCATCGAAGCGCTCGAGGAGCGCGACACGGAACTCGCGGAAAAGCGCGCGCGCGACCACACGCTGGGGCTCGCGGCCTATGTCGAGGCGCACGGCCAGGAACTGTTCAACTAGCAAGACCTTTTACATCAGAAGACGACGAACTCGTCCGCATCAAGAAACGATCAGGGAGAAAGCGGAATGTCCGCAACAGTACAGAGCATTGCCGCAAACACCACTGAGGCCGAGCGCGAGCAGACCGATGGCTTTAACCTCATCATCGATGCGCTCAAGCTCAACGGCCTCACCACCATCTACGGCGTGCCGGGCATTCCGATCACCGACTTCGGCCGCATGGCGCAGGCCGCCGGCATCCGCGTCATCTCGTTCCGCCACGAGCAGAACGCCGGCTATGCGGCGTCGATCGCCGGTTATCTGACCAAAAAGCCCGGCGTATGTCTCACGGTGTCGGCGCCCGGCTTTCTCAACGGCCTGACCGCGCTGGCCCATGCCACCACCAACTGCTTCCCGATGATCCTGATCTCCGGCTCGTCCGAGCGCGAGATCGTCGACCTGCAGCAGGGCGACTACGAAGAGATGGATCAGCTCGCGATCGCCAAGCCGCTGTGCAAGGCCGCCTTCCGCGTGCTGCATGCGGCCGACATCGGCATTGGCCTCGCGCGCGCGATCCGCGCCGCGGTATCGGGCCGTCCGGGCGGCGTCTATCTCGACCTGCCCGCCAAATTGTTCGGCCAGGTGATGGACGCGGAGGCCGGACAGAAGTCGCTGGTGAAAGTGATCGACGCGGCGCCGGCGCAGATTCCGGCGCCCGATTCGATCAAGCGCGCGCTCGATGTGCTGAAAAGTGCAAAACGCCCGCTGATCATCCTCGGCAAGGGCGCGGCCTATGCGCAGGCCGACGACGACATCCGCGCGCTGGTCGAAAAGAGCGGCATTCCGTTCCTGCCGATGAGCATGGCCAAGGGCCTGCTGCCCGACACCCATCCGCAATGCGCGGGTGCTGCGCGCTCGACGGTGCTCGAAGGATTCCGATGTCGTGATGCTGATCGGCGCGCGTCTCAACTGGCTGCTGTCGCACGGCAAGGGCAAGACCTGGGGCGATCAACCGAAGAAATTCATCCAGATCGACATCGAGCCGAAGGAAATGGACTCCAACGTCGAGATCGTCGCTCCCGTGGTCGGCGACATCGGCTCCTGTGTCTCGGCGCTGCTCGCCGGCATGGGCGGCAACTGGCCCTCCCCGCCTATCCGACTGGACCGGCGCCGTCAGCAAGAAGCGCGAAGAGAACGTCGCCAAGATGGCGCCGCGGCTGATGAACAACAATGTGCCGATGGATTACCACGGCGCGCTCGGCGTGCTGCGCACCATCGTCAAGGAACGGCCCGACGCCATCCTGGTCAACGAAGGCGCCAACACGCTCGATCTGGCGCGCGGCATCGTCGACATGTATCAGCCGCGCAAGCGCATCGACGTCGGCACCTGGGGCATCATGGGCATCGGCATGGGCTATTGCATCGCGGCAGCGATCGAAACCGGCAAGCCCGTGCTCGCGATCGAAGGCGACAGTGCCTTCGGCTTCTCCGGCATGGAGGTCGAGACGATCTGCCGCTACAAGCTCCCCGTTTGCATCGTCATCTTCAACAATGACGGCATCTATCGCGGCACCGACGTCAATTCGGTGAGCTCGGACCCGGCGCCGACGGTTTTCGTCAAGGGTTCGCGCTACGACAAGATGATGGAAGCTTTCGGCGGCGTCGGCGTCAACGCGACGAGCCCCGATGAGCTCAAGCGCGCGGTCAATGCCGCGATGGATTCCGGCAAGCCGACCCTCATCAACGCGGTGCTCGACCCGGCTGCCGGCAGCGAGAGCGGCCGCATCGGCAGCCTCAATCCGCAGAGCAAGCTGAAGAAGAAATGACGCCCGCGGTTCGCGGGCATGACGACATCGATTTAACGGAGCAAGACAAATGACCAAGGCGCTGAAGGGCGTTCGCATTCTCGATTTCACCCACGTCCAGTCAGGACCGACCTGCACGCAGTTGCTGGCCTGGTTCGGCGCCGACGTGATCAAGGTCGAGCGTCCCGGCGTCGGCGATATCACCCGCGGTCAGTTGCGGGACGTGCCCAACGTCGACAGCCTGTATTTCACCATGCTGAACCACAACAAGCGCTCGATCACGCTCGACACCAAGAACCCGAAAGGCAAGGAAGTCCTCACCGCGCTGATCAAGAGCTGCGACGTGCTGGTGGAAAATTTCGGACCCGGCGTGCTCGATCGCATGGGATTTCCGTGGGAGAAAATCCAGAGCATCAATCCGAAAATGATCGTGGCCTCGATCAAGGGTTTTGGGCCCGGTCCATATGAAGATTGCAAGGTGTATGAGAACGTAGCCCAATGCACCGGCGGCTCGGCATCGACCACCGGATTCCGCGACGGCCTGCCGCTGGTCACCGGCGCGCAGATCGGCGACAGCGGCACCGGGCTGCATCTGGCGCTCGGCATCGTCGCAGCGCTTTATCAGCGCACCATGACCGGCAAGGGCCAGAAGGTCACCGCCGCGATGCAGGACGGCGTGCTTAATCTGGCGCGCGTAAAGCTGCGCGACCAGCAGCGCCTCGCCCACGGTCCGCTCACCGAATACAGCCAGTACGGCGAGGGCATTCCGTTCGGCGACGCGGTGCCGCGCGCCGGCAACGATTCCGGCGGCGGCCAGCCCGGCCGCATCCTGAAGTGCAAAGGCTGGGAGACCGATCCCAACGCCTACATCTATTTCATCACCCAGGCCCCGGTGTGGGAGAAGATCTGCGACGTGATCGGCGAGCCCGGTTGGAAGACCCATCCGGATTATGCGAAGCCCCCGGCCCGGCTTGTCGCGGTTGAACGGAATTTTCGCGCGCATCGAACAATGGACCATGACCAAGACCAAGTTCGAGGCGATGGACATCCTCAACAAGGACGACATCCCCTGCGGCCCGATCCTGTCGATGAAGGAATTGATCGAGGACCAGTCGCTGCGCGCCACCGGCACCATCGTCGAAGTCGATCATCCCGAGCGCGGCAAATATTTCTCGGTCGGCAACCCGATCAAGATGTCCGACAGTCCAGTCTGAAGTGACGCGCTCGCCGCTACTGGGCGAACATACCGACGAAATCCTGCGCCAGGTGCTGGGCTTCAGCGATCATCAGGTCGCCGAGATCCACGATTCCGGCGCGCTGGATCCGCCGCGAAAGGTTGCGGCTGAATAAGCGGATGCAAGACTGTGATTCCGAGGCCGCCGGTCGCCCCGGCGGTCTTTTTTTGGCTTGGCGATTTTGCATCGCCGCATCCTTTTGAACTAATACTTTCGGCGAATCGGCTCTCGTTTTCGAGCCCTTTTTGGTGCGGCCCTTCGTGCCTTGCGCGAAACCTGCGGCATATTGAACACCCCACGCATAATATCACTTGCGCTCTGGCATAATGCATACAAGAGTGTGCGGCGGCAGCGCCCGGTCTTAAAAACAAAAGCGCGCCCTTGGGAAACGCGGGCATGCAATCCGCATGAAATCGAATGCAACCGCACGCGTCAGTCCCCCCAAGCGCCTTCAACTTTTTTCCAGCTATCCCGTGCGGCAAGCCGCCCGGATGGTAGTCGCCGTCGCTGTGATACACTTGGAGCGAGCGGTCAGACGCGGGAAGATCGAACCGCCTGGGACGCCGCTGCGACGCCGGCCTAAAGACCGGCGCAATCAAAATTGGATGGGAGAGAATCGATGAAACAATCTGCTTCACATGTCGCGCTGGGCGCCGTCGCCGTGTTGTGCGCGAGCGGCATCGCGGTTCCCGCCATGGCCGCCTGGGAGCCGGTACGGCCGGTTGAATTCATCGTACCCGCCGGCACCGGCGGCGGTGCGGACCAGATGGCGCGGACGATCCAGGGCATCGTCACCAAGCATAACCTGATGAAGCAGCCGATGGTCGTCATCAACAAGTCCGGCGGCGCCGGCGGCGAAGGCTTTCTCGATCTCAAGTCGTCGGCCGGCAATCCGCACAAGATCGTCATCACGCTGTCGAACCTGTTCACCACCCCGCTTGCAACCGGAATTCCGTTCAGCTGGAAGGATCTCACGCCGGTCGCGATGCTGGCGCTCGACGAGTTCGTCCTCTGGGTCAATGCCGACAAGCCGTACAAGGACACGAAAGATTTCGTCGACGCCTTGAAGAAAGCGCCGCCCGGTACCATGAAGATGGGCGGCACCGGATCGAAACAGGAAGACCAGATCATCACGGTAGCGCTTGAAAAAGCCACCGGCACCAAGCTGACCTACATCCCCTACAAGGGCGGCGGAGAAGTCGCGGTTCAGCTGGTCGGAAACCACGTCGATTCGACCGTCAACAATCCGATCGAGGCGGTCGCACAATGGCGCGGCGGCAAGCTCCGTCCGCTATGCGTGTTCGATGCCAAGCAGATGACCTATGACGAGCAGATTGCGGACGGCAAGGGCTGGAAAGATATTCCGACCTGCAAGTCGCAAGGCCTCGACATCGAATACCTGATGCTGCGCGGTATTTTCATGTCGCCCAAGGCGACCAAGGATCAGGTCGACTATTACATCGATCTGTTCACGAAGGTGCGCGCCACTCCCGAGTGGCAGGACTTCATGAAGAGCGGCGCGTTCAACACAACCTTCCTCACCGGGGCCGACTATGCCAAGTGGGTCGAGGTTGAGGAAAAGCGCCACGAAGGCCTGATGAAAGAGGCCGGTTTCCTCGCCACGGGGAACTGATCGGCGGAAACTGACCGACCGCGGACCGGCGCACAGCGCGAATGGCGGGCATGGAATATGCTAGCCCGCATGGAGTTTCCATGACTACGAACAGCTCAGATAATGCCGGCCCGACACACAAGGCCGTGGAAACCGGCGTCACGCTGCTGATCGCCCTGTTTGGCAGCGATCGTACTCATCGGCAGCGTGAAGGCTGGAATCAACTGGGGCGCGGAAGGTCCGCGCGCCGGGTTCTTTCCGTTCTATATCGGAATTTTCATCGTGGTTTCCAGCGCGGTCAATCTGTGGAACACGCTGCGCGAAAATAACGACGGCCTGTTCGCGGAGTGGGGACAGCTTCGTCAGGTGATGAGCGTCGTCGTTCCCACCGCGATCTATGTCGGCTCCATGCCGTTCACCGGCCTCTATGTCGCGTCAATCATCTTCATCGGATGGTTCATGCGATGGCTCGGCAAATACAGCTGGCCCGTTGTCCTGGGCGTGGCGTTCGGCATGCCCATCGTCACCTACTTCATCTTCGAGCGCTGGTTTCTGGTCCCGCTTCCCAAGGGTCCGGTCGAGGAATGGCTCGGTCTCTAGCGTCGTCGTGCTCGCTTTCGTTTTCAGGACTTGGATAGATGGAAGAAATCGTCAATCTTTTTCACGGCTTTGCGGTAGCGCTGCAGCCCTTCAACATCATGGTGATGGTCGTCGGCATCGTGCTCGGCGTCATCATCGGCGTGCTTCCGGGACTGGGCGGCGCCAATGGCGTGGCGATCCTGCTGCCGCTGACGTTCAGCATGCCGCCGACGTCGGCCATCATCATGCTGTCCTGTATCTATTGGGGCGCGTTGTTCGGCGGCGCCATCACCTCGATTCTTTTCAACATACCGGGCGAACCCTGGTCGGTGGCGACGACGTTCGACGGCTATCCGATGGCGCAGCAGGGCAAGGCCGGCGAGGCCTTGACGGCGGCGTTCACCTCCTCTTTCGTCGGCGCGCTGTTCGCCGTTATCATGATCACCCTGGTGGCGCCGCTGGTCGCGAGCTTCGCGCTGCAATTCGGGCCTGCGGAAAAATTCGCGGTGTATTTTCTGGCCTTCTGCAGTTTCGTAGGCCTCAGCAAGGAACCGCCTTTCAAGACCATTGCGGCAATGATGGTCGGCTTCGCGCTCGCCGCCGTTGGACTGGACTCCATCACCGGGCAGCTGCGGCTGACATTCGGATTTACCGAACTGCTCAACGGCTTCGACTTCCTGATCGCCGTGATCGGCCTGTTCGGCATCGGCGAGATCCTGCTGACGATGGAGGAAGGCCTGAGCTTCCGCGGCGGCAACGCGAAGATCAATCTGCGGGTGGTGATCCAGACCTGGAAGGAATTGCCCAGATACTGGGTCACGTCGTTGCGCTCCTGCATCATCGGCTGCTGGATGGGCATCACCCCGGCGGGCGCGACGCCGGCATCCTTCATGAGCTACGGCATTGCCAAGCGCGTCTCCAAGCGCGGCAACAATTTCGGCAAGGGCGAAATCGAAGGCGTGGTCGCACCGGAAACCGCGGCCCACGCGGCGGGGACGGCGGCGCTGCTGCCGATGCTTTCGCTCGGCGTGCCCGGTTCTCCGACGGCTGCCGTTCTGCTTGGCGGGCTGCTGATCTGGGGCCTGCAGCCCGGTCCGATGCTGTTTGTCGAGCAGAAGGAATTCGTCTGGGGCCTGATCGCCTCGATGTATCTCGGCAATCTGGTCGGACTGTTCGTGGTGCTCACCTGCGTGCCGATCTTCGCCGCGATCCTGCGCGTCCCGTTCAGCATCATCGCGCCGCTCATTCTGGTGCTTTGCGCGATCGGCGCCTATTCGGTCCACTCCAGCACGTTCGACGTGATGCTGATGCTGGTGTTCGGCGTGGTCGGCTACCTGCTCAAGAAGTGCAACTACCCGCTCGCGCCCGCTGGTGCTGGCCATCGTGCTCGGCGACAAGGCGGAAGAAGCATTCCGGCAGTCGCTGCTGGGGTCGCAAGGCTCGCTCGGCGTGTTCTTTTCCAACACGCTGGTCAGCACCATCATGATCCTTGGACTGATCGCGCTGTTCTGGTCGGTGATCCAGCAAGGCTACAGCCGGCTGCGAACCGCGGTGGCCTGATCAGGCGATCAACAACGGCCTGCGGTTTAACGGCATCGCGATCTAAGAAGCGCGGCTCATCCTTCGGGATGGGCGCGCTTTTTTGTGCCCTCGCCGCTTCGCCGCCCGCCCTTTACAGCTCTGGTATACCACCGGTTCTCCAGCGCATCGATGGCGGCCTGTGCTAGACTGTAGCGAGCAGAGGCATGTGGGAAAACGTCAGTATCGCTGCCTCTTTGATTTATTTGGTTCGACCGCGGCCCACGTGATTCAAATTGACAATTGGCATAATGTATACCACATTGCGATAGCCAACGACCTGAAGGAGGTTGCGATGAAAGTCGGAGACATCCTGCGCAAGAAGAGCACCCGGATTGCGACCGTGCGCATGAACGAGACCGTCGCCATCGCCGCGCAATTGATGCGCGCCGGCGACGTCAGCGCCTTGGTGGTCAAGGATGTCGTCAGGACCGAAGGCAACACCTGCGCCGGCATGTTCACGGAACGCGACGTGGTTCGCGCCATCGCCGAGCATGGCGCTGCCGGCGTCAACTTGAAGGTTTCGCAGTTGATCTCGGTGCAGGAGCTGATTTCGTGTCAATCGACCGATACGCTCGACCACGTCCGGCATCTGATGAACAAGCACCACATCCGGCATGTGCCCGTGATCGACGACTACACCCTGATCGGCGTGATCACCATCCAGGACATCAGCACCGCGCTCGAAAATAACGGCAGCGACGCGCCTCAGTCCGCGGTCGCCTGAAGCGCCGGCTCGCAAGGCCAGGCCCATCGGGCTGCATCGTCTATCCCGCGCGGTTCTTGCATGACCGCGTTGCTCCGATCGGCGACCGTGAATCTCATTTGACTGCGCACCTTCTCCCGCCCGGAATGCTATGGCATGATGGCGCAAGAGCCGAAAAGGCTCGCCAGCGGGAGGGTCGAAAATGGATGAGCGTGGTTCGCTGTCGCGTCGCAAGCTGCTGCATACACTTGCCGGCACCGGCGTCATCGCCGCGGCCGATCTCGCCTGGTGGGATGCTCCGTACATTGGCCCGCGAAAAGCCTGGGGTGCGGAGCCGGTGCGTTTTCAATGGAGCGTTCCCGAGCCGACCCGCATCGCGCTGGTCAATTCGCTGGTCGAGCGCTTCAATCAGTCGCAAAAGGATTTCGCGGTGCAGGTCGAATATGTGCCGCAGGCGCAGGCGCGTCAGAAGCTGATCAGCTCGATCGCGGGCGGAAATCCGCCGGACCTCTGCCAGGTCTGGGACAATTGGGTCGGCCAGTTCAACGGCATGGGCGCGGTTGAAGACATCACCGCGCGGGCAAAATCCTGGAAGCATTTTGCGGACGTCGCGCCGACGGCGTGGCAGACGGTGACGATCAACGGCAAAATCATCTCGCTTCCGCTCGCCGTGACGCTCGACGGCATCTACTACCGCACCGATCGCCTCAAAGAGCTCGGCCTCAAGGAGCCGACACCGGACTGGACCTGGGACGAGTTCCTTAGCCTCGCCAAAGCCTTCACCAAGGCGGACAAGAACCAGTACGGCTACGGCATGCGCGGCAGCGGCACCTGGGCGCTGCTCTATCCCAGTGAATTCGCCTACGCCAACGGCGCCGAAGTGCTGAAGGATGGCAAGGTGGTCATCAACTCGAAGGAAGCCGTCGACGCGCTGGCCTGGTATGTCGACCTTGCGCTCAAGCACAAGGTCACGCCGCCGAGTGCGGCGACCGACGGCTTCGTCGAAATCGTCGAAACTTTCGGGCGCGGCGTTACCAGTATGTATCAGCACAATTCCGGCTCCAGCGGCCAGCAGAAGAAGAACGTCGGCGCCAACAACTTCGCCACCCTGCCGCTGCCGATCGGTCCGGCCAAGAAGCGCGCCTCGTTCTGGTTCTCCGAGACGCTCACCATGTTCAAGGGCGCCAAAAACAAGGAAGGCGCGTGGCAATTCATGAGCTTCATGCTCGAGGAAGAGCCGAGCCTGAAATACAACTCGACGCTCGGCCTGCTGCCGGCGCGCCAGTCGATCCTCAAGCAGCCGGAATTCGCCAACGACCCATCGCTTGCCGGCTTCGTGAACTCATTTCCAATTGGAATTGTCAGCCCATATCTCGCCTATCCCGGCTGGGGCGGCAAGATCGATTCCGACGGCGTGCCCTTGATGCAGCAGGCGATCCTTGGAAAAATCTCCGCGAAAGACTGCCTCGACCGCTTCGCCGACATCCTGAAGAAGGAAATGGCGTAAGCGCCGGGAACGGTCATGACCACGCTCCCCATCGCAAGGCCCCGCAGCCCCCCGCTGATCAGCTGGCGGCTGCGCAAGCTCCTGATCGGCTATGCCTACCTGGTCCCGGCAGCACTCTGCCTGCTCGCCACCGTCGTGGTGCCGATCATCCTCGCGATCAAGATGAGCCTGTTCGCCGACGTGTTGTACAAGCCGCAGGACTACCGCTTCATCGGGCTCGGCAACTACGTCCGGCTGGTTCAGGACCCGGTGTTCTGGCTGACGCTGTGGAATTCCGTGGTCTGGGTGTTCGGCTCGGTCATCCTGCAATTCGTATTCGGATTTGCCGCCGCATTGCTGCTGCAGCAGGCTTTTACGGGGCGCGCTTTGGTGCGCACGCTCACGCTGCTGCCCTGGATCATCCCGGGAGTCGTGGTGGGACTGATCTGGCAGTGGCTGTATCAGCCGAACTACGGCGTCATCAACGACCTGTTGATCCGTGCCGGCTGGATGCAGGAGCGCATCGCCTGGCTGTCGTCGCCGGACTTCGCGATGGCGGCGGTCGTCTTCACCAATGTCTGGCGCGGGATCCCGTTCTTCGCCATCATGCTGCTGGCGGGACTCCAGGCCGTGCCGGACGAGCTTTACGAGGCGGCCCACGTCGATGGCGCCGGCGTGCTGGCGCGTTTCTGGCACATCACCGTGCCGTTGCTGCGGCCCATCATCGTCGTCGCCACGGCCACCCGGATCATCTGGACCTTCAACTATGCCGACCTGATCTTCGTCATGACCGGCGGCGGCCCGGCCAACGCCACACAGATCACCTCGACCTACACCCTGCTGCAAGCCTATTCGAGCCTCGACTTCGGCTACGCCGGCGCGCTCTCGGTCGTGCTGCTGCTGGTGATGCTGGCATTCACCACCGTCTACCTTCGCGTCACCAAAGGCGTCGAGGAAACCTGATGACACGACGCCACACCTCGACCGACCTTGCCGAGCGGCTGTTGCGCGGTCCCGTTGTCTGGATCGGCCTCGTGCTGCTGACCGCTTTTGCGATCGGGCCGTTCATCTGGATGCTGCTGACATCGCTGAAGGACCGGCAGGAACTCTACGCCACCCCGCTGCAGTACCTGCCAGTGCATCCCACCTTCGAGAATTATGTCGATGCGTGGACCTCGCCGGTCACGCCATTCAGCCGGTTCTTTTTCAACAGCCTCTGGGTGTGTTCGGTCACGATGGTCGCCACCACAGCGGTGTCGGTGCTTGCCGGCTATGCCATCGCCCGCTTTCGTTTTGCGGGGCGAGATGCGCTGCTGCTGATCTTCCTCGCCACCCAGATGTTTCCGAGCGTTCTCCTGATCGCCCCGCTGCTGACACAATGGCGCGCGCTCGGCCTGATCGATACCTACCAGGCGCTGATCTATTCGAATTTCTCCTTCACGGTGCCGTTCACGGTCTGGATGATGGTCGGCTATTTCTCCTCGATTCCGCGCGACCTCGAGGAAAGCGCGATGATCGACGGCTGCAATCATTTTGGCGCGCTTTGGCGCATCGTGTTGCCGCTCGCAGCCCCCGGCATTGCGGCGACCGCCATTTTCGCTTTCGTCGTATCCTGGAGCGAATTGCTGTTCGCGATCTCGTTCACGACGGAGACCAACATGCGCACCTTGTCGGCCGGGCTGCTCTACATGGTCGGGCAGTACGAGGTGCAATGGGGGCCGCTGTCGGCCGGCGTCATTATCAGCACCATTCCTGTGGCGGTGCTGTTCGGCTTTCTGCAGCGCCATTTGATCCACGGGCTCACCGCGGGAGCGGTCAAGGGTTGAATCACAAATTAAACCGCCAGTGGACATTTCCGGGGCCCGACGGCATCTTGCCGTCAGAAATGTAAACGAGTGCGCGGTGATCCGCGCCGGGGAAATATGAGGGCCGAATGATAAAAACGCGATTTACCGAACTGGTCGGGGTCGAACATCCCATTGTGCAGGGTGGCATGCAATGGGTCGGCCGCGCCGAACTGGTCGCAGCGGTCGCCAATGCCGGTGCGCTCGGTTTCATTACCGCGCTGACCCAGCCGACGCCGGATGACCTGACAAAGGAAATCGCGCGCTGCCGCGGCCTCACCGACAAGCCGTTCGGCGTCAATCTCACCATCCTGCCGTCGATAAAACCGCCGCCTTACGCGGAATACCGCCAGGCCATCATCGAGAGCGGCATCAAGATTGTCGAGACCGCCGGCAACAAGCCGCAGGAACACGTCACCGAATTCAAGAAGCACGGCATCGTGGTCGTGCACAAATGCACCAGCGTGCGCCACGCGCTGTCGGCGGAGCGGATGGGCGTCGATGCGATCTCGATCGACGGCTTTGAATGCGCCGGTCATCCCGGCGAGGACGACACGCCGGGCCTGATCCTGATTCCGGTCGCCGCCGACAAGGTGAAGATCCCGATGATCGCGTCCGGCGGTTTTGGCGATGGCCGCGGCCTGGTCGCCGCACTGGCGCTGGGCGCCGAAGGCATCAACATGGGCACGCGTTTCATGTGCACCAGGGAGAGCCCGATCCATCAATTGATCAAGGAAAAGATCGTCGCCAATGACGAGCGCGAGACCGAGCTGATCTTCCGCACCATGCGCAACACCTCGCGCGTCGCCAAAAACGCGGTCAGCACCAGGGTGGTGGCGATGGAGAAGGAAGGCGCCACCTTCGAGCAGGTGCGCGACCTGGTCGCCGGCGCGCGCGGCAAGATGGTCTACGCAACCGGCAACGCCGATGAAGGCATCTGGTCCGCGGGGCAAGTGCAGGGATTGATCCACGACATCCCGACTTGTGCCGAACTGGTGTCGCGCATCATGCGCGACGCCGAAGCCATCATCCAGAGCCGGTTTGAACGCATGATGTCCGGCAGCCGGCGCGAAGCCGCGGAGTAACCGTCATTGCGAGCGAAGCGAAGCAATCCAGAAGCAACGAGAAAGAACCGGATTGCTTCGTCGCAAGAGCTCCTCGCAATGACGACCGAACCCTGTTCACTGAAAGAAGCAATCTCATGAAAGCCTTCGTCTACGGCGCCAACGGCGCTGAAATCACCGATGTCGCAAAACCTGCGCCGAAGGCCACGCAGGTGCTGGTCCGCGTCCGCGCCAACGGCCTCAACCGCGCCGATCTAGGCATGACCAAGGGCCACGCCCATGGCAGCGCCGGCGGGGTCGGCGCCGTGCTCGGCATGGAATGGGCCGGCGAAGTCGCCGAACTCGGCCCCGACGCCAAAGGCGTAAAAGTCGGCGACCGGGTGATGGGTTCGGGTGCGGCGGCATTCGCGGAATATACGCTGGCGGATCACGGCCGGCTGTTCCACATCCCCTCGACCTCGAACATGAGCTTTGAGGAAGCGGCCACCTACCCCGTCGCGCTCGCGACCATGCACAACGCGGTGGTCACCAACGGCGGATTGCAGCCGGGCCAGTCGGTGCTGATCCAGGGCGCCAGCTCCGGCGTCGGCCTGATGGCAATGCAGATCGCCAAACACAAGGGCGCCAAACTGGTGATCGGTTCATCGACCGACGAGATGCGGCGCGGACGCTTGAAGGAATTTGGCGCCGACCTCGCGGTGGACTCCTCCGATCCCGCCTGGGTCGATCAGGTGCTGAAGGCGACCGACGGCAAAGGCGTCGACCTGATCGTCGATCAGGTCTCCGGCAAGGTTGCCAACCAGAACCTTGCAGCGACCAGGATCCTGGGCCGCATTGTCAATGTCGGCCGCCTCGGCGGCACCCACGGCGATTTCAACTTCGACCTGCACGCCGCCCGCCGCATCCACTATATCGGCGTCACCTTCCGCACCCGTTCGATCGAGGAAATCCGCGAGATTTTCAATGAGGTCCGGAAAGACATCTGGCTTGCGGTGGAGTCGGGCAAGCTGAAACTGCCGATCGACAAGGTCTATCCGTTCGACAAGATCGCGGAAGCCTTCGAGCACATGGAAGCCAACAAGCACCTCGGCAAGATCGTGGTGACGCAGTGACGCATCCGTAGCCCGGATGAGCGAAGCGATATCCGGGAATCGCTACAGATCCCGCATCTCGCTTCGCTCATGCGGGCTACAAGTCGTGCTCATTCGCGAATGAGTGGCGATTGCAGCCTTGAATCGCGGCGTTGACGTCCGCCTGTGCCCTGCTAAACCGCGCCCATGAGCGCCCCCGTCCCCGTAGCCACCATAAAATCCCGCGTCGCCGCGATCTCGATTTTCGCCAGCGCCGGCATGGCAGCGATCAAGTTCGCGGTCGGCGTCGCGATCGGCAGTCTCGCGCTGATTTCCGAAGCGCTGCACTCCTCCATCGACCTGGTGGCGACCGTCATCACCTGGCTGGTGGTTCGGATGTCGGACCGGCCCGCCGATGAGGAGCATCATTACGGTCACGGCAAGATCGAAAGCCTGTCGGCGCTCGGCGTGATTGCGCTGCTCTATGTGCTGGCCGGCGGCATCGTGGTGCAGGCCTGGAGCCATCTGCGCGACGGCGCGCCGCCGCCGACGCTCTCGGCCGTGCCGTTCGTGGTTCTGGTGGTCGATATCGCGGTCAATTTCTGGCGCGCGCGGGCGCTGCATCGCACCGCGCTCGACACCAAGAGCCAGGCGCTGGAGGCCGACGCGCTGCATTTCGCCTCCGACGTGTTCGGATCGAGCGCGGTCATCATTGGCCTCGCGTTGTCGGGCTTCGGCTATGCCTGGGGCGACGCTGCGGCTGCGATCGGCGTCGCGATCCTGATCTCCGTGCTCGGCCTGCGGCTCGGCCGCTCCACCATCGAAACCCTGCTGGATCGCGCGCCGGAAGGTGCGGCCAGGAAAGCCACCGCCGCAATCAGGGCGGTGCCCGGCGTGATCGATCTCGAACGCTTGCGGGTGCGGATGGTCGGCTCGACGCATTTCATCGACGCCATCGTGCAGGTGCCGCGGACGTATCCGATTGACCGCATCGAAGAGATCAAGCGCCGGGCGCAGGATGCGGTCACCGAGACGCTCGGCGATGCCGACCTGACATTTACGGCAGTTCCCGTTGCGCGTGACAATGAGAGCGTACGCGAGCGTATCATGGTGATCGCGCGCAATTCGGGGCTGGCGATCCACCACGTCACCGTGCACGATCTCGGCGGCAAGCTGACCGTCAGCATCGATCTCGAAGTCGATGGCGAGATGCCGCTGACGCAGGCGCACGAGATCGCCCACATATTGGAGCACAATATCCGCGACGAGTTCGGCGCCGACGTCGAGGTCGATACCCACATCGAGCCGCTGGAACCCGAACTGCCGTTCGGAACCGACGCCGCGCCCGGCCGGGTCGCGGAGATTGCGGCGGCGCTGTCGCGCTTCGCCGCCGATGGCGCGATCCATGACATCCACAATGTGCGGGTGCGCGACACCGAGGCCGGCGAAATCGTCAACTTCCATTGCCGCGCCGCACCCTCGATGAGCGTCATCAAGGTCCATGAGAACGTCGACGCCATCGAGCGCGCGCTGCGCCGCGCCTATCCCACGGTGAAGCGCGTCATCAGCCACGCCGAGCCGCCGTATCCGGAGTGACGGCGGCGACGTCACGGCGTGCGGTTCCGTCATTGCGAGGAGCGAAGCGACGAAGCAATCCAGCTCTTGCTGCGTTGCCTCTGGATTGCTTCGCTTCGCTCGCAATGACCGTTTCGGTCGGCCCGCGTTCCTGTTTCGGACTCACTTTCACGAATTTCAGCATTCCGATTCTCCGTTGGACAAGATTTATTTTGCATTAACGAATCGTTGACTCTCGACAGCGCGAAAAAAACCGATTCAAATCGTCGTGATTCGGAAGCGGACGGGGTGCTTCCGCGAAGGCGTAACAAGAAGACAGTTCCAGGGGGTCAAAGGCATGGCGCGCGCACACGCGGCGAGCGCGTGCGTCCAATCCGATTCGATCAAGGGATTGGCGCAGTCGATCGCGAAACCTGCCTATCATCGTGCGTTGATCGCGGAACCCGCGCTCCGCCGCGCGGTCCCTACCCTCATCATCGCTTTCCTGATCACCATCTGCATCGGCGCCTTCGTCCAGGTGATCGACCAGAGCCGGCAGAAGCGCGCCTCGATGAAGCGCGATGTCTCGGCGCTGGCCGATCTGCTCGCCGAGCGCCTCGATCGCATCGGCACGATCCGGCCGGATCGCGCGGCGTCGGTCGAACGCCTGCAGAAGCTGCTGCCCGATTTCGTTCCGTCGTGGGGTATCGCGGCCGGGCGTCATGTACTCGTCACCGGCGCCGACGGCCGGATTCTCGCTCGCGTTCCCCTGGAAGCCGAGCTTGGCGATACCGACCGGATTCTCGACGTCATCAGCGCGGCACAGTTCCTCACGCTGCCCGGCCAGCAAGGCGGCGTCACCGACATGGTCCTGCCCAACGGCGGCAGCGCGCTGGCGACGCTGCGCCTGGTCAAGGCGCTGCCCGGACAGGTCATCGTGATTCAGGAGAAGATCGAGCCGTTGTGGGGATCGGACGCGGCGCTATCGGTGACGCTGTCGGCCACCACCGGCTTCGTGGTGCTGATCCTCGGCTTCGCATTCCACTGGCAGTCCACCCGCGCGCGGGAGGGCGACCTCATCAACGATGCCGTGCGCGGCCGCATCGACACCGCGCTCAACCGCGGACGCTGCGGCTTGTGGGACTGGGACCTGTCGCGCGGCCGAATCTTCTGGTCGCAATCGATGTTCACCATGCTCGGGCTCGACAGCCGCAGCGACCTTCTGACTTTCGGCGAGGTCAACGC
This sequence comes from uncultured Alphaproteobacteria bacterium, assembly GCA_963710045.1. Classification (GTDB taxonomy): domain Bacteria; phylum Pseudomonadota; class Alphaproteobacteria; order Rhizobiales; family Xanthobacteraceae; genus Bradyrhizobium. The sequence continues at coordinate 157,375 of CAVPZO010000068.1, read as the reverse complement.
GCTGGTAAAATCCGACGACATCGACCTGTTCGCCATCGCCGACCAGTTGATCTCCGGAAAGATCAACCACATCGACCAGACCTTTCGGATGCAGCACACCAACGGCCACTGGATCTGGCTGCGGGTGCGCTGCGAGCTCAGCCAGGGCAGCAATGACAGCGGCCTGCATCTGATCGGCATCGCCGTCGATATCACCGAGCAAAAAAGCCTTGCCGAGCGCACCGTGGAAGCCGACCTGCGGCTGCGCGACGCCATCGAAACCATCCCCGAAGCCTTCGTGCTGTGGGACGCCGAAGACCGCCTGGTGCTGTGCAACTCGCATTTCCAGCGCCTGCACAGGCTGCCGGACTCCGCGGTGACGCCGGGCACCTCCTATGAAACCGTGATCGAGGTCGGCAGCATGCCGGAGGTCCGCACGCGGCTGCAGGAAACCAGTGCGCAAGCACCGGGCGCGCGCACCTTCGAGGCGCAGCTCGACGATGGCAACTGGCTGCACATCTCTGAGCGCCGCACCAAGGATGGCGGTTACGTCTCGGTCGGCACCGACATCACCCGCATCAAGGAACACGAGCAGAAACTCATCGACAACGACCTTCGCCTGCGCGCCACCGTGATCGACCTGAAACGCTCGCAAACCACGCTCGAAGCGCAGGCCATCGAGCTGGTCGATCTCGCGCAAAAATATTCCGACGAGAAAAACCGCGCCGAGGAAGCCAACCAGACCAAATCCAAGTTCCTCGCCAATATGAGCCACGAGCTGCGCACACCGCTCAACGCCATCATCGGATTTTCCGAAGTGATGGGCAGCGGCATGTTCGGCTCGCTGGGTTCGGAAAAATACGCGGAGTATTGCCACGACATCCTGACCAGCGGCCATTACCTGCTCGAGGTCATCAACGACATCCTGGACATGTCGAAAATCGAAGCCGGCCGCATGAAGCTCGACATGGAAACCCTCGATCTGGCGCAGACGCTGGCGGAATCCTTGCGCGTGGTGTCGGGGCGCGCCGACGACAAGCATCTCACGCTGGACACCGATATCGAAGGCACCGTGCCGGTGCAGGCGGATCGTCGCGCGGTCAAGCAGATCATCGTCAACCTGCTGTCCAACGCGGTGAAATTCACGCCCGACGGCGGCAAGATCACGGTTCGTTGCCGCAGGCGGCGAAACTCGGTGGTGCTGCTGATCGCTGACAGCGGCATCGGCATCGCGCCGCAATCGCTGGCGCGGCTCGGCAAGCCGTTCGAGCAGGTCGAAAGCCAGCTGACCAAGACCTACCACGGCTCCGGCCTTGGGCTGGCCATCGCCAAGTCGCTGGCCAACCTGCATGGCGGTTCGATGAAGCTGCGCTCGACGCTCGGCGTCGGCACCGTGGTCTGCGTCTCGTTGCCGCGCGATGCCAAGGCCAAGGCAAAGGTTTCGGCGGCGGCCTAGAAAACTCAACCACCGTCATTCCGGGATGCGCCTCTTTGGCGCAGACCCGGAATTCCAGCTTCTTGCGGTGCCTGGATTCCGGGTTCGCGCTTCGCGCGCCCCGGAATGACGGGAGCTAGACGCTTGACATCTCCCGGCGCTCCCCCTGTGATGGGCGCCAACAAAAACCTGACAATACAAACCACAATCTTCCAGGGAGGTTTTGATGCTGGTGCGTAGGGCTGCCCGCCTGTTCGGTGGGCTGATTGTCGCAGGCGCGGCGCTGGGCATGGCGGTTTCAGCCGACGCCCAGGAAAAGAAAATCAAGATTGGCGTGATCTACGACCTGACCGGCCCGCTCGCGGGCGGCGGCTCGGAGCTGCAATATACCGGCGCCAAGATCATGCTCGACCATTACGCCAAGATCGGCGTCGAAGGTTACAAGGTGGAGGCGATCTATGCCGACGCCCAGAGCAAGCCCGACGTCGCCATCAACGAGGCGGTCCGGCTCGTCGAGCAGGAAAAGGTCGACATGCTCTTGGGCTTCTTCTCCTCGGCGCAGTGCGTGCCGGTGGCCGCCCGGGTCGAACAGCTGAAGAAGTTCATGTGGATCACCACCTGCATTTCCTCATCGGTGCTCGATAACAAGAACTACAAATACATCTTTCGTCCGCAGGCCAGCGGCGATCAGTTCGGCATGATGACGATGGACTTCATCGCCCAGAACGCCCAATCCAAATTCGGCAAGGAGCCGAAGGATCTCAAGGTTGCCATCATCCATGAGGACGGCGCCTACGGGGTCGACGTGGCCAAGGGCAATGTGGCGGGCGCCAAGAAGGCCGGCTTCAACGTCGTTCTGAAGGAAGGTTACTCGGCCACCGCGCCCGATCTTTCCGCGCTGGTCACCAAGCTGAAGCGTGGTCAGCCCGATGTGATCTTCCACACCGGCTACAATCCCGACATCACGCTGCTGCTGCGCCAGGCGCGCGAACAAGGCCTTAAGTTCGGCGCCCTGATGGGCCATGGCGCAGGCTACGGCGTGTACGAGAAGCTGAAGGAAGGCCTCGGACCCGACGCGAATTATATCTTCAACACCGATCCGATCTCGATTTGGCTCGCCAACCAGAAAGACATGGATGCCAAGCTGCCGCCGGTCATCAAGATGGTCGGCGAGGAGTTCGACAAGGTCAAGCCGGGCGTGGCGATCCGGTCAGCCCATGCCGGCATGGCCGCTTCCAACACTTACGTGTTCCTGACCGAAGTGATGCCGCGCGCCATCAAGAAATACGGCGGCGTCGATCCCGACGCGCTGCGCAAGGCGGCGCTGGAAGTCGACCTTCCGGAAGGCGGCACCATGCTCGGCTTCGGCGTCAAATTCTTCGGCGAAGGCACGCCGATGGCGGGGCAGAACGAGCGCTCGTTCCCGGTGGTGATCCAGTACATCGACGACAAGTCGTATGTGGTATGGCCGAAGAGCCAGGCGCAGCGCGATGCGGTGCTGCCGTTACCGGCGGGCACTACCTACGGCAGCGCCAAATAGGCGGTCCTGGAGTCTCGGTTCTGATTACATCAGAACCGAGGCCTAATTTTTGTTTGACGCGTTTTCTTTGCGCGAACCGGTACCCACTTCGCTCGAAAACGCTTTGCCCATAAGGGACCGTCGTGCTGGTAGTCGAAGGCTTGGTAAAGCGGTTTGGCGGCTTCACGGCCGTCAACAAGGTGTCGTTCAAGGTCGATCAGGGCGAGATTCTCGGCCTGATCGGCCCGAACGGCTCGGGCAAGAGCACGATCTTCAACATGCTCTCCGGCACCTTGCCGCCGTCGGCGGGGTCGATGAAATTCGCAGGCGCCGAACTCGCGGGTCTGCCGCCGTATCGCATTATCAATAGCGGCATCGGCCGCACTTTCCAGATTCCGCGGCCATTCCACCGCCTGACCCTGTTCGAGAACGTGGCGCTGGCCGGCTATTTCGGACAGGGCCGCCACAGCCGGGCCAAGGCCGAGGAAGCCGCGGAGCGGGCGCTCGCTACAGTCGGCCTCACGACCGATCGGCACGCCAGCGTCGATGGACTCGGCGCCGCCGGCCTCAAGAAACTCGAATTGGCGAAAGCACTGGCGACCGGTCCGAAACTGCTGCTGGCCGACGAAAGCTTAGGGGGACTCGATGACGCCGAGATGGACCAGGCGGCCGACATGCTGCGCCGGATTCGCGACGAGCTCGGCATCACCATCATTTGGGTCGAGCACATCATGGGCGTGCTGATGCGCGTGGTCGATCGGGTGATGGTGCTGGATCACGGCGAGAAGATTTCGGAAGGCCTGCCGAGCGAGGTGTCCAGCGATCCGAGGGTGGTCGAGGTTTATCTCGGCACCGACGCCGGTTCGACCCAGGCCGCCGCAGCGCAAGCGCGTCGTTAGGGGAAGCGCGCATGCTCGAGATGAAATCGGTCGATGCGGGCTACGGAACCTTCCAGGCGCTGTTCGGCGTCAGTCTTCACGTCGAGGCCGGCGAGGCGGTGGGCGTGATCGGCCCCAACGGCGCCGGCAAGACCACCTTGATGCGGGTGATCTCCGGCCTGATCCGGCCGCGCGCGGGCGCGATCTCGATGCAGGGCACAGACATCCTGAGAACGCCGGAGCACCGCATCGTCAGCCTCGGCATCGCCCACGTTCCGGAGAACCGCCGGCTGTTTCCCCGCCTGACGGTGGAAGACAATCTCAAGATGGGCGCCTTCATGCCCGAGGCGCGCGCCCGCTACGCCGAGCGGCTGGCATTCGTGTTCGATCTGTTTCCGCGCATGAAGGAACGCCGCAACCAGCTTGCCGGCACCATGTCGGGAGGCGAGCAGCAGATGTGCGCGATCGGCCGCGCGCTGATGTCCGACCCGAAACTGCTGTTGCTCGACGAACCCTCGGCGGGCCTCGCCCCCGTCGTGGTGCAGCAGGTGTTCGAACTGCTGAAGCGAATCCGCTCCATCGGCCTGACCGTGCTGGTCGTCGAGCAGAACGTGCAGCAGGTGTTGCGCGTGGTGGATCGCGCGTATTTGCTGGAGGCGGGCTCCATCCGCGCTTCGGGGACGTCGGGCGAGATGCAGGCGGACGACACCATCCGGCAAGCGTATCTGGGGATTTGAGGCATGATCGTGGTTGACGCAAACGGTTGCCGGGAAAGAGGTTCGCCCGCAGGGCGAACCGTCATTGCGAGCGAAGCGAAGCAATCCAGAGCCACGAACACAGACTGGATTGCTTCGTCGCAAGTGCTCCTCGCAATGACGGAGGCGAATCCATGACCGATATTTTCGACATCTACCTGCTGGAAGCGATGGTGAACGGCATTCTGCTCGGCGGCTTGCTGGCGTTGCTGGCGCTTGGGTTGAACCTGATCTTCGGCGTCATCGACGTGACATGGATCTGTTACGCCGAACTGGTGATGATCGGCATGTACGGCATGTACTATCTGGTTCAGGTTTTTGGCGTGCCGTATGCGATTGCGGCGCCGATCGCGATCCTGCTGGTCGCAGCACTTGGGGCGCTATTGCACCTGCTGGTGATCGCGCCGCTGCTCTCGGCGCCGCCGATCAACCAGCTTCTCGCCACCGGCGGCGTGCTGTTCATATTGCAAAGTTTCGCCACCGTCGCGTTCGGCATCGACTTCCGCAACCTCGGCATTCGGCTGCCGGTGCTGAAGTTCGCCGAGATGCATTTCAGCTACTCGCGCCTGCTGGCGTTCGTAGCGGCCCTGATCGGCATGCTGCTGGTCTATTTCTTCATGAAGAAGACCTATGTCGGCACCGCGATCCGCGCCATCTCGCAGGATCGTCAGATCATGGTGCTGATGGGCGTCGACACGCGGCGTCTCTATCTCATTACCTCGGCGCTGGGCGGCGCGCTCGCCGGCCTCGCGTCCTGCCTGCTGGTGCTGCAATACGACATCCATCCGTTTGTCGGCCTGTCGTTCGGACCGATCACTTTCCTGATCTGCGTATTGGGCGGCCTGGGTAATTTCGTCGGCGGCTTTGTAGCCGCGTTCGTGTTCGCCGAGATCATTTCGCTGGGCGGGCTGTTTTCCGATCTCGAATGGGGTTACGTGCTGGCGTTCGCCTTCTTCATCGTCATGATGTTCATCCGGCCCGCGGGGCTGTTGGCGAGGCGCTCGTGAGCTTGACCCGGCTTGGGCCCTGGATCGCCGGCGCCGCGCTGATCGCGCTGCCGTTCGTCTATCGCGACCCCTATCATCTGCACATTCTGATCCTGATCCTGATCTGGTCGTTTGCCTATACGTCGTGGTCGATGATGGGCCGGTTCGGCCTGGTCTCGCTGGGTCACGGCGGATTCATGGGCGTCGGCGCCTATGTGACGGCGCTGCTGTGGAATCATCTCGGCGTCTCGCCGTGGCTCGGCATTCCCGTCGCGATGATCGCCGCGGCGGTGCTGGCGTTGATCGTGGCGTATCCGTGTTTTCGCTTCCGCATCACCGGCCACTATTTCGTGCTGGTCACGCTGGCGCTGTCCGGAATCGTGCTGCAGGTCATTACCGCGACGCGCGACTATACCGGCGGCTCGCTTGGATACACGCCCGACCGCACCAAGGGCAGCCAGCTGCTGGCGCTGCAATTCGACGACAAGGCGACCTGGTATCTGATTGCGCTGGCGGTCTGGGCGCTCGGCCTCGTGATCTGGCGCTGGGTCGATCGCAGCATGGACCGCTACGCGCTGGAGGCAATCTCGGAGGATGAGGATGCCGCCGCCGCGGCCGGCGTCAACGTGACGCTGGAAAAACTCAAGATCACGGTGATATCAGCGCTGATGACGGCGCTGGCCGGCGCGCTGTACTGCCAGTACCAGATGTTCATCTCCCCCGACACGGTGAGCGGCATTTCGGTATCGCTGCAGATGGTGTTTGCCGTCATCGTCGGCGGCCTCTACGTGTCGCTCGGCCCGACCGTCGGCGCTGTCATCACCATTCTGCTGGCAGAAGTGCTGCGTATCGGCTTCGGCACCAAGGCCGTCGGCTGGGACAATCTGGTCTACGGCGTGCTGCTGGTGCTGTTCATCATCTTCCTGCCCAAGGGCATTTTGGGCAGCATCGCCGAGAAGGTGAGAGCGCAACGCAAACCTGGGCATTCATGAGCCGGGCCGAAGCCATCAGCCTCGTGGGTCAGCACTTTCACGCCGGCGAGTTCTTGGTCGAACTCGGCCGCAGGGTCGCCTACAGGACCGAAAGCCAGAATCCGCATCGTGCCGATGCACTGCGCGCCTATCTCGAGGACGAATTGCGGCCGGCATTTTCGGAGCTTGGTTTTTCGTCGAAGTTGATCGAATCGCCGAGCGGCAAGAGCCCTTTCCTGCTCGCCGAGTACCGCGAAAGCCCGTCTGCACCCACCGTTCTGATGTATGGGCACGGCGACGTCGTCGACGGCATGGAGGGCGAGTGGCGGGACAATCTCGACCCGTGGCGAACAACGAGAGTTGATGACCGGGTCTACGGCCGCGGCACCGCCGACAATAAAGGGCAACACAGCATCATCTTGTCCGGCCTGCGCGCGGTGCATCAGGCCCGGGGTGGCCGGCTCGGCTTCAACGCAAAATTCATCGTCGAAATGGGCGAGGAGATCGGGTCTCCGGATCTGAGGCACGTTTGCGAGGCACTGCGCGACGAACTGAGCGCCGATCTGTTTCTGGCGTCCGACGGGCCGCGTTTGTCGGCGGATCGCCCCACGATATTCCTCGGCTGCCGCGGGGGTTTTAGAATTCATCTCGACGTCGATCTGCGAGAGGGTTCGCACCATTCCGGCAACTGGGGCGGAATTCTCGCCAACCCCGCGACGATTCTGAGCTCGGCAATCGCGTCGCTTGTCGATGAACAGGGGCGTCTGTTGCTCGATGAACTGAAGCCGCCGCGGATTTCCAATCAAATCCGGAGCATGCTTGCCGGCGTCGAGATCGAGCCGCACCCCGGTGAGCCGGAGGTCTCGTCCAACTGGGGCGAGGAAAGTCTGACGGCAGCCGAGCGGTTGTATGCCTGGAATACGCTCGAAGTGTTGGCGATGTCGGCCGGCAACATCAAGAAGTCCGGCGAATGCCATTCCAGGACATGCGCAGGCCGTGCTGCAGCTCCGCTATGTGGTCGGCACGCAGATCGACAAGGTGGTACCGGCGATTCAACGGCATTTCGATCGACGCGGATTTTCCATGGTGCAAGTGAGCGCCACCCAGAGCTTTGCGGCCTCGCGGACCGATCTCGATAGTCCCTGGGTTGACTGGACCGTCAGTTCGATCCGGACCACCACGGGGAAGCAACCGGCTGTGCTGCCCAATTTCGGCGGATCGTTACCTAACGACGTATTTGCGCAAGTGCTCGGCTTGCCCACGATCTGGGTGCCGCACTCCTATCCCGGTTGCTCGCAGCACGCCCCCGATGAGCATATTCTTCTTTCCGTGACGGAAGAAGCTCTTGGCATCATGGCCGGGTTGTTCTGGGATCTCGGCGAAGTGCCGCGCGCTACGCCTTGACGAAGGCCAGCAGCGCGCCATTGGCCGCCGCAGGCGCGACGCAAACAGCCGCTCCACTGCGAACGCCTGCGCTGCCGACCGCCCTCTCCGCGGCTGCGAGGTCGGAGGTGGCGAGCACGAGAGCCCCGCCGCCGCGTTCGGGCAGCCCTGCCAGCGGGACTTCAGGATACCGCCTGCCCAACTGATCCTTGCTCAGGAATATGAAATCGGCGCGGTCCGAACCGGATGGCACCGCGACAGCACCGTCCGCCTCGGCGCGAACGTTGCCATCGATCATGCGCGCCAGATGCGCGGCGTCCTTCGCAGCCTCCGGCGAAACGACGAGCACCTGCTTGAGACGCTCTGCGCCATTGGCGTGTTTCATCAGTTCCGGAATCCAGACCGTTTCCCGCGTCTTGTGCTGGCAGGCGAAAATGCGCAGGCCCCCCGGCGCCTCGGCGATCGGCCACAGGAATATTCTGAATTTTGCCGCGGACAGGCTGCCATCCGGCATCGTCACCGGCCGTTCGAAATCGGTGGGTCCGACCGGCTCGTATCCGCGCGTGCGAATTTCCTCGGCGCCCGCGGCGGAGTCCACCGCTGTAAACGCGATGCGCTCGATGCCCTCGCCGCGTTTTGCCAGAAACGCGCGCGTCGGAGCATTGTGCTCGGTTTCAACCAGCACCCCGAGCAGTTCGATATAGTCGGGATCGAGCATGATGGTGGCGTTGCCGGATCCCATCCTGGCGCTGTGCGTGCCGCGCGGCGAAACGGTAAATCCCAGCCGCTTCCAGTTCCCGGCGGCCTTGTCGAGATCCCTGACCACGACCACGGCGTGGTCAATTCCAACGATATTCCTGAGTGCCACTCTTTTGTTTCCCCGCCATCGATTGGTAACTTAAGCTAAAGCGTCGATCCAGCGCCCGCAAGCGGCCGGCAACCAGGGACATTCGAACAATGGATTCCGCAAATGCCGGTTGGCCGGACTCGCTGTGGGCCGCGGTGACACCGCCCGGGCCTGAATTGCCAAAACTCGTTGGGGCGGCGGAAGCCGATGTCATCGTGATCGGCGCAGGTTTTACCGGCCTGTCCACCGCGCTGCATTTGCGCGAGGCGGGCGTGGATGTCGCGATCATCGAGGCGATGGAGCCGGGCTGGGGCGCATCGGGCCGCAACAACGGCCAGGTCATTCCCACGCTGTCGCGTCCCGACCCGGAAGACATCGTCGCCAGACATGGCGCGGTGGGCGAACGGTTCGTCGCGTTGTTGCGCGACAGTGCATCGACCTTATTCGACCTCGCGCGCCGCTATCAAATTCAGGCCGAGCAGGAGCAGGCGGGGTGGGTGCAGCCGGTGCATTCCCCCGGCCGCATCAGAATAGCCGAACGCCGGGTGCGGCAGTGGTCGAAATTCGGCGCGGCGGTCGAGTTGCTGTCCCGCGACCAGACCCGCGCCATGCTTGGCTCCGATGCGTGGTTCGGCGGTTTCTGGAACAAGACCGGCGGACATATCAATCCGCTCGCGCTGTCGCGCGGCCTCGCGCGCGTTGTGGTCGAACGTGGCGGCCGCATTTACGCCCGCTCGCCTGCCATCAGTTTCGAACGGCACAACAATCGATGGGTGGTCAAAACCGCGGATGGAGAGATCAGCGGCCGGGCGCTGATCGTAGCCACCAATGCCTATACCGGCGAGTTCTCGAAATCGCTGGCGCCTGACATCGCCCGCGAAGTCATGCCGGTATTGTCATGGCAGATGGCGACGCTGCCGCTGTCCGAAGCCGCGCGAAAAACCATCATTCCCGGCCGGCAAGCGATGTCCGATACCCACGGTGAACTCTACTTCGCCCGCTACGACGCCCGAAATCGCCTCGTCACAGGCGGCGCGGTGATTGGCCCGGGCAACAAGGTGGAAAGGATCAGGCTCAGGGTCGCGGAGCGACTGAAGCGGCTGTGGCCCGAGATCGGCGACGTCAGCTTCGACCATGTCTGGAACGGCTATGTCGGAATGACGACGGACTTCCTGCCGCGCATCCACCGCCTCGGACCCGACGCCTACGCGTGGGCGGGCTGCAACGGCCGCGCCGTTGCGCTCTCGATCTCGCTCGGGGATGAGCTTTCGAAAGCAGTGCGCGGCATCGCAGAAAACGATCTTGCCCTGCCGTTCACGCAGCCAGTCCCGATCGTCGCACATGGGCTGCTGCGCCGCCTGGCTCCCCTGATGCTGATGGTCTACCGGCGCCGCGATGCAAAGGAGATGGATTAGAACGTCATTGCGAGCGAAGCGAAGCAATCCAGAAGGCCGCGCGGAAAGACTGGATTGCTTCGTCGCTTCGCTCCTCGCAATGACTGGAACAGCAAAACGCTACGCCTGACCCTCCACCACCTCGCCAAACACACGCCTCACCTCCCCCTGCGTCTCGCGCACCCTTGCCTCCAGCGACGAAAAGTCCGGCGCGTCGCCGGCGCGCGCCAGCACCCGCAGCAGGTCTTCGCCCGCGGTCTCCGGCTTGAACTTTCCAGTCACACACAGCCGCAGGATTTGCGTCAGGTCGTGATAGAGCCGCGCCGCCGGGCGCAGCACCTCCGCCGCCGATGGCGGCAGCACGCCGAGCCGTGTGGCATTGTCCAGCACCTGCATCGTGCTGACACTGAGAAGTTCGGGCTGCGCCGCGGCGTGCACCAGTTGCAGATACTGGGCGATGAACTCGATATCGATCATGCCGCCGGCGGCGTATTTCAGGTCCCAGAACTCGGCCTCGCCCTTTTCCAGCGCAATGGCGCGGCGCATCTCGGCGACGTCGCTGGCGATCACCGCGCGGTCGCGCGGGCGGGTCAGCACCTCGCGGATGACGTTTTCGATTCTGCCGCAAAACTCCGGCGACGCCGAAATCACCCGCGCGCGGGTCAGTGCCATGTGCTCCCAGGTCCAGGCTTCGCGGTCCTGATATTCGGCAAAGGAATCGAGGCGCGACGCCAGCGGCCCGGCGCGCCCCGAAGGGCGCAGCCGCATATCTACCTCGTAGAGCACGCCGTAATTGGTCCGCGTCGTGAACGCGCTGATCAGCCGCTGCGTCAGCCGCGCGAAATATTGCGCGCCCTGCAGCGGGCGCGCGCCGTCGGAGTCCGGCTCCTCGTGATCGAAATCGTAGATCAGGATCAGGTCGAGGTCGGAGGCCGCCGTCATCTCGCGGCTGCCGAGCTTGCCCATCGCCAGGATCGCGGTCTGCTGCCCCTTGATGCGGCCGTGCTGCGCGGCGAACTGGCCGGTGACCAGCCCGTGCACGGTGTGGACGATGCCTTCGGCGGCATCCGCAAAGGCGACGCTGGCATGCTGCGCGGAGACGGTGCCGGACAGGATGCGCGCGCCGATCAGGAACAGGCTTTCCTGGCCGAACAACCGCAGCCGGTCGAGGAACTCTTCATAGGAGCCGGCGTCCGCCAGGGTCGCGGTCAGCCGCGCCGACAGTTCGCGCTGGTCCGGCATGGCGCCGAAGAAGCGCGGATCGATCAGCCCGTCCATCAGTTGCGGCTGCCGCGCCAGCATGTCACCGAGCCGGGGTGCGGCGCCCAGGATCAGCGCCACCAGCGCGACCAGTTCGCGGTTCTGGCTGAGCAGCGAAATCAGCCGGCCGCCGCGCTGCAGCGCCTGCAGGAAGCGATCGAACGCAACCACCGCGTCGTCGGGCTGTTCGGCGTGCGCAAGGCCGTCGATCAGCGCGGGAATGAACTCGACGAATGCGGTCCGCGTCGCCTCCACGCGCAGCGCGCGAAGGTCGCCCGACATCCATTGCCGCACTGTCTCCGCCACCATGACCGGCTTCTTGAAGCCGAGCGTGGCAAGGAATTCGAGCAGCCGCTTGTCGGCCGGCCCCGCGCCGTAATCGAACGCCGGGAGCTTTGCGGTACCGGCGGGATCGCCCTCGAACAGTTTTTCGTAATGGCCCTGCACGACCTTGAGATGGCCGAGCAGATCTTTGGCGAAGGCATCGCGGCCGTCATAGCCGAAAAATCCCGCGAAGCGCTCCACCGCCTCGGCCTGTTCGGGCAGCGTGTGGGTCTGCTCGTCGGCCACCATCTGCAGCCGGTGCTCGACCCGGCGCAGGAATTCATAGGCCGTGGTAAGTTCATCGCGCGCGGCAAAGGTGATCCAGTTGCTCGACGCCAGCACCTGGAGCGCCTGCAGCGTCGGCCGCGCCCGTAATTCCGGATGCCGCCCGCCCGCGATCAACTGCTGGGTCTGTGCGAAAAACTCGATCTCGCGGATGCCGCCGCGCCCGACTTTGACGTTGTGGCCTTCGACGGAAATCTCGCTTTGTCCGCGAAAGGTCTGCATCCGCCGCTTCATGTCGTGCACGTCGGCCAATGCCGCGAAGTCCAGATGCTTGCGCCAGACGAACGGCGCGATATCGGCGAGCAACGACTCGCCGGCTTTTGGGTCGCCGGCGCAAGCGCGCGCCTTGATCATGGCGGCGCGTTCCCAGGTGCGCCCTTCCCGCTCGTAATAATGCAGCGCAGCCTCGATCGAGATCGCCACCTGCGTCGACGCCGGATCCGGCCGCAGCCGCAGATCGACGCGGAACACGTAGCCGTCGCCGGTGCGCTGCTGCAGCAGCCGCGACAGCGCCTGCGTAACCCGCACGAAAAACGGCTGCGGCTCGATATCGTCCGCCAGCGTCGGCGCAGCGGGGTCGAAGAACACGATCAGGTCGATGTCGCTGGAATAATTCAATTCGCCCGCGCCCATCTTGCCCATCGCGAGCACCACCAGGCCGCTGCCGTCTTCGGGGCGATCGGTATTGGGCGGCTTGAGCCGGCCCCGTGCGGCCTCCTGCCGCAGCAGATAGCGCAGCGCCGACTGCACCGAAGCCACCGCGAGATCGGTCAGGCCGGCCGTGACGCGCATCACCGGCCAGACCCCGCCGATATCGCACAGCGCGATCAACAGTGCCGCTTCCGACTTCATGCGCCGGAGCAGTTGCATGACCTCGGCTTCGTCGGCCGCGGCAGCGACGGCAAGCGACGTTCGCGCGATCAGACCGGCGAGATGCGAGTCCGGATCGCAGTCGAGCAGCCGGATCAGCCGCGCGGCATCGGCGCGCGTCAGATCGAACAGGTAGGGTGAGGCTTCGGCGATGCCTTCGAGGATGGCTTTGGCTTGCGGAAACCGGTCGGCAAAACCGCGGATCGCGCCCGCTTGCTCCGGCGCGAGATCGCCGAGCCAGCCTGCCAGAGTTTGTTGTGCTTCTTTGGGCGCGAACAGACGCGGGCCTTCGACAAAACGCGCGGCCAGACAATGTCGGTCCGCGTCGCCCTTCGCGGATGAGGTCATGCCACCTTCTGTGGCACATCCTGTGTTTGAACCGCAACCCTGTCGCTGCCCCCGCTTAGCGCCGGGATCGCCAGCGTGGCGCGCAGTCCCGGATGCGCGTCATCGAGCTTCAGCGCGCCGCCATGCAGCGTCGCTACCGCCGAGGCGAGACTTAAGCCGAGCCCCGAACCGGGTTGGGTGCGGCTTGCCTCCAGCCGCACAAACCGTTCGATCGCGTGGTCGCGATCGCCTTCGGGAATCCCCGGTCCGCGATCCGTGACGCTGAGCAGCACCTGGTCGCCGTCGCGGCGGGCTTCGATCAGGATGTCCTTGCCATTGTTCGCGGCTTCGGCGCTGCTGGCTTCGGCGCCGAGCGGTTGCAGCGCCGGCGCGGGCTGGCCGTATTTGATCGCATTTTCGACCAGGTTTGCCAGCGCCTGGCTGACCAGCTCGCGATTGCCATGCAGCGGCGCGGGCTCGGTCTTGACATGCAGCGTCAGGCCGTTGTCCTCGGCCAGCGGCTCGTAGAGTTCCTGAATGCCTTGCGCCACGTCGGCGGCGTCGAAATCGCCCATGTTGCCGCGCGCCTGCCCGGATTCGGCGCGCGCGATCATCAACAGTGCGTTGAAGGTCCGGATCAGGCCGTCGGATTCCTCGATGGTGCGCTCCAGCGCGGCGCGATACTCGGCCTCATTGCTCGCCTTCGCCAGCGCCTCCTCGGCGCGGTTGCGCAGCCGCGTCAGCGGCGTCTTCAGATCGTGCGCGATGTTGTCGGAGACTTCCTTCAGGCCCACCATCAACGCCTCGATGCGCTCGAGCATGGCGTTGAGGTTTTCGGCGAGGCGATCCAGCTCGTCGCCGCTGCGCCCGACCGGGAGCCGGCCGGAGAGATCGCCGGCCATGATGCGCTGGGTGGTGCCGGTCATGGCGTCGATGCGCCGAAGTACGCGTCGGGCGACAAAGATGCCGCCGCCGAGCCCAAGCACGACCACGATCAGCACCGACCACTGCGCGGCCTTGGCGACGATGCCGAACAGCCGCCGCCGTTCCTCCAGATCGCGCCCGATCAGAAGCCGAAAACCGTTGCTCAGTTCGGTGACGTTGACCAGCGCGCGATGATCCGCGGTGTCCTGATCCTCGAGCCGCCGGTAGGAGGTTTCCGACCAGCCGGTGGTCGCCATCACCCCCGGCGCCAGCGACTCGATATTGCCGCCGACGGCCTGCCCGTTGGGCGCCGTCACGAGGTAGAGATTGGCGCCGGGCCGCAGCGCCCGGTTTCCGATGGTGAAGGCGAGCCCGCGCAAGCCGCGCCGCGCGAAGATATTGCTGATCTCGCCGACCTCGGCGTTGACGGTAGACATGATCTGTTCGTTGATCAGCCGGCGCGTATTCCAGGCGAAATAGCCCAGCAGCGAGGCTGCGAACAGCGCAAACAGGAACAGATAGACCAGCGTCAGGCGAAACGCGGTGGTGCGGATCAGCTTGCCGAATGCCGTCACGGTTCAGATCTCAAGCATATAAAATGCCGGAAGTCGTTCATGGTGCTGATCATTATCCATTTTTCCGGTGTCCAGAAGTGACAAATCGTTCACCTCGCGCGCTTTCCGGTTTATGATCGGGCGAACATGAAGACCGCAACATGAACCGGGAGGCAGTATGCGCGTAAGAGCTTTCATTGCTGCGGCCATCATCGTGGTGCTGGCCGGCGCCGCCTGGGCCCAGAAACCCGTCCCCCGTTACGGCGAAAAGGACAAGGACAAGACCCCAAGCGAGCTGCAGCAGGAACGCGACGCCGAACGGGCCTACAAGCGATCGCTCGACGCCGTTCCTGAGAAGGGCCCGGTCGATCCCTGGGGCAATGCGCGGAATGTTGGCGAGCCGAAGGCCGATGCGAAGGCCGCGGCCAAGACGGAGGCGAAGACTGCGCCGCCGAAGGCGAAGGCCAAGACCGGCGACGCGGCGAAGTAGGATTTGAAGCTGGCGAAGCGAGAGTGATACTTCACTCATCCGTTCGCAACGAACCTATCTACCTCACCCCATCCCGGATCATATATCCCGCCCCGCGAATCGTGTGCAGCAGCGGGCGCTCGAATCCCTTGTCGATCTTGGAGCGCAGGCGGGAGATGTGGACGTCGATGACGTTGGTCTGCGGATCGAAATGATAGTCCCAGACGTTTTCCAGCAGCATGGTGCGCGTCACCACCTGGCCGGCATGCTTCATCAAATATTCCAGCAGCCGAAACTCGCGCGGCTGCAGCGTCAGCTCGTCCTGGCCGCGGGCAACGCGATGCGACAGCCGGTCGAGTTCGAGATCGCCGACGCGATAGACGGTCTCCTCCGCCGGGCCGACATTGCGGCGCGACAGCACTTCGACCCGCGCCAGCAACTCGGCAAATGAACAGGGTTTTGGCAGATAATCGTCGCCGCCGGCGCGCAGGCCCTTGATGCGATCGTCGACCTGGCCCAGCGCCGAGAGAATCAGCGCAGGCGTCCGGTTGCCCTTTTCGCGCAAGCTGCCGATCACCGACAGGCCGTCGCGTTTCGGCAGCATGCGATCCACCACCAGCACGTCGTAGTCGCCGCTGTCGGCGAGCGACAGTCCCTCCTCGCCGTCGCTGGCGAGATCGGCAACATGACCGACCTCGCGAAACGCCTTGACGAGATAGTCGGCGGATTCGCGGTCGTCTTCGATGATCAGCAGGCGCATCTGGGTGTCGGATCGGCTCACGGCGGGTTGGCTCTCTGTCAACATGGTACGGTCACCGTCAGCATGCAAGGCGAGCGATCATTCCGACACTTGCGAGAAAAGCGGGCGGTGAAGCTGGGGGACTTCACCGCCCTTTTAACCTTCCGACGGAGGGGGGCATGTTCCACCGGAAGGTAACTTTTGAGGGGACGGGCTTTAAGGCCCGCCCCCCGGAAAGCGCCGTCGGCGGGGGCGACTAATGCCAACGACACTCTCCATTGGTTCAACTCTGACGCCTAGCCCTTGGCGAGCGGCACCGCGACGAAGCGCGATGAGCCGCCGCTCTTGACCCGCATCAGAACGCTGTTCTTGTTGTCGGTGCGCGCCGCGTCGATGGCCTCGCGCACGTCGCCTGCGCTGGTGACGCTCTTTCCAGCAACCTCGAGAATCACGTCGCCTTCCTTGAAGCCGCGTTCGGCTGCCGCACTCTTCGGATCGACTTCCGTCACCACCACGCCATCCTTGCCGGCGCCGGCCACGGAGTTGGCGGGCGCAAGCGTCAGACCGAGCTTCGGCACATCGGAGCCGCGCTTGGCGCTGCCCTTGTCGCTCTTGTCGGTGTCGGCTTTCGCCTCGACCGAATTCGGCAACTGGCCCAGCGTCAGGTTGACGACCTTGTCCTTGCCCTTGTGCAGCACGTTGAGCTTCACCGCCGCACCCGGCGCAAGGCCGCCGATGGTGCGCGCGAGTTCGCGGGCATCCTTCACCGTCTCGCCATTCACCGCGGTGATGACGTCGCCGGATTCGATGCCGGCCTTCGCCGCCGGGCCATTGGCCTGCGGTTCGGCAACCAGCGCGCCTTCGGCCTTCTTCAGGCCGAGGCTGTCGGCGATGTCGGCCGTGACCGGCTGAATCTGCACGCCGATCCAGCCGCGGCTGACCGAACCCTTGTCCTTGAGCTGCGCGATCACCGTCTTGACGGTGGAGGCGGGAATCGAGAACGCGATGCCGACGCTGCCGCCGGAGGGTGAATAGATCGCGGTGTTGACGCCCATCACTTCGCCGGAAGTGTCGAACGCCGGGCCACCGGAATTGCCCTTGTTCACCGGCGCATCGATCTGGATGAAATCGTCATACGGACCGTTGCCAATGTCGCGGCCGGAGGCCGAGACGATGCCGGCGGTGACCGTGCCGCCGAGGCCGAACGGATTGCCGACCGCGAGCACCCAGTCGCCGATGCGCGGCTTGCTGTCCGACAATTTGGCGAACGGGAAGTTGGAGCCGCCCTCGACCTTGATCAGCGCCACGTCGGTGCGCGCGTCGGTGCCGATCACCTTGGCCTTGTAGACCTTGCCGTCGTCGGTGGTGACTTCGACCTTGTCGGCGCCATCGACCACGTGATTGTTGGTCACGGCATAGCCGTCAGCCGAAATGAAGAAGCCGGAGCCCTGCCCGGTGACCTGGCCGCGGTTGCCGCCGCGCGGACCGCCGCGCAGTCCCGGCGGCATGCCATCGGGTCCGCCGAAGCGCTTGAAGAAACGCTCCATCGGCGAGCCCGGCTGGAACGGCGAATCGTCATCGTTCTTGTTGGCGCTGTCGTCCTTGGCGAGCTTCTCGCCGATATTGACGCGCACCGAAATCACCGACGGTTTTACCCGCTCGACGATATCGGCAAAGCCGGTCGGCCGCGCGACCTGCTGCACCTGCTTGTCGACCTGCGCATGCGCGGCGCTGGAGAAGACGTCGTGCGGCGCCGGGCTGAGGCCGTAGCCGGCAATGCCAAGGCCGGCGACGACAGAGGCCATCAGCGCGAATTTGCGCGCCGAAAACAGCGAACGGCGCGGCGCGCGGTAGGACGGAAGCGAGGAAAGATCGGTGGAACGGTCAGTCATACGAAAAGTCTCCAGAGGGCCTGAAATCGATGGTGCGGGGAGAGCACCTTTGCCCGGTGAAGATGGGTGTTCCCGCCTTACGGCGCGCTGGCGGGCGAATTAATTCTTGGTAATGAAGGCGCCAAGGAATGCGGCGGTTTGGCGCACCTCGTCATTCCGGGGCGCGACGAAGTCGCGAACCTGGAATCCAGAGCAGTGCGTGGAACTGGATTCCGGGTTCGCGCGAAGACGCGCGCCCCGGAATGACGAGATGTCTAAACCGGCTTGTCCGGCGGCGTTTCCGCTGCGATCAGCCGCTCCAGCCGCGCTTCTTCATCCGCGCTCAGCCTGAACAATGAATCCTCCGCCGCCGCGGCTTTCGTCCGCCGCCGCCCATGCATCCACAGCGCCAGCCCGCCGCCGGCCAGCGCCAGGGGCGGCAGCAGCCACAGCAGCAGGGTGTTGGAATTCAGCCGCGGCTTCAGCAGCACGAATTCGCCGTAGCGCGCCACCAGGAAATCCATCACCTGGGCGTCGCTGTCGCCGGCGGCGATGCGCTCGCGCACCAGGAGGCGCAGATCGCGCGCCAGCGGCGCCTCGGAATCGTCGATCGACTGGTTCTGGCAGACCATGCAGCGCAATTCGCGCGACAGGTCGCGCGCCCGCGATTCCTGTCCGGGGTCCGACATGATCTCGTCGGGCTGCACGGCGAAAGCGGGATTTGCCAAGCAGGCGACGCAGGCGAGAGACGCCAGGATCGCGCGAATTGATTTCATGGTGGCGTTCTACACCTCATCCACTGCAGCGTCATGTCAATTGCGGATCGTCGCTGGACAATAATATCTCATTATGCGATATTGTCCTTCATGGGGCAGGTTGTATTCGCGCCGACCGCAATGCGCCAGTGGCTGAAGCTTTCGCCGCAGGTTCGGGAACGCATCCGTAAAAAGCTCGATGTTTTCGCCGCCACGGGACAAGGCGATGTCAAGAAACTGAAGGGACAAACTGGAGCGCGGTTACGGGTGGGCGACTGGCGCGTGATCTACTATGAAGAAGCCGGAACGATTGTTGTGGTGGGAGTTGGCCACCGGCGCGAGATCTACGATTGAGAGGGCACGATGAAGGTAAGATTCAAGGCAACGCCGAATGGCGAAGTAGCAATCGTTCCGCGTGCGGAATATGAGCGTCTCAAGAGCCTTGAAAGCGAGGTCGAAGAAGATGTCGGCACCGCGCGCCTGGTTGCGCGGGCGAAGAAGGAGATCGCCGGCGGTGCGTTGGTGCTGCCAATGGAGATCGTCGACCGCTTGGCGAACGGCGAAAATCCGATCCGCGTGCTGCGCCAGTTTCGCGGGCTGAAGCAAGCCGAACTTGCAACGGCTGAAGGCGTCGGGATCACTCAGAACTATCTTTCCGACCTCGAAAACGGCAAACGAAAGGGGCCATTTGAACTGCATCGCAAGATTGCTGCATTTCTCAAAGTGCCCTTCGATTTGTTGGCACCTATTGCCGTTTCAGCACACGAAGCCGATCCACAGCGTTTCGCCAACTACAAGCGGACCGTCGCCGAAATGAAGCGGAGCCGCGGCCGCTAACTGGCTCATTCCGCCGCCTGCAATCCGCGCGCGGCCCTCGCAGGCTTCGGCGCGCCGACGCGCAGCCGGCGGTCGGACAGCGACAGCAGGCCGCCGAACGCCATCAGCACGGGGCCGAACCAGATCAACAGCACCAGCGGCTTGTGATAGATCCGCACCGCGATCGCGCCATCGCCCGATGTTTCGCCGAGCGAGATGTAGAGCTGGCTGAAGCCGCGGGTCAGCAGCGCGGCTTCGGTGGTGGTTGACGCCCTGGTGGTGAAATTGCGCTTCGACGCCGCCATGACGCTGAGCGGCGCGCCGTCGAGACTGACCGAGAACTGCGCAATCTGCTCGCGATAGTTCGGTCCCTGCCGCTGCGTGACGCCGTCGAGTTTTAATTCATAGCCGGCGATTTTTGCCACATCGTCCGGTTTCATCGAGCCGATGTATTCGCTGTTCCAGGTGGTTTCGCAGACGATGCCGATCAATGCAACGCCGACGCCGGCATGCGCGAAGGCCGTACCCCAGGTCGAGCGCGGCAAGCCCCGCGCGCGCCGCATTGCGGTTGCGAACGGCATACGAAAAAAGCCGGTGCGCTCAGCCAAATTGCTGAGCGCACCGGCAATGACGAATACTGCAAGTCCAATCGCCAGCGGCGCCAGCGCAGCACCACCGCGGGTCCACGCCCACACGAGCGCAATCGCAACCAACGCCGCGATGCCCGCCGCCATCAGCCGCTGCGCCGCGCCCAGAAGATCGCCGCGCTTCCACGCCAGCAATGGTCCGAACGGCACCGCGATCATCAGCGGGATGAACAGCGGCGCGAAGGTGAGATTGAAGAACGGCGCGCCCACCGAAATCTTGTCGCCGGTGATGACTTCGAGCGCGAGGGGATACAGCGTGCCGATGAACACAGTGGCGCAGGCGGTGGTGAGGAACAGGTTGTTGAGCACCAGCGCGCCCTCGCGCGAGATCGGCGCGAACAACCCGCCCTGCTTCAGCGCCGATGCCCGCCAGGCGTACAGCGCAAGACTGCCGCCGATGAAAATGCACAGGATCAGCAGGATGAACACGCCGCGCGTCGGATCGGTGGCAAACGCATGCACCGAGGTCAGCACGCCCGAGCGCACCAGGAAGGTGCCGAGCAGCGACAGCGAGAAGGTCAGGATCGCGAGCAGGATGGTCCAGACCCGCAAGGCGTTGCGCTTCTCCATCACGACAGCGGAATGCAAGAGCGCGGTGCCGGCGAGCCACGGCATCAGCGAAGCGTTCTCGACCGGATCCCAGAACCACCAGCCGCCCCAGCCGAGTTCGTAATAGGCCCAGTACGAGCCCATCGCGATGCCGAGAGTGAGGAAGATCCAGGCCACCAGCGTCCACGGCCGCACCCAGCGCGCCCATGCCGCATCGATGCGGCCTTCGAGCAGGGCTGCGACCGCGAACGAAAACGAAATCGAGAAGCCGACATAGCCGAGATAGAGCATCGGCGGATGCACAGCCAGCCCAATATCCTGCAGCACCGGATTGAGATCGCGGCCCTCGATCGGCGGGCTCGCGATACGCAAAAACGGATTCGAGGTGATCAGGATGAACAGATAGAAGGCGGACGCGATCCAGGCCTGCACCGCCAGCACGGTAGCGCGCAGCGACAGCGGCAAATTATTGCCGAACGCAGCGACGAGGCCGCCGAACAGCGCCAGGATCGACACCCACAGCAGCATCGAGCCTTCGTGGTTGCCCCACACCCCTGTGATTTTATAGAGCAGCGGTTTGAGCGAATGCGAATTCTCGAACACGTTGACCACGGAAAAATCGGAAGCGACATGCAGCATCACCAATGCTGCGAATGACAGCAGCACGAACAGCAATTGCGCCAGCGCCGTCGAGCGCGCGACATTCATCAGCGCCGGGTCGCGCAACCGCGCGCCCAAAATCGGCACGGTGGACTGGATCAGGCCCAGCGCCAGCGCCAGCACCAGCGCGTAATGTCCGGCCTCCGCGATCACTTTGCGGTTCCCTGCATGCCCGGCGGCTTCTTTTCGTAATCGTCCTTCCAGTGACCCTGCTTCTTCAGCGCGTCGGCGACGTCCTTGGGCATGTAGGTCTCGTCGTGCTTGGCCAGCACGGTGTCGGCCTTGAATACGCCGGAGGCGTCGAGCGCGCCTTCGGCCACGACGCCTTGCCCTTCGCGGAACAGGTCGGGAAGAATGCCTTTAAAAGTTACCGGCAAGGTCGCGCTGCCGTCGGACACCTTGAAACTGACTGCGAGATTGTCGCCGCGCACTAGCGACCCGTTTTCCACCAGGCCGCCGAGCCGGAACCGCTTGCCGGCGGGGAACTGTTTTTCAGCCGCCATTGAGGGCGTCGAGAAGAACACGATGGAATCGCGCAGCGCGTTCAGCACCAATGCCGCCGCCAGCGCCAGCACCGCGAGCGATCCGCCGATCATCGTCAACCGCCGCTGCCTGCGCGTCATTAACTACCCGTCCAATCCAAGGTTCTTCAGGCCCTCGTTCAGCGCCCGCAGCCGCTCCGCGTCGCCCGCCACGGCCTGCCGCGCATCGGCGCCGGCGCCCTTCGCCTTGTCGCGGTCGCCCATCACCATATAGGCACGCACCAGCCGCAGCCATCCCTCGACGTCGTCGCCGTTCTGCTTCAGGCGGCTCGCCAGCCGATCGACCATGCCGCGGATCATGGCGCTGCGATCGGTCTCGGTCATGTCTTTGGCCGCGGCGATGGTGTCGTCGGACAGCGCCGGCGCCGCAGGCGCGCCGCCGACCCGCGCCAGTGCCGCCTGCAGCAGCGGACGCCACGGCGCATTCGGCGGCGCATTCGCCAGCAGCGCGCGCCAGATCGACGCGGCCTCATTGGGCCGGCCGTCCTGCTCGGCGGCCAGCCCAAGGAAGAAGCTCGCCTTGGCATCGTCCGCGTCCAGCGCAATTGCGCGTTCGAACTCGGCCTTGGCCTCCGCTGTGACCACGCCGCCTGACGCAGCCGCAATGGCCTCGCCGAGATCGGCGCGTCGCGAGGCGCTGTCGCCATTGAGAGTGATGGAATTGCGATAGGCCCGAACCGCATCGTCGAAGCGGCCGAGTTTTGCCAGCACCGGCGCCAGCACGGTCCAGCCGCGGCCGTCGGCCGGATTTTTTTCGAGATGCGCTTCAACCTGCGCCACCAGATTGTCCAGCGGTTGCGACGCCGCCGGCGCCTGTGCACGCTCGGCAAGCGGAAAATCGGGAAGTTTTGGCGAGCCTAGCGGCAGATAAAACGCCACCGCTATCAGCGGCAGCCCGGCAAAAGCGATCACCGCGACCGCGCGGCGCAACGTGGTGTTGACCGAAGACAGCGCAACGCGCTCCGCATCCGCCGCGGCCAGCAAACGCCTGCTGATCTCGACCCGCGCCGCCTCCGCTTCCGGTGCCCCGATCAGGCCGGCGAACACGTCGCGCTCGATCTCGGCGAGCTGATCCTTGTAGACCGTGCTCTCATTGCCTTCGCGCTGCGGCCGCTGCCCACGCCCGAGCGGCCACAGCACGGCGAACACCGCGGCAGCCGTCATCAGCGCGAACACAAACCACAGCGTCATCAGGCCCAAGTTCCGGTCATGCGGCGCGGACCGCGCCGATGCGCCGGTTTACACCACGGGCGGCAAGCGGGTGCAATTGACAATTGCGGCACGGAAAGCAGGTGGAAATGGCCGGAAAATCGGGGAGTTCGGCCGGGCCGCCCTACCCCGCCCTCGTCGACTTGCGCTCGCCGGACAGCGCGTTATCCGCCGCCCTCGACATCAGCGACGCATAATCGTGGCCGAACAGCACGTCGCAGAAGCGGATCGCGGCCTTGACCTGCTGGTGGCGGAAGGCGCGGGCGCGCTGATCGGCGCCGCGCAGCGACTGCACCAGCGCCTCGGTGGAATGCTCGACATAATGCTGCAGGTCGGAGAAGGTGCGCAGCGTCACCTCGTTGATGGCAAGCTCGCTGGCATAGGTGCGGCACACCGCGACGAAATCGATCAGGTCGGCGGTCTCGTCGACTTCCGACGCATCCAGCCGGCTGCCCGCGGAAATGTCCTTGTCGGCGCGCTGGCGCAGCAGCCGCCGCACCCTGCCCGGGACGCTGTCGATCTCCGATTGCAGCGCGTTGGAAATATCGGCGCGCAGCGAGGTCAATTGCTTGCCCCACGGCGAGTTGTTGCGCAGATCGAGTTCGGTGCGCAGGCCGCGCACGCCATCATGGATGGTTTTCAGATGTTCGGCGACGTCGTTGAACTGGCCGCGCTTGATGTCGGCGCGGAGGCTCATGACGACAACCGACAAATCGTGCAGCGCCATGGTGACCGCGACGCCATAGGAGGTGGCGGCGACGCGGATCTCGTCGTCGGAGGCGGCGACCTTGATGGCGAGGCGGATGATCTGCCACGGCGCCGACAGCCGCTGCATCACCAGCGACAGCGCGAACGGCAAGACCAAAGGCGTCTGCAAGGCGGCAACGTTGAGCGAGGCGGTCACCGACGCAATCTGCGAGTCCGCGAAGATCCGCAAGGAGCTCGGCAGCCGGCCGTCGAGCGTGTCGAGCGCCTCCTGCGCGCCCAGCGCCGCGCCTAACGGAAGCATGTCTTCGATCACATTGGGAGGGCCGACGCGGGCCAGCGCGCGCGGCGTCTCGCCGCCCGGCACCGCAATCCCGGCGATGGCCTCGGCTGCGGCGAACTGGAATTTTCGAATGGCCTTGTCGAGATCGGACGCGGTTGCGGTTTCTCTTAAATTGGCCAGCGCCGCCTCGAACTCCCGGTAGCCGTCGGGCGCGCCGTCGCGGATCAGCCATTGCCAGATCGGCAGCAGCGACGCGCGCCGGATCTGGCCCGGGCGGACCGGCAAATTGCCTTCGACCAGGAATGGTTCGAGGGTGCGGAAGGTGAGCCGCGCCGGATCGTCGGTACGCGGCCGCGCCTCGGCGTCGGCGCCGCGGACGACGGTGCGCAATTGCGCGAGCACGAAGGTGGCGACGCTAACGTCCTCGCCGCGTTCGATGGCGCGCTCGAACTCCCGCATCAGCAGCGCCTGCGCCTGCGGCGGAAGCTGCGCGAGGTAGTCCCTCAACCGCTCGATCGATGTCTGGCTCATGCTGCCCAAAAGCCCGCACGGACGCCAACAGGGGTCCACCGGGTGTCATAACAGGGCCGGCGTTAAGAAGCCGTTGAGGAACAAGGGCAAAAAGGGCCGGTTGGGGAACCTCTCCCGCCCTAACCGACCGCGCTCCACACCCCGTCCTGGCTGCGGCAGGCGGTGCCACGCGCGATCTCGAGCTGGCCGTTGACATGAACCGAATGCGAGTAGCCCCGGCATTGCGCGCCCTTGCGGTCATAGGCGGGACCGGGAACGATGTTGCCAAAGCGGCCGGAGGCCGGGTTTCGCCACGGCATCGGGGCGCCGGGAGAGCCGCTTTCCAACGCCTTGATCTGGGCCTCATAGGCCAGGCGCCGGTCGTCGTCATTGAGCGCGGCGCCGATCTTGAGGCCGATCAGCCGGCTGAGTTCGGCGTTGGTCAGGGCGGCGGACGCGGTGGCGCGGTCAGCCGTTCCGGCCGAAGCGTTTCCGCTGAAGGCGCTGGCCGATGCGCCCTCGCTGGCGCCACTTTTGGACGTGAGGTCGCAGCCGCCGAGCGCCAGCGCGGTTGCGAGCAGCAGCACCGGCCTTGGATCGATCATGAAAACCCCACTTGCCACCGAGGCTCGATCGGATCGAGCGCACAGTGTGCCTAGAGAAGGCAGAATTCGGGCAGGAAAGCGGCGGGAATCCCGGCAACACGCACAGGACGGATCGATGCCCGATCGGCGCGGTCGCAATGCTCGCGGGCTCGGGGTATTTTGGCCCATACTGTCCGTTGCGTAACGATTCACGTTTCCAGGCTTAAGGGACGAAGCATGGGCAAGAACATTCTGGTTTTCGCGGACGGCACCGGCAACGAGGGTGGCCTGTTGCCCGATGAAAGCAGGACCAACGTCTACAAGCTGTTTCGGGCGACCCGGCCGGGCCCGGATACGATCGTCGATCCCGCCAAACAGATCGCATTCTATGTTCCGGGAATCGGCACGCCGACCCTCCGTCATAATTCGTGGTGGGATCGAACCTGGGAGACCGTCAGCCAGATGTTCGGGCTGGGTCTGACGCAGAAGATCATCGACTGCTACGCAGCCATCATCAGCGTCTGGCAGCCGGGCGACCGGTCTATTTATTCGGCTTCAGCCGGGGAGCCTATACCGTGAGATGCGTCGCGCATGTGCTGGAAGCGTGTGGAATACCCAGCAGGGAGCCGGGCAAGGATTCGCTCAATCTCGATCCCAAGGCGCTTCGCGTGGTCGCCAGCAACGCCGTGAGCTGCCTCTATCGGCTCGGAATGCCGATCACCGATCAGCAAACCCTGGCTTCCAGGGCGCTCCGTTTTCAAAACGACTACGGCCCGTCAACGGGAGCAGAGATCGGAGCGTCGCCCTACCTGATCGGTATTTGGGATGCCGTCGCGGCCATCGGGTTGCAGCGCTTTTTCCCGGAATGGGCCTACGACCGGCATTTTACACCACACGTCAGATACGCGCGTCATTTGCAGTCGATCGACGAGACCCGTCGAGACTTTGTGCGCGTTCCCTGGGGCGGCAGCGGGACCGTGCTTGAACCCCATCGCCAGAACGAACCTGAACAGTTCGACCAAATCTGGTTCGCCGGAAATCACCGATATCGGCGGCAGCTACCCGGAAAACGAATTGCGGCTTTCCGACATCACGCTCAAATGGATGGTGGATTTCATAATGGAGGAGATACCGGTGGAGGGCCGCGTCACCGTGGATCCTCACTACATGCGGCTTCATCCGTCCAGCGACGGGATGATGCACGACGAATGCATGGTCGGCGTCGGCGGCACCGCGATTCGCTGGCGCGCGGAAATCCGCAATGTTCCGGTTACGGCCAAGCTTCACGACACCGTCTATGAGCGCCTCAAGATGGACAAGGTCCGAAATTTTACCAGCTACGGCCCGTATCGGCCTGCCGCGCTACGCAATCACAACGAGGCGAAGACGTTCTTCCAGCCCGCGGCCCAGCCGCCGTCCAGCGAGCAGGTTCCCCAACCGCGTTCCGTATCGACATGAAGCGGGCCGTGAACCGAATAGTTGACCAAGACCCGAACCGGCGCGCCGAGGGCCAATCTCAGCCGTTCCCGTAGCGAGGGATGCCACATCGAGACAAAGGCACCGTCTTCGATGATGATGGGAATATTGGGTGCTGTGTGCTGTTCACCGATTTCGCGCGCGGTGAAAGTGGTATTCAAGAGGCAACGGTTCGCCTCGCGAAATGCGATCGGTTTCATGCCGTTGAGTCCTGTTTGCAGCGCTCGGGCTGAGGCCTCGGCGGCATCAGCATGCGACCGGCGAGGTCCAAAGGAGTTTGATCGATGACCAAGCGGCAAAAATTATTCAAGCGGGGCCGCGGCTACACCAGGAAGGATTGGGAAGCAGTTCAAAGTCCCGAGTTGACGGACGACCAAATGGCCAAGGCAAAACCGTTCGCAGAAGCCTTTCCCGATCTCGCAGCTTCGATCCGCCGAGGACGCGGTCCCAACAAGGCACCGAATGAGGGTGTTGACAGTTGACTAAATTGTAACTACAAAATAATTTATGAAAATCCTTTGGGATGAACCGAAGCGTCTCGCTAACATCAAGAAACACGGTTTGGATTTTGCCGATCTCAACGAGGCATTCTTCGACGACGCTTTGGTTTTGCCGTCGTATAAAAAGCGTTGGCGTGGCATCGGCAAGGATATCCGTGGTGTAATTACTGTGGTGTTTGTCACCTTGGGCACAGAAGCCGTCAGCGTCATCAGCATGCGTGCTGCCGACAGATACGAAAGGGAACTTTATGCCCAACGCTAAGAAGAAGGGCTATAGCGTGCGCGACTTGCGGGAAGTCAGCGACAATCCCAAGTGGACCAAGGAAGACTTCGCCAAGGCAAAACCATTCGCCGAAGTATTCCCCGAACTCGCAGCGTCGATCCGCCGAGGACGCGGCCCGAACAAGGCGCCGACTAAAAAGCTGGTGTCGCTGCGGCTGTCCGGACAGGTGATCGAAGCCTACAAGGCCAAGGGCCCGGGCTGGCAATCGCGGATCGACGCGGATTTGCGGCGGATCAACAAGATCAAGTAATTTTTTAGCCGCTTAGACCTTCGGTTGCAGTTGGATAACCGGCAGGGGTGGCGATCCTAAGTTGGCTGACCAATCGAGGTGAGCGTAGAGCGCGCGAAAATATGCATAGGTTGCCGTCTTACCAACGTTTTCCACAAAAAGCCCAACCGTTTCCTCTGTGCAGCCTTTCATCCCCTCATAACTAATGAGATAGGATGCCGTGCATTTAACGGCGGTACGCGTTTTATATTTAAAGTGCACTTCCCAAGCGACATTAGCGACGCAAGTTCCGTCTTCAATTCCGGGAGCCATAACTTTAACTCGCGGCGTAATTGTTCGGTTGAGCAGTGCCTTATTTACGCCGAGCGCCTCGGCGTGAATTTTAAAATCAACCTTTTCCAACAAGAGACTAGCAAGTCTCGCCTGTCGGACTAACCGGTTATAGTCGATACGTCGTTTTTCCACGACGACACCGGTCGCAGGCGCAACTACACCTGCATCACCTCCTCCTGTTGTCGCAGGTAAAGTCTTATCTTCGTCGACCATATTATTTATCAAGCCGCCTCAGCTTCCGGTTCCATCACGAAAAATTCCGGGTCAAGTCCTTGTCGATCGTAGCGATAATTGTCGTTAGATGGCCCGCCATCCTTTACGATGGCGAGCATATCGGCGTCTTCGCCTCGATCCGTTAATTCCAGCGTCTTTGTGATCTTCCATTCGAGATCCGGCGCGACGGTAATTTTTCTACCTAGCAACGTAAATATTTCCGCATCCACGCACGGCGTTGACGACACAACTAAGCGCTCTCCCAAGGCATGAACCAAACTCACAATCGTCTTGAGAGTCGGATTGGCGTCAGCGCTCAAGATTTGCGAGAGCCGAGCTTTGGAGATTCCTACTTTCTCGGCCAATGCGGTACGAGTCATCGCCTTCTTGACCATCAATTCTTGAATCAGAAATTGGCAGTCAATGAGCGAATCTTCCTCTGCTTCGATCATTCTTCGATCAAATTGCCGTTCGAGCTTTGCCATGTTTAGAATCCCTACTTGCCTGCCCCATATTCGGAAAACTCTGCTGCCGCCTTAGCTGTAGCCAGCAGCAGCTGGCGATTTGCTTTGTTCTGTTTCTTTGACGGATCAATCGACAGTCCAACAAAACAGCGCCGTCCTTCCACAGTTAAGATGGCACCGTATAACCTCCATTGTTTTCCTTTGAACGCCCATATAGCGATCTTGCTGCCTTTTCCATCGGGCAAATTCTCTTCTTTCTTAAATTTTTCTTCACCTAATCGTCTGTTATAATCGGTGTTGTTGCAGAACTCTCCAAAGTAACGCGCGAGATGCCGTCCAAGTTTCACGCTAATTACCTCATTTCCTTCAATGGCTTGGCTATATTCGTCAAAAACTTTCTCTGACATGCGAATGTCCGCGTCAGTCCCGCGCATGACAATCCTTAAGTCTGCCGCCCTGGGACGATGGTGCCCCATGTTGTTCCTGAGGTGTTAATATATATCTTAATTCGTGGCAACCCTTTAGGTTGGTTCTGGTAAATGGTCAAGCCTCCGGGTTGCCAGCTGATGCATTGAAGCAACACAGAAATGCCATCTTTGCTGGTGGACGTCCAGCTGACGCAATTACTTGTTCTCCGCCTCACACCCCCGGCAGCACCAGCTCCGCCCTGAGTTCCCCGATCGGCGCGGTGCCCAGCGTCAGGCTCCCCCCGTACAACGCCGCGAGGTCGACCACGATCGACAGCCCCAGCCCCGATCCCGGCTTGGACTCGTCCAGCCGTGCGCCGCGGCGCGCGACAGTTGCGCGTTCGTCCGGCGACAGGCCGCGGCCGTCGTCGTCGACGATGATGCGCAGCATCGGCCCGTCCTCGATGGCGCCGGCTCGCATGCCGCTGCCGGTGCGCTCCACCAGCACCTCGATGAACACCCGCGACTCCGTCCACTTGCAGGCGTTGTCGACCAGGTTGCCGGCCATCTCCTCGAGGTCCTGGCGCTCGCCGCGGAATTTTGCGGATAGGTCGGCCTCGACCTCGATGACGATATCGCGGTCGCGGTGGATCTTCTCCATGGTCCGGCGCAGCGCGTCGATCACGGGGGCTACTTCGGTGACGGTGCCGATGATGGTCAGCCTGGCTGCGATGCGCGCGCGCTCCAGGTGGTGTGCCACCTGGTCGCGCATCACGTCGGCCTGCTCCAGCACCTTTGCGGCAAAAGCATCGCCGCTGCGCGCGGAGGCCTCGTTGACGATCACCGACAGCGGCGTCTTGATGGCGTGCGCGAGGTTGCCGACATGGGTGCGCGCGCGCTCGACGATCTCGCGGTTGGCGTCGATCAGCGCGTTGGTCTCGCGCGCCAGTGGTGCGATCTCGACCGGGAATTCGCCCTCCAGCCGTTCGGCGCGGCCGGAGCGGATATCGGCGATGGCGTCCGAGATGCGCTTGAGCGGCGCGAGGCCAAAGCGGACCTGGAAGATCGTGGTCAGCACCAGCACGATCGACAATGCCGCGAAGGTGCCGCCGAGATAATAGTCGAAGGCGCGGGTTTCGTCGAAAATCTCGGATGCGTCGCCGGCCACCATCACCAGATACTTGCCGTCGGCGCCGAGATCGACCGGCCGCTCCACCATGCGCAGGGTCTGGCCCTCCGGGCCGTCGACATAGCCGATGCGGATGCCGGCCGCGGTCAGCTCAACGCCGCGCTCCTCCAGCTTCGGCAGCTTCTTGTCCCACAGCGAGCGCGACGAGCGTATGTCGGGTTTTTCGCCGTCGGTGCGGGAGACCTGCCAGTACCAGCCCGACAGCGGCAGTTCGAACAGCGGCTCGCCGAGCGACTGGAACTGGTCGGGCGTCGAATCCGGGGTCGCTACTTCGGCGACGATGGTGCGCAGATAAAGATTGAGCCGGCGGTCGAAGGCGCGTTCGGAGGCCGCGCGATACACCGACGACAGCACGATGCCGGTGATCAGCAGGATCACCACCACCCATGCGGTGGCAGAGACGAACAGCCGGGTGGCGAGCGAACTGGCGCGGCTTGGAAGCTCTCTCGGTGTTTGCAGCGGTTCCATCAAGAGAGTTCTGGACCAAAGCGCGGCAGAATTACAGTTTAATGCGCATCGGTCGGCGGCGCCAGCAGGTAGCCGAGGCCGCGCACGGTCTGGATGATGTCGACGTCGAGCTTCTTGCGGATACGGCCGACGAAGACCTCGATGGTGTTGCTATCGCGGTCGAAATCCTGGTCGTAGAGATGCTCGACCAGTTCGGTGCGCGACACCACGCGCCCGGTGTGGTGCATCAGATAGGCCAAGAGCCGGTATTCATGCGAGGTCATCTTGATCGGGTTGCCGCTGACGCTGACGCGGCCGGTGCGGGTGTCCAGCGACACCGGCCCGCAGGTCAGCTCGGACTGGGCGTGGCCGGCGGTGCGGCGCAGCAGCGCCCGAATCCGGGCGAGCACTTCCTCCAGATGAAACGGCTTTGCCACATAGTCGTCGGCGCCGGCGTCAAAACCCTGCACCTTGTCGCTCCAGCGGTCCCGCGCGGTGAGAATCAGCACCGGCATCACCCGCTTGTTGCGCCGCCACGCCTCCAGCACCGAAATGCCGTCCATCTTCGGCAGGCCGATATCAAGCACCACGGCGTCATAAGGCTCGCTGTCGCCGAGAAAATGCCCTTCCTCGCCGTCGAAGGCGCGGTCGACCACATAGCCGGCGTCGGTCAGCGCGGTGGTGAGCTGGCGGTTGAGATCGGGGTCGTCTTCAACGACGAGCAGGCGCAAGATGGTCTCCGCGTTGGAATGGCAGCGTTGCCATCTACATGAACCTCAGCCGCGTGAATGCTCCATGAACAAGTGATAACCCCGAAGGTTACATTTTCTTCACAACCGCCTTCACCATTTTTCGATCAGTACACGTCTGGCACGCCGAATCGGAACCTCAACAGACTACCAGCAGCGAAGCCGTCGCTGCCAATGGCAACGATCTCGACCGGAGGAGCTTGGCTCCCCCGGTCGAGCCGCCGTTCTCTGACATTGCGTCAGCCCTGGCATCCGGCCCCCGATCATGACGGGCGCCGATGCTTTCGACGGCAACGGCATCTTGCCCAGGGCAGTCGCCTTCCTAGTTCACCCGCGTTACGGCGCCATCGACGACGCTGAAGTTCGCATTCGGGGCGGAGCCGGACTGCGTCACTCCCCGGGTAATTCCCGTTCCGGTCCAGGCAATCGCCGCAACGGAAGCGCCTACAACGGAATTACCGAGGATCTGCCCGGTGGCGACGTTGAGTCCGCCGTTAATTCCGTATCGGCACACACCGGCGATGTCGTTGCCGCGAATGCTCAGGATCGCCGGCGTCGCGGCCGCGCTCTGGACAAGAATGCCCACCTGATACGTACCGCTTGCGGTCGTGCCCAGTCCGGGAT
The DNA here is from genome assembly GCA_963710045.1 of uncultured Alphaproteobacteria bacterium. Lineage (GTDB taxonomy): Bacteria > Pseudomonadota > Alphaproteobacteria > Rhizobiales > Xanthobacteraceae > Bradyrhizobium. The sequence continues at coordinate 125,431 of CAVPZO010000068.1, read as the reverse complement.
TGACGATGACGTTGTCGTCGATCTTGATGATGCTGCCCGACTTCGCCGCGCCCGTGCGGTGAATGCCCGGGCCTTGCGTGTTGTAGATGTGGTTGTCGGTACACTGGATCGAGTACATCGGACCGAGTGCAATACCTGGCTGGGTAGACGTCGCCGACGAGACCATGCCGAAGGCGGCGATGACATTTCCGGTGATCGTGATATTGACGCCGTTGGCGCCGACGTCGACCTGGTTTGCAGCATCGATGCCTACCGAAGCCGTCAGCGGATCGAGCGAGATATTGTTGCCGGCGATCAGAATGTTCAAGAGGTTGTGCGTCGGCTTGGCGAAGACGGCGATGCCGTAGGTGACGTTCTTGAAATTGTTGCCGATGGCGCTCAATTGGTGCGACGGCACGGGACCCGCCATGGTGATGTCATTCGCCATATTGAGGCCGCCGGAATAATCCGCGACCGCATTGTTCGCCACCAGCACGCCGTCGCCGTGCGCCTCGATTCCGGTGCCGTACAGTTTCGCGCCATCGTCGAGCACATTGTGAGCGATGACCGCATTGCCCGCCGTCACCCATATCGAACTGTGGTCGATGCAGCCGGGATTGACGGCGTCGCCGGAATGTTTGATGCGGTTGCGGGTGATCCGGAGATTGTTGACGGAGGGAGGAATGGCGCCGCCACGTCCGAAAGCTATTCCGACCGAACCCGGATTGTTGATGACCTTTATGCCGTCGACGGTGATGTTGTCGCCGTCGTCGCAGCCGATGGCCACGTTCAACGCGGCCGCGTTGCCGCCGGTATTGCTGGCTCCGTCGAAATCGATGGTGAAGCCGGAATAAGTCACGTCGCGGACTCCCGCCGGATTGTCGTTGTAAAACACAAACCAGAACTGGGCCGCCGTATTGACCCCGGCCTTGAGCTTGAACGTGGCGCCGAAGCCGTTGCCGATGATGTTGACCTTGCTGCGCAGCAGGCAGCACGACAGTCCGTTACCCGACAGGCTGCCGAGGATGTAGACCGCGCCGCTGCGCGGCCGAATGGTGCCGCCACCGTACTGGCTCAGGGATTCCGTCAGAAGGTTGATCGCGGGGGCGTCGTCCTCACTCTGAACGCCGTTGCCCTTGGCGCCGAACGCGTCGGGCGTAACGCCGCCGGCGGGATCGAACAGCCACCACGCGCCGTCGGCGGATTGGAAGGCGGCCGGCTCGCTGTATCCCGGATTGCCCGCGACCTTACGATACTGCAGGCCGCTGTCCGGAGCGCCGAGCGTGTAGCTCAAGGTCTGAACGAAGTTTACCGGGGACGCAATGGTCGCAGCCTTGGCGAGCGCAAACGTATCGTACTGATTGGCCATGGGTAGCTCCTTTGGGGGTGAGAAAAATCGGAAGTCTTCGCGGCACGGCGTCCAGCGCCGTCCGCATCGCGCGCAGACACCTGCGAACACGGTCACGCCATTGGCCGCGCAAATGGCGCGGCCTCGATCAGTTGTCAGCGTTGATTAGGTGAGTTGGGAACAGCGGTGCCGGTAACGATGGGCTTGAATCGTGAGTTACTTTTTCCTCACAACCGCTTTCACAAGTTTCTCGATCATGCCCGGCGCGTCCCGGCCGGTGGCGGCGCTGACCTTTTCGCGGGTGCGGCCGGAAATATAGACGCCGAGCACGCCGAACCGGAAACCCCAATAGGCCACCAGCAGCGTGGTGGCGGCGACCAGTGCATTGATGGTCGCGATATCGCCGGTCCAGAATTCGTGCACCAGCACGACCCACAGTGCGGCGCATTCGATGGTCAGTTCGAACGCATAGGCCGGCCGCCACCAGCGCTGCACCGGATCGCTGGAGGCGATCTCGGCGCGGATGGTGGCCTGGGTTTCCGAGATGGCGGTGCGCTGCGTTTCGGCTTCGGCGCGGATCATCTCCGCCCATTGCGCTTCGGCCTCCGCGAGCTTCGCCGGATCGACCGCCGGCAACGCGCTCTGCACCGCCGCCGGCGTCGGCGTCACCGAACCGACGGCCTTGGCAAGGATTTCGCCGGCCACGCCGCCGAGCGGGCCGCCCAGGGCGGTGCCGAGCATCGGCGCGCCCAATGAGATGACTTGTTTTGCAAGATCGCTCCAGTCCATCACAGCGCTCCCTCGATACGTTCGAACATGACTACGTCCTCCTGAATGCCGCGATCGGCGCGGCGGTGAATTTGGCAAAACGCGGAGTGACCGCACAGCACACCGTGATCCTGAGGTGCCCGCCCTTCTTCAGGGCGAGGCTCGAAGGATGTGCCACGCCGCCGCCCTTCGAGACGCGCGCAAGAGCGCGCTCCTCAGGGTGACGGCTTCCGGAACGCTGCGATGAACGCGGCGATGAATTGCGCAAGCATCGACTGCGGCTGCGCGGCGGACGGCGGCGGCGCAACCGGCCCGGGCCTGCGCGCGCTCGGCGGCGCCGGCGCAAACACCAGCGGCGCGGTGCCGAGCGCGGCCTTCCATTTCGCAAGCCAGGCCTGGCGCTGCGCGAGGCCGACGGTGCCGCCGTTCAGACGCCTTGTGACGTTCAGGACGTCATCGGCCTTCGCGAACGGCATGCATCCGCAATTGATAAAGTCGGCGACGCCGCATTCGAGAAAATGACCGGGATCATTGACGAGATCGGGATGGTTGACGACATCGAGCCCGGTGGCCCTGGCCAGCCGCGCATAGCCTTCGCGCCCGGTGGTCTGCACAGCGCCGCGGCCGCGAAAATTCCAGCCGTCGTCGGAGCCCGGGGCATTGCCCATGCGGCCGTTATAGACCTTGTTGGCGAGCGCCCGCGGATTGCCGGCGTAGGGTGCCGCCATCGCCATGGTCGGAAACCGCGACGGCCACACCTGCATCATGCGCCCCGCGGTGTAGTTCAGGTTTTCGACCACGTCGCGGCCGGCGCCGCATTCGTGGGAGATCTGCGCCATGACGTGCGCGGCCAGCAGCGGCGTCGTGATGCCGTATTTCGCAAACACCGAGGGCGCGCTGGCGATGATTCCCGCGCGCAGGCCGGGAATCCTGGCGTCGCCATGGGGCCATAGATTGTAGAGGGTGTTGATGAAGGCCATTGGCGGCGTCCCAAAAGAAAAAGCCGCCCGAAGGCGGCGGAAAAGTCCAAAGGCGCGTGTTGTTTGCGCGATGGTTGCGGAGTACGAAGGCGAATGGCAGGATCGATCGACAGCAGCGACTATGACCATCGCCCGGATGGACCTTTCCCGTGGCCCGCTCTGTGACGCGTACGCTCTTGCGTTGGGCCGCGGCACTGTCGCCGTTTGCGATTCCGCCGGCCTTTCTCTTGTTCAACAATGACGTATTCAATCTCGATAGCGCGGCGATCATTTTCACTTCTTCGTCATTCGTCGCGCTCGGGTGCCTCTGGGTGCTGCTGGCTCGGGTCCGGATCGCTTCCCCTGGTGTCGCCTTCGGTCTTTGTGCGGCTGCTATCTTCTGGTTGTTTCTGATCGCGCTGGTTGGAAGCCTGCTCTCGAATAAACTTTGGGCTGATAATCTCAGTTACGAAATTGTGGGTAATTTTCTGCAGCGGCCCGGCGCCGCGCTAGGACTCACGCCGCTCAGGGCTTTGCAGCCCGCATGGCAAAAGGCGGCTGTCGCTCTCTCAGCCGCGGCAATCTCGATGGGCATTTTCCTTGCGGTCTACCGTGCGACAAGGCGAGCGCGGCCTACCAAACTGCTTTCAGCCGTCGCGGCGTTTTTCCTCGCCCTGTACATGGTAGCCACCGTGTACGTGCAGCACGCGGCACCATCTACATTGCGAGGCGAGCCGCTATCTTCATTCTTCATGATTGGCACGTCGGGATCGGTGGGCTGGGAAAGCGATCGGGTAGCAGCGGCACTAGAGGACCGCGAGACAGCCAACAATTATCCGACCGTCTCACGTTTCGACAAGAGAAACGTCGTCCTAATTCTGGTCGAGTTTTTTCGGCCCGATCATTTAGACTTTGCCGGTTATGATCGCCCGACTACGCCGTTTCTCTCCAGGCTGATGGATAGCGGCAAGCTCACTCTAATCGAGACAGCCCATTCAACGTGCTCGGAATTGTTCTGCGGAATTGCAAGCACGCTGGCATCGCGCCCATATCACGAGATTTCCCGCGACAACTTCAAACTGAACAGTGTGCTTCGCCGCAACGGCTACAACGTCCAATACAATGTTGCCGGCGACCATAGGACATGGCGATTCCTTTGGGACTTCTACGGCGACGATATCGACGCGAAGATTGATCCGGTTGCGCGCAACGATACGAACGAGGCAGACGATCGCTCAATGATCGCGAATTTTAAGTCGGTCAAAAGCTACGACGGCACGCCGTTTTTCTTCTACTTTTTCCTGATGTCCACTCACTTTCTCACGCAAAAAGACCCGGAGTTCGTCAAATACCAGCCGTCAGAATTCGACCGCTCGTTCCTTTCAAGGTTCTACGGGATACCGCCGACAAGTTTCGATGGGCATGGCGTGCCGCAATACCCCGCAATGTCGCCAGAGGAACGCGGGATCTACAGAAACCGCTATGACAACGGGGTGCTGCAAGCGGATGCGATGATCCGCGAGATTTTCGAAACGCTTGACGCGAAAGGCTACCTCAAAGACAGCATCATCGTCATTGCTGGCGACCACGGCGAAAGTCTTGGCGAGCGCGGGCACATTCTGCACGCCCGCCACCTCTATGAGAAAGACATAAAAATCCCGTTGATGGTGTACGACGACAGGGGCCTTAAGCTCGCGAACTCAAGCTACGCTTCGCATCTCGATATTGCGCCAACGATCCTTGCGCGCCTTGGCCTTCCGAGACCGCTATCATGGAAAGGTCGATCCCTGACCGAGCCATTGCGGCCGACGTTGACGGTGCACCAGACGCGATTGCGAGAGCGGATGTGCGTTGCCGTTCTCGACAAGACAGAAACGGGCCTCGTGAAATATATCCAGTGCGTCCACAAGAACGGCACGCGAAGCGAGGAATTGTTTGATCTGATAGCCGACCGCGACGAAACGGAAAACATTGTCGACAGCAGCCCGCCTCGCCTCGCCAGCTATCGAGAGATCGCGTCACGCCGTCTTAGGGTCGCGCGGTGCGGTGGCGATGGCCAAAGCGTGAGTTGCGAGATTTTCAGCCGATAAAAGGGGCTAGTTCGAGGCCATGATTTGCCAGTTGGTTCCGTCGCTTTGCAGCCACGCCCATTTGCGTCCCCCCGCGACCGCGGTGATTGTGGAAGCCGCATTGTTCTTTTCAACCTTGATGATGCCGGTCTGCCGCCATCGCCATGGTCGGAAACCGCGACGGCCACACCTGCATCATGCGCCCCGCGGTGTAGTTCAGGTTTTCGACCACGTCGTGGCCGGCGCCGCATTCGTGGGAGATCTGGGCCATCACATGCGCGGCGAGCAGCGGCGTCGTGATGCCGTATTTCGCAAACACCGAGGGCGCGCTGGCGGTGATCCCCGCGCGCAGGCCGGGAATCCTGGCGTCGCCATTGGGCCACAGCCGCGACAAAGCCTCGCCGAAAGACGATTGGGGCATGGTGGAACTCTTGTTCGCTGTGGGACTGGGGTGCTAGGGGTATGCGGCGGCTGCCTGGCCGGTTAATTATGCGGGTTACCGAAAAGTGGTCTTCAGCTCGGTTGCATTCGTCTTCTATTTTTTGCCGTTGTTTCTTCTGCTCTATTATTTCTGCGGCGCTCGTAATGGCGCATTGCTGTTCGGCAGCCTGGTTTTCTACACCTGGGGCGAAGGCGCCTATCTGTTCCTGCTCGCCGGGCTTGTGGCGCTTAATTTCTACTGCGGCATGCTGATCGACGGCGCCGAGGGCGCGAGGCGGAAGGCGTTTCTGGTCGCGGGCATAACCGTCAATCTCGCGGCGCTCGCATTCTTCAAATACGCCGGCTTTCTGGTTCGCAGCATCGATGCAGTGACAGGTGCGGGCCTGCCGGCGGTCGACATCCACCTTCCGATCGGCATTTCATTTTTCGTATTTCAGCTGATCTCGTATCTGATCGACATCGGCCGCGGCAGCATCCCGGCGGACCGGGGGTTTGTCCGCTTTGCAACCTACGTGATGATGTTTCCGCATCTGATCGCCGGACCGATCGTTCGATATTCCGACATCGACCGGGAATTGTTCAAGCGGTCGATCACCATCGGCAATGTCGGGCTGGGCGTTCAGTTCTTCATCGTCGGGCTGTGCCAGAAAGTCCTCATCGCCAACATGGTCGCGCCGGCGGCCGACAAGGTTTTCGGCTTCCCGGCCGCCGAACTGAGCGCGGCGGTCGCATGGCTCGGCGTGACGGCATACACGCTGCAAATCTATTTCGATTTCTGCGGATACTCGAACATGGCCATCGGCCTCGCCTTCATGATGGGCTTCCGCTTCCCGATCAATTTCAACTATCCCTATGTGTCGCGCTCGATCACCGAATTCTGGCGGCGCTGGCACATGTCGCTGTCGTTCTGGTTTCGCGACTATGTGTACATCCCGCTTGGCGGCAACCGGGGCGGGCCGTTCAGGACGGCGAGCAATCTGATCATCGTGTTCTTCCTCACCGGGCTTTGGCACGGCGCATCGTGGACGTTTGTGATATGGGGCCTGTTCCACGGCGCGTTCCTGTTGATTGAACGCGCGGGCCTGCGAAACGGCCTTGACCGCGCGCCGGTAGTTGTGGGCTGGGCCTACACCATGCTCGTCGTCATGGTCGGCTGGGTATTGTTCAAGGCCAGCGATATGCACCATGCCGGGTCGATCCTGGCGGCCATGTCCGGCGCGGGCAACAGCAGCCCGGCCGAGCCGATGCAGCTTTGGCTTACGCCCGAGGTCATCACGGCCATGCTCGCCGGCATTCTGTTCTCCGCTCCGCTGCTGCCTGCCCTCCTCGAGCGGTTCAAAATGCCCGCCCTTCCCGGTCCGGTAATACCCGGCACCGCGCATATGAAAACCACACTTGTCCGCCCGATCCCGGTGGTGTTGCTGGTTTGCGGGCTGTTCCTGAGCTGCGCGCTGTTGATCAGCAGCAGCCTAAACCCGTTCCTGTATTTCCAGTTTTGACGAGGCTGACATGACTTCCGGCTTGCCCCGCATGAGATGGATCGCCCTGATTGGCGCGGCAACCGCGATCATCCTGACCCCGCAGGTTTTTCGCTTGGTGCCGTTACCCCCGGTCGCATTGACGGAAAACCGCGCTTTGGCGCCGCCGCCGGCGCTGCCAACCGATTTCGCCTCGCTGCACACGTACTTCAAGAACCTGAATGACTACATCCAGGACAGCTTTCCATTACGAGGTCAGGCCATTGCAGGGTTGAACTTCGTTCGCTATCTCGCCGGCTATTCTTCACTCTCCAAAGTCGTAGTCGGAAAAGACGGCTGGCTGTTCTACGACGACGGCTCGCATATGGTGCAAGGCAGAGGTACGCTGCGCTATCACCCCGATGTTCTTGCAGAGTGGATGCGCGGCCTTGAACAGCGCCTTGAATACGCAACGCAGCACGGCGCGCGCTACTACCTTCTAACCGCTCAGCCGCAAGAGACGATCTATCCGGAGAAACTTCCCGATTGGCTCCCCGCCGAACCGACCACGGACGTTGACGAGATACTGGAGGCGGCAAGAGTGAAAGGAATAGACCGGATCGTCGATGCCCGCGCTGCTCTTGTTGCCGCAAAGGCTTCCCGCGCAGTCTACGGACCTTTCGATATCCACTGGAACGGCAACGGAGCCTACATCGCATACCGGACACTGATGGAACGGCTCAGTCGCGACTATCCCGAACTCTCTCCCCTGCCGCAATCGAGTTTCAAGGCAGGGCCGGCGACGCCGGACGGATTGGCTCGCATGCTCGGCATCGCCAATTTCGTCGAGGACAAGCAGCCCACTTATGCGACCGCACCCATCCACGATGCGAAGCGAACGACCTTCCTGACCGAACGCAGGGATTGGGCGGCGCCGCAAATTCTGGAGACGGATTCCACGTCGGGCCGAACGCTGCTGCTGATCAGGGATTCTTTTTCGAACGAACTCGTTCCGTTCTTGAAGCCGCATTTCCGGCGGATGATCGTGGTTCACGTCGATGACGGCGGGTCACTCCGCAAGGATCTGATCGAGCGATATCGGCCGGATATTGTGGTCTTTGAATCAATCGCCAACTCGCTTCGCTTTCGGATGAAGACGCTGCCATAGTCTTCGCAATAACTTCTGCACCTTGATGTCCATCGGCGGTGACACGCATGCTCGAAGCCACACCATTTCGTCAGTTGCTGCCGTGGCAGGTTTTTGAAAAAGGCTTGCTGGTTGCCGTGCTGCTGGATCTGGCATTGGGCGGCAACGGCTATTTGACCCAGATAGGCGGGTTCCGCCTGCGCGAGATCTTCTATGTGTTGTGCATGGCCTGGGTGGTGCTGCGGCTGGTGCTGATCGCTCCCGTCCGCCTCGACGCAACCATCGCCGGGATTACCATTTTCTTCATCGCAGTCACCGCGCTTGACGCGCTCATTGGCTATATCGGCGGCAGCCAGCCTTCGGCCATCCTCGCCGAACTGAAGCCGCTGTCTTATTTCCCGATGCTGCTGTTCTTCGCCGTCACAATCCGAAAGCGGGAAGATCTATCGCTGGTCGCCGTTATTCTCGCGGCCTGTGGATTCGTCGTGGGCCTGGTCTACCTGATGACCCTTCTCGCCGCCGCGGCCGGATTCATCGACTACCTCAAGGCTTACAAGTTCCTGGAAAAAAGCGACGAGTTCATTTTCCGCTACAGCGTGGACGGGCGGTTTATCGGGTTTTTCTACAAGGGCACATTTTACACGGCCGTGGCGGCGATATTCCTGTTGTTCGATCCTTTTCGAAAGACGAAGCTGCTCGCCGCCATCGCCGTGATCGCGATGGCCATGACGCTGACCCGCGGGGTTTGCGGGGCGCTGCTCGCATCCATTCTGGCCGGAGCTGTGCTGAACCGGAACTGGCGGCGCGCGCCCGTACTGATTGGCCATGCGGTCCTGCTGGCGGCGATTCTGTCGATTGCGATACGCAGCGAGACCGCGCTGATCCCTCCCCCGGAAGAACCCCATTCCGGTCAACGTATCGACACGCCGCCAATACCCCCCGCCCCTGCCCCCGTTACCGCGCCCGAGCCTGCGAAGAGCGCGCCGGCCGAACCTCCAAAGCTCGAGGCAGCCCCGGCCGGATCGCCGAAGCTTGAGACCGTCGTCCCGGCGCCGGTCCCGCCGGCCGAGGAAATCAAGCCAGAGCCTCCGGAAACGTGGCGCCCGGGAGATACCAGACGAATGGAAGACATCGGGTTTGTCCTCCAGCACACCACCCTTTCGACCGCGCTGGTCGGCCACGGTCTCGGCGCTCCGATCGGCAGCCGGAACCGGATCGAACTGACCTACGTCGAGATTTTCTACAAGCAAGGGCTTCTCGGCCTCGCCGTCTGGATGTTGTTGTTTGCCTACTCTTTTGTGCTGTATTTACGGATTCCCGCGGAAACAAAACAGTTCGGCCTGGCATTCCTGTTATCGAGCTTCTTCGTGGCTGTTGCGACGGCAAGCAACACGTTCATGACGGGGTCGATCGGCATGGCGGTGGTATTCATTGCAGCAACAAGTCTACTCGTTCTGTCTAAAGAGCGCCCGCATCCCATGCTGGCCGGAGACTGGTATGGACTTCGGCGGCTCTTCGCGCATTGATCATCCAGAGAGGACATCTTGCTGATGCCGGCGGAAGCCAGTCCGGTCGCCACGACGCCTTCGCTCGCTGACCGCCTGTTCGATCGGGAAATGATCACGGCGCTGCGCCGGCGCTACCCGCTTCTGCTGCTCGGTCCGATCGTCGCCGCGCTGGCGGTGTATGCGATCAATCCCGACTTGCCGGGAATGTACGCCAGCAGAGCTTATTTGCGGCTCGACCCGGCGACAGCGGAATCGCTGTCGAACCAACGCAGGAATCCAGCTCTGGCCGACAGGCTTTTCGGCGCGCTTGCCGAAACCAGCCATAAGAGCAACGCCGCACGGGTCGAATTTCTGTCCACTTTCATGAGCCTGGCAGAGGTCGGGCCTTCCGGCAGCGGCGAGGCGGTGCGGCTGTATCGCCTGGAGATGATTTACAGCGATCCCGTCATCGCGCAATCGATCAACCGCGAGATGCTTGATCACTGGCTGGCGGTATTTCCTTCGCTGGACCGCAGCGTCATTGTCGCCGCCCCCGACCTTCCGGCCGCCAAACTCAGATCGAGCCGAATCCGCACGGCGATCTTCGCAGGCATTGCCGCGGTGCCGCTGCTGCTGTTCCTTGTTACGGCCGGACCGCTGTTGCGGCGACGGCGACCGGCAAGACCATGACCGTTCCGGAATAGTATCGCACCTGCAGGCGCCTTTGGCGGGTGCGAGTTGTCGCACATCCCTACATCATCTTGCCGCGGCGGTTGCTTCGCGGTCTTGTATCGATTTATGATACAACGTGCTTGAGTTCCGACTATCACTGACTGCACCGAACCGGCCATGAAGGATCGAGACGATGACCAGGAAGCTTCCACCTTTGCACCCCGGCGAAATTCTGCGCGAAGAATTTCTCATCCCCTTGGGGTTATCGGCCGGCGCGCTGGCGAAAGTCTGCGGCGTGCCGCGCACGCGCATCGAACGGCTGGCAAACGAAGAAACCGGCGTGACCGCCGATACCGCGCTTCGCCTGTCAAAGGCGCTTGGCACGACAGCTGCGCTTTGGCTGAATCTGCAGAACGATTACGATATCGGAATTGCGAAACGTGATATTGGCAAGCAACTGGACAGGATCGAGCGGGTGATCGAACGGGCGGCCTAGCGAGCGACGCATCGCTGCGCCGCAGTTTGCACGCGACGCGCGGTGGCCACAGGCGGGACAAAGCCCGACCGAAACACGGTTGCGGCACGAGCGGAAACTCCGAAGGGTCCCCCTTGAGCCGCTGTCGGGATAAGTCGTAAGGTCGGACAATTGAATTGAGGATTTGCGGTGGCCCATCTGTTCGATAACGTGCCTGACGAAACCAGGCTGCACCAGCCGGCGCCTCAACGCAGGCGCTGGGTCCCGATCGCCGTTGTCGCCGGGCTGGCGCTGTTCGGGGCGGCCTCGGCCTTGCTATGGCACGCCTGGGGTAATGGCCTTTCCGCGTTCCCGTCCTTTACATCCGCGACGGCGCCCGCACCCGTCGAGGTCCCGGACAAAACCGTCGGGCTGAAGGAGCTGCAGGCCTTTCAGCAGCAGGTCGCAGCAACCATGCAATCGACCGCACAACTCGTTGCGGCTCAGCAGGCGGAGATCAAACGCCTGTCCGACCAGGTGTCGGCGCTGACCGCAAAGATCGATGCGTTGCAGGCTCCGGCCGCATCGGCACAGGCCGCCGCTCCTGCCCCGCCGCCGCCCCCGGCCGCGCGCAAGAGGCCCACCGCGGCCAAACTGCCGCCGGGAATTTCGACCGGAGGCGCTCCGCTGCCGCTGACGGACCGCTGATCCGCGGTTGATCGCGGACAAGGTCCGCCCGTTCGGACCGCCTAGACATACTGCCCGCCGGCGCTGGTCGATCCGGCCGCATTGCCCGGCAGGTAGGTGGCGCCAGCACCGGCCGTGTAGACCACGCCGTTTGCGGTGATCGAGTAACGCGATCCGGTAGCGCTTGCGCCTGCGTAGGTATTGCTGTCGATGAACACGACGCCGACGAATGATGACGTCACGAAAGCGCCGGAGAATGCCACGGTCCCCGTGGTGGTGGTGGTGCAGCCTTCGATCGCGACGTTGCCGCTCGACGAGCAGAAGATGTGCGTTACCGCGCCCGCGCTGATGTTGTAGGTAATGCCGGCGCCGAACGTGATGCTGCCGCTTCCGGCCGCTTGCATTTGCCGGTTCGCGGCGCCGAAATCCATCGCGCCCGTCACCGAAATCGCCGAACCCGACGACTTCAACCCCGCAGTCGCACCGGCGCCCGACGAAACCAGCCTGAAACCGGCGACGGAAAGCCGGCCGCCGGATTGAACCGAAAGCGCGGCAGCGCCCGCGACGGCGGTCGTGATCACTGCGTTGGCAGGCGTCGTCGTATTGCCTTGAAGGGTGACCGTGCCGGAACCGACCCATGGGCCGGTAACCGTCACCGCCCCCGTATAGGTGCCGTCGGCGACCTGGATGGTGACGTTGTAGACCGACAGATCGAGTGCGGCGACGGTGTCGATCGCCTTCTGAATGGTGAGAAACGCGCCGCCGCTGGAATTGGCGAGGCCGTTATTGCTGTCGGAGCCGTCGCTGCGGACATAATATGTGCGGCTCGCCGTCAGCTGCTCGCGCACGCCGAGATTGGCGCGCGCAGCGGCGACACTCGAAAGATCGGAAAGATTGTTGGCCGCCGCCAGCAATCCGGTTGCGCCTGCGATCAGCCGCCAGCGCGCAGCGGTGCCGTCGTAACGCAGCATCGCGGCCTGTTTTGCAGCAACGGTCAGGTTGGCCCCGAGCGCAAAACGGTTGGCGGCCGAGGATGACGCGCTCTCGTCCGGCAGCACGATCGGCTGGCTGCCGATATTGACGAGGCAGACGACGCGCCCTTCGGCGCCGCCGGCGAGGCCGGTGATCGTCCGCGATGCGTCCGATGACAGTTGCAGCACCGACGCGGTGGCGGCGCCGGTCGGGTTGTAGTCATTCTGGTTCGCCGTGATCTGCGGCGGTGAAATCACGCCTGACAGCGCAAGCCCGCGCGGCAGCGCGAGATTGCCGGTGGTCTGATCGATCGTGAACGCCTCGACCCAGCTCGAGCCGTCGGCGGACACTTTCAGCTTGAACGCATCGGAGCCGACCAGACCGAATTCGGCGCGCCCGGAAAACGCGTCGGAGAAAAACACCGACGCGGTTTTCGCCGCGTTTTCCTTGGAGATTTGCAGCCGCGCGTCGCCGCTGCCGCCGTCGGCAACGGGAATCGCGGTGAGCAGCGCGGCGTTGGACTTGACGCTGAGCAGGTTTGGAGAACTCGCTGACGTGTTGATGCCGACGTGAACGGCGTTGTCCAGCGTCACCGGCAGGTCGCGCAGATCGCGCCAATCCGCGCCGTCGAACACGAACATCACGTCATCGGCCACCGACCAGATGCACCAGCCGGTGCGCGGCACAAGAAATGCCCAGGCGCCGTCCTGCCAGGTCGCGATCGCATCGCCGTGCCCCGCCCACGCGCCGGTAGCGCCTACCGCCACGACATGGCGCTCGCCCTCGGCCGGCGACGACGGCGGCGCCGTCCGCGTCAAATCCTCTACCGCGATCTGAATCGCCGCATCGAGAATCCGCAACGCCTCGTTATGCGTGACATGCTTCTGCGCCTGGCTGCCCTCGATGAAGGGCAGGCCGAGGTTTGGTGTGTCGGTCATATGTGTGATCCGTTTGCTCGCGATGCTGCGCGAGGCAATCAAGTGCACGGGAACGGCGACATTGCGCGGCGGCAACCAGCAAGGTTAGATTTGGAGAAAGTCGGGCTTTAGCGGATGAATCTCGAAGCGACCACAGCGCAATGAAAAGCGTAAGCTTGCCGCCTTGTGGTGCAACGGAGTATCTGCTGCCAGCGTCGCCATAGGCATCTTCACCCCTGTCGCCACGGCTATTTTCGATCTGGAAAAGGCGAGACAAAGTTTTGACGCATTAGGGTTCACCCTGCTTGGATCGATCGTGGCCGCGGCTCTATTAGTCGCTCTCGGCAGGGCATTTCTGAATGAGCTTGAGGACGCGGAATGACACGGTTCCAGGCATTGCTGATCACAGCTTCCTTTTCTGCACCCGTGGTCGTGGGGCTCTTCCTCCTGGTGGTCAACTATTTCGACAACAGGGCAGCCGAAAAACAGGTAAAGCAGACACAGGCCGATGCGGCGCGCGAAACTGCCGGGTCAGCCCTTGCGCTATCCGAACTGTCTGAAGCGGAACGTGAACGACTCAAATCGCATATTGAGGCGCTTGAAGCTTTCGCCAAGGCCGTCAGGAACGCAAGCGCTGCGGTGGACGAAAGCTCGCGGCGTACCCTCGAGAGCGAAAAGCAGTAATCTCTCGCGCATCTAATTGCAGTCAAACCGCAAGCGTAACGTCCGCCGCATATCCCCTGCCCACCGTCGCCGAAATCTGCACGACGCGAACATGCAAGCTCGCTTGCACCGTGCCGAAATCCGCCAGCTCATCCGCTCCCGCATACAGCGCCTGCGGCGACGCGCTTGCGATCGAGCGCACTACCAATCCGCCGGAAACAATCTCCACCACATACGCCTCACTCTCCTCACCGAGCGGCACCTCGACGCCCCATCCGTCGCCGTCGATGCGGGTGCGCCTCACCCATGAGATGTGGATGCCGTCGCCGGCGCGATGCGCGGCGAGGTGCACCGGCGCCAGCGGCTTTAGCGCGGTGCCGCCGGGCGTCACCGTCAGCGCCACCGCCACAGGGTCGTCGTGATTGCGCCCGGAAGCGACGATGCGCAACTGCATCGGCCGCGCCAGCGCGTCCAGCCCAGGTGCGATCGGCACCATATGCGCGCCGAGCACGACGAACGGCGCGCCCGCCGGCAATGGATCCGCCATCGCAACTTCGCTGCCCGCCTGCCCGCGCAGCAGCCGCGACAACATGTAGGTCTGGCCGTCGACCAGTTCGGCGTTGGCGAACTGCAGAATCTCCCAATCCCCATCGGCGTTGCGCACCGCCGCGGCGTTGCCGCCTTCCAGCACGCGGGCATCCGAGATCGAGGCCAGCGCGCCGCCATACAATTTTACGCGCACCGAATTGCCGCGATCCCAGCGCGCGGTCGGCCCCGCCGGCAAGGCATCCAGCGTCTCGCCGATCACGCATGGCGCCGCCGCCACCGCGGCGACTTCAAAGCTCGCGCCATCCGATGATTTCCAGATCGCCACCGAGCCCGGCCACGGATTGGCCGTGATCGCCAGCCGCGTCAGAACAACCGGCGCCGATGCATCGAGCGCCGGCAAATCCAGTACCGTCACCTGGGCGGGCCCGAGCGCCGCCGGAATCGCCGGCACTTTTTTGCGCGGCGCCAATAGCGGCACCGAAAACACTTCCGGATCGATGCTGCGCGCCTTGACCTGGCGCAGTTCGGTGTCGATCAGATCGCCGATCTCGAACAGCCGCCGCCGGTCGCCGAGTGTGAGCGCGATGACGTCGCCGGGCGCCAGCGCCAGCCGGTCGATGCCCAGCGCGAACTCGGCGCTCTCGCGTCCTGCCCACAGATCCTGCAGCCAGATTTCGGCGCGCCGGGTCGCCGCGGCGTCGTTGGTGATCACGGCAAGGTCGGAATGCAGGGTACGCGCGGCACCACCCACCAGTTTTCGCGAGGTCACCGCCGAGCGGCGATAATCCGCGACCGCGTCGGTGAAACCAAAGCTGGCCTCGCGCGGCAGTTCGGTTTCCTGCGCCCGCGTCAATCGCGCCACCGTGCCGGAGTCCGGCAACACCAGATCGTCCTCCAGAATTTCCGCTACCGGCGCACCGCCGCGCTGGATGAAGCGCAGCGTGCCATCCGCCGCGGTGGCGTCGAACGCATAGGCCATCGCCAGCGGCTCGATCATCGCGCGCGGCGACATCGGCCTGTCCACCACATAGCCGTCGCAGCCGTCGCGCAACGCCGACGTATCGACGCCATCGACGCCGGCGTCAGCGAGCAGCGTGCCAACCAGCGCATCCAGCGGCGCAGCCCCGAGCCGCCCGGTGAGCCAGTGCCCGGTCTGCCAGTTCGGCCCGTCGCTCCAGATATCGGATGCGGCGGGAAACACCGGATATGGCCGCGCATCCCAGCTCCACAGATGGATCGCGGAGACCTCGACCATGCGCCCGCCATACAGCGGCGACACCGGATTGTACGCGTCGTCGGCGCCGAATGCCGGATCGAACGTGCCGAGGAAAGCTTCGAGCGCGCGGCGTTGAATCAGATCGTCGCGCTGTCCGTTGGAAAAATACGGCAGGTGGCTTTCCGAGGATTTTGGATCGGGAAACACGCTGGGCTGGTTGGCGCCCTTGTCGACCGCGGGGCAGCCGGCTTCGGTGAACCAGATCGGCTTTGAACGCGGAATCCACGGGGTCGGCGTGATCAGCTCCGCATGAGCGACGCGCTCATAATGCAGGTTGGACCACCAGCTCCAGAAATCCTTGACGCGAAAGGTCCAGGGTTTTCCCAGGGCGTCGGTGATATCGGCGCGGGTCTGCGCCGCGCGCGCGGCGTCATCGGCATAGTACCAGTCATAACCCTCGCCACCGCGTACGTTGCCGCCGAGGTAATCGAGGTCATAGGTCGACGACGCAACAAGCGAATCGAGATGCCCCGCCTCGTCGCGCCAGTCGGCCAGCGACGCGTAAGTGTCGATGCCGACCGCGCCGATCGCCGGCGATGCCCACAGCGCATCCAGCGGAAACCGCACCTGCGATGCATCGACCACGTCGGCGCCGTACTCGGTCCAATCGGCGCCATAAGTAACAAGTGTGGGCGAACCGACGATCGCCTTCACATCCGCCGCCAGCGTCACCAGCGCATCCACCGCCGGATACACGCCGGCGCCGGAGCGCACCCGGGTCAGCGCCTTCAATTCCGAGCCGATCAGGAACGCATCGACACCGCCCACAGCGGCAACCAGATTCGCATAGTGCAAAATCATGCGGCGATAATTCCACGTGCCCCCGGAAAAGAAATCCGCCACCTGCGCGGCCGCCGCTGCCGTGCCCTGCGGCGAACCCGGCTGCCCCGGCGCCGGATCGCAGGTAATGCGGCCGCGCCAGGGATAGGCCGGCTGCGACGCCGCTCCAGTCCACGGATCGGGCAGCGCATTGCCGGCGGGAATATCCATCACCACGAACGGATAGAAGGTGATCTTCAACCCGCGCGCTTTAAGCTCCGCGATCAGGTGCACGACGCTCAAATCGGACGGCGTGCCACCGAACGCCGGGCGTCCGCCGGCCTGCGACACCAGATACGCGCCCGGCCGCGTCACGCCGTCGACCGACCATGCCGCGCCGGCGATGCCTTTCACGGAAACCTCGACGCCGGGCTGCAGCGTGCAATGCCCGCAGCGCAGGTCCGTGCCGAACCACGCCACCACCAGCGCGACACGTTCGAGATTGGGGCACACGTCCCTGAGATCGTCGAGCGCGGCCTGTACATCCGAGGCCGCGCTCGACACGTGGCGATTCTCCTGCGCGGACGTACCTGGCGCGAGAACGCTCACGATGGCGGATGGCTCATAGCCGAATTCGGTGGTGCCGGGGATCAGCGTCACCGCGCGCACCATGCGTTCGAGCGCTCCGACCGGGCGGATGATCTCGAACGACAATTGCGGAATGCGGTTGCCGAAATCGGCCAGCGGCAGCCGCTCGAACACCACATAGGCCAGCCCGCGATAGGCCGGCGAATTGTCGGCGCCTTCCTTGGCGACGATCAAGTCGTCCGGCGCCTGCTCCTCGGTGCCGCGATGGACGCGGATGGTCTTGCCGGTGAGGTCGAGCGGCTTGCCGTCGGCCCAGATCCGCCCGACGCCGCCGATCACGCCTTCGCTTAAGCCCACCGCGAAATTGCCGAAATAGGAATAGGTCGTGGTGGTCGTGCGCGGCCCCGAGACCAGATGGCCCTTGCCGCCCGACGAGGACGACGTGCTGCTCGACACCATTTCCTCCAGCTGCGTCGCCCAGATCACCTGCCCCGCCAGCCGCGCGCGGCCATACACCCGCGGGATCGGCGCGCCCTCCGTCGAGGCCATCACGTCGAGATCGGCCAGCCGCGGCCCCACCACATTCTGGTCGCCCGGCCCGAACAGTTTTTTGTCGATGATATTGCCGACCAGCGCGCCCGCGATCCTTCCCGCAATGGCGCCGGCCGGGCCGAACACGGCGCCGGCCGCGGCGCCCGCGACGGAGAGAACGAGAGCTGCCATGATTTCCACTCCAGAGATACACACCGCCGTCATCCTGAGGAGCCGCGCGCTTGCGCGGCGTCTCGAAGGATGGGCCACGACGCGCGGCCATCCTTCGAGACGCGGCCCAGTGACCGCTCCTCAGGATGACGGCGTTGAATTGGTGGGCACGGCGCAAGCGCGCCTTTGCCCACCCTACGGCTTCGTCACGCCGGGAAAGGCAAACGCGAAAGCCAGCCGCCGCCGCCACCACGGCGCGATCGCGACTTCACAGACCGACGCACCGTCATGGGCGTGGATCATTGTGGTCTGGCTCGCCGCGATGGCGACATGCTTGGCGACATACCCGTCGCGCCAGCGGAACAGCAACACGTCTCCCGCGGCGAAATTTTCGCACGCGACGGGAATGAGATGACGCAGCGCGGCGTCGGCGAGCGACTCTGCACCCGTCGCCTCGGCCCAATCCGGCGCATAAGGCGGCGGCGTCTCCGGCTCATCACCAACGCAGGCACGCCACACCCCGCGCACCAGCCCGAGACAATCGCAGCCGACGTCCCTGCATGACGCCTGATGGCAATAGCGCGTGCCGATCCACGCGCGCGCCTCGGCGACGATGGCGGCGCGGGTGAGAGGTGTGCTCATCGGGATAGCCCTGTGTCCCGGGCGCGATGCAGCGCTTCTTCAGCGCTGCTTCGCAGAACCGGGACCCGGTTTCTTCGAGTCGCAAACAAGCTGGACCCCGGCTCTGCAGCGCACCGCTCCGCGAAGGGCTACGCGCTGCGCTGCGTCCGGGGCACGCACAACCTCGCCCTACCCGCCCAGCACCGGCGGCGATAGCGACAATCCGTTATTCCCCGGCGCGCCCTGCACCGGCGAAGCGATCAGGAAATCGTTGCCGGGGATTTGCGGAAAGCCGCGAAAGTTGTCGGTGTTGGCGAAGCGGGCGCGGCAGGTGGCAAAGCTTTTGTCGCAGCCCGCGGTTACCGTGAACGTGTCGCCGGTCGCGATTGGCTCCGGCATCGCCTGCCACAGCGTCAGCCGCGCCTGGCCGGCGGCGAGACGATGCTCTTTTACCTCGATCGACAGGCCCGCATTGGCGCCGCAGCTCCAGAGCAGACGGCCCAGCGAAAACCATCCGTCGGCAAACCCATCGAGGCCGGTGGCGACAAAGATCGAGGTGCCCTCCACCACGTTGACCGCGCCGGTGCCACGCAGCGCCGGGTTGGTCCGATCGACCTTGCATCTTGCGTCGCCGAGATCGGCGCCGCATCTGGCGGTGTAGAGCCGGCCGCTCTCCTGCGACAACAGATCCGCGAGCCCGCGCAGTTCGGCGACGAACGCCTGCCCCTCGCGCCGGACTTCGCCGAGCGTGCCCCGCGCGGTCAGCACTTTTAGCGATGGATCGCTCCAGTCCACCAGCCAGGTCTCGACAAGCGCGGCGTCATAGCGTCCGGCGGCGAGGTCGGCGTCGCTAAGCGAATCGTCCGCAAGCGCGCCGGAGATTTCCGCGCCGTCCACCGAGAGACCGAAGCGATCAGCCGCTTCGGACGAGGAAAACCCGGTGCCGGCGTGAAACGTCACGCCGCCGACCACAAGGTCGCGGTCGTGATCAGTAAACCCCATCACCACCCCATCGCGCCGCAACAGCTTCCAGCACCGCGCCAGCGTGGTGACGCCGGAGTTGAGTTTCGTTTGCAGGGCGGAGGGGATGAAACGCATGGTGATTTAGGTCTCTCAACCTTACGAGCCGTCGCGAAAGTTGTGTTCGATCGCTAGGTCGCGGAAAAATGGTCCTACGTGCAGACTTTCCGGCTAACCAAATTCGCGTTTCATCCGCTGCCTGAATGTGAGGTAAGCGTCGAACTGTTCGTCATTCACCTCGAAGAAATCCCGTGATGGATCACCGATCGGTCGCGTCTTGTCGATAGTGCCTCCGAATTCCTGATCCATGATGTCATCGAGAAACGACCGTTCCAGCAGAAAGCGTTTCCTGCCGTGCACAGGCACCCTGCTTACAACGCCCTTGTGATAGATCTTAAGGATGAATTTCTCGTTGTCGGTCATGATCTCACCTTACCGGATAGGCGGTGTGGACACGCCAGCCTGTGGTCGATCCAGGATCGGGCCGGATAGAACTTCGACGCCGAATGTGTTGCGTATAACCGGCTCGGCATGCGCCCGCGCCAGGTAAGCCTCATAGCCGGTCGGAGATTTGAAGCTCTTGCTGATCAGAATTCTGGTCTCGCCATTGCGTATTCCCTGATCGATCCTATCCTGGTTATCCGAAATCGTCGAGTTGACCAGGCGGTTTGCCGATTGAATTGACGTGAATGATCCGACGCTGCGACCGTCGAAGGTATCGCCCCTTTCCAGAGTTCTTCGGGCCTCGTCGCGGGCGCGGGATTTGAGATAGTCATAGGTCCTGTCGGCATGTTCGTCGATCGCATGTCCGCCGCGCTGCTCTGCCTCAAGCAGATCGGCTCGTCGCGCACGGGCAAGTTCGTTGATCCGCGCCTGCGCCTGTGCGGCATCGGATTCATACTTGCGGATCAGTCCGTCCGGACTCTGGTAGAAGCTTGGAGACGGCTTCCATTCCGGATCGATCTTGCGGACCCGCGCGGCGGCGGCTTCGGCGCGGGCCTGCGCGAGGGTCAGGCGGGTTGCTTGCCCCGGCGTCAGTTCATAGGTCTGTCCATTGATTCGGACGGTGCCGCCGCCGCGCCGGTTGCCTTGTGCATATCGATCGCCTGCCCTGACGGATGCGGGATCGGAGTCGGAAATTACGCGCGGGTCGTCGATCCCCGGCTTGCGGTTTTCATCGTCCGCCGGGTTCAGCGTGCGACTCGCCGTGGCCCCCATCGGTCCATTGCCCGCCATCCGGATTGCCTCGCGGCACGCGCGGTTGCGAGGGACTGTATTTGCTCTCGTTCCGATCGGCCGCGCGGCGCCGCGCCAGTTCGGCTCTTAGCTCGGCCACCTCTTCGCGCAACACGGCAAGCAGGCGGTAGCCTGCGGCGACCTCTGCCTCGAAGGCGGCGGCTTGTGCCGCGTCCTTTTTGCGCGCCAGCGTTGGATAGATGTCGGCCGGGTCGAAGCCGGGCTTCACCCAGCGCGCCGCATCGGGGCGAATCCATAAATGCGCGTCGTGGCGCAGCCATCGCTGCCGCTGATGGCGCAGGTAGGGGTCGTCGGGGTAGGACATGAGGGGTGGTCCAATCAAGACACGGACGTCATGGAGAGCAGGTCAAGCACGGCAATAACCGCCGCGGGTGTTCACACCCGTATCTCCACCAGCGGAATCTTCGGGATCGCGCCCGCCGCGAAGGCCGAGAGATCGACTTCGAGATAGTCGGTGTCGAACCGCACCGGCACGTCGAACAGAAAGCCTGCGGTGATCGCCGCACCCGCCGGCGGAATATGGCCGCTGAGAAACGTGACGGCACCGCTCGTCGCATCGCAGTTGAACGCCGAGCCGGCGAGCTCAACGCCCGCGACCGCGACACGCACGCTGCCCATCACAGGTTTCTTGATCTCGCGCGCATAGGGCGCAAAGCCCGCGCCGTAGGTCTTCACCAGTTGAAACGCCGCGGTTGCGCCGTCGCCGATGCCGATGCCCTGGTCCAGCGGCGAGACCGGCGCGCCTGGTGCTGCGCTGGAATGATCGAGCCGGTCGCGCCAGCGAAAGCCATGCAGCTGGCCGCGGCGCTCCTCGAAGAACGCCACCACCGCCTGCAGCGCCTCCAGCGTCTTGACGCCGTAGCCGGCGTCATAGCGGCGCCGCGAATCCGCCCAGCGCGCATTGCGTTGCTCGCGGCCCGAGCCGAAGGTCACCAGCTCGGTGCGCCGCTGCGGCCCGCCCGCGCTGCGCAGCGCGATATCGAGCGGGAACAGGATTTCGTGGAAGGACATGGTGGTTTCCGCAATACGTCGTCCCCGCGAAGGCGGGGACCCATAACCCCACGCGTTCGTGATTGCTCACCAACGTTGCAACGCCTTCGCTCAAACTGAAACGACACGGCGTATGGGTCCCCGCGTTCGCGGGGACGACGGAGTTCACAAACTGCGCTGCCCCCGTGCCACCGCGCGCGCGATTTGCCCGGTGATGTAACTTTCGGAGCGGCGGAAATTGTCGAGGTCGGGGGTGGCGATCTGGATGTTGATGGTGTTGCCGCCGCTGCCGGACACGCCGAGCCGCCCGTCGGCGCCGCGCTTGAGCGGCATGATCGCTTCCGGTCCGGCCTCGCCGGCGAGACCGACGCCGCCATTGCTGAGCGGAAAGTAGCTCGGCGTGCCGATCACGCCGCCGGCCGCGAACGGTTTGATTGCGCCCGACGCTGCCTCGACCTTTTTTGCCGCGCCGCCGCCGATTCCGCTCAATCCCGACAGCAGGCTCTCGATGCCGCTGGCGAGCGATTTCTCCAGCGGCTTGAAGGCGAGGCGCACCGCGAGATCGGAGATCCGCAAGCCCAGCGACTTCAAGACGTCATCGAACTGCTTGCCGCCGGTGACCGAAGCGGAAAACGCCTGGCTCATCGCGCGCGCGAATCCGCTGGCGCTGGCGGTGAGGTCTTTTGTTTTCAGCGTCAGGCCGTCGAGCGTACTCGATGCCGACAACAGATCGGTGCTGTCAGTCATGATAGCCTCATTCTATCCACGTCATTGCGAGGAGCGAAGCGACGAAGCAATCAAGTCTGCGCTCGTCTCTCTGGATTGCTTCGCTTCGCTCGCAATGACGGCTGGACCATCCGGAAACGCATTCATCAGCGCATCGAAATCCCCGCGTTCGATCGGCGCCGGCGCGCGGCCGCGCACCGCGGCGATGGCATACGCCAGTTCGCGCGGCGTCATCCGCCAGAACGCTTCCGACGACAAATGCAGCACGCCGAACCCAAACTGCATCGCTTCGGCCCATGGAAACGGTTTTTTCATGCCGCCGGCGCCGAGGTGTCTTCGAAGGTGGCGGCGATCAGTTCGGCCGCGATCCGCACATAGCCGGCAGCACCGCCGTCCACCGTCATCGCCGCCACCTCGTCGTCGCTGATCGTCTCGCCGGCGCCGCGCAGACCCGCGGCGATGATGCGCACCAGGTCGCGCGCGGACATTCGCCCGGAGCCGAAACGTTCGGCCAGCGCCACCAGATCGTCCGCGCCGAATGCGGACTCCAGCTCCGCCAGCGCCCCCAGCGTCAGCACCAGGGTGCGCCGGTCGCCGCCGATCTCGGCCTCGATCTCGCCGCGATGTTTGTTGGGCATGGAAAAATCCTCTTCGTCGTCCGCGCGAAGGCGGGGACCCGTACGCCGTGCCGTATCCATTTGAACGAAGGCGTTGCAACGCTTGTTCGGTAATCACCAACGCCAGGGGTGGGTC
This sequence comes from uncultured Alphaproteobacteria bacterium, assembly GCA_963710045.1. Lineage (GTDB taxonomy): Bacteria > Pseudomonadota > Alphaproteobacteria > Rhizobiales > Xanthobacteraceae > Bradyrhizobium. The sequence goes on along the minus strand of CAVPZO010000068.1, from coordinate 102,170 downwards.
CCCGCCTTCGCGGGGACGACAATCAACCCGCGGTAAACCTCGGCGCGCCCGACGACTCCAGTTGCGCTGATCGATTGCTTCATCCTATGATCGCCGCATTAGTTCGGTTCGTGGGGGAAAACCATGCCTCTGCTCCGCTCGGCAATTGCAGCCGGTTTGCTCGTGATCGGCCTGCATATCCTGGCTGGCGCCGCCGCGACCGACGCTGTCGCTGCGATTGACTGTCCGTGCATACGGACCGCCACTTCCTGCGTTCCCGACACTGCCTGCGAGGCGCGCAAGCGCGCGGAGCGCGCCCGGTTCGAGCGCTGGAGAAGCCAGTATCAAAGGTCTCCGGCCTCCGTTCGCGCCGATCCGGGCCTTGCTCCCGCGCCATCGGCCAGGGTGTCTCCGGCGCCATCATCCGGTGGATCCGGTGCCAGGCTCCGCGTCGCTCCACGTCCAGCCGCAGCACCCGGTCCAATCGCCGCGCCACGTCCAGCCGCGGTTCCACGTCCAGCGGCCGCGCCAGCGCCAACCGCGGCTCGGCGTCCAGTCGCCGCGCCGTCTCCCGGTTCGCAAAGACCGGTGTCGACCGCTCGGCCACGCATTCTGGAAACCGGCTACAGCCACCTGGCCGAACCCGGCAAGGAAGCGGACGGCTACGGGCTGTACTCCTACGCCATCCTGCCATCCGACTCGAGCCGCGCCGCGCGCTTTCTCAGCGAGGTGTTCAAGGAAATTCCCTCCATCGGCGACACCAGCGCCGCGCCCGCGCAGGCGAATATCTTTTACATCCCGCTGCGCCGGGACAAGGAAGCCGATTTCATGGCGATGCTGCGGAAACCGGGCCGCAACGCCGCCAGGCTCGGCGCCGAGTACACGACATCCTTTTACGACTACAAAATGGCGCGCGCCTTGCTCGACCACGTCTGCAACCCGCCGGATCCGAGCGTGCTGGATCTGTGCAATGGCGACCTGTCGAGAGGTCCCTACATCTTCACCTACGCTTCGCCCGCCAGCAAGATCGAGCCGGTGCCGCCGCCCTTCCTGTTCGTCGATCTCAGCGACGTTCACGAACGCGCATTCGGCGAATTGCTGGCCGCGTTCCAGGCGCAGGTGAAGCGGGAGGACATCAGCGATCAGGCGAAGATTCACACCATGCGATTGAATATCCTGCAGGTCGCGCTCACCGCCGCCGACTGGGTCAGCCCGGTCCAGAAAGCGATCGCCGACATCGTGCGCTCGGCCAGCGGCGGCGACGACAAGAAGGACGACAAGAAAGACGACAAGAAATAGGTGCTGCGATGAAATTCGGCGCTGTTCTGTCCCTGTTCGCCACCGTGGTTGCGATCATCTATGGCGTGCTGTTTTCGAAAATATATCCGCGGGTCGAAATCGAGAGCGGCATCGTCGCGCTGTGCGCGCTGTTCGGTTTCGTGACGTGCATTGCCGCCGTCGCGATCTGGAACCGGGTGACGGGCTCCAAATCCTCGTAAATCAGCCGAAGCTCACATAGCCGTAAACGTCAGCGCCCCCGCCGACTCCAGCGCGAGGTCGAACGTCACTTCGCCATTGTGCTCGCCGGCAAATTCCAGGCTGGAAATCTGGAACAGGCCTTCGATGGTGCCAAAATCCGGCACAATCACCTGGGCATGATTGACCGCGCCGTCGAAGAACGCCTGCCGCACCAGCGCGTCGGAGCTGGCGTCCTTGAACAGGCCGCGCCCCGAGATCGAGGCGCGCTTGACGCCGGCGCCGGCCAAGAGTTCGCGCCAGCGATCCGCCGACTCCGCATGCGTGATGTCGACCAGCTCGGCATTGAAGGCGATCCTGCGGCTGCGCAGGCCCGCCACCGTGACGAAGCCGGCGCCGCCGTCGATCTTGAGCAGAAGGTCCTTGCCTTTTTGCGCGCCCATCGGCTGCTCCTTAACTTGCGGGTTCGGTGACGGCGCGAAACCGCACCAGCGCGTGATAGGTGCGCCCGTCGGATTCGCGCCTGATGTCGGCGATGGAAAACCGTAAATTCACCAGCCGGTGTCCATCCGGCGCGAGCGGCGCATCGTCGAGTGCTTGCAGCAGCGCGCCGGTGATGACATGGGCCTGCTTGTGGCCGCCCTGCCGCGACCAGGCATGCAGCGTCAGCTGATGCTCCTGGGCCGGGCCGCCGTCGGCGGAAGCATCGACGATGCGCGCCTCGCCGAGCGTGACATAGGGAAACGCCGCATTGCGCGGCGGCTCGTCATAGACATGGGCGCCGCCAAGGGCGGCGGCAAGCGCGGTGTCGGCGACCAGCGCGTCATGGATGGCGGAGCGGAGTGCGACATGGGCGGATGGCATAAGCAATTCCTCGCGACAATTGATGGCGTCGTCCCCGCGAAGGCGGGGACCCATAACCCCTGGCGTCGATGGTTGCAGCAGGCCTCTGCCCCGGTGCCAAAACGAGGCGACACGGCGTATGGGTCCCCGCCTTCGCGGGGACGACGAGAGAGCCTCACTCCACCCTCAGCTCCGCATCGATCGCGATGAAGCGGCGGTCGTCATGGTCGCGGATCGCAGCGATGCGGTAGATGCGCGCGCCGTCGACCAGGCGATGCTGCAGGGTCAGGACAAAATTGCTGCGCAGGAGGATGCGGTATTTCACGACAGCACCTTCGGCATCGGCTTCGACGCCGGCGCCGCCGCCGCGCGCGGCCACTGGCGTCACCGCTGCCCACACCACGGCCATCGTCGTATAGGAACGCGCCACGCCGCCCTGCCCGTCAGCGGTCTCGGCCGGCGCCTCGATCGCGAGCCGGGTCTTCAATCGGCCGGGATCGATCATAGCGACAGCACCCGGTACGGCGCGATCAGCGCGCCGAGCCCGCCCGGCAGCATCGCGGCACTGGCGCCGATCGCGGCGAGGCCGCGGTTGTCATACCAGTGCGCCACCAGCATGCGGATGGCATGGCGCAGCGCATCCGGCACGTCGGAAGCAGCGGCGCCGTAACCAAGCTCGGCGTCGAGCTCGATGCCGGCGGTGAGGCGGCCCGGCAGCGGCAGCGACCAGTATGGCGACGCCACGATATCGGCCGCGGCGTCGACCACAAACGTTTCGACGTCGATACTGTGGGCGTTGCCCGCCGCATCGAACACCCGCGCCGCGATCACGCTGCGCAGCGGCCCCATGCGCAGGCTCAGGCGTCCGTTCGCCGGCCACGCATCCAGCACGAAGCGCCAGCGCTGCAGCAGCAGCGCGCGCCGCGTCAGCGCCTCGACATGACCGCGCGCGGCTGCGATCAGCGCCGCGATCACGGCGTCGTCATCGTCATGCTCGACGCGGAGGAAATGTTTCGCCTCCGCCACCGGCCATGGCTCGGCGGATGGCGGGATCAGCAGGATGGCGGACATGGGATAACTCCTCTTGCGTTCCCCGGACGCAGCGCAGCGCGCAGCACTTGCGGAGCGGTGCGCTGCAGAGCCGGGGTCCCGGTTACTTGACGAAACCGGGGTCCCGGTTCTGCGAAGCAGCGCTTCGCAAGAGCTACGCCATAGCGCGTCGAAGACGCGCGTAAACGCGCTTATGGCATCGCACCCGGGACACGAGGTCTGTGTTGACAGCGTCCCGCCACACCGGCTCACATCCCCAAATGATTCAGCGCCTGCTTCTCGCCCTCGCCTTCGCGCTCCTCACCCACCCCGCCTGCGCACTCGTCGGCGGCGGCGGGGGGCCTGCGGAAAACATCTCGCGCGCGGTCGTCACCATCATCGGCTCGCGCGGCAGCTTCTGCACCGGCAGCCTGATCGCGCAGGATCTGGTGCTGACCGCGGCGCATTGCGTGCTGCCCGGCGCGGACTACAAGGTCATTATTCCCGGCGAGACGCCGCCGCGGCTGCTCGATATCAGGCGCATCGCGTCGCATCCGCAATTCAACGTGCAAGCTATCCTGGCGCACCGCGCCTCGGCCGACGTGGCGCTGCTGCAGCTCACCGCTCCCCTGCCGCCAGGCAAGGCGCCCGCGCCGCTCGGTTCGCCGGTAATCCCGATCGCGGTCGGCGCGCGCCTCACCATCGCCGGCGTCGGCGTCACCCGGCGCGGCGACGGCAAAAGCGGCGGCACCATCCGCGCCGCCGACCTCAGCGTCACCGGAAAGCCCGGTACGCTGCAAATCCGCCTCGCCGATCCCCTGACCAACAACACCCGCGACGGCCTTGGCGCCTGCACCGGCGATTCCGGTGCGCCGGCCTTCGAGATGCAAGGCGGCCGCGCGGTGATCACCGGCGTGGTGAGCTGGTCGACGGGGCCGAACAACACCGACGGCTGCGGCGGCCTCACCGGCGTCACCCCGCTGACGCTGTACCGGGAGTGGATCTTGCGGACGGCGAAGGCGTGGGGCGCGGCGCTTTAGGTCAGCGCGATGTCGTAGCCCGGATGAGCGCAGCGACATCCGGGTTCACTTGTCTCCCCGCATGTCGCTGCGCTCATGCGGGCTACCCGCTATTGAATTGAATCACTTATCAGCGTCAGGAAGTGTCGCCCGGCTTGATCGCCGACGATGTAAAAATCCGTATCCGTGTCATTCCACAGCTGCTGCAGTTTGGCATCATCGTGACAATCAATCAGCAACTCGGTGAGAAACGTCTTGACGACGCGACGCTGCGCGGAATCAAGATAGGTCAACCTGGTCGCGATCCATTCCTGTTCATTGGCCACGCCGATCCTGCTATCCTGATGGAAGGCTTGCGCCAGCCGGAGAAACTCGTCGGGAATAACCGTCATGTTTTTCTCCGAAATGACTAGTCGGCGTAGCCCAGACGCGTCAACGCGGCTGCGAAGTTCCAGAACGCATCTATCTGTTCCTGGATTTCAACGAAAACGAAATCCGGTTTCCCGGGATCGCCCTGCATGATCCCGGTCTTGCCCAGCAGCTTTTTGAAGAATGCGGCGACCGCTTGATAGTGCTCCTCGGTCTTCCAGGCGGCGTAGGTTTGGATACCGTTGCTGTCGTTATAGATCGTCATCCGGAGATTGGGCTTTAGCGGCGCCCGCATCTTCAGCCGCTTGCGCCGCTTCAACTCCCTCCGCCGTTTCGACTGCTTCCGCATCGCCGCAGCAGGTCATCATCGCGGCAGACCGGGCGCAATAGACGCAAAGTTGCGCCTCGCTCTTGTTCGCGCAGCTGAAAGCATGAACACCATGCTGGGCCGCGCCATGAGCGCGGCCACACTCACCCGAGCTTTCGATCCTTGTCGGCGATGATCTGGCGGCGGACGATTTCGAAAAACACCCGGTGGCCGCCGGCGCTGAAATTGTAGCTCGGCGATTGTACATTCCATGCGTATTCCAGATCCGAATCGGGGTGGCCGCCGTCCAGCAGTTCACTCAGGAATGCCAGTACCACACGGCGTTCATGGGCACCCCAGTCATCGAGCGCCGCCGCCGCCAGACCTTCCAGCGATTCGGATTCACGCGGAATCCCGGGATAGATGCACCCTACAAATTGTTCGAACTCGTATGGAATCTTCATGCGAAGCTCCTCTCGCCTCGTCTATCAATCGTTGACCGGAAATGCCGTTTGCACCCTGTAGCCACGCCACGAGCGCTTGTCATGCCTGATGACGACACGAACGCTATAGGTGTCGCGGATGTAAGGGTCGGAGTCGCCGTTCGGTCTGTAGGCCTCCCGCCCTGTTACAAATCCGAACCGTTCCTGGAGTTTGGCCCTCGGGATCTTGCCCGCGGCAACCTGGTCGACCGTGTCGGTGTTCCGTTTGAGCACCTGATTGACAAGGTCGTTGGCTTCTTCGCGCGACCGAAATATGCCTTCGGCTATGGGATATTCCGTGATCTCCAGATTGCCGACTTGTCTGCGCTGCCATTTAGCGTTGAGCCAGTCAATGAGGGAGCTTTCTGTCCTGTCCGTATGTCTTCGCAGCGTATGGCCGCCGTTGTCGTCTTCCTCCTCTAGGACGGGGGTGTAAAACCGCGGGTTATCGGACGCCGCAATTTTTCCGATAGAGTCCGAACGATTCCCGGCATCCGTGCGCGGTTCGTCCGGCTTGATCCGAAACAGATCGCTGAGTTCGCTCGACCTGATGACGTCGCCGATACCGACATCGCCCATCGGCTGCGCGAGACTGGTGGCTGTGCCCTGGCCCGTCTCCTGGCTCGGGCTCGTAACCGTGCCCCCGCCTCCGCCGCCATCCGTCCATTGCCCGCCGCGCGGATTGCCGGCGGGCACGCGCGGCTGGCTCGGGCTGTATTTTGCCTCCAGCTCCCGCCGCCGCTTCAGCTCGGCCCGGAGCTCGTCGACCTCAGCGCGCAGCACGGCGAGCAGCCGGTAGCCTTTCGCCACCTCGGCCGCGAGTTCCGCCTCGAACGCGGCTTCCTGTGCCGCGTCGGGTTTGCGCTTGAGCGTCGGATAGATGTCGCCGGGATCGTAGCCGGGCTTGACCCAGCGCGCCGCATCGGGGCGGATCCAGAGATGCGCGTCATGGCGCAGCCAGCGCTGCCGCTGATGGCGCAGGTAGGGGGAGTCGGGAGGGGGCATGGGGTGGATTCCGCAACACGTGTCCCGGGCGCGATGCGGCATTCTTCATGCCGCTTCGCAGAACCGGGACCCCGGTTAAGTAAAACAAGCTGGGCCCCGGCTCTGCAGCGCACCACGCCGTAAAAGAAGCGGCGCGTTGCGCTGCGTCGGGGGAACGCCTCACCGCCAACTAGCGGGTGGAGAAAGGTGGCGGATTACGCTGGCCGCTCATCCGCCCGGTTTCGCAGCAGTGTGGCGCCGACGTGTCTGTTGGCTGCCTCGACGTCCGTAAACGATCCGTTCCATACCTCGACCATGAAGTCGGCGGCCATCCTTGGCTCATCCCGAGGAACAGCCGCCGGGTCTTTCATGGACATCCTCGGACAAACTCATTCCGCATTGCCCCTGTTCAAACATCGAAGATGGGTCAGGACAACGTCAGGAAAGTTGTGGCCGATCGATTGGTCGCGGAAAAATCGCAGTGCCGCAGAGCGCGATCAATCTTCCCGCTTTACCTTCAGTTTCCTCTGCAAGGCAAACAACGCATCGAGTTGTTCTCGAATTTCGAGATAGACCTTGCTATCGCTGCCGGCGGAATCGCGCACCGCCATTTTTTCCTACGGGCCGCGCGTGACCTCGAACGTTCGGATAAATTCGAAGAAAGCCTGCTCCTGTTGCTCGGTTTCCACATAGTAGAAGTCCGGCTCGCCGGGCGTGCGTCCGGCGCGCCCGCCGGGACCGAGCAGATCGAGGAGAAAGGCCTCCACACGACGGAAATCCTGCTCGATCCTCCAGTCGTAGCCGATCACACCGCCGGTCGGCCGCATATAAATTTCCATCTTGTATCTGGACATGATCGTCACCTGCCAAAATTCGCCGGAAAAGCGGTCTCAACGCGATAACCGTTCGGGACACGAGCTTCCGGAACGATCACCACGACAACCCCGTAGGTTTCCCGAATGACCGCCTGCGACGTGGCGTTGCGGACGTAAGCCTCCTTGCCGGTGATGGTCGGGTATTCTGCCTTAAGGGTCTCGCGCGGCGACCGTCCGCTTGTGACCAGATCGATCTTATCCTGATTTCTCGCAAGGGTCGAATTCACCAGCCTGTTTGCGGCCTCCAGCGATGAGAATGAGCCTACCCTGGAAGGCTCTTCCCGACCCTCTGTCGCAGCGGAAATTGCGAGGCGTCGCGCCTGCACTGCTATGGCTTCACTACTCGATTGACGTGACCCTCGATTGCATGTCCGCCGAGTTCGCGTTGTCGGAGCAGATCGACAGGACGGCCGCCCCCGGTCAGTTCATTGACCCGCGCCTGCGCCTGGGCTGCGCTGGCCTCGTAAGTCCGTATCAGGCCCTCCGGACTTGAATAGAAACTTGGAGACGGTTTCCATTCCGGATCGAGTTTGCGAACACGCGCTGTGGCGTCTTCCGCCCGGGCGCGCGCAACATCCAATCGGGCTGCTTGCCCTGGCGTCAGCTCATAGGTCTGTCCATTGATGCGGACGGTGACGCCGCCCCTGCGGCCACCGGCCTGGGCATATTGCTCGCCGGGCTTGACACCTTCCGGATCGGCGTCCGAAGTTACCGGGGGATCGTTGATGCCTTGGGGTTTCGAAGCCGTCGAGCTATCCACTGCGCGCAGCCGATGCGTCGCCGCTGCGATCCGTCCATTGCCCGCCGCGCGGATTGCCGGCGGGCACGCGGGGCTGGCTCGGACTGTATTTGGCCTCGAGCTCCCGCCGCCGCTTCAGCTCGGCCCGGAGTTCGTCGACCTCAGCGCGCAGCACGGCGAGCAGCCGGTAGCGTTTCGCCACCTCGGCCGCGAGTTCCGCCTCGAACGCGGCTTCCTGTGCCGCGTCGGGTTTGCGCTTGAGCGTCGGATAGATGTCGCCGGGATCGTAGCCGGGCTTGACCCAGCGCGCCGCATCGGGGCGGATCCAGAGATGCGCGTCATGGCGCAGCCAGCGCTGCCGCTGATGGCGCAGGTAGGGGGAGTCGGGAGGGGGCATGGGGTGGATTCCGCAACACGTGTCCCGGGCGCGATGCGGCATTCTTCATGCCGCTTCGCAGAACCGGGACCCCGGTTAAGTAAAACAAGCTGGGCCCCGGCTCTGCAGCGCACCACGCCGTGAAGAACGACGCGCTGCGCTGCGTCCGGGGCACGAGCATCAGCTCACCGCGAACTTCAACAGCTTGATCGCGTCGAAATCCTGCACGCCGCCGCCGACCCGCTTGGTGGTGTAGAACAGGATGTAGGGCTTTGCCGTGAACGGATCGCGGATCACGCGGACGCCGGCGCGGTCGACGATCAGGTAGCCGCGGCGGAAATCGCCGAAGGCGATCGAGAGCGAATTGGCGGCGACGTCGGGCATCTCCTCAGCATCGGCAAGCGGAAAGCCGATCAGGTTGGAGCGGTTGCCGGGAGAAGCCGGCGGCTGCCAGAGATAATTGCCGGTGGAGTCCTTGAACTTGCGCACCATGCTCTGGGTCTTGCGGTTCATCACGAAGCTGGCGTTCTGCCGGTAGCCCGCGCGCACCGCGTAGATCAGATCCACCAGCACGTCGGACGGGTTCGACGCCGGGAATGCGCCGGCCACGCCGCTTGCGATATAGCCGATGTTGCCCCAGCTCCAGGAACCGTTGGCCACCGTGGTCGCCGCCAAAAATCCCTTCGGCTTGTTGACGCCGTCGCCGCTGACGAAGGCCTGGCCTTCCTGCTCGGCGAATACCTGGTCGACCTCGCCCGCCAGCCATTCGTCGAGATTGACGGAAGAATCCTCCAGCAGCGTCGCGGTCGCCGCCGGCATGGCGTAGAGCTCCATCGCCGGAAACGACAGCAGGTCGAGCACCGCCGACGCAGTCTGGGTGCGCGGATCGGTCTCGCCGACCCAGCCCGTCGCCGGCCCCGCGGTCATGAACGGTTTCTTGTAGACCGTGGAGGAGATCGCGCGCACCGAGGCGAGGCCGCGGATCGGCGAGATGTTGGCGAGGCGCCGGCCGATCTCGGTTTCCAGCTCGGGCGGCACCAGATAGCCGCCGTCCGGATTGGAGGCGATCGACATCGCCTTCATCTCGAGCGCGCGCAGCCCCGCGGCCTCGCCGCTGCGTACATAATCGTCGAAGGCGGATTTGTGCTCGCGCGCGCTCGCATCCTGCACCGTGCGGCGGCCCTCCAGCGCGGGGCGCGCGCGGTTCAGCGAGATCGCGTCAAGCTGTTGCTGATGGCCGTCGAGCGCGGCGTCGATCCGCGCCAGCTTCTCCTCGTTCAAACCATCGCCCTTGCGCTGCTCGATCGCCTTGAGGCGGCCGTCGTTCTCCGATTTGAATTCCTCGAACGTGCGCATCATCGCGTCATAGACGTCCTGCGCGTCGCTTGAGGGAATGCCGGCCTTGGTTTCGGGGGTGCGGTCGTGGATGTCGAAGTCCATTTGGTGTGCTCCTGTGGTTGATGGGGGATGTGGTGATAAGCAAACTCGCGTCGTCCCTGCGAAGGCGGGACCCATACGCCGTGTCGTTTCGATTCAAGGGACGCGTTGCAACGTCGTGTAAAACCGCAGACGCCAGGGGTTATGGGTCCTTGGCCTTCGCAGGGATGACTCCGGGAGAGGCTATCGCAGCAGGCGCCGCGCGCTTGCGCAGGGACTCGAAGGATAAGCCGGCGGCGGGTCCGGCGAGCCGCAGCCTGCAATCTTGGGGTGCTTAGAGCCCCTTCACACTACAACTAACGAACAGTAAGATACCATCCCTCAACCAGGAGGGATTATCTGATGCGTTACTTGATGGTTATTGCGTTGGCGCTTGTCGCATTCACCGGCAACGCCCGGGCCTGGGGCAACACCGGCCACAAGATAGTATGCGAAATCGCTTTTAGATTGGCGGCTGCCGATACCCGGGCAGCGGTTCGAAAGTTGGTCAGATCCGACACCGAATACGACACGTTCTCCGAAGCGTGCACGGGTCCGGACAATCCACACACGCGCGGGACGGAACATTACGTCAATCTGCCACGCAACTCAAAAGGCCTCACATCGGGCGACCCCTGTCCACAAGCCGACAAGTGCCTGCTGACCGCAATCCGGAATGATGCAAAGGTGCTTGCGTCGAAATCCGAGCGCCCCAGGATCAGACTGATTGCGCTCAAATTTCTGGGACACTGGATTGGCGACATTCACCAGCCGCTGCACGTCTCTTTCGAGGATGATCGCGGCGGCGGTAATATCACCGTCGACGGCAAGTGCTCGGGAAAACTGCATTCCACCTGGGATACCTGTATCCTTGAAAAGACTCTCGGGACTGACGCGTCGGACGCCGCGACCGACCTCATCGAACTCGATCACGCCGGAAATGATAACGGAATGGACCGTCTCCGATGACCCAATAGACTGGGCGAATGAATCGTTTGTCATCGCCGAGGCCGTTAACACCAAATATTGCACCATGCAGGGAAAATCGTGTAACGGCCCCGCCTCCGGAAACGTCACCATCGACGATGCCTATGTTCAGGCCAACCAACCCATCATAAAGCGGCGGCTGCAGCAGGCCGGCGTGCGGCTCGCCCGCATGCTCGACGCCGCGTTCGGAAACTAGCTGGGTCCGCCGCCGCGTCGCGCCACGGGTTTGCGCCGCCTCGTCGAAGCTGACCGGCTGCCTGAAAAAAGCGGGACCGAGAGCCATGCCCCGGTCCCGCTGCTGTCGCCTCGCGCGCGAGGCGAGCAGGCCTTACTGCAGGCCCTGCGGGTTGGTGACGCCGCCGGCAACGGGAGTGATGACGCCGCCGGCGCCGTTGTTCATAAAGCTGTTGTTGACATGCGACTGCACCGTGCCGGCGATGCCTATGGTGTTGAAGGTGACATCGCTGTCGCGCAGACGCATGGTGGAACCGGCGACAGCCTGGAGGCCGGTGCCGTTGCCGGAGATGACGCTCGACGAGATCGCCACCACCGCGTTGGGGTCCGCCTCGATGCCTGAGGCGCTATTGCCTGTGGCAATCGAATTCTTGATGACAACCTGGGCGCCGTTGCCGAACGCGAAGCCGAAATTGTGGTCGAACGCGGTGACGTTTTCCAGCGTCGCCTTGATCGTGGTAGCGCCCGACACCGGTGCGATGCCTACCGCGGTTCCGAAACCGTTGCGAACCATGGTGTTCTTGACGACCATGCGGCCGCCGATGGCGGAGTTGATAATGCCGAACTGGGTGAAGCCGTCGATCACGACGTCCTCGATGCTGACCGCGTTGCTGGCCGCGTTGCCGGTGGTTCCGGTGATCGAGATCGCCCTGGTGCCGGTCAGCAGACCGTTGAAGCTGATGTTGCGGAGCCGGACGATCATGTTCGCCGCGGAGTCGAGGTTGATGGTTATTCCGGCTCCGCCGGAGACCAGCACGTGGCCCATCACGTCGTGGCAATCGACGGTGATGGATTTGTTGATGGTCAGCGCGCCGAAGCCGCCCGGATCGAGGCAATTGATTTCGCCTCCGGCCAACGTCTTCGAGATCGCGCCCGCGAACGTCTTGCAGGGTGCCGTGCGGGCGCATTGGGCGGAGAAGTCATCGCCCACTCCGGAGACCCAGGTGCGCGACACCTGCGCGTGAGCCGGGCTTGCCGCGATAAAAGCCAGGGCGGCAGTGGAAAGGATAAAGCATATCTGTTTCTTCTGCATGGGATTTCCAATCGATACGAAATGAAGTTTACAACGAGTGAAGGCTAGCTTGGATTGGCGCGACCGGATAGCCGTTCGCCGGCGTAGCGGGCGCCGCACTGCCTGCATCGTCCGCGCGATGGATAAGGATCCGTACGCCGTGTCGTTTCCATTTGAGTGAAGTTGTTGCAACGCTTGCGCGGCAATAGCGAGCGTAGCCCGGATGAGCGCAGCGATATCCGGGGTCCCGCATCCCCCATATCGCTGCGCTCATGCGGGCTACTTGCTCGTGGAGGTGTCAGCGCATCGCCGTGCGCGCCACCTTGCGCAGCGCATTGCGCCGGCCGTCGCGCTCGCCGAGCCGCGACGCCAGCGGCACGCGCGGCGCGCGCGGCGCGCCGACATCTTCCCCCGCCAGAACGCTACGCCATTCGGCTTCCGCCGCCTCGCGCAGCCGCGACAGTTTTGGCGGCGCCTGCTTCACCGTGCTGACCCGCGCGCCGCTCAGCAGCGGGAAGGTCACGATGGAGATTTCCCAGAGATCGACCTGGTACAATCGCCGCACCCGGCTCTTCGGATCGATCTGGCCGCGCACGGTGCGATAGCCGATCGACAATCCGTCGACCGCGCCGGCTTTCAGCAGCGACAGCAATTCGCGCGCGCGCGCGACGTCCGGGATCAGCCGGCCGCGCGCCTTCAGGCCGCGCCAGTCCTCTTTCAATTCGAGCCAGATGCCGATCGGCTCGGAGGGATCGTGCTGGAACAGCATCGGGATCTTGCGCAGGCCTCTTGCCTTCAGCGTCTGCGCGAACGCGCCGGGCATCACCATGTCGCGGGCCTGGTCGACCTCGCCGAACAGGCTGGCATAGCCCTCGATCGCGCCATCGGGATGGAGCGCGACACGGGAGATCGGCGGCAACGGCGCGTGCATGGGCGGCCTCGCGAGGTGGGTGTTTACAAAAATGAAGACGTCATCCTGAGGAGCCGCGCACTTGCGCGGCGTCTCGAAGGATGGGCCGCATGTGCGCGTCTCCGCATCCTTCGAGGCTCGCAAGAGCTCGCACCTCAGGATGACGGCGTCGCGCGGAGACATCGACTCGTGTCCCGGACGCGGTGCGGCATTCTTCATGCCGCTCCGCAGAGCCGGGACCGTTGCAAAGGCTGTCTCTCGTACGGTCCCGGTTCTGCGAAGCATCACGCCGTGAAGAACGGCGTGCTGCATCGCGCCCGGGGACACGCGGCGCTACGATCCCCGGCCCCGCCGCGCGGACTTGCGCCGCGCCGGCAGTTTTACCCGCGGCGGCTTCACCGGCGCTTGGCGCTGCAGCTGATCGAGCTGCGCCAGGAATTCGCGGAACACGGTGAGATGGTCCTTTGTCGATTTGGTCTCGGTGCGGATGGCTGCGAGCGTGGCGTGCAGATTGTCCATGATCGACACTCCTTCAGTCATGATGCGGTCTTGTCGAAGAATTGCCGCGGCGGTGCGCGCGGCGGTTGAAGCGCGCGAGTTCGCGCACGAAATCGTCGAAGCGGCGCGAGGCGGCGCCGAGCTCGCGCAACGCGAACCACAGCGCAAAGCTTGCGGCGGCGGCCCACAGCAACAGCGCGAGATGCGCCAGATCGCCGCGCTCGGTGAAGATGCGGATCAGGTCGGACATGTGATGATGACTCGTGTCCCGGACGCGGTGCAGCGCGTAGCCCTTGCGAAGCGGTGCACCGCAGAGCCGGGACCCCGGTTTCTCGCGGCTAGCGTCGGAGACAACCTGGGTCCCGGTTCTGCGAAGCATCACGCCGCGAAAAGCGGCGTGCTGCATCGCGCCCGGGACACGGTCGGCATGGAACAAAATGCCCCGCGCCGCGCTTACCCTTCAAACTTGAAACGGAGGCCAAGCGATGCGCTCGCGATCATCGGCCTTGATGCTGGCAATGGCCTGCGCCGCGGCGATGGCGTGGTCGGCCGTATCGGCGCAACCGGCGCCGCAGCCGCTCAAGGCTCCATCCGAATTTCAATCGATCGCCAACCCGGCCGAGCGCTCGCGCGCGATCTTCGCCGAGGTCGGAAAAGTCCTGACCCATCCGCGCTGCATGAATTGCCATCCCTCAGGCGAACATCCGCTGCAGGGCGCCGACCATCACGAGCACCGCCCAAAAGTGTGGCGCAACGACACCGGCAATTTCGGCACGCCGTGCGGCGAATGCCACACCCAGCAGAACGTCGCGGTGCGCGAGGCGACCACCTACAAGAGCATTCCCGGCCATCCGCGCTGGGCCATCGCGCCGCTGTCGATGGCCTGGCAGGGCAAGAGCCTCGGCGAGATCTGCCGCCAGCTGAAAGACACCGCGCGCAACGGCGGCCGCGATCTGGCGCTGCTGCACGAGCACATCGCCAGGGACGATCTGGTGGCCTGGGGCTGGGCCCCCGGCGCCGGCCGCGAACCCGCGCCCGGTACCCAGGAGACCGCGGGGCAGCTGGTGCAGGCCTGGATCGATACGGGCGCGGAGTGTCCGAGGTAACACAGCCCGTAGGGCGCAATAGCGCAGCGTATTGCGCCGCTGTGTGACATGGCGGAATGCGCTTGGCGTATTCCGCTACGCGCTGCATGCTGCTTGCTAAAAAACGGGATCGGGGGCGATGCCCCGGTCCCGCTGCTGTTTGCGTTACGCGCGAGGCGAACAAGCCTACTGCAGACCCTGCGGATTGGTGACGCCGCCTGCGACCGGCGTGATGGTGCCTCCGGCGCCGTTGTTGATGAAGCTGTTGTTGACATGCGACTGGATCGTGCCGCTCACGCCCGTGAAGTTGGCCGCGATATCGCTATCCCGGACGCGGATTGTGGAACCTGCAGTCGCCACGATGCCGGTGACGTTCCCGACCAGGACGCTGGAAACCACCGATACCGTCGCGCCCGTATCCGCCTGAACGCCTCCCGTGACGTGATTCGATGCGATCGAGTTTTTCACGACTGCCTGAACGCCGTTGCCGAACGCGAAACCGTAGCCCGAATCGAACGTCGTGACGTTGTCCAGCGTCGCCCTCACGCTCGAAACGGCAGCCGGGGCTGCGATGCCGACGGCGCTGCCGTGGTTGTTGCGGACCACGGTATTCTTGATGAGGAAGCGGCCGGCCTTGGCGGAGTTCTGGATGCCGAACGTGACGAAGCCGTCGACGACGCACTCCTCGATGCTGACGGCGCTATCGAGGCTGGTGACTCCGGTGATCGAGATGCCTCTGGCGCCGGTGAGCGTGCCATTGATGCTGATGTTGCGGAGCCGGATGATCATGCCCGACTGCTGATCCGTGTTGATGATGATCCCGATCGCGTTGGCGGCGGTGGCAAGAATGGTGGCGTTGGTGCCGCTGCAGTCGATGGTGATGGATTTGTTGATTGTCACCTGGCCGTAACTGCCGGAATCCACGCAATTGATCTCGCCCCCGGAATTCGTCTTCCCGATGGCGCCTGCGAACGTCCTGCACGGCGCGGTGCGCGCGCAGGTGGCCGAGAGGTCATCGCCACCTCCGGAAACCCAGGTGCGCACGTTCTGCGCGTGTGCCGGGCTTGCTGCTGAAAAAGCCAGGGCTGCGGCGGCGACAAGAAAGCTTGTGTGTTTCTTCTGCATGATGTGATTCCAATTCCATGAAATGACGTGAACAACGCGCAAAGGCTAGCGGGGATAGGCCTGGCCCGGAAGCCGCCGCGGCGCGCATGGATATTTGGCCGCAGAACGAGACGTTGTGATTCTCCTTCGTGCCCGTCAAAGATGCTTTGCGGTTCCATCGGTTGGAACCCGAAGCTGATGCAACCCTTACAGCTGCGTTATCCTCGGCCCGTCCCAATACCGGTCCGACAGCGAAGCGTAGCCCGGATGATCGCAGCGATATCCGGGTTCTCGCGTGCCCCGCATATCGCTGCGCTCATGCGGGCTACTTGCTTCCAATCTGGAGTTCTTTAAACCGATCCAGGTTCCGGGATCGCGCAAGAAACTGGCGGCGCTACGCGGCGCCGTCGAATACATGACGCTGATAGTTGGGGCCGCCGGCAGGTACTCAAATGGCCGGCAGCCCCGGCCAGCCACTTCCAATGCCCCCCTGCCAATTTTCGATGGGCGGTGACCGGCATGGATAAAACCTCCAGGGGATTGCCGCGGTTCCGGGCCTGGTTGAAATTTTGAGGGGAACATTTTCTGTATGTCGTGGGATCTGAAGTTTTTCCAGCCGATACCACTACCGGGCAAGCGCAAGCCGCTCGTGACGCTGCGCGACGCCGTCGAATATATGATCAGCCTGCCTCGCGCCGAACAGAACGCCGAACACTGGCGGCCCGCCGCAACCTTGCTTGCCATCATCGGCGAGCGCGGCGGCTGCATGCTGTTCGCGCGGATGGCGGTGATGCACGGCCTGCGCAAAGGCGTGAAGGACGAGCCGGTGTTTGATCCCTCCCGCAAAACCAAAACCACGCATTGGACGAAACGCAAACTGAAGCGGGACGAATGAGCAAGCGTAGCAAGCGTAGCCCGGATGAGCGTTAGCGATATCCGGGTCCTCCGCATTCCCCGCATATCGCTGCGCTCATGCGGGCTACTGCTACTTGCTAGACGTCGTCCCCAATTTGCCTTGCCAGAGCCTGCGCCTCCTGAAATTCGCGTTCCGCCTGCAGCCAGAACTCCAGATCTCGTCCTGCGGGCTTGCCATTTTCCTCCCAGATGTCCCGGGCGCGTTTGCGGATATTGCCTTCATCCGGATGCGCCAAGGCGCGGGCCCGGTCTCTCAGTTCGGCCGCCAGAGCCAGGATGCTTTTGACCGTTTGCCGGTCGCCCACCCATCGCGCATGGCCGCGGTACTTGCGGGCCTTTTCGAGAAGATGGGCGACAAGCTGCTTCTGATCCATCCAGATAAGACGTGAGAGCGCCGGAATTGTTCAGTGCAAAACGCTCCCCGGCGCCGTATCCGGCGGCGACCGCAAGACGCTCGGCAGTTCAGCCTATTTGCGTCCCGCCGGGCGTGGCACGCTCGCCATGCAGTTGATGGAGCCGATGCTGTTGGAACCATACTGGACGAAACCTGTAACGGTCGCCGCCGAATGCGCCACCGCGATCGGCAGATAGAGATAGCAGACGGTGCCGTCCACCGGATCGCGCAGGCGCTGGATCACGGTGTCCTGCAGGGGCCCTGCGAACTGTCGTTCCAATTGCATCCGCGGCAGCTTGTTCCATTCCTGGGATGGCTGGAATTGTTGTGGCGCCGGCGCCGCTGCGGGCGGCGGCGCGGGAGCCGCCGGTGCAGCAGGCTGCTGCTGCGCGAGGACGAGACCTGGGCAGGCCGTCAACGCGACCGCAACGGCAACGCAAGAGGTTGTCCATTGCAGGCGCGCAAGGTTGGCCATCACATGTCTCATCGAGCGCCCCCCGGGTTGCGCGGCGGGCGATGCGCCATGAACACGGAGCCGCGTCAAACCAGATGCGGCTCCGGACACTTCACCACTGCAGCGAGACACCGCCGCGGCCACCGACGGTGTTGGTGTTGAAGCCTACGCCGACACTGCCGTTGGCAACGATGGCGTAGTTCCTGGTTTCCGTCACAAGCGCCGTGGCGCCCGCCGCGAAAGCGCTGCCGCCCTCGAAGGTACCGACGTTGGCGCTCACCGCAAACCTGCGGCCGGGCATCAGGGCCGGCGCGCCGCCCGCCGCAATCGCCAGCGCGATGCCGTCGCGATATTCGCGGCGGTTGCTGATGACCTGGCTCTGCAGCCCGTCGATCTGCCCCTGGAATCCGTTGGTGATGCCCGAGATCTGGCTGACATTGACCGCGTCGGTCGGGTTGACGCCGGCGGCGACATTGGTGATGCGGCGCTCGCCGCCGGCGGTGCCGACCGAGACCGTATTGGCAGCCGAGGTCACCGAGCCCGACCCGATCGCCGTCGCATTGGCGTGCGTCGCCACCGCTCCCGGACCGATCGCGGTCGAATTGGTCGCAGTCGCCACCGCGCCGTCGCCGAACGCCGCGCCGCCATTGGCGGCCGACGCGCCGACACCCACCGCGACCGAACCGGTCGCGGTAGCTCCCGTGCCGATCGCAATCGCGTTCGCACCGGTCGATGCCGAGTTCATGCCGATTGCAATCGCCCCCGACTGGGTCGCCTGCGCACCGGTGCCCGCCGCGATGGCGTTGGCGCCGCTGGACACCGCGCTCGAACCCATCGCCAGCGCGTTGGTACCCGTCGCCGAAGCGGCCGGTCCGACGCTGTTGCTCTTGTAATAGTTCGTGCCCGACGTGTTGATGGTGGTGACCGTGGTATCGAGCGCGCTCAATGCGCCGCCGACATTGGTGAAGTTCGCGCCCTGGATCGTGTAGGTGGGCGCGATCAGTTGTCCGCTGCCGTCGAGACCGGCGCCGCCGCCGAACGCCGCGGCGACGCGCTGATTGGCGGTGAACAGCTGCCCGCCATTGACGGCATCGGTGCCGAGGCTCGCAATCGTTCCCGGCGCCAGGTTTACCAGCCTGCGTTCCGCGCCGACCGCGCCGATCGAAATCGTATTGGCGACATTGGCGACCGAATTCGCGCCCAGCGCAACTGAGTTAGCGGCTGTTACCGACGAGTCAAAACCTATTGCGACCGAATTCGCCCCGCCGGCCGTAACCTGTGACAATGCACCCAAGGCAACCGCATTCGCTGCCGCACCTTCGGCCAAGCGGCCGATGCCAATAGCGCCTGAGGCGGCCGCGAGGCTCGCCGTCCCGATCGCGACGCCGTCGGTGGAGCCGAGGGTGACGGTCCCCGAATTGCCTATTGCGATACCGCTGGTCGCGTTGACCGTATTGAACGCGCCGAGCGAAACTGCGAATGAGCCGGTGGCGCCGACGGTGTTGAAATCGCCCAGCGCGACCGAGCCGGTGGCGCCTGCCGCGGTCTGGCTGCCGGTGCCGATCGCCGTGCTGAACCCGCCGGCGGCGATCACCGCCCGCGATGCAACACCGCCG
The DNA here is from genome assembly GCA_963710045.1 of uncultured Alphaproteobacteria bacterium. Classification (GTDB taxonomy): domain Bacteria; phylum Pseudomonadota; class Alphaproteobacteria; order Rhizobiales; family Xanthobacteraceae; genus Bradyrhizobium. The sequence continues at coordinate 83,067 of CAVPZO010000068.1, read as the reverse complement.
CTGCCCAGCGCAGTGGAGGAACGGCCGCTCGCGACCGAATCCGAACCGATGGCCGTGGAGTTGACGTCGCCTGCCGCCGCGGACGCGCCGACGGCGGTGCTGCCATCTCCCGTCGCGGTGGCCAGGGGACCGCAGGCGAACTCCTTCTGGGCTGCGTTGTTGGCGCAGCCGCTGATGACGGTAACCGGGTCGGTGGTCTGCGCCATCGCGGGCGAGGTGAAACCGCCGATGTTCCCGAGCAACGCCGCGGCGCCGATCCCGATGATCATGAGAGATCGGACGAACCCCGATTGATGCGCTGTACGCGTCGAATTGTGCAACATCTCAGCCCCCGCAGTTCAAAAATGATTCTTGCTTATCGAATCATATTCACACGGCTGCGCACGGTTCGTCTGTGTTTCCGGAGCCACACTCGTTGCCAATCATCTTGCGGGAAGCATCCGTGCCCGGCGCGATGCAGTCTTCGACAGGCCCTCGGCGGCCCAAAACCAGCGAGTTCCCAGCTTCGGACCGACAATCGGAAACGGCTGCGCTAACATGACGCATCACCGCCCCATCCTCGGCAGCGAGCGTAGCCCGCGCATGAGCGCAGCGATATGCGGGGTGGGCTGCCCCGGATATCGCTCTGATGTCCTTCGTCAAGTGATTTGAGCGTGAGATATCGCCTCCATGCGATTTTCGCTGGAGATTGCGGTAGGGATGATCGTGCAACGGTGGAGGCGAAGCCTGAAGACGTCGGTGCTCAAACTCTGATACGCGGGTTTAAACCGCAGTTCCGGGATTTCGTCCGGGGCTGTCCTTAGTCTACGCGCGGGCATCGATCTTTTGATCGGCCACAAAGCGATATCGGGAATTCCCCTGCCGTGGCTTCGCCCCCGCCGTTGCACGATATTTGTCCGGATCGCAGTCCGGGTGCTGGCTCCTTAGACTGTCGATGTGCTCAGATCGCCGATGGCGCGGGCGTGGCGGCGGCGCGACTGACGGCCCAGATGAAGCCCGACAGCTCCCGCGCAATCGCGGTCACCACCAAAGTCGGCCGTTTGCCGCGCCGCGCCAATGCCCGATAGCGCGCGCTCAGACGGGTCTGGGCCTTCCAGGCGATCTGCTGCACGGCCGCCGGTGCTGCTTCTACCCTGGCAAGCTTCTTCTTGCCGACACGCGGGGGATGGCGATAGCTCCAGGAACACTCCACCAGAACCCGCCGTGCCCGATGGTTGCCGGCCTTGGTGATGCCGCCGCGCCAGACCCTGTCACCGGTCGACGCTTCGCCTGGCACCAGGCCTAGATAGGCCATCAATTGGCGCGGGCTGGCAAAGCGCGACAGGTCGCCGATCTCGGCGAGGAAAATCGTGGCCGAGATGAGATCGAGACCACGCACGGCCATCAGCGCCGTCACCACCTTCGCAAGCGACCACTCCGGTACTGCCGCGGCGATCGCCTGTTCGAGCCGGCTGACGCGCTCGGCGGCTTGCCGCACCGCGAGCAGCATCTCCTCGAAGGCGATGCGCTGTTCGCGGTGTGCCAGCTTCTGGCCCATCAGCCAGTTCATATGAGCCCTGGTCCAGGTCCGCTTGCCGGTAAAATGTCGGCCGAGCCGCAGCAGCAGCGACAAGACCTGCTGGCGTTTGGATTTGAGCTCGTCGACCGCTGCCTCGCGCGCCCGCACCAGATCCCGCATCGCCTCGTGCCGCGCATCCGGAACCCAGACCGCGGTCAGTTCGCCCGCGCGCAACAGCTTGGCCAGGTTGAGCGCGTCACGCCGGTTGGTCTTCACCCGGTCGCCCGGCTTCTTCGGGATCAGCGATGGCGCCACCACCACACACTCGTGGCCGAGAGCCTTGATCTGCCGATACAGCCCGTACCCGGTCGGCCCGGCCTCATAGCAGAACGTCACTCGCCGATGCTGTGACGCAAGCTTCTTCACTAGCTTGATCGTCGCCGCCTCGCTGTTCTCCAACTCGCCCAAATAGCGGACGTCGCCGCTCCGGCCAGCTTCCGCAATCGCCACCGCATTGCGCAGTTTCGATGTATCGATCCCTACAAATACTTCGCTATAATCCGCCATGACTCGTCCTCCTTGCGTGAGGCTCTACCCGCCATCCGGGCAACCCTCGCTTGCGCATCGAGGGCGAGTCGCCTCAATCTGGGAAGGACATACGGTCTTTGCTCATGCGGGCTACTTGCTGCGAGTCACAGCTGCGTAATCCTCGGCCCGTCCCAATACCGATCCGACAGCATCGCGCTGATCGCCCACACCAGAGCATCGAGCCGGTCCGGCGACGCGCCCGACGACAAGCCGTTGACGCCGAAATCGCACATCTCGTCTTCCAGCAGCGGGAAGCAGCCGACGTGTTTGACCTTGCCCTGCTCGTAAAGTGCCGCCACCGGCTCGGCGCGGAGATACTTTCCGCGCGTGGCGTGGACTTCCTTCAGCGGCACCGAACCGTCGACCTGGCGCAGTACCGAGCGCACCATCTCGCCGCCCATGTTGACTTCGGCGACCAGCGAATTGGCGTTGAGCCGGCGATACAGCGCCGCCGCCTTGCTGGCCCATGCCTGCGGCGTCAGCCCCGTGGCCGAGGCATCCTCCAGCACGAAGTACATGCCGCCTTCCGCGCGGCCCGCCGCGACGATGCCGCAGGCATCCGCGCCCTGCCGCGAAGAGCCCGGCGGATCGATTCCGACCATGATGTGCGACAGCGCCGGCGCCGCATCGACGCGGCAGCCTTCGACCATCGCGCGCGACCACAGCGCGTCGGGACGGTCCTCGATCAGCTCGCCCTCCAGTTCCTGCCGGCCGAGCCGCGTGCCGGCATAGCGATCGACCACGGTTTCCAGAAACGCCGGCGACAGAAAATCCTGGTTGGCGCGCGTCGGCGCCCGCGTCACCAGCGTACGCGGACCAGCGATCAGCCGCTTGATCACCGGCAACGGCCGCGGCGTGGTCGTGATCAGCTGCCGCGGCCGCCTGCCGAGCCGCAGCGCGAATTGCAGCATGTCGAAGGTGGCGTCGCCATAACGCCACTTCGCCAGCTCGTCGCACCACGCCGCCTCGACTTGCGGCCCGCGCAGGCTTTCCGGATCGTCGGCGGAAAACACCTGCCCGATCGCGCCGTTCGGCCATTCCAGCCGTTTTCGCGTTGCGATCCATTCCGGGCGCTGCTCCAGCGGAGACGTCCGCAGCAATCCGGACTCGCCTTCCACCATGACCTCGCGCGCGTCATGCGCCGTCTCGCCGATCAGCGCGATGCGGCCATGGGCGCGGTCGGTCCAGGGCGGGATGCCATGCACCATCGCCCTCACCCATTCCGCGCCTGCGCGGGTCTTGCCGGCGCCGCGCCCGCCCAGCATCAGCCAGGTGGTCCACGGCCCGCCATTGTTGCCGGCCTCGCGGTGCTCCTGATGCGGATGCGCGAAGATTGCGAAGTCATGATGCAGGCGGCTCTCCGTCCGCAGGCTGGTCTCGTTCAGAGACGCCTGCAGCAGTCCGGCTTCGGACAAAGACTTCAATGCGGTGCGCAAGCATGCGACGGAATCCGTCGGCGTCTCCGGGCAGGTCGTCGTCATTGCTTCCACTGATGTTCTCAGGCTCCCGCAGGCGGCGCACCTTGAAGAGTGTTTCGGTCAACGTTGCCAGCGTGCGCGCGATGCGCTCCGCTTCGATCGAGCGTTGCTCGGGCCGGCCGAATTCGCCGCGCAGGCTTTCGACGTTGCGCAGCTCTTTCTCCACCGCCGCCTCCAGCCGCGCGGCGACGGAACCAGGACTCGGCGCGTCGGCGGCGGCGGCGTTGTCGCCTTCGGCTTTCGGCGTATCCGGCGACGCCTGCTTTGCAAGCTCCTCGGTGGCCTGCTTGTAGAGCTTCAAAGCCGGCGGCAGCCCGCGCGGTGGCCGGTCCTTGCGCAGCGGCCAGCCCATGTCGATCGCGAGGTTGGAGATCGTCTTCCGCGAGCGGCCATGGTCAAGCCCGATCGAGGTCTGCGTCTCGTCGGTCTCCACATAACGCCGGCGTATGTCTTCAAGCGCCTCCGGCGAGAAGCCGTGGGTTGGGTCTTTGACTGGCGGGAATGACATGGTTGTTTCAGGTGCGGACTGATTTCGGATGATCTCGAAAAGCCAGGGAGTCAGACCAATTCGCGCTCGGCGGAGCACGCATTTGCCCAACTAGGATTGGCCTGGCCCAGCCGGCAGCGCTGGCGCGTTTTCGGCAGCCGCACCTGACTGAAGCTGGTCACGCCAACTCCGAAGCGCATCGGCCGCACTTTCTATCGCCTGTTGGTGCTCGGCTATTTCACTGTCCGGCAGTTCTTTGGCCTGAAAACTTCCGTTACCGTCAGCCTCGAACGTCGCCACGCGAATAGGACCGGCGACTCCGCCAGGATTTGTGTCGATCACATGTTGAACAGCCCACGTAGCCAGAAACATCGCCTCACGCATTGTGGGCCTACCATTGGGGCAGAATACATCGACGAGAAAACGCAAAAAGGGATCGGCCGAAAGTTTTCCCGATCCGAGCGCTGCATAGTAATGATTCTCATCGAGCAATCGCGGCTGTAGTGCACCTTCAAACATGCAGCAATGATGCTGCCCACCGTGGCTAAATGCTAGGATCGTATTAACGCTGATAGCGCCAGCAATTCCGGTCGCTTGGAATTGCTGAACTATGCCAATCGAGAGGGCCAGCGCGTAGTCCATCGGATGATTGGCCGCGGCAATGTTGCCATACGAACCATCGGCCATTATTCGGAAGCGCGCGCTTTGACCTTGATCGCCCGCAAATGCAAATAGCTGCGGCCCAGTGAGAATTTCAATTTTTTTTCCATGATGATGGCCGACGTTGATTCCCCCCATGTTTGGGGTGAGCATACTGTCAGCCGCGATTACTACTCCATCGGAGCAGTGGAAGGCGATGACAACAGTCATCCGCGGAAGACGCTCTTGGCCTTCATTTCAGGATATCGATTGTATATCGAGGCAACCAATTGTTCGAAAGACAACTGCCGCACCCAATGAGCTACATTGATAATGTAGTCGCGAGCGTGCTGCGGCGCGGTGTTTAGAAGGCGGATGCCTTCCTGAAAGCCGGATTGCGACAAACCATAGACGCGATAGCGTCCTGTGCTTTGTACGCGTGCCAAATCGCGCCGAGCAAGGTCTTCAATTCCATTATAGACCGCGCTGTCGAACGGACCATAGTCGTAGGGTTGGAAGTTAAAATGAGGTCCCTCGATCAAATTTGCGGCTTCCCGGTCGAGTAGGAAAAAAAGCTTTTGCACTTGCACCGGCGTGAAGTTGGCGTTTTCACCGGCAGCGGCTAAGCCAGCCAACAGGATCTCACTTCGGGTCATGGGATACTCCGTGAGATTGATTCGCAGGAACTTTTGCGCCTTTTACGACACATCATCTCAGGTTAACAGGATATTAACGGACTGGGATAGAATTCGATCCCTTCAGTTACTGCTCACGTCTGGCATCTAGCCCCAGTTTTGGAACGCGGACAACCGCGAGAAAGTTGCGCCCGAGTCCGTTTCGCGCAAAACGACGTTGCGGCGACCTGCTACCATTCGCTGCCTGGTCCCGTTCAACAGCTTTGCCGAATACGCGCCGGAGCCCAACCTAGAGACGAGAAAGAAAGACGTCGTCTGGTGCGCCCGCGACGAGAGCCGCCCGCTGCTGGCATTCGCCGGCATCTGGACCGAAACCCGCGCCGACCGCGGCACTAAATCAAAACCGAACCCCGGCCCGCACCTCGTCTATGGTTTCCTGACCACGGCGCCGAACGCGATCGTTGCGCCCATCCACCCAAAGGCGATGCGGGTGATCCTGATTACGGAAGAAGAACGCGACGTGTGGCTGCGCTCGCCGTGGACTGAGGCTGCGGCGCTGCAGCGGCCGTTGCCGGATGAGGCGCTGCGGATCGTGATGCGCGGGGAAGCGAAGGAAGATCAGCCAGCGTAGCCCGGATGAGCGCAGCGATATCCGGGGTTCACTCGTCTCCCCGCATATCGCTGCGCTCATGCGGGCTACTTGCTGTTTGCGCGGATGGCGGTGATGCACGGCCTGCGCAAAGGCGTGAAGGACGAACCGGTGTTCGACGACCAACCCCGCAAAACGACGCATTGGGCAAAACGCAAGCTGAAGCGGGACGAATGAGCGATCAGGAAGCCAAGCCGTTCTCTGCGACGTTAGTTACTCCGTAGACGCGGAACGAAAGAGGTCCCGCCCGATTGTTTCCCCAAGGGGGCAACCCAAGAGGAAACGGCCATGAACATTAAAACGATTGCAATTGCGACCGCATTTGCGCTTTCCAGCACCTTGGCGCTTGCGCAGACTAGCAACACCGCCGGCGGCGACTCCAAGGCCGGTGGACCGGCCGCAAGCAAGACCACCACTGGCGGCTCCATGGACGGCCGGACAACCACGGGCGGAACCGCCATGAAAGACGGCGCCCCGACCACCGGAACTTCCATGCCATCCGCAAAGGACGCAAGCACCCAGGGTGCTCCGGTGGCTGGACCGGCGGAAAAGAAGGGCGATGCAACAACGCCCGGCGGCACGATGAAGAAGTAGCGAACCGTCATGCGAGAGAGGCCGCTCAGTTGGCGGCCTTTTTCATTTCTCGACCTGCCTAGCGCAATATTCATTCCGAGAATTGCCTGTTCCAGCCAGCGTAGCCCGGATGAGCGCAGCGATATCCGGGGTTCACTCGTCTCCCCGCATATCGCTGCGCTCATGCGGGCTACTTGCTGCGGTTGGCCTCGGCGTAATTGGCAAAGGTGTTGTCGCCGGGAATCCCGAGCAGCATCGGCGGCACGCCGAAGGCCAGCGCGATTTCGCGCGCCGCGGTGTGTTTTGCCTCGAGGAAATCCATGTCCTTCGGCGTCAGCGACATCGCCTTCCAGAGCTCGTAGGGCGCAATAGCGAAGCATTTTGCGCCAATTGGCCACGTCGGCGGAATGCGCTTCGCTTATTCCGCCCTACGCGTTGCTCAGAAAAACTTCGCGTCGTCGCCCACCAGCAACTCGCGCATGCTCCCAGACACTGGAAATCCGTAACCCTTCCAGCCATCCCTCCAGACCAGCCTGCCCGAGCGATGCTCTTCACTGCTGTAAATCTCTGCCCCAATCATCTCGAGGGCGTGCAGCAGCGCCTGGATCGCATCGACGCCGCGGCCGGAATTTGCGCGTTGCCGGTCGGGCCAATTGATTTCCCAGCGGCAATCCCAAGCCTTTGCCTCCTCAACCGGCCAAAACAGGCGAACCGAAACTTCCTGCTCCGCGTCGCCACTGCGTAATCTTAAATCACGGCGGACGGCTTCAGACATTTTCAAAACCTCAGCATAGGGATCGGGCGACCGCTCAGGCAAGCAGCATATCGTTCAGCTGCCTGTGCCCAGCACAACGGCGTTCTCACGAGGTTGCAGATCAGCTTATCGCGTTTGTACTGTAGATCGCACTCGGCCTCGTTTCCACGGGCGGCCATATCAAAGTCGCTTTCCCTGGTATTAGACGACCGGTCGACTTCGCTCAATCCGGTGACATCGCCGACATCGACGCCGCCCATCGGCTGCGCGATATTCGGCGATGGCGCCTGGCCGATGCCTCCGCCGATGCGGGTCCATTGCCCGCCGCCGGGGTTTCGCTTCGGCACGCGCGGCTGATCCGGGCTGTACTTCGCCTCCTCCAGCCGCTGCCGCGCCCGCGCGGCCTTGAGCTCGTCCACCTCCGCGCGCAGCATCGTCAGCACGCGCTGGCTTGCCGCGATTTGCACGGCGAAGGCGGCGTCCTCCGCTGCTTCGCGCTGCCGCTTCAAATGTGGATACACTTCCTCCGGATCGGTGCCGGGCTTCAGCCAGCGCTCGTAGTCGTGGCGGAGCCACAGATGCGCGTCGTGACGCGTCCAGCGCTGTTGCTGATGCAAGTCGTAGGCGGAAGGAGGATAGGGCATTGCGATTGATCCGGTTCGGCTCGTCTCCGCGCGGTGCAGCGCTTCGTCACCCTCCCCCTCCAGGGGGGAGTTATATACTTGACAAAAGTAACCGAGGCCCGTAAAGCAGGGCTATCGGAGCAACACCATGATCTTAGCAGCGTTCCAAGCCCCTGAGTTTCACGATGAGGACAAGGCCCGCGAAGCCCTAGAAGCGCTTCGCTGGCCCGATGGTCCTATCTGCCCTCATTGTGGCAACTCCGATCAAGAGAAGGTTGCAAAGGTCGAAGGCGCGAAGCAGTCGCATCGTCCCGGCCTGTACTACTGCAACGAATGCAAAGGCCAGTTCACAGTTACCGTTGGCACCGTGTTCGAACGGTCGAAGGTGCCGCTGACTAAGTGGTGGATTGCCGCTCACATGCTCAATTCGGGCAAGAAGGGCGTTTCCGCTCACCAAGTGCACCGCACGATTGGCGTTACCTATAAGACTGCGTGGTTCATGTGCCATCGCCTGCGTGAAGCTATGGCCGACTTGAAGCCCAGTCCCATGGGCGGCTCTGGCAAGGTCGTGGAGGCCGATACCACGTACATCGGCGGCAAAGAATCGAACAAACATCGCAACAAGCGCGATAGCAAGAAGATCGGCGGCATGGGCAAGCAGATTGTCCATACGCTAGTTGAGCGCGACGGTCGCGCTCGCTCGCATCACATTGCGAACGTTACCGGCAAGACGCTGCGCCCCATCCTAACCGCCAACGTCAGCCGCAAATCAACGCTGATGACCGATACGGCGGGCGGCTACATGGGCGTTGGCAAAGAGTTTGATCGCCACGCGATGGTCGATCACGGTATCGGCGAATACGTTCGCGGCGATGCTCACTCCAACACGGTTGAAGACTACTTTTCGGTCCTCAAACGCGGCATCAATGGCGTCTACCATCACGTCAGCGAAGCTCATTTGAAGCGTTATCTGGCGGAGTTCGATTTCCGCTACAACAATCGTTCCAGCCTTGGCGTGACCGATGGGGAACGGACGGCAAATGCTCTCAGGGGTATCGAGGGCAAGCGCCTGACGTATCGGCCGACTAACTAAAATTACTCACAAGAAGCAATTTAGAAAACGTTTTTTGACGTGGCGAAACAGGAGGAAAAAATGACTACTCTACAAAAAGGCAAAGAAGCGATTGATGACAATTTCAAGAGATACGTTAGTGCGGAAAGAGACCCTGCGATGTTCAATTTGAATGTTGCGATGCTTGCGATTCTTGATGGCCTTGTAAGTCTCCGACAAGACGTTGAGAGCCTTTCAGCAAAGGTTGGTCAGCGAAGATAGCGTCCTTTCCCACTAGATTTTTGGTTTGGCGATCTCGTCGTAAGTCTTGAAATCCCCTGCGGTAAAAGGCCACCAATGGCGAAGCGCCCTATGCCAATTCGATATCGGGAATTGGAATTTTTCCGGCCGACCAAAAGCTTGCATCGCCGCATTGTAAGCGAGCGCGTGAACTGCGTGCATGCAGGGCGGTTCGTCGGCGTAAACGCGCGCTGCTTGTTCTTTTAGCGCCGCAAGATCGCGAGATGGGTCTTCTGCCTGTGCCAAGACATCGTAAATCCGGCGCCTTAGTGCAGAGTGTAGTCGCGCCTTGCCGCTCACATCAAAGACAAGATCAATAACGCCCGCAATCGTAACCAAGGCAGCAAAGATCAAAAATTGCTTCACGAATGCAAAGGACGCGGTGCCACCTAGAACCGCTACCAGCATCGTTGCCTTGTGAAGGCGCGCAAAAAACGCTTCGCGATCTTCGTGATAGCGGGCATCTTTCAGGCAATCAATTTTGAAGGCGGTGCGCTCGTCTAGTGGTGCGGTCGCTTCGGCGGTCGCGGACCCGCCGGTGAGTCCCTTGTCTGCCCCGGCTTCGGCTGCGGACGTGACGGTGGACGCGTAGGCGGACGCGTTGGCGGCCTCGGCGGATTCGCTGCCCATTGCTCTGGTTCCTGAATGTTCATCTCGGAGGCCGCGGCCCGGCTGGAGACCGCTTCTTTTTCCAGCGCTTAATAGCGCGCTTTCCGGACTTTTTGCCGGTCAATTTTGCCTTCTTGGCCTTCTTAGCTTTTTTAGCCATACAGCTCCCCTATGCCCTTGCGGCACAGGTTAGCGGCAACCTAACGTAGGTCAATCTTTCTTGCGCGACCGCTTGGCCTTTTGTGTGGCCTTGGCTGTCTTTTTGCCGACCTTCATTTCCTCGTGCGGCTTTGGCTTCATTCGCACGAGAGCGCCCATAAGGCGCTTGGTTTCGTCCATTTCGGATTTTTTTGTCATGCCGCCTCGCAAACCAAAACCGCCATCGTCAAAAGTCCCGACGCCAAAGCAACCGAAGCCTTGGGATATTCGCCCGAAACCAACGGCAGGTGGCGGGACTCCTGATGACATTTATCGCGCCGTTGGCATGGCATTGACAAGCTGGGAATATGTTGAAGTCGGGTTAGCTTACATTTTCACCTTATTTATCGGGTTGCCTTCCTTTACCACGCCACCCCGAGAGCCAGCCCTTCGTGCATACGGTTCAATACCAAGCTTCAAGAGCAGGGCGGATATGGTTGAGGCTGCCGCCAATTCCTTCTTTCACCTAGAGGACGACGAGCGCGACCAGAAGGTCATCGACGGTCACACAAAATTTCGTGCCGAGTTCGTTAAGCTAATTACAGAGATCAGAGGTTTCGCGGATAGACGGAACGATATTGCCCATGGGGTCGTGAGCCACCGGGAATCCAACAGCTATTTGGTGCCGCCGGTCTACAACGCGAAGAAGTACCCGATGAAGCCCAATACAATCACCGTCTACAATCGCGCCACATATCGCTACGGTCGCGACGATATCGACTATTACCGCAGCCAATTTATGAACCTCCAAAAGAGGCTCGACTACTTCACTCGCCGCGTCAGCCACATCGCCGCATACCATCGGAAGCGCGAGCAAAAATCATAGCCTCGTAAACTTCCGCCGCGATGCCCTCGGAGGAAAGCGGTCCGGCAAGATCGAAGGTCTCACAGAGAACGCGAGCGCCCGCAGCCACCATTTCCGGTGTGACATCAAATTCGTTGGAATCGCCGCCCTGTCGAGGAGTAAGCTGGGGCACACTTGGAACTTTTGTCAAGTATATAGCTCCCCTCCAGGGGAGGGTGAAGAGCCAGCGTAGCCCGGGTGAGGGCAGCGACATCCGGGTTCTCGCCTTACCGCATATCGTGCGTTCCGGCGGCTCCTGGCTAATGCAGTTTTCGCGGCGAGGAGCCGGCCATGACGCCGTCGTTACGGTGGCGCAGCGCCAGCATCCTCCGGGCATGCCGCGCCAGATCATTGGCAAGCTTGTCAAGCCGCGCCAGGGTTTTGTGGTGCTTTAACTCGCGAGCGAGGCTGCGACAATCGTCAACCTCGACCTGCAGCTCGGCGAGCATTTCCAGATGGTCCGTCATTCGCACACCAGCGATTCAGTTCGAAGATCAGGATTCCTGCGGTCGGGTCGAAAAGCCGAAGGGCGCCGACGCATCGAGTTGTGCAGGTCCGTAGGTCCGTAGGGCGCAATAAGCGAAGCGCATTGCGCCGCCCTTCTCAATCCCGCTCACGAACTCGCCTGCCGCCGCATCCTGCACAAGGGCTGAGTGGCGGGTCTGCGGCGCAATGCGCGCCGCCGGGCGTCGCTTATTGCGCCCTGCGCGTTCGCGGCTACCTGCGTCACGCCGGCTTCCGTTGCCTCGCGATGATCTGCGGCCGGAGTTCTTCGAAAGACACCCGGAACGCGGGTCATCCCTGATGACGACGCGAACGCTATCGGTGTCGCGGATCTATGGGTCCGAGTCGCAATGCCGAGCAGCAACTCATTCCGCATCGTGCCAGGCGCGATCAACTCTCACGCTTCACTTTCAACTTCCGTTGCAGAGCAAACAGCGCATCGGCTTGCTCTCGAGTTTTGAGATAAAATGTCTCCTCCCCCTCTTCCGAAACCGTGCGCCCGGCCGGACCGGTCAGTTCAGATGCCAGGGCCGCGGCGAGCCGGTAGTTCTCCACACTGCCGTAAGGAATCGTCATCGATATCCCGTCGAACAAGCAATGGACGTCCAGACCTGTTGGCGCGCGCGCACGCCTGCGAACCGGTTCGGGATTGGCTTTCTTGAGTTGCCAATTGAATTTTGCGAATTCCTCCAGTTGCGCCTGGGATGCGATATCGTACTCATCCACATCACCATAACGCGTATGAGCTACGCGATGAGGTCCGCCAACCAGCGTTTCGAGGAAAGCGCGTGCGTGCAGATAATTTGTTTCCAGCGACCACGACTCGAAGAGTCCAAGGTCGTCGTAGGCCAGATGCAGTACAATGCGATATTCGTCGGGCATGGCATCATCGCTTGCGGTTCATCGGAAATGCAGTCTCGACGCGAAAGCCCTTCGCCACCGCTCCGCGTCGCCACTGCGTAATCTCAAATCACGGCGGACAGCTTCAGGCATTTTCAAAACCTCAGCCCGTAGGGCGCAATAGCGCAGCGTATTGCGCCGCTGTGTGTGACATGGCGGAATGCGCTTCGCTTATTCCGCCCTACGCGCTAGCTCAGCGTCCCAAGAAAGCTGAACAACGTCTCTTTCTGCTGTTCGGTTTCGACATAATAGAACATCGGATCTGTCCGCCCGGGCTCGTCCGGGCTTGCGGCGAGGCCGAGCTGCTCCAGCAGAAACGCCTTGACCAGCAGGTAATTTTCTTCGGTCCTGCAGTCGAACGTGACTTCGACGCCGCGCGGCTGCAAGTAGAATTCCATCTTGAAGTTCGACATGACATTCACCGGTTTCGGGGATAGGCGGTCAGCACCCGATATCCCCTTTCACTGCTGTCCGGCACAATCACGACGCGTACGCTGTAGGTATCGCGAATGACGGCTTGCGAACGGGCGTTGCGCATATAGGCCTCCCTGCCGGTCGGAGTATCGAAGTCATGGTCCAATATTTCTTTCGGCGATCTGCCGATCACGACCTGGTCGACCTTGCCCTGATTTGCCGCGATGGTCGTATTCACCAGCCTATTCGCGGCCTCCAGCGAAGTGAACGATCCGGACCGAAAACCCTCGAAATAGTCTCCTTTTTCAGTTGCCGAGGCAGCAATGCTACGGACGTCGTAGAGCAGCCACCGCTCGCTCTTTCCGACATGTTTTTCGAACGCATGTCCGTCACGCTGTTCCTCTCCCAGCAGATCGACGGGCCGTCCATCGACCGCGACCTGCACCCCGACGGTGCCCGGCTCGGCCGGCTTGATCTGAAACAGGTCGCCGAGTTCGCTCGGCCCGCTAACGTTGCCGACGGCTACCGACCCCATCGGCTGCGCTATGCTTCCCCCTGAGCCGCCGCCGGTCCACTGACCACCGCGGGAATTTCCACGTGGCACACGCGGCTGGTCCGGGCTGTATTTCGTTTGCTCCAGCCGCTGCCGCGCCCGCGCGGCCTTCATCTCGTCCACCTCCGCGCGCAGCAGCGTCAGCACGCGCTGGCTCGCCGCGATCTTGGCGGCGAAGGCGGCGTCCTCCGCCGCCTCGCGTTGCCGCTTCAAGTGCGGATACAATTCCTCCGGATCGGCGCCGGGCTTCAGCCAGCGCGCGTAGTCGTGGCGGAGCCACAGATGCGCGTCATGGCGCAGCCAGCGCTGTTGCTGATGCAAGTCGTAGGCGGAGGGAGGCTGGGGCATTAGCGGAATCTTTCTCGTGTCCCGGACGCGGTGCAGCGCGCAGCTCTTCGTGGAGCGGTGCACCGCAGAGCCGGGACCCCGGTTTTTCGCAACGGTGGACGCAGAGTCATGATGCGTGGCTCGTGGCGCAGAGATAACCGGGATCCCGGTTCTGCGAAGCATCACGCCGCCAAGTGCGGCGGGCTGCATCGCGCCCGGGATACAGTCACCCCCACCGATCCCCGCCCGCGACCGGCCCGTAGCCCACCGCCTCGCGCTTTTCGTTCAGCGTCAGGAACGCCGCGTTGCTGACGCGGTCCCACAATGCGGCGCGGTCGGCGGCCAGCGCGTCGATGCGGTCGGTGTCGATGGTGACGCGGACGCTTTCGCCGAATTGCGGGCTCAGCCATTGCGCGATCGAGGAGCCCACCCGCTGCGCCAGCGGCAGCACGGTCTGGCGGAAGAAAACCCGGTTCGCCTCCGCGTAATTCGCAAACGTGTTGTCGCCGGGAATCCCGAGCAGCATCGGCGGCACGCCGAAGGCCAGCGCGATTTCGCGCGCCGCGGTGTGCTTGGCCTCGAGAAAATCCATGTCCTTCGGCGTCAGCGACATCGCCTTCCAGTCCAGCCCGCCCTCCAGCAGCATCGGCCGGCCGGCATTGGCGCTGCCGGTGTAGGTCTGGTCGAGCTCGCGCTTGAGCCGGTCGAACTGCTGGCCCGACAGCACGCTATTGTCGGCAGCAAACACCAGCGCGCCGGAGGGCCGCGCGGCGTTGTCGAGCAGCGCCTTGTTCCAGCGCGCCGCGGAATTGTGGGTGTCGACCGCGACCGCCGCGGCCTCGATCGACGCCAGGCCATAGTGATCGTCGAGCGGATGAAAGAAGGTCAGATGCAGGATCGGCGGCACCGGCGACGCAAGCTGGTCGAAGCGCACGCAGCGGCCGCCGACGCAATAGTCGTACGCCTCGGCCCAGCCGTCGGCGCCGGGCACCACCTTCATGCGGTCGGGCCGCAGCGCGTAGAGCTCGCGGATGGAATCGCCGAGCGCGACCGCCTCGACATAGGCGTTGCCGGCCAGCAGCAGGTGCGCAACCAGCATCTCGAAAAACACCCCGCCATCCTGCCGCGGATTCGGCCGCGTCAGCAATTGCACCAGCGGATGCGCCTCGCGCTCGGCCGCGCCCTCGAACACCAGGAACTGGCACGCCGCCGCATTCTCCGCGATCAGCCGCACCGAACGATGCACGACGGCATTGGCGAGATAGCCTTCACGCGCAAGGCCGGTGTAATCGCGCGGGGTCCACCGCGCCCGCCCGCCATTCTCGAATGCGACTAAACGCGCGGTGCGACTCGCTTTCAGTTCGGGCGGTGCGAGCAGATGGCGAAGGCGGTTGAACATGGGCATGTCCTAAAAGTTGGTAAGCGACGTGTTGCTCGCGCGCGCCGCCGACACTTAGGCTCTTACGTGCCCCGGACGCGGCGCAGCGCGTAGCTCTTCGCGGAGCGGTGCGCCGCAGAGCCGGGGTCCCGGTTCGCCCGTGGCGGCGTTGCATCACTTGCGCCTCGGAGATAACCGGGGTCCCGGTTCTGCGAAGCGGCATGAAGAGTGCCGCATCGCGCCCGGGGCACGGGGAAAGCGTTTGCCTGAGGCGGCGATGAGCCAAACGTTCTACGTCTACATCCTTGCGAGCCGTTAGCGCGGCACGATCTACGTCGGCGTCAGCAATGACATCGCCCGACGCGTCGGCGAGCACAAATCTGGCGCCGTCAAGGGGTTCACCCAACGCTACAAAGTGAACCGTCTGGTCTACTTCGAAGCATACGGTTCAATTCTCGAAGCCCGCGCCCGTGAGCATGCGCTCAAACGTTGGCGGCGCGAGTGGAAATTCGATCTGATCGAGAAATTGAATCCGGATTGGCGTGACCTTACACCGCAGTTGGCATCGTAACGAGGCGTTCCCCGGGCGCGGTGCAGCGGCATCGCCGCAGGCGATGGTGGTGCACCGCAGACCCGGGGTCCCGGTTTGCCACAGCTGGCGTTGCCGGAAGTAACCGGGGTCCCGGGTCTGCGAAGCATCACGCCGCGAAGAGCGGCGCGCTGCATCGCGCCCGGGAAACGCTACAGCATCCTGATCCGCGGCCCGTTGCGCGCCTGGAACGCCAGCGTGGCGACCGCCCAGACCAGCGCATCCACCCGATCCGGCGATTTGCCTGAACTCAGGCCGCTGACGCCGAAATCGCACATCTCGTCTTCCAGCGCGGCAAAAATGCCGGCGTGCTTGACCCGGCCCTGCTCGTACAGCGTGGCGACCGGTTCGGCGCGCGCCCATTTTCCGCGCGACGCATGCACCGGGGTCACCGGGACGCCGGCATCGACCTCGTTGATGACGGTGCGCACCATGTCGCCGCCCTGGTTGACTTCCGCCACCAGCGCGTCGGCGCGAAGCGTGTGCCACAGCGCGGTCGCTTTCATCGCCCACCCGTTCGGCGTGAGGCCCGACACGGTGGCGTCGGCGAGTACGTAGCAGATGCCGGCCTCGGTGATGCCGGCGGCGACGATGCCGCAGGCGGCGCCGCGCTTGCCGGAACCCGCCGGCGGATCCACCGCGACCACGATGCGCTGCAACGCCGGCGCCTCGCTCACGCGAACACTCTCCAGCAGCGCGCGCGACCACAGCGCGTCGGGCCGGTCCTCGATGATCTCGCCGTCGAGCTCCTGCCGCCCCAGCCTTGTGCCCACATAGCGGCTCATCACGGTCTGCAGAAACGTCGGCGCCAGATTGTTGGCGTTGGCGCGCGTCGCCGCCCGCGTCACCACGCTGGTCGGGTCCTCGATCAGCCGCTTCAAGAGCGCGGTCGGGCGCGGCGTGGTGGTGATCAGTTGTCGCGGCTGCGAGCCCAGCCGCAAGCCGAACTGCAGCATGTCGAAGGCGGCCTCGGCATGGCGCCACTTCGCCATCTCGTCGGACCACGCGCAGCAGAATTGCGGCCCGCGCAGGCTTTCGGGATCCTCCGCGGAAAACACCTGCGCGATCTGGCCGTCGCGCCATTCCAGCCGTTTTCGCGAGGGCAGCCAGGTCGGCCGCTCGTGCCAGCCGTGGACCGCGAGCAACCCCGAAACACCCTCGATCATCACCTCGCGCACGTCATGTTCGGTCTCGCCGATCAGCGCGATATGCGAGGCTTTTTCCGTGGCGAACGGCGGCAGGCCCAGCGCCTGCGCGCGAATCCACTCCGCGCCGGCGCGGGTCTTGCCGGCGCCGCGGCCGCCGATCATCAGCCAGATGTGCCAGGGATTGCCGTCAGGCGCGAGCGCGGGCGGGGTTTGGTGGGCGTGGGCGAAGATCTTCCACCGCGAACTGATCTCATGCATCTCCCGCGCCGTCAGATGGTTCAGGATATATTTCTTTCGATTCTCGGACAAGTCGATCCAGCTTTTCGCTGAGTGCTCGTCGAAATTCGTCGATGTCTTCCGGCCCGTCGTCATGTTGGGGTTTCAGCTTTTCCTCTTCGGCGCGCAGCTTGCGCACCTCGGTCAGTGTGCGCGCGAGGCTTGCAAGCGTGCGCGCGCGGCGCTCGGCTTCGGTGCGTTGCGCCGCCTTGACGTGATGGCCGCCGACGATGACTTCAATCTGCGATAATTCGCGCTCGACGGCGCGCGTGACGCGCTCGACCAGCGCGATGCCCGTGGCCGGCGGCGGATCGTCGGCGCGCTCGGTGGCGCTGCGCTTGACCCGCGCGGACGCGACCGGCTCGACAGCGTCGCCCGCAGGAACGCGTTCGGCCGCCAGCTCCCACGGCGCGTTGGCCTTGTCGACCAGCGCGCTGCCGACCTCGTCACTGGCGTCGACCCGCGTGGTGCGATCGATGCGCCGCTGGAGGTTGACCGCTATGGTGGCCTTGCGTTTCTTAACGCTGGCGCGGACCTTTGCCGATTGCTTCTTGTGGGCCTGCTTGGCGTTTTTCGGCTTTGCCGGTTTTTTGACGGTGGCTTTTTTCGTGGACTTTTTCGCCGCCGCCGTTTTAGCCGCGGGCTTTTTTGCGCGCGACGACACACGTGTCGCCGCCCCCGGCCTGGTTACCGGTCTGGCTGCGCGTGTCGTTGGCATGATTTGGAAGACTCAATTCTCGTTGCGTCCGGAGACACGCGCCTTCGCGTGGCCCGGAATCGAGCAACCGCTGGATTCCGGGTTCGCTCGCTACACTCGCGCCCTGAATGACGTCAGGTGCGGAAGAACACAAACCAGATGACGCCGAGGATCAGCACCGCAAGCCCGGTGCTCACGGTCAACAAAGCAAGCACCGACGGGCCGGGTTCGGCTCCGCGCGCCTCGGTCGGGGTTTCGACGATCTGCCCGTGTTGTTTGGTTGCCATGGCGCGCCTCGATTTGCGTGTGGAGTGAATGCCTTGCGGCACGGTTCCTCCAAAGCAACGCGCGATACGGGATGATGTTCCGGAAATTCGAGCCGCGATATCCGGTCGCGGCGGGCTTGCGGCCGGGGCCGCCTCGCCGCAAGACCCAATTCCGGAGCATGCCGCAACCCTACCCCGGCAGCGTCACGCTGTCAAGCATTAAATTCCTAGGACTGTTCTCTTTGACAAAACGATTGCAAACGCAACGCTTTACCGTGTGAATGACGGCCGAACGGAACCGGGAGACAGCCATGAAACTCGAAGGCGGATGCTATTGCGGCGCGCTGCGCTATGTCGCCGAAGGCGAGCCGACGCTGAAAGCGCAATGTCACTGCCGCGAATGCCAGTATATTTCCGGCGGCGCGCCCAACCTGTTCATGCTGATGCCGCTCGCCGGCTTCAGCTACAGCAAAGGCGCGCCGAAGCAATTCACCCGCAGCGATCTGGAAGGCGCGGTGACGCGGGAATTTTGCGCCGAATGCGGCACCCATCTCGTCACCAGGCGGCCGGGCCTGCCCGCCGCGATCCTGAAAATCGGAACGCTTGACGATCCCGGTATTTTCGGCACGCCGCAGATGGCGATCTTCACCATCGACAGCCAGCCGTTCCATCACATCCCGGAGGGTTTGCCGAATTTCGAGCGGCTGCCGAAGCGGTGAGGCGCGGATTGGCGCACCATATCCGTAGCCCGGATGAGCGACGCGACATCCGGGGCCTTGAACCTGCGGCGCTGTCCCGGATTTCGCTTCGCTCATCCGGGCTACGGACTAGTTTTGCGTCCGCCTATTTCAGCGACGAGTTGACCGCGGTGAATTTGGTGCCGAGCTGCGGGCCGATGCCCTGGACCACGGCGATGATCGCAAACGCGATGCCGCAGGCGATCAGGCAATATTCGATGGCGGTGGCGCCGGATTCGTCGCGGAGGAATTTTGCAATCACCACAGCCTCCCGTCGCAGGCCGTGCGGATTCTTCCGCGCCGACGCCGCGGCAAAACTAGGCCGGATTGGTTGCGAGGAGGTTGACCAACACGCTGAACAATCGATTAAGACGGATACGGAAAGCTTCGCTGACGTGTCCCGGGCGCGATGCGGCGCGTAGCTCTTGCGAAGTGCCGCTTCGCAGAACCGGGACCCCGGTTATCTCCGACAACGCTGGCTGCGGCCAACCGGGACCCCGGCTCTGCAGCGCACCGCTCCGCAAGGGCTACGCGCTGCGCTGCGTGTCCGGGGCACACTCAACCGCGCTGCCCCCTTCTTCGCTCCAGCGTGATCTCCGCCAGGATCGACATCGCGATCTCCTCCGGCGTGATGGCGCCGAGGTCGAGGCCGGCCGGGGCCTTGATGCGGTCGAGCGCCAAGGCGTCGATGCCCTCCCCCAGCAGCTTCTCGCGCAGCGCCGCCATCTTGCGGCGGCTGCCGACGAAGGCGTGATAGGCGGCTTCCGTTGCCAACGCCGCGCGCAACGCGGCCTCATCGCCCTTGCCTTGCGTCGAGACCACCACAAAACGCCGCGCCTGGTTGAGCTTACCCAGCGCATAACCGTCGGTCCGCATGTCGGCGTCAACAGCGCCGACGACATCTGCCGCGGGTGCCGCCACCGTCACATGATAGCCGAGCTGACGCGCCTGCGTCGCCAGCGACAGCGCCACGGGGCTGGCGCCGAGCACCACCAAGGAGGGATGCGGCAGCACCGGCTCGACAAAGATGTCCATGGTGCCTTTGCTCGGGCACATGTTCTCCGCAAAGCGCACGCCGTCGCGGTTCTCGCCGGGTCTTACCCCGAGCTCGGCAAGCAAATTCTCCGGCTGCACCGACACCATGCGCGGTTCGCCGTCGGCCAGCGATTCACGCGCGGCTTTCAGCACCGCGCCGCGGGCGCAGCCGCCGCCGATCCAGCCCGCCACGATGCTGCCGTCGGGGCGGATGATCGCCTTGGCGCCGGCTTTTGCCGCGGTGACCGACACCGTACGCACCACGGTGGCGAGCACGAAGGCTTCCTCGGCGGCCTTCATCTGCGCCACCAGGTCCATCACTTCGACATGAGCGGTCATCGCGCGCTCCATCACAGTCTTGCCAGATAGGGCTCGAGCGCCGTCAGGCTTTGCAGCGTATTGGCCGGCGCGTAGAGATCGACATGCGGCAGCGCCGCCCTGATGCCCGCCGCCTCTGGCGCGTAGCCCTGCCACGCCATCATCGGATTGAGCCAGACGATGCGGCGGCAGCGTTTTGCCAGCGCCGCCATCTCGCGCCCGAGCAATGCGGCGTCGCCGGTCTCATAACCGTCGGATACGATCATCACGCAGCTGCGCGAATGGAGCACGCGCGCGGCGTGCCAGCGGTTGAACGTTGCCAGGGATTCGCCGATCCGCGTGCCGCCGCCGACGCCCTGCGCCATCATCGACAGCCGGTCGAGTGCGCGCCCCGCATCCTTTTCCTTCATCGCGTCGGAGACGTAAGCGAGCCTTGTGTGAAACAAAAACGCCTCGGCCTCGCGGAATTCATCCAGCACGCCGTGGATGAATCGCAGAAACACCGAGGTGTACATGCTCATCGAGCCGGAGGCGTCGAGCAGCACCACCAGCCGCAGCGGCTTCTGCTTGCGCAGCCGCATCTTCAGATCGATCGGCACGCCGCCATGGCTGATGTTGCTGTGGATGGTTCGGCGCAGGTCGAGCCGGTAGCCGCGCCGCCGCGCCAGGTCGCGCCGCGTCAGTCGCGTGCGCATGGTCCTTGCCAGCCGCGCGGCGGCGGCATGGGCTTCCTCGATCTGCGCGGGGTCGGCCAGTTTCCGGAAATCCACTTCGGAAATATTGTCGGCGCGTGAGGCGCCTTCCATGCGGCCTTCGCCGGCGCGATTCTCCGGTGGGTCATCGCCGGATGGAATCTGATCGATTGCAGAGTTGCCGCCGCCCGGTTGCGAGCGCCCGTCCTGCAGGCTTTTCAAGGACGGACTGTTGGCGGCTTTCGTCGAGCCGAACGTCATCGACCGCGACTTTACCCGCTTGCCGAGCCAGAACGCATCGAACAGCCCGTCGAATTTTTCCCAGTCGGATTTTCGCGCCGAGAACAGATGCTTGAACGCCGAGCGCAACAAATTCGGCCGCGCCGCAAAACCCGCCGCCATCAGCGCCGCGGCGTCCTGGCCCTCCTGCAGGCCGACGGCGAACGCGTTGTCGCGCAGCGTGCGCAAAAACGCCGCGAGCTTTGCAGAGACGAGACGCGAGACCTCGTCGACTTCGTCGAACGCAAGGGGTGTGCCGCAGCAGCTCATGCCACCTTCCCCAACAGCCGCTCGGTAACCTCGCGCGTCATGCGCGACTTGTCCTCATGCGTCTTGAGCAGGCACATCAGCGTCTCATGCACGACTTCCGGATCGTCGTGCAGGTCGCGGATGTCGAGTCCAACCAGCGCCGCCGCCCAGTCCAGCGTTTCCGCCACACCGGGCACCTTGCGCAATTCCTCCTTGCGGATGCTCTCCACCATGCGCGCGACCTGCAGCGACAGCGACGCGCCGGCGCCCACAATCCGCGCCATGATGATGCGCGCCTCGCGGTCGACGTCGGGATAATCGACATAGTGATAGAGGCAGCGGCGGCGCAGCGCATCGGACAGTTCCCGGGTGCCGTTCGAGGTCAGCACTACATGCGGGATCGAGGTGGCGGAGATGGTGCCGAGCTCCGGAATCGACACCTGAAAGTCCGACAGCAGTTCCAGCAAAAATGCCTCGAACTCGTCGTCGGCGCGGTCGATCTCGTCGATCAAAAGCACCGGCGGCGTGGCGCGGCGGATCGCCGCCAGCAGCGGCCGCTCCAGCAGATATTTCTCCGAGAAGATCTGGTCCTCGATCGCGTCCGCTCTGTCGCCGCGATGCGCCTGGATCGCCAGCAATTGCCGCTGGTAATTCCATTCATAGAGCGCCGCCGATTGATCGAGCCCCTCATAGCATTGCAGCCGGATCAACTCGGTGCCGTGCACGCTTGCCAGCGCCTTCGCCACCTCGGTCTTGCCGACGCCCGCCTCGCCTTCCAGCAGCAGCGGGCGTTTCAGCAATTGCATCAGCGACACCGCGGTCGCCAGCTCGCCGTCGGCGATATAGCCCGCGGCGGCGAGCGCTTGCGCGATTTGGTCGCGGGTCTTCATGGCGAGCGCGTAGCCCGGATGAGCGAAGCGACATCCGGGGAAACCGCGGTCCCGCATATCGCTGCGCTCATGCGGGCTACAAGCTTCACGCAAACACTCCCAGGTTCTTCGCCGCCCGCCAGTTGCGCCAGTAGTCATGCGGCATCTGGATATGGGTTGAGCCGAAGAAAGAAAAAGCGTCGTTGACGGCATTCGAAAACGCCGGCACGCCGCCGACATTGGGGCTTTCGCCGACGCCCTTGGCGCCGATCGGGTGATGCGGCGACGGGGTGACGGTGAAGTCGGTCTCCCAATGCGGCGTCTCGACCGCGGTCGGCATGAAGAAATCCATGAACGAGCCGGTCACCACATTGCCTTCCTCGTCGTAGCGGATCTCCTGGCCCATCGCGATCGCGAAGGCTTCGGTGAGGCCGCCATGCACCTGGCCCTCGATGATCATCGGGTTGATCCGGGTGCCGCAATCGTCCAGCGCGTAGAACCGCTTGATGGTGTAGACGCCGGTATCGACATCGATGGTCATCACGCAGATATAGGCGCCGAACGGATAGGTCATGTTGGGCGGATCGTAATAGCTCACCGCCTCCAGTCCAGGCTCCATGCCCGGCGGCACCGAATTATACGCCGCCCAGCACAAATCCTTCATCGAGATGGATTTCTCCGGCAATCCCTTCACCCTGAATCCGTCGATGTCCCATTCGAGGTCGCCCTCGTGCACTTCGAGCTTGTAGGCCGCGATCATCTGCGCCTTGGCCTTGATCTTTCGCGCAGCCATGGCGATGGCGGCGCCCGCCACCGGCGTCGAGCGCGAGCCGTAGGTGCCGAGGCCATAGGGCGCGGTGTCGGTGTTGCCCTCTTCCACCATGATGTCGTCGGCGGGAATGCCGATCTCGGTGGCGATGATCTGCGCCCAGGTGGTCTCATGACCCTGACCCTGGCTCTTGGAGCCGACGCGCGCGATACCCGCACCGGTCGGGTGCATGCGGATTTCGCAGGAGTCGAACATCGCAATCCCAAGGATGTCGCAATTCTTCGACGGCCCGGCGCCGACGATCTCGGTAAAGAACGACACGCCGATGCCCATGATCTCCCGGGTCTCGCCGCGCATGAACGCTTCGCGTTGCGCCCCCTGCTCCCGGCGCAGGCGGGCATAATCGACGGTTTCCATCATCTTCTTCATCGCGGTATGGTAATCGCCGGAATCGTATTCCCACCCCAGCGCCGAATGATACGGAAACTGCTCGGCCTTGATGAAATTCTTCAGCCGCAGTTCGGCCGGGTCCATCTTCAGCTTTTGCGCCAGGATATCCATGGCGCGCTCGATGCAGTAGGCCGCCTCCGTCACCCGGAACGAGCAGCGATAGGCGACGCCGCCCGGCGCCTTGTTGGTGTAGATGCCGTCGACCCCGACATAGGCAGTCGGGAAATCATAGGAGCCGGTGACGATGTTGAAGAATCCCGCCGGCCATTTCGACGGATCGGCGCAGGCGTCGAACGCGCCGTGATCGGCCAGCACATGGACGCGCAGTCCGGTGACCTTGCCTTCCCTGGTGGCCGCGATTTCCGTGGTCATGTGATAGTCACGCGCGAACGAGGTCGCGGTCAGGTTCTCGATACGGTCCTCGACCCATTTTACCGGCTTGCCGGTGACGATCGATGCCACCGCCGCGCAGATGTAGCCGGGATAGGCTCCGACCTTGTTGCCAAAGCCGCCGCCGATGTCCGGCGAGATCACATGGATCTTGTGCTCGGGGATTTTCGCGATCAGCGCCACCACGGTGCGGATCACATGCGGCGCCTGAAAAGTGCCCCAGATCGACAGCTCGCCCCTGATCTTGTCGAACGAGCACACGCACTGGCAGGTTTCCAGCGGTGACGGATGGGTGCGGTGATAGGAGATCATCTCCCTGATCGACACTTCCGCCTTGTTGAAGGCGGCATCGGTGAGATCCTTGTCGCCGATGGTCCATTCAAACACATGGTTATGGTGCTTGCGCGGGCCGTGCGCGCCGGTGGTCTTGCCGGCGAGGTCCTCGCGGATCACCGGCGCATCGGCGTCCATCGCCTTGAATGGATCGATCACCACGGGAAGCGGCTCGTATTCCACCACCACCTTGTTGATGCCGTCGTCGGCGGCGTAGCGGTCGGTGGCGACCACGAAGGCGACTTCCTGGTTCTGGAACACCACCTTGCCGTCGGCCAGCACCATCTGCACGTCGCCGGCCAGCGTCGGCATCCAGGCGAGGTTGACGGTCTTCAGCGTCTCGGCGGTGATCACCGCCAGCACGCCCGGCACCTTCAGCGCCTCCTTGTCGTCGATCGACTTCACCCGCGCATGCGCGTGCGGCGAACGGACGAAATCGCCGTGCAGCATGCCCGGCAGCTTCAGGTCGTCGACGTAGTTGCCCTTGCCTTGCGTAAACCGTATGTCCTCGACGCGCTTGCGCTTGCAGCCCATGCCTTCGAGTTTGGCTTCGCGTTGTTCCCGCGTGGGAGTCATGTCGTTCATTCCGCAGCCTCCTGCAATTCGACGCCATTGATCTTGGCGGCGGCGTGCTGGATCGCACGCACGATGTTCTGGTAGCCGGTGCAGCGGCAGAAATTGCCGGAGATGCCCATGCGGATTTCCGCTTCGCTCGGGCTTGGATTTTCCATAAGCAGGCGTTGCGCGCGCAAGATCATGCCGGGGGTGCAGAAGCCGCATTGCAGCCCGTGCATCGTGCGAAAACCTTCCTGCAGGGCCGACAGCGTGCCGTCGGCATTGGCGACGCCCTCGATGGTCATGATGTCGGCGCCTTGCGCCTGCACTGCGAACACCGTGCAGCTTTTCACCGACATGCCGTTCATATCGACGGTGCAGGCGCCGCAATGCGTGGTCTCGCAGCCGATATGGGTGCCGGTGAGCGCGAGGTTTTCGCGGATGAAATGCACCAGCAGCGTGCGCGGCTCCACCAGGCCCTCGACCTCGGCGCCGTTCATTGTCATGGTCACATGGGTTTTTGCCATTGGTTCTCTCCCTCTCAGCCCAGCCGCGCCAGCGCGCGCGACAGCGCCCGCATCACCATGATGCCGCCGACATGTTTTCTGTATTCCACCGGCCCCCGCGCATCCGCCGCCGGCGACATGATCGCCTCAGCGGCAGCCGCCGCCTTCTTCAGCGACGCCGTATCGAGGCTGGTGCCGATCACGGCCTTCGCGGCGTCGGTCGCCAGCAGCGGCGTCTCATGCAGGTTGGTGAGACCGATCGCGCAGGTCGCCACCTTGCCGTCGCTCATGGTCATCACCACGGCGGCAGCCGCGGTGGCGTAGTCGCCGACCTTCCGTTTCAGTTTTTCGTAGGCGTAGCTGTAACCGGCCTCGGGCACCGGAATCGAAATCGAGGTCAGGAGTTCGCCGGGCTCCAGCGCTGTAAAATACGCGCCCTGGTAAAACTCGGTGGCGGGCACGTCGCGGGCGCCGTTCGGCCCCTGCAAATGATAGCTCGCGCCGAGCACCAGCATCACCGCCGGCATGTCATTGCCGGGATCGCCATTGGCGACATTGCCGCCGATGGTGCCCATGTAGCGCACCTGTGGATCGGCGATCAGCAGCGCCGTTTCGCGCAGGATCGGCAGCGAGCGCGCGATCTCGTCGGAGGCCAGCAACTCATGCTGCGTGGTCATCGCCCCGATCGCGATTTTATTGCCGCTGCGGCTGATGCCCTTGAGGTCGCCGATGCCATGCAGGTCGACCAGATGCTCCGGCGTCGCGAGCCGGAGCTTCATCATCGGCACCAGGCTGTGCCCGCCGGCCAGCGGCCGGGCCTCGTCACCCAGGGTCGACAGCAATTTTACGGCATCGGCCACGGAAGCGGGCCGGTGATAGCTGAACGGGCCGGGAATCATGGTGTCTCCTCCCCTTAGGTCCTTGCGATGGACATTGGGGCGGGAGGCTGTTCCCGGATTTTTGCACGCGCAAGACAGCGGCCGTGGCCGGATCACAAGCGCGGAAAATTCGCACGAGATGCCGAGAAGCGCGCACGAATTGCGTCAGGGCTCGCGACCTATCGCTGTGTCCCGTAGCCCGGATGAGCGAAGCGATATCCGGGAATCTTCGCAGAAACCGTCGTCCCCGGATATCGCTCTGATGTCCTTCGTCAAGTGATTTGAGCGTGAGATATCGCCTCCATGCGATTTTCGCTGGAGATTGCGGTAGGGATGATCGTGCAACGGTGGAGGCGAAGCCTGAAGACGTCGGTGCTCAAACTCTGATACGCGGGTTTAAACCGCAGTTCCGGGATTTCGTCCGGGGCTGTCCTTAGTCTACGCGCGGGCATCGATCTTTTGATCGGCCACAAAGCGATATCGGGAATTCCCCTGCCGTGGCTTCGCCCCCGCCGTTGCACGATATTTGTCCGGATCGCAGTCCGGGTGCTGGCTCCTTAGACTGTCGATGTGCTCAGATCGCCGATGGCGCGGGCGTGGCGGCGGCGCGACTGACGGCCCAGATGAAGCCCGACAGCTCCCGCGCAATCGCGGTCACCACCAAAGTCGGCCGTTTGCCGCGCCGCGCCAATGCCCGATAGCGCGCGCTCAGACGGGTCTGGGCCTTCCAGGCGATCTGCTGCACGGCCGCCGGTGCTGCTTCTACCCTGGCAAGCTTCTTCTTGCCGACACGCGGGGGATGGCGATAGCTCCAGGAACACTCCACCAGAACCCGCCGTGCCCGATGGTTGCCGGCCTTGGTGATGCCGCCGCGCCAGACCCTGTCACCGGTCGACGCTTCGCCTGGCACCAGGCCTAGATAGGCCATCAATTGGCGCGGGCTGGCAAAGCGCGACAGGTCGCCGATCTCGGCGAGGAAAATCGTGGCCGAGATGAGATCGAGACCACGCACGGCCATCAGCGCCGTCACCACCTTCGCAAGCGACCACTCCGGTACTGCCGCGGCGATCGCCTGTTCGAGCCGGCTGACGCGCTCGGCGGCTTGCCGCACCGCGAGCAGCATCTCCTCGAAGGCGATGCGCTGTTCGCGGTGTGCCAGCTTCTGGCCCATCAGCCAGTTCATATGAGCCCTGGTCCAGGTCCGCTTGCCGGTAAAATGTCGGCCGAGCCGCAGCAGCAGCGACAAGACCTGCTGGCGTTTGGATTTGAGCTCGTCGACCGCTGCCTCGCGCGCCCGCACCAGATCCCGCATCGCCTCGTGCCGCGCATCCGGAACCCAGACCGCGGTCAGTTCGCCCGCGCGCAACAGCTTGGCCAGGTTGAGCGCGTCACGCCGGTTGGTCTTCACCCGGTCGCCCGGCTTCTTCGGGATCAGCGATGGCGCCACCACCACACACTCGTGGCCGAGAGCCTTGATCTGCCGATACAGCCCGTACCCGGTCGGCCCGGCCTCATAGCAGAACGTCACTCGCCGATGCTGTGACGCAAGCTTCTTCACTAGCTTGATCGTCGCCGCCTCGCTGTTCTCCAACTCGCCCAAATAGCGGACGTCGCCGCTCCGGCCAGCTTCCGCAATCGCCACCGCATTGCGCAGTTTCGATGTATCGATCCCTACAAATACTTCGCTATAATCCGCCATGACTCGTCCTCCTTGCGTGAGGCTCTACCCGCCATCCGGGCAACCCTCGCTTGCGCATCGAGGGCGAGTCGCCTCAATCTGGGAAGGACATACGGTCTTCGCTCATCCGGGCTACAAGCGCGTCAATGCGCCTGCACCCCGCGCCGCAGCCCCAGCCGCGCCTTCACCTCGGCAATTTTCGCTCTGCTCACCGGCACCCGGTGCGGCGACGGGCCGTCGAGTTCGATCACCGCACCGTCGCCTTCCTTGCGAACGAAGCTGACATGCGGGATCGCCACGATATGGCTGCGGTGCACCCGGACGAACAGGTTCGAAATCGAGCTGCGCCTCGGCTTCCGAGATCGACCACGGGCACATCCGCTCCCGGGTGCCGTCATGCACCCTGGTATAATGTGCATCCGCCCGGACGCTGCGCACGTCGGCGCTATCTATAAAGTGTGTGCCGTCGGCGCCCTCGACCGGCAGCCGCGGCGCCGGCACCGAACGCGGTTGGCCGAGGCCGCCCAATGGCGCCGAGCGCAGCCGCGGCGACATCGCCGCAACCGGGGCCGGTTCGGCGAGGGCCTGCACCGGCGCGATGGGAACGGCCGCCGTCTGCCGCCGCGGATCCGGCACCAGCGACAGCAAAAACCCGGCCGCGATCACAAAGCACAGCAGCGCCACCACCAGCGCCAGCATTTGCTGCGATGCCGCCAGCCCGCCGCCATGCGCATGAGCCGCGCCCGGGACAAAATGCATGCCGTACATCGCGGTGTAATGCATGCCGGACACTGCAATCCCGAACGCCACCGCTGAGATCAACAGCCGCACCCCGTCCTGCCGGGCGAGGAACACCCGCAAGCCGCCATAGGCGGTGACCACCGCGATTCCGATCGACAGCGCCACCATGCTGGCGTCGTGCTGAATGGCAAAATTGCCGGCCAGGCCATGGATCCCGACATAATGCATGCTGACGATGCCCGCGCCGAGCAGCACCGCGGCGGACGCAACGCGCGGCAGGGTGGCGTCACCGATGCTGACGAAAAACAGCGATACGCCCACCACCAGCGCGCAGAGCAAAAACGAGATGATGGTGGGCAGCACCAGATAGACGGTATCGCCCGGAATCGGCGCCGCCAGCATGCCGATGAAATGCATGGTCCAGATGCCGACCGCCAAAAACCCCGCAGCACTCGCGAGCAGCAGGCGACGGCTGACCTCCGGCGTGCCGCGGATGCGCGCCGCCAGCCCGAAACCGGTGTAGCCGCCGAGCACCGCGATCACCACCGACAGTGCTACGAGCCAGGGATCGTGTCCATCGAACATGATCGTTTCGGCCGCCCGTCTCCACGCGCGCGCCGCCTCCTGGCGCGGAGCTTACAGGCACGGTAAGGGGAATGACAATCCGGCCCCGTGTCCCGGGCGCGATGCGGCATTCTTCATGCCGCTTCGCAGAACCGGGACCCCGGTTTTTTCTTCGAGTCGCAAGTAACCGGGACCCCGGCTCTGCAGCGCACCGCTCCGCAAGTGCTGCGCGCTGCGCTGCGTCCGGGGCACGCGTTTACACCATCGTCGTCCCCGCGAAGGCGGGGACCCATAAACACCGTCGTGCATGTTGAAGCACGATGTGGCGCCGCCGGTGTGCAGCCGCAGACATCGGTGGTTATGGGTCCCCGCCGGCGGGGACGACAGCGGAGGAAGCTTTACCGGGCTGCAAATTCCTGTTCCAATCCTCACCCAAACAACACTGCAACAACAAAAAACCGGGAGACACCCATGAAGCTCGGCGCGGCGATCGCGGAAATCATGAAGCGGGAGGGGATCGAGATCCTCTGCGGCTATCCGGTCAACCATCTGATCGAATTCGCGGCCAATGCCGACAT
The DNA here is from genome assembly GCA_963710045.1 of uncultured Alphaproteobacteria bacterium. Lineage (GTDB taxonomy): Bacteria > Pseudomonadota > Alphaproteobacteria > Rhizobiales > Xanthobacteraceae > Bradyrhizobium. Next base: position 53,468 of record CAVPZO010000068.1, on the reverse strand, counting down.
CCGCCCTATCATGGTGCGGCAGGAGCGCATCGGGCTGCACATGGCGGATGCGATCTCGCGGGTGACTTCCGGGCGCTCGATCGGCGCGTTCTGCATGCAGCACGGCCCGGGCGCGGAGAATGCCATGGGCGGCGTCGCGCAGTGCTACGGCGAGTCGGTCCCTGTGCTGGTGCTGCCGATGGGCTATGCGCGCCGGCTGGCCAATATCGACCCGAACTTCAATTCCAGCCAGGCGATGCGCGCCTTCGCCAAGTCCGCCGAGCCGATCATCCTCGCCACGGAAGTCTGCAACATCTTTCGCCGCGCCTTTACAAAACTGAAGAACGGCCGCGGCGGCCCGGTGATCGTGGAAATCCCCGCCGACATGTGGAACGAGGAAGTGCCGGAGCCTTTGAACTACACGCCGGTGCTGCGCACGCGCTACGGCGCCGACCCCGTGCACATCAAGGAAGCCGCTGCGCTTCTCGCCGGCGCAAAGCGGCCGGTGATCTATGCCGGGCAAGGCGTGCATTACGCGCGCGCCTGGCCGCAACTGAAACGGCTGGCCGAACGCCTCGCGATTCCCGTCACCACCAGCCTCGGCGGCAAGTCGTCGTTCCCGGAAACCCATCCGCTGTCGCTCGGCTCCGGTGGCCTCGCGGTACCGCGCGCGGTGCCGAAATTCCTGGGCGAAGCCGACGTGATTTTCGGCATCGGCTGCTCCTTCACCGAGACCTCGTTCGGCATCGCGATGCCCAAGGGCAAGACCATCATCCATTCGACGCTCGACCCCGCACATCTCAACAAGGACGTCGAGGCGAAGATCGGCCTGGTCGGCGACGCCGGCCTGGTGCTCGACGCGCTGCTGGAGGAAATCGGCAAGACCGTCACCGCGGATCGCGATGCGTCGGCGGTCGCCGCCGAGATCGCAGCCTCGCACAAGGAGTGGCTGGCGAAGTGGATGCCGAAGCTGACGCACAACGACGCGCCGCTCAATCCCTACCGCGTGCTGTGGGACCTGCAGCATACCGTCGACGTCGCCAACACCATCATCACCCACGACGCCGGCAGCCCGCGCGACCAGCTGTCGCCGTTCTGGAAAGCGGTCGAGCCGCTGTCCTACATCGGCTGGGGCAAGACCACGCAGCTCGGCTACGGCCTTGGGCTGGCAATGGGCGCCAAGCTGGCAAAGCCCGACAAGCTTTGCATCAACGTCTGGGGCGACGCCGCGATCGGTTTTACCGGCATGGATTTCGAGACCGCGGTGCGCGAGCGGATTCCGATCATGTCGATCCTGCTCAACAATTTTTCCATGGCGATCGAACTCAAGGTGATGCCGATCTCGACCGAAAAATACCGCTCCACCGACATCTCGGGCGACTACGCCGCCATGGCCCGCGCCTTCGGCGGCCACGGCGAGCGCGTGACCAGGCCGGAAGACATCGTGCCCGCGATCGAGCGCGGCATCGCGAAAACAAAAGAAGGCATCCCGGTGCTGCTGGAGTTCATCACATCCAAGGAGACGGAGGTGTCGCGGCCGGGGACGTGACGGGTTCGTAGCCCGCATGAGCGCAGCGACATGCGGGACCGCAGTCCCGGATATCGCTGCGCTCATCCGGGCTACGGCGCTGACCGCGAGTCATCCTGCTCCTTAGCATAACGCGCGCGCAGCTCGGTTGCGGAGGGTTCGCGGCCGGGCATCGGCGACAGGCCGCGGATGTCCCGCAGTCTGTCGATGAACGTTCCGTGCCGGTAACCGAGCAAAAACCTCGGGACCAGTTCGCTCGGCGGCAGGCCGAGATGCGCGGCGACCCGCAAGCCGGCAAGCGCAACCGATTTTGCAAGACGCCGCCACGGCGGACGCAACGGCGGCGCCCGGAGCCGGTCGAGCAGCAGCAGCCGCAACCCGAGCGGCCGCGCGAATTGCGGTTCGAAGAAAGCGTGCTCCGCTGCATCGGTCCCCAGATAGGATCCTGCCCGCAGGCCCGAGGGAAATTGCATCACGGTCAAATGCGGCATGGTGCAAATGTGGAAACCGCGACGCCAGATTCGAAACAGCCATTCCTGCGAGCTTGTGCCATGGCAATCCGATGCCGGCCGCCACGGTCCCGCCGCGCGCGCCACACTCGATTTCAGCAGCAGCGTGGAAATCCAGCCTTCGGTATGCACCGGATCGTAGCGGCCGTTTCGCCCCTCTCCAGTCAGGAAGGTGTGCCATGCGTAAGCTTCGTCACCCGGCGGCGATGACGGCACCACGGTGGCGGAACGAGCGATCACGGCATCCGCGCCGGATGCCTGCAGCCAGTCCGTCGCCGCACGGAGATGGTCGGGAAACCAGCAGTCGTCGTGATTGAGGAATGCGATGGTGCGGCCGCGCGCCCGCGCGATGCCGACATTGTTGGGGCCGGACTGCTCGCCATAATTCAGCGCCAGGTTGACGTAGCGGATGCGCGGGTCGGCGAACGAATCCACCAGCAAGCCCGTCGCCTCGGAGCAACGATCGGCCACCACGATCAGCTCCCAGTCCGCAACATCCTGCGCCAGCACGCTTCTTATCGCAAAGGCCAGCACCGCCGGGCGGTTGTAGGTCGCCAGCACGATCGACACCGCCGGCCGCGGTATGTCGCCGTGCGGCAAATGCGCGTCGTCCGTCACAACAGGCTGAACGGAATGTCCGGCGTATCGGGCGGCAGGCGCCAGTGATCCGGATTGTCGTAGGCGTAAGCGCGGTCGACCAGATTCAAAATCAGCGACGGCGTGGTTCCCAGCGTCTTCAATCCATGCCAGACGCCCGGCGGCACCACCACCAGCAGCGGCCGCTCATGACCGAATACCCGCTGCCAGACCGCGCCGTAAGTCGGCGACGACTTGCGGCCGTCGTAAAGCGCCAGCCGAATCCGGCCCATGGCGCAGAACAGCCGATCGGTGGTCTCGGCATGCGCATGCCAGTCGCTGACCGTCCCCGGGTCGAGCAGGCTCTGGAATACCTGGCCCACGGCAAACCCGTCCAGCGCCCATTGCGGACGCCAGACCTCGGTCAGCGTGCCCTTGCCGGTGGTGACGGGGCGGATCTCCTTGCAGGCGACCCCCTCGATACGCGGCTGGCCGATCACGTTCCAGTCGCGGTCCACGGTCTGGGAATCGGGATTTCCCGTTGCCATCCAATCGTCGGTCAGGTTGGTGCGCCTTTCATTTGCGAAGCCTTCTTATTCAATTCGCCTTTTTGTCGTGACCGCGCATCGAGCGCCGGAGCAGGCGCTGCAAGCCGCGGGCCATTACTACACGGTTGAGCCCGTTTATGCCAATCGCACCATCCGTGCCTGCCGCGCCCCGGATGCAGCCGCGAGCCGCGCTGCATCGCGCCCGGGACACGCATGGATTTTCACTCGAAATAATGCTATAGAATACCGGAGGAAAACTCATGTCCGTTCGCCACCAGAGTGCCACAGCCACGGTTATTCGGCAGCTGGCCGAGCGGCATCATGTAACCTATGTCCGAACGGAAAACGACGAACTGGCCCATCACATTACGAGGCTGGCCGGCGATCGCGTGGAACTGGACGAAGTTGAACAAATGCTCATCGCCCTGCAACGGGCCGGCCATGTCAGCCGCGCCGAACTCGTGCGCCTTCAGGCAAAGTATCTCCGCGAAACAAGGCCGTGATCTTCGATCCGTTTGGCGATTTCGAGACGCGCGGGTACTTGCGCAATCTCGCCAGCGAAAAAGACCTCGACATCGTCAGGCGGCTTGAGCATTCATCATTCACGACCGGCATCGACGAGGCATTCAGGCAACTCTCGCAGATCAAGCGGCTTTCGTACGAGAACGTTCTTAATACGCATGAGGTCTTGTTCGAAGCAGTCTACCCGTGGGCTGGACAGGATCGCGCACAGACCGCTCCCGATATTGCGGTCGTGAAGGGCGAAGTCTTGTTCGCGCATCCGCGGGACATGCGCAAAGCCGTCGATACCGCGCTGGAAAATGGCCAGGACACAAAATTCATGGCCGTCAAACCCGGCGAGGTCATGGGCTTCCTCGCCTACGGAGACCCGTTTCTGGACGGAAACGGGCGCACAATCATGGTGGTGCATTCCGTGCTCGCGCAGCGTGCCGGGTCCAGCATCGATTGGGCGGCGACAAGTAAATCCGATTATCTAAGCGCGCTGACAAAAGAGCTTGATAGCCCCGGCAAAGGTCTTCTCGATGCGTATCTCAAGCCGTTCGTACGGCAGGCAATCGCTTACGACCGTCTTGCAGCAGAAGTCGGTCGCGCGCCGGGCCTTGATGGAAATGCCCAACCTGGCCTCAACAAGGTACTGGGCAAAACCAGCGAGCCTGCCGTGCAAGCACGGTACAAGCAACAGCAGCTAAGACGGAAGCAAAACCAGGACGGCGCTTAGGCGCTCGACTTCGATTATGTCGGCTGCGCGCGCGAAGATGACGGCGGCGTATTGGTCCTCATCGCGCCCGTCATCCTCGCTTCTACCGCGACACCTCGAACAGCCGCCACTCGTCGGGAAGTCCCTTCAGCGTGTGCACGCCGCCATCGGCGAATTTCAGTCCGGAGCCGGCGACGAGATCCCGCACGGTTTGCGACACCAGCACGCGCGCCGGCGCCGCCAGCGCCGCGACGCGCGCGGCAATGTTCAAAGCGATGCCGGACAGCTCGCCGGCGCGAATCTCGCATTCTCCGGTGTGCAGCCCGACCCGGACATTGAGGCCGATTTCCTTCACCGCATTGGTGATGGCGAGGCCGCATTGAATTGCGCGCGCAGGTCCGTCGAAGCTGGCGACGAATCCGTCGCCGGTGGTGTTTATCTCCTGCCCGCGATATAATTGCAGTTCGCTTCGAACCCTGGCGTGGTGCGCTTCGAGCAGGTCCTGGTAGCGGCGGTCGCCGATCTCGACCGCGCGATCGGTCGAGCCGACGATATCGGTAAACATGATGGTGCAGACCCGGCTGTCGAACTCCGGCAGCGGCGTGGTCCCGGTCAGGAATGTCTGGATCTGGCCCAGCACCTCCTCGGCGCCGTCGAAGAAAGGAAGGTGATCGGTCGAGCGGATTTCGGCAAAGCGCGCTCCCGGTATGTTCGCTGCGAGGAATTTTCCGGCGTCGAGGGAAATCAGCCGCTCGCGATCGGCATGAAGAATCAAGGTGGGCGTCCTGATCGACGGCAACAGATGGCGGATATCGATCTCCAGATTGGCGATCGCCAGCGCGCCGGCCGCCGCGGGACTGGCACCCATCCGCAGAAATCTGGCGAACCATTGCCGCACCGCGGGGTCTTGCGCAACGGACGGCGCTCTGACGTCCAGACCGACCGGCTCTCCCCAATGCGCCAGCATGTCGTCGATCGCCTTCCGCATCTCCTGGTCGGTCGGCGCGAAGGGGTAATCGTCCCTGAATGTCCGGCGCGCAAAGCTGCCGACCATGATCAGCGCCGCGGTGCGCTCGGGATAGGTGGCGGCGAACAGCGCGCACATCGAACCGCCTTCGGAATATCCGAGCAGCGCCGCGCGTTCGGAGCCGATCTTGTCCAGCACCGCACGCATGTCATCCATGCGCTCCTCGAGCGTGGCGGCGTCCGTCACCCGATCCGACAAGCCGGTACCGCGTTTGTCGAAGATGATCAGGCGGGAAAACGATGCGAGCTTGTGCAGGAAGCGGGCGACGCGCGGCTGCTCCCAGAACACTTCGATGTTGGACAAGAATCCGGGAACCAGCACCAGATCGACAGGTCCCTCGCCGATCACCTGATAGGCGACCGAAACGCCGGCGGTCCGCACATACTGGGTCTCGGGTATCATCTTTCGGCCTCTCAGCGCCGAAATGCGGCGTGCCAAGCTTGTCGACCTCGCCGCAGCATAGCGCTGCGCCCGCAGTTTTCAAACTTCGCTATCGATCCGGCAGCTGACGCCATTTGCCACGTGGCGTCGTGCCTGCAAAGGTGGGGCCTTGTAGCCCGCATGAGCGCAGCGATATGCGGGACTGCCGACCCCGCATATCGCTGCGCTCATGCGGGCTACAGGTTACTGCGCTCATGCGGGCTACAGGCTAAACCAGGGTGGGAAGTGGACAATGCTAACCGGCCGATCCGTCATCCTCGCGATGTGTGTGGGCCAGCTCGGCAGCCTGCTGCCGCATGTCGTGGTGCCGTCGATTCTTGCCGGGTTTCTGATACCGCAATGGCATCTGACCGGCTCGCAGGCGGGGCTTTTGGCGGGCTCGGGTGCTGCAGGTTACATGGTGGCGGTGCCGGTGCTGGGGACGCTGACGGATCGAATTGACGCGCGCAAAATTCTGATCGCGGGCTCGGCGCTGAGCGCGCTTGCAACGTTGCTGTTCGGCCTGTTCGCCGACGGGCTCTGGTCGGGGATGTTTTATAGCAGCATCGCGGGAGCAGGATTTGCAGGCGCCTACATGCCGGGCCTCAAGGCGCTGACCGACCGGCTGGCGCCGGGCGACTCGTCCCGCGCCGTCACGCTGTACACGTCGAGCTTTTCGCTCGGCGTCGGCCTGTCGTTTCTGGTTGCGCAACTCGCGGCCGAAGCCTGGGGCTGGCGCGCCGCATTCTATGTCACCGCCGCCGGCCCGCTTGTGATGCTGTCGGTCTGTTATCTGTTGCGGCCGGTTGAGCCGAAGCCCGCGCAAGGGCGCTTGCTGAATTTCGCGCCGGTCGTCCGAAACCGGCCGGCGATGGGCTTTGTGCTGGGATATGGCGCGCACTGCTTCGAGCTTTACGGAATCAGGACCTGGATCGTTGCGTTCTGGACGTTCGTGGCGATGAAGAATTCAGATTCGGTGCTGACGCCGATCGTGGTCAGCGTGCTGTTTTCCGTGCTCGCCATGCCCGCAAGCATCCTCGGCAACGAACTGGCGCTGAAATTCGGCCGGCATCGCGCGATCTCTTTCGTGATGTTCGGCTCGGCGCTGGTCGCCCTGTTGATCGGCATCTTTGCCGACCGGTCGCCATGGTTCCTGCTGCCCCTGATCACGATCTACGCAATCACGGTGCCTGCCGATTCCGGCGCGCTGACCTCGGGAATGGCAATGGCGGCGAATCCCGATTATCGCGGCGCTACGATGGCCATGCACTCGACGGTCGGCTTCGGTTTGTCGACGCTGGGAGCCTGGAGTGTCGGCATCGCGCTGGATGCCGGCGGCGGACCCACGAATGCATCCGCCTGGCTGATTGCGTTCTCGGTTTTGGCGGCGGGAATATTGCTCGGCCCGCTGGCGCTCTATTGGTCGCGAATGAAAGGGGCCGTTTCGTAGCCCGCATGAGCGCAGCGATATGCGGGACTGGATCCCCGGATATCGCTGCGCTCATCCGGGCTACAAGCTAATCCCCGGCCGGCGCCTCGCTCACCAGGTTGCTGGCCGGAATCACGGCGCTCCACCGCAGCCCCTCGCGCGCAAAATCCATCGCGACCTTGGCGCCGAGCGAACGCTCGACCATTTCGCCGATCACGACGTGGCCAAAACCCCGGCGCTCAGGCGGCGCGACCTGCGGACCACCGTGCTCGATCCAGTTCAACGCCAGCGCGCCCGGCGCGGCGTCCTGCAATGCCCAGGAGACGCTGACCTTGCCGGCCGGCACCGACAGCGCGCCGTATTTGATGGCGTTGGTCGCCAGTTCATGGATCGCAAGGCCGAGCGCTTGCGCTGCTTCCGCGGTCACCACCACGTCGGGGCCTGCAAGTTCAACGCGCGAACCTTCAATCTCGGCAAACGGCACCAGTTGCCGGCGCACCAGGTCCGCCAGCGGCGCGCCGTGCCAGTTCTCGGCTACCAGCACGTCGTGCGACGCGGCGAGGCCCTGCAGCCGCCGCTCGAAGCGGCGTTCGAATTCTTCCATCGAGCCCGCGCTGCGCGCGGTGCGGCGCGCGATCGACTGGATCACCATCAGCAGATTCTTGGAGCGATGCGATATCTCGTGCATCAGGAACTGGATGTGGTCCTCCGCCGCCTTGCGGTCGGTGACGTCGGTGACCATGCTCACCATGCGCAGCGCCTTGCCATCGGGCCCGCGCGCGACCACCTGGCCGCGGCCGCGCAGCCACAGCACGGTGCCGTCGGGGTGAACCGTGCGGTATTCCGAGGTAAACCAATCCTGCTTGTCGGCCAGTTCGTGGAACTTGTGCATCAAATGGCGGTCGTCGGGATGCAGCGCCTTTTGATATTCATCGTCGGGGCCGCCGACATGGCCGCGGCCATCGGCAAGCGAAATTCCAAACAGCGCCATTCCCTCCTCGGTCCAGCGCCGGGTCCGGGTGACGAAATCGGTTTCCCAGCTGCCCATCCGCCCCGCAGCCAGCGCCGTGCGGTAGCGCGCTTCGTTTTCACTCAAGCGCCGGTTGGCTTCGGACAATTCCCTGGTCTTGCGCTCCAGCGCCTCCTTCGACTCCAGCAAATCCCGGTCGGCGCGTTGCCGCGCCAGCAGAATGCTCTGGGCGTTCTGCAGCGCCACCGAACGCAGCTGCTTTTCCTCCTCGTCGTCCGATGGCATCAGCGGCCCGCGATCCGGTCGGCGGCCAGCGCCGTTCCAAGCACGCGCGCGCGGATTTTCGCGAACGCGGTGTCGCGGCTGGTGGAGGTGTCGTCGCAGAACGGGGAGAATCCGCAATCGTCCGTGGTGCCGAGCTGCTCGACCGCGATGTATTCGGCGGCCTGCAGGATGCGGTCGCGGACCTGCTCCGGGGTTTCGATCTGCGGGTCGATCGGCGCGACTACGCCGACGAAGATTCGCTGATCCGGCTTGATGTGCCTGGCGATGATCTTCAGCACGCGCGCGGGATCCGGCTCGCCCGCCAGCGCCACATAAAAATTTCCCGCCCTGAGTTCGAACAGGCTCGGCAACAGTTCGGCATAGTCGACGTCGCTGCTATGGGTGGAGTCGCGGTCGCCGCCGGGGCAGGTATGCACGCCGATGCGCCGGCGCTCATGGGCCGAAAACCGCGACAGCGCCAGATTGTTGAGGTCGATAAAACTGTTGAGCAGGTGCCCTGTGGGATCGAGCTTGATTGCAAGGCGCCCTTCGGTGAAATCGATCTGAACGCTGTGCGCGCCCTTTTCCAGGCAGGCGCGCACCTCGGTCTCGTGCTCGGCCAGCAGGTCGTCGATAAATTGTTCCCGCGAATAGCCGGAGATGCCCTGCGCCGGATACATCAGGCTCAGAGCGGAAGGCGAGATCACCGCCTGCTTGACCGGGACATGGGCGTAGCGCTGGGCGACGTCGAGGAAGCGGTCGGCGGACACCTTGTAACGGAACGGCCCGGCGGTGAGGCGCGGCATTTGGCGGGTGTGGCCGGCGGCGAATGGAATCCGAAAACCGTCCGGCGCGGTGTTGGCGAGGCCGTCGACGCAATAGGTCCAGAAATTGTGGTATTTACGCTGCTCGCCGTCGGTGATCACCGGCGAGCCGGTGGCCTCGAACCGCGCGATGGTGTCGGCAATAGCCTCCTCGTACAGCGGATCGAGCCTGGGGTCGGCATGATCTCCCGCCGCCGCAATCGCCTCGATCAGGCCCGGCGGCCGCGGAATACTGCCGATCGGTTCGGTGGGAATGATCACGAGCGCCCCTGCCGGCGCGGTGAATGCGACGCTGACCGCGACCTGACCGGTCCAGCCTACACCGATTAAGGCCGGGATAAACAGGCAGAAGTTCCGGGTACCGTGTTGCAACACGGATTGCCGTCGTCCCCGCGCAGGCGGGGACCCATAATCCCTGGCGATTATGAGGACACACGGAGAATGCAACGTCCTCGCTGAACATCAACGACACGGAGTATGGGTCCCCGCCTGCGCGGGGACGACTTAGAGCTACCGCGGCGAGATCGTCAGTTCCAGCAGCGCCATCCGCTCCAGGGTTTTCGGATCGGTTTCGCCCTCCTGCGCGGTGCGCAGGATGGTCTCCGCAATCGACTGCACGGCCGCGGAAGAAACCGGGTGCGGAAGCGTGGCGACGGCGCCGTCCATCGCGGTTTTCATGATCCCGATGGTTTCGGGCGGGAACGAAGCGTTGGCGAAGTCTTTCATGGCGACTGCCTCAATGCTGTTTAGAACGCGGGTCGCGGCGATCTTCCGCCGCCAGCCGGTCCAGCAATGTCTGCAGGCCCAGCATCAGCGGGACCCGCTCGGCGTTCAGCGAGGTGCGAAGCCTGTCGCCGATCTCCCTGCGGATCGCGGCGTTATGGGTGCGGTCGATTTGAACGTCGCCTGGATCAGCGAAATTTGTCATGGCGTTTCATTTCGATGTGTGGCCGGCGAAATAGCCGGATCGCGGCCGACGGGAAATACCCTCGATCGCTTGCAGCAACGCGCCACGCCACCCACTCTGGATGAGTCTTTAACGCGTACTTTGGGATCGGTTGACAACGGCCGGCGGGGCGAAACGTTCCGCGCAACAGCTCCAAAGTGTGCCGAGGCCGCCGTCGAGTGCCAATGGTGGAACGCAAGCCGCGTTTCCCGGTTCTTACCTATCGAGCAACCACGGAGAGCACCATGAAAGTCGCATTGTTGGGCGCCGCCCTTTTAGCCGCCGCGTTGGCCAGCCCGGCCGCGGCACAGGAAGTCATCTACAACCCCGGCTACTGCGCGCAGTTCTATCCGAACGCCAACTGCCAGAACAAAGGCCCGGGCAATCCCTACACCGGCAGCTACCAGCGCGGCGGCTGGCACAACAGCCACGCCTGGGTAGCTCCCCGCACGTGGCGCCACAAGCACCGCCATCACCGCAGGTATTGAGGGCGGCATCCAGGGCACCCTTGTAGCCCGCATGAGCGCAGCGACATGCGGGCGGGAGATCCCGGATATCGCTGCGCTCATCCGGGCTACGGGCTGCGCAGCACCAGCCCCGTCGCACCCTTGTAGCCCGCATGAGCGCAGCGACATGCGGGACGGGAGATCCCGGATATCGCTGCGCTCATCCGAGCTACGTACTGCGCAGCGCCAGTCCCGTCGCCGCCTCGAGCTCGGCGATGGCCTGCGCCGCATCCACCACCTTGATCGTAGTCATGCCCATCTCGCGCGCGGGTTTCAGGTTGACGCCGAGATCGTCGAGATAGACGCAAGCCGCCGGATCGACGCCGAGTGCCTCCACCATCATGCGGTAGATCCGCGGGTCGGGTTTTCGCAGGCCGATCCTGGCCGACTCGATGACATGATCGAACAGCGCCATCACCTCGGCGATATAGAGCGTGCGGCCGCTCGCGCTGCCGATCGCGTTGGCGGGAAGGTTGTTGGTGATGCAGCCGGTCTTGAATTTCGCTTTCACCCGCCGCAACGCCTCGACCATTTCGGGCCGCAACTCGCCGGACAATAGCGGCAGCACGTCCCTGCCGCGCACCTCCGCGCCTAAAGCCAGCGACTCCGCCGCAAACAATTGGTCGAACGCCTCGAGGTCGACCTCGGCGCGCTCGAATTTCGCCCAGGCATTTTCCCAGTGATTGGCGGCGTTGGTGCGCCGGATGATATCGGCAGGCAGCCCTCGCGCCGCCTCGAACCGCGCGAAGGCCTCGAAGGGCGAGGTGGTGAGCACCCCGCCAAAATCCCAGATCACGGCTTCGATCGTCATTTTCTGCGTCTCGTGCATGGCCTGGCTGTTTGGTGGTGTCGAACCCTGCGCCGGCAATCGGTGAATCTTGCCCGGTCTGGAGTTTTGGTGCAACCTGCCGTGGTACTGGACGGGGGCCGTCGCGATGCCGCGATACAGGATCACGATCAACGGGCGCGACAAGGCGGCGATGGTCGATCTGGTCCGCAAACACGGCGTCCAGGTTTCCGATCACGGCATTCGCCACGATCCGGACCAGGGGTACACCGTCCACGCGTTCGCCGCGGCGGACCAGATCCGCAAGCTGCGACGGATCGGCTATGCGGTGGATCGGCACGAAGATGCCGACCGCGCCGGCAAGGCGCGACAGCGCGAGGTCGGGCGCGGCAACCGCTATACGCAAGCCGGTCCCGACCCCACGGCGGGATATCTCAATGTCGCGGAAGTGGAGGCTGCGGTCATCAAGGCCGCGGCGCCGCCGTATTCGGAAATCGCCGAACTTGTCACCTTGCCGGAAAAAACCTGGGAAGGCCGGCAGTGCCACGCGCTGAAGATCGGCAAGAGCGGCAGCGCGAACCGGCCCGGCGTTTATTTTCTCGGCGGCGTCCACGCGCGGGAGTGGGGCAGCTGCGACATCCTCATCCGTTTCATCGAAAGCATCGAGCAGGCCTGGCTGAAAGGCGTGGGCTTGAGCTTCGGTCCGAAAACGTTCAGCGCGGCCGAGATCAGGAGCATCGTCGATACGCTGGACGTCGTGATATTTCCGCAGGCAAATCCCGACGGCCGGCTGTACAGCATGACCACGGAGCATGTCGACTGGCGCAAGAACCGGCGTCCGACGCTGGCTCTCGAGGGATGCCCAGGCGTCGACATCAATCGAAACTACGATTTTCTGTGGGATTTTCGCAAATACTTCAACGCGGATCATCTTCCCCCACTGACGTCGACCGATCAGTGCGAGGAGGTCTACAACGGCCGGTCTGCTTTCTCCGAACCGGAAACCCGGAATGCCCGCTGGATCGCCGACAGGTTCGCGAACATCCGTTTCTTCATCGATCTGCATTCATTCGGGCCGCAGATTCTGTACCGGTGGGGCGACGCCCCGGATCAAACCAAAGACGCCGACAAGAATTTCAGGAACCCGGCCTGGAACAATGTTCGCGGCATCGCCCACCGCTACCAGGAATACCTGCCGGAGCGCGATCTGGAGGATATGAAATCGCTGTCGGAGGGGCTTCGCGAAGGCATCAAGGCGGTGAGGGGCACGGATTATATCGTCGAGTCATCCTGGGGCCTTTACGCCACTGCCGGGGCTTCCGACGACTATTTCTACAGCCGGCATATCACCGATCCGGGTCAGGCGAAGATCCTGTCCTGGACGCTGGAGTGGGGCAGCGACTCGTTTCATCCGCCGTCGAAACAGATGCAGCCCATCATCGAGGAGGTCACCGCCGGGCTGCTGGCGTTCTGCCTGCAGGTCGTCGCAACGACCCGCGTTCAGGGAGCGGTTTGACCTCGGGGCAGAACAGGTGCGCTGCTTTCGGGAGCGCAACCGGAATGTGTTTTTGGCTATTTCCTGCTTTTCTTTTTTCGGTCCGCAAGCAGTGAGACCGCAGGCGCAGGCAGCCCGATGATTTCTATCGTGTAGAGCGGCACCACGGGGTCGTAGGAGACTTTCACCGCCTTCTCGGCGCTCGACGTCCATGTGATCGTCACCTGCGTCGGGCCGTCCTGAGCGGTCATAGCCTCGATGACGATGTTCTTGATCGTCGTCTTGGCATAGGTCGGGTAAGACCCCGCATCCTGCATCCAGGCGTTGTATTCCGGCGAACCCTTGGCCCATCCATTGTACTTGGCCGTCAATGCGCCGAACTCATAGGTCCCGTTCTTGAAGATGCTGTTGAAGTCTGTCCTCGTCTTGTGAATATTCGAAGGCTTGAACTGACCGTCGATATCCTTTCTGCCCGGAATCTTAAAAAGCGTCATTCTTGACATAATGTCCCTCTCCTCATCCCCCCGATAACAGGCTATGAAACCGCTCATCCTACCGTGGATTGAGGTTTCGTCAAATTCGGCATGCGCGAATACATCCACCGGTTGCGGGGTGAAAACCGGGCGCGGGGTTCCTGCTCACACAGTTGATGCTTGATGCTGGTCCGCTTCGCGGATAGCTTTTGCCTCGTCAATTCCTGCTTCCCCGGAGTCCCATGGACTGCTCGGCTTGTGGCGTCTCGAACCCGGGCGAAGCCCGGTATTGCGGGGGCTGCGGAGTGGCGCTGGTGCTGCCATGCGCCGACTGCGGCAAGCCTGTCCCGCTGTCGAACTGGTTCTGCGGCAATTGCGGCGCGAAGTTCGAGCGCGGCCTGTCGGCGGGATTTCAGGATGAAGCCGCCAGTCTGGCCGCCCCGGTTCGTCTTCCGCAGCATCTGGCGCGACGCATCCTGGATACCCGCGGCCTGCTCGAAGGCGAACGCAAGCAGATCACCGTGCTGTTCGCCGACATCAAGGGCTCGACCGATCTGATCGAGGATCTCGACCCGGAAGATGCCGAGTTGCGGCTGCGCCCGGCGCTGGATGCGATGATCAATGCCGTGCATCGCTATGAAGGCACCATCAACCGGGTGCAGGGTGACGGCGTCATGGCCTTGTTCGGCGCGCCGCTGGCGCACGAGGACAATGCCGTGCGCGCCGCCTACGCCGCGCTTGACATGCAGAAGGCCGTCCGCGCGGCGTGCGATGCCGACATCGCCATCAGGGTTGGCCTGCACGCCGGCGAGGTGCTGGTTCGCGCCATCCATAACGACCTTTCGGTCGATTACGACGCGATCGGCCCGACCGTGCATCTCGCCGCGCGCATGGAGCAGATGGCGCCTGCCGGGGCGATCTACTGCACGGCCAATGTCATGCGGGTGGCGAAGGGTTTCATCGAGGCGGTTTCGCTCGGCGAAGCCGCGGTGAAAGGAATTCGCCAGCCGGTCGAGCTGTTTCAGATCACCGGCCACACTTCGGCGCGCACGCGCTGGGAGGTGACGGCGGCGCGGGGATTGACGCCGTTCGTCGGGCGCATCAGCGAGGCCACCCGCCTGCAGTGCGCGCTCGACCTCGCCGGCAATGGTTATGGCCAGGTGATCGCGGTGAAGGGCGAGGCGGGCACCGGAAAATCCCGGCTGGTCCACGAATTCCTGCAGTCGCCTCAACTGTCCGACTGGACGGTGCTCAAGACCGCCGCTGCCCCCTATCTGCGCGGCACGCCCTATCTGGCGATCTCCAACCTGCTGCGGTCGTGGTGCGGGATTCCGGACGAGGCTTCGCCCGCCGAGGCGAAGGGCCGGCTGCATGACGCGCTTGCGGCATTGCCGGCGGGCTCGCCGGCCTATGTTCCGGCCTTGCAATCCTTGCTGGAGATTCCCGTCGAGGATGCCGACTGGCCGACGCTGGAGCCCGCGGTGCGGCGGCAGCGCATGCGGTCGACGGTCAAGGACCTGTTCCTGCGCTACGTGCAACATCGTCCGCTGCTGCTCTGGTTCGAGGACATGCAATGGACCGATGTCGAGACGCAGGACGTGGTCGAGAGCCTGGTGGAAGCCATGGGGACCAGCCGGCTGCTGGTGGTCCTGACCTGCCGGCCGGAATACGAGGCCAGATGGGAGAGCAAGAGCTGCGTCACGCGGGTGAACCTCGATGCGCTCGAGTTCGAGCGCCGCAGACCTGCTGGTCCGGGCCTTGCTGGGTGACGGTGCGGACCATGCGGAACTGCGCTCGCTGATCGTCGCGCGCACCGGCGGAACGCCGCTGTTCATCGAGGAAACCGTGAGAACGCTGGCCGAGAGCGGGGCGTTGCGCCCGCGCGATGGCGGCTACGAACTCACCCGCGAGTTAAGGGAAATCCAGATCCCCGAAACCGTTCAATCGGTGATCGCGGCGCGCATCGACAGGCTCAGCTCGAAACGCAAGGCGTTGCTGCAGATGGCGTCGGTGATCGGATCGGACATCCCGCTCACGCTGTTGCGCGACGTCGTCGACCTTGCCGGGCTCGAATTGCAGAAGCTGCTGGTGGAGCTGCAGGCCGCGCATTTCCTTTATGAATTGCCCAACGCGACATCCGTTCAATGGAAGTTCAGACACGCGCTGGTCCATGAGGTCGCCTATGGCGGCCTGATCGCGGCAAGGCGCCAGATGCTCCATGCCCGCGTGTTGCACGCCATGGAATTGCAGAACCGCGACAACCCGCAGGACGTGGTTGAAAGTCTCGCGCACCATGCCTTCAACGCGGCGCTCTGGAACGAAGCGGTGAGCTGGCTGTGCCAGGCCGGCGACAAGGCGGTGGAGCTGTCGGCCTATCAGGAAGCAGGCGCCTTCTTCGAACAGGCGCTGCAGGCGCTCAAGCACCTGCCGCAGGATCACGAACGCATCCGCCAGGGTATCGACATAAGGCTGAAGTTGCGGCCGATCCTGGGAGCGATCGCCAACTGGAACCGGCTGGAGGACTGCCTTGCGGAAGCCGAATTGCTGGCCAGCTCGATCGACGATCGCCCGCGGCTTGCAGCAATCAATGTCGCGAGGTCGTTCGTGCACAATCTGCGCGGCGAACTCGAGGCCAGCATCGAGTGCGGCCTGCGGGCGCGCGCCATCGCCCGCGACATCGGCGACCGCGCGATCGATGTCGGCGCCAGCCTCTATCTCGGCCAGGCCTACATGTGGCGCGGCGACTTCCGGCAATCGGCCGCGGTGCTCGAGGACAATCTGGCCTGGATCGATGGCCCGCTGCGAAATCAGCGGATCGGCACGACCGGGACGGGCTCGGTCATGTGGCTGGGGATGCTGGGAGCCTCTCACGGCCGTCTGGGCAACTTCGAGGCAGCGATCGATACCGCGCGAAAAGCCTGTCTGATCGCCGATGAGGTCAGGCGGCCTGCTGACATTGCGCTCGCCTATTGGTGGGCGGGCTTCGTCTGGTCGCACAGGGGCGACGTGCCCCAGGCTTTGCAGGCCCTGGAACATGGCTTCGAGGTTTGCCGCGCGAGCCAGATCAACTATCTGGTTCCGATCCTCTCGACATCGCTCGGCTACACCTATGCGCTGGCGGGACGCACCGCCGAAGGAATAGCGCTGCTTACCAAGGCGTTGGGATTCGCTCGCGCCAGCAGGTTCACTTATGGCGAAGCCTGGTCGAGCGTGTATCTGGGTTTTGCCAATCTGCTCGACAACAAGTACGAGGGAATGCTGGATCATGCACGCAGCGCTCTCGAACTTGCGCGCAGGTACAAGTATCGCGCGATAGAAGCCGACGCCCTCCGCCTGCTGGGAGACGTCTATCGAAACGGCCCCGCACCGAATGAAGAAGAAGCCGAGCGGCATTATCTGCAGGCTTGCGCGCTGTGCCTCGAACTCGGGTTGCAGCCCGAATATGCGCGCTGCCAGATCGGTCTCGGACAAACGCTTGTGCGATCGGGCCGCCAGGCGGAGGCGGAGCGGCTGTTCGAGCAGGCTCAACAACTCTGTCGCAGCATGGGCATGGCGCTGCCGGACATTCAGCTCGAGCGGCTGGCCACTCTCAATTCATCTTGAACCGGATCGGCAAGGTTTTAGGCCCGCCGATGAAGATCGACGCCGAGCGGCGCGGCTTTCCGGCAATTTCGATCCAGGCGAGCCGGCCGAGCAGCTCCTCGAAGAAGATCCGCATCTCGAGCCGCGCCAGATGCTGGCCGAGGCAGGCATGGATTCCCTGACCGAACAGCGCGCTGCGTGAGGTGTTGCGACGCAGGAGGAAACGGTCCGGCTGATCGAAAGCCTCTTCGTCGCGATTGGCCGACAGGTAATTCAACATCAGCCAGTCACCCCTGGATATCGATCGCCCGCGCAGCTCCACATCCGCGGTCGCGGTGCGCATGACATGGTGCACCGGCGTGGTCCAGCGCACCGCTTCTTCAACCAGCCGGGGAATCAATCCGGGATCATCCTTGAGTTTATGGAATTCCCCCATGTTCTCGCATAACGCCCAGAGGCCGCCCGAGATCGACGACGACGTCGTATCGTGACCGGCGGCCGCGACGATCACGTAATAGCTGACCGCTTCGAAATGATCGATCGGCTCGCCGTCGACCCTGGCATTGGCGATGACGCTTGCAAGATCGTCCTTCGGCTCGTGGCGGCGCTGCTCCATCAGCGGCACAAAATAAGCCTGGAACTCGCCAAGCAGCCGGAATAGTTCTTTTGCGTGCCGCGCCGGATCGCCGGCGGCGGCCTCGCCGCGTCCGAGGTCGCCGTCCTCGCTGGCGAACAGTTGCTGGGTCAGCTTGAGCATCCGCGGCTCGTCCTCTTGCGGAACGCCAAGGATCTCCATCAGAACCCGCAACGGATAATGGATCGCGACATCGCGCACGAAATCGCACGCCGAACCACGCATCGCCATGCGATCGACGCTGGTGCGGGCAATGGCGCGGATACGATGCTCGAGCGATCCCACGCGCTGCTGGGTGAACCAGGATTGGGTGATCGCCCGATATTTCGCATGGTCCGGTTCATCCATGTGAACGAGGGTACGGATCGGATGTGGGCTACCCGTCATGCTGCGAGCCAACGCGTCGGACGCCCGTGGCACCAGCGTGTGCGCGCGATCGCCGTTGTGGAACAGATCGTGCTGACGGATGACGTGCGAGACATCCGCGTGCCTGGTCACCACCCAGAATGGATCGAAGTCTTCGGTTTCGACTCGACCGAGCGGCAGGTTCGCGCGAAGCCAGCGAAACCCGGCAAGAAGCGCTTTCTGCTTCGCATAGGCTTTCGGCGAGGCGATCAGGCGTCCGAGGCGCCGGGGTACTTCTTCGGCCTCAGCCATTCCGCCCCGATCTCTCATATCCGGCTCTTGGATCCCCGGCAGGATTTACCACGCGCTTGCACTGCATGTTAAGGCCCGCGACATGCGCAGCGATGGTTTTCGGCTCGTTTGCTGCCGGCGCAAGGTCCCCTACTGTGCCGCCGCTCGGTCCATCGCCGCCTGGATCGCGGCAAACCGTTGGTCCATCTCGCCGCGCATTTGCGGATGGGTGAACACATAGAGTTCGTCCTCGCGGATCGCGGTGAGAACCCGCGCGGCGACATCGGCCGGATCGAGTCCGGCCGCGATACTCGCGGCGATCGACGCGAGCATCTGGCCTGCCGGGCTTGCGGGATCGAACGTCTGCGTCTCGCCATAACGCTCCGGCCGATTGCGGCCGCTCTCGTGTATGCGGGTGCGGACGAAGTGCGGACAGAGCACGCTGACGCCGATGCCGAGCGGCTTGAGCTGCTGCGATAACCCTTCCGAGATGCCGACCACCGCGAACTTGCTCGCCGTGTAAGGACTGAACCCGAGCCCGCCCTGCATCCCGGCCATCGACGCGGTGTTGACGAAATGGCCGCCTTCGCCGTGGGCGCGGATGTGCGGCAGGAACGCGCGGATGCCGTGCAGCACGCCCATCAGGTTGACGTCGAGCACCCATTGCCAGTTGTCCAGCGAGATGTGGTCGATGCCGCCGGCAGCCGCAACGCCGGCATTGTTGCACACCACATGGACATTGCCGAAGGCTTCGAACGATTCCCTGGCCGCGCGATCGACGCCGGCGGGATCGGCAACGTCACAGATGACGCCGCGTACGTCCGGCCCGATATTGTGCAGGCTCTTGACGGCCGCCGCCAGCGCCTCGGTCTCGATATCGGCGAGCATCACCTTCATGCCGGCTAAAGCAAACGCCCGGCCGAGCGCCAACCCGATGCCGCCGGCCCCGCCGGTTACGAATGCCGTCTTGCCGGCGAGTTCGCGCATGGTTTGCCCTTTATGGCTTGAAGAATGCGGGATCGTTGAGCGCCTTGATCATGGTGTCAACCATGTCGGCGGCGCCGTGGTCCTCGCGCGCTTCCAGCAGTTCCCACATCTTGCGCAAATTGGCGCGCATCGGCGCCTTCAGCGACGGATCGCGCTCGATCAGGGTGCGCGCGATGCAGAAGGCGATGGCTTCGGTGCCCATCCGGGTCTGCTCGATGGTGGGTTTGCTCATGGCCGGTTCCTTCGAATTCATCGCGAGTTGATTGCTGGCGCCTGTTAGATCAATTCTCGGGGGATGGAAAGCCGAGGCACGCGCGTAGCCCGTATGAGCGCAGCGACATGCGGGGTGGCCGTCCCGCATGTCGCTGCGCTCATGCGGGCTACCGGGCCTTGCGCTTACAGCACCGCTTCGATCAGCCCGAGATTCCTCGCCTCCTCGGCCTCCAGATACCAGTTCGACGGCGCCCGCTTCAGCACCTCCTCGAGCGTAACCGACGAGCCGACGACGAGATTCTGGAAACCCTCGTTCTGGATCGCGATCGAGCATTCGATTTCATTGAGCGTCGCCTGCACCGTGGCAAGACAGGTGGTCAGCGGGCCGTCGATGACGAGGTTCTTCGCCAGTTTGCGCTCGTGGATCATCAGCCGCGTGCCGCGCGTGAGATAGCGGTTTTCGCGGACGAAGAAGCTCATGAAGGTGGTGCCCGCCGAATAGATCGCGGCCTTGCCGAGAAACACGAAGCGCCGCGCCTGCTCCATCTCGGATGCGAAGCGGACGTCCTCCCCCATCATCCGCGCCACCTCCGGATCACCGCCCAGCGTCGACAGCTCGATGACGACGAGCGCCTGATCCGACGCTTTATCGAACTGCTCGCGGAATTTTTCGTACATCTCGTAATCGACGACGCCCGACAGCGCGATCAAGGGTGATTTGAATGCGGACGCGGGGAGGGTTGGGCTTACGCAAGTGGGAAGGCTCTGGGCTGGCATGGGTGTCGCTCGCGAATTGGGGCCAAAACTGCCGCCGTGCAGCGACGTGAGATATGCAGGAGTCGTGCCGATGGTTCCCAACACAGCCGCAGATCGATGAAGAGAGTCCACATTCCCGCGTCGCATGTCCTCGCTATAGAGAACGTCGCAGCCGCCACCGATCAGTTCCGCACCCGGCAGCTCCGCTGGAACCGTCTCAGCGGATGTGGGTTAACCTCGCCGAACGCAAAGACGAACCGAACGCTAATTCTGACGCACCGGTTTATCACACGCTGTGTTCTGCCTACGGGAGTGGCCTATTGGACAAATTTCAAATCATCCCGCACATTCTGGTCCTCGCTGCCGCCTATGCGTTGGCGCTACCGATCGGCTGGGATCGTGAGAAGGAGGCGCGCAGCGCCGGCTTACGCACGTTTCCGCTGGTTGCCTTGGCAAGTTGCGGATTTGTCCAGGCGACCGAGACGCATCTTCTGAACTCTCCCGAAGCAACCGCACGCATTGTCGAGGGCCTCATCACCGGAATCGGCTTCATCGGCGGCGGAGCCATTCTGAAGCAGGGCAGCTCGGTTCACGGCACGGCGACGGCGGCAAGCCTCTGGGCGACCGGCGCGATCGGGACCGCCGTGGGGCTCGGCAGCTACGACGTCGCCGTTACGATGCCGCGTTCACCTTTCTGACGCTGAAACTGCTCCCGTGGTTGAAGCAGGAGAACAAACCTGATGTCACTCCGCCGAACGGGACGTGAGGCCGGCTACATCGAGGGAATTTACCGGAGTCTTGCTGCAACCCCGAACTATCAGCCCCCTACTCCGCCATCTCCGCGGGCACGCTCGCCGGTCCCGCCAGCGGCTTCTCTTCCATCAGCACCATCAGTAGCATCAGCAGTGTCGCCGCGGCCATCATCCCGCCGCCGTGGCGAGCACATGTAGCGAGGCGGGCGCACGAAGAAGGTCTTTGAACGCGTGCTGAAACCCGGCGACGCGCGCCATGCCGCGTGAGGTTCTTCACGATCATCCGCAATTCGCCGATCTCATGCGGATCGTGGCGCAGGACAAGGTATTCGATCCTCGCTTGTCGTGCAGCGACGCTAGATGCAGGAGGCCGTACCGTGGGCTCCGACCGGTTGCGGCGAACGATAATTCTAAGCTTGCGGTTATGCATCTTTTTTGGTACAGTAGCGTGTAAAATGCCTGAGAGTCTCAAGCCCATTCCTCTGCTGTTTTGGCGATCGGCTACCGGCCGCGAGCCGGTACGGGAATGGCTGACTGAATTGTCCCGCGAGGATAAGAGAACCATCGGGCGCGACATCGCGAAGGTGCAGTATGGCTGGCCGATAGGTTTGCCGCTGTGCCGGTCCTTGAGCGCCGGCTTGTGGGAGGTGCGTGCGTCGCTGCCGAGCAAGCGCGAGGCGCGGGTGTTCTTCGGCTTTCACGATGGCATGCTGATCGCCGTGCACGCGATGATCAAGAAGACACAAAAGACCCCGGCGGAAGATCTGGCGCTGGCCCGACAGAGATTTAAGGAGTTGCAATCATGGCAAGGAAAAACCCGCATATAGGCTCCAGCTTCGAAAGCTGGCTTGAGGAGGCCGGAATCCGCGAGGAGGCCACGGCGACCGCGATCAAGGCCGTGATCGCACGCCAGCTGATGAGCGAAATGAAGAAAAAGAAGATCACCAAGCAGCGGATGGCCGTGCTGATGAAGACCAGCCGCGCGCAGGTCGACCGCTTGCTTGATCCGGATAACGGGAGTGCGACGATTGAGAGCCTGCAGCGCGCGGCGAGAGTGGTGGGGCGGGAGTTGAGGCTGCAGTTGGTGTAGATATAGAGACCAAAATGGTTGGCATCTACTCTGAGATAAC
This sequence comes from uncultured Alphaproteobacteria bacterium, assembly GCA_963710045.1. Taxonomy (GTDB): domain Bacteria; phylum Pseudomonadota; class Alphaproteobacteria; order Rhizobiales; family Xanthobacteraceae; genus Bradyrhizobium. The sequence continues at coordinate 31,278 of CAVPZO010000068.1, read as the reverse complement.
TACCACGTTGTTCTTCCGCCGATGCGGCCGATCCGGAGAACATCCTCCAAAACAGCTAACGCTTGTAGATGAAGTCGATGCCGCTCTGGATCGCCACAAGGGCAATCGTTGATCGACGGAACTCGGACGAGCCGATCATTAACTAACTCGTAGGTGTAACCGCGAGCTACGCCTCCACTGGTAACTCTATCACTGAAAAGTCGATTGAGATTGCTCCGACTTCAAATAAGCCGCCCGCAATTTGACGAACGGAAATTCCTTTCTCATACGTCCGGTTGTTGGGCGGAGCCGGATAGCAGATCAATCCATGGGTCTCGATATTCGTCACTCGATTCTCACGAAAATATGCACCGAGTTGCGGCAATGGTTGGTCAGCGTCAATATGACCGTAAAATATACTCTCATCGACGCGCAGCCAAAGCTCTTGATCCGCGTTGTCGGTCATTTCCGATACCCAGAGCCCCGACGCGAGCGCGGTAGTCGTGGGTAAGTGTTTCACGAACGAATCCTGATATTCGGGAATTTCCAGACTGCGAAAATAGAAGGGGAACGGCGCGTCCGGCATATTGATCTTAATTCGAGGAAGAGCGAGTAAATGTTCGAGCGTTTTGTCTATGTCAGGTCCGGGAAATAAATCGTTCGTTGTCTCGAATCCGGCCGTCATCGAAATTTCTCGAAAGACGTCAGATGGTGCAGTGATGTGTGCTACGATAGTGGCTGGTTCCAAGCGACGCTGCCGAAGAAATATTCCAGCAAGCCACGCTTGCTGAGCCCCGTAACGCGTGGGGCAATCGGTGGTTAGCTCGTCTACTAAATTTACAAGCTTATGCCCGTTGCTGGCCAAGAGATCTTTGCTGAAGACATACAGATTACCAATTCCCTCGTGCAGGTATACTGCGCAGTCTGCACGCCGAGCATTACGGCTTCCTCAAACGAGTTCTCGCAAAACTGCCAGCCACGCTTAAACTCAAATGCATACGCTGCAAACCAAGCGGCCGCGGCCTTCGATGCCGAAAGGTCTACGAAGAATGAACGCCAGCCGTAGTGTTGAAGAAGACCTTGGATGTAATGCTGGGCGTCTGGTTGAGTTGTGTCGAACCCGCCACGACGCAACAGTTCACCAACATAGTGACTCCATTTCAGCATGAGGGGTGGAACGCAGCCCATTCTAACGAAACTGGAGTTAATGATCGGCGAGCCATCCGGCGCGTTGTAGGCCCGGACCTGTCCGCGAAATAAGTAATCGTTGTTGTAGGGCGCAAGATGCCCCTCTAGCTCAGCTGAATTGTTTGCGTGTAATGATCGCATAAGCCGCCTTCAACAACGCAGATACCACCGCAATACCAGCCCCGGCCTATCTTAATCGCGCGTGGCGGGCTCGTGGTGAGCTGAAAGCATCCTATACCCGGAAATGGGACAGAGCGATTGCTCCGTTTCCAGCGCTATCAACTCCTACTCCGCCATCTCCGCCGGCACGCTCGCCGGCCCCGCCAGCGGCTTCTCTTCCATCAGCACCATCAGCAGCGTTGCCGCGGCCATCATCGCCGCCGCCGCTCCCAGCACATAGCGGAACGCCGCGACCATGTCGGCTGCCGCGATCGTATTCACCGCGCTGCGCCCCTCGCCGACCGAGATGTCCGTTCCCAGCGCCATCAGCAGGATCGCGGTGAATGCCGCCACCGTAAACGAGGCCGCCAGCGCGCGGAAAAAGTTCAGCGCGCCGGTGACGGTGCCGACTTGGGCACGCGACACCGAATTCTGGATCGAGACCACGCTGATCGGAAAGGTGGTGCCGAGCCCGAACGCGAACAGCGACAGCAGCACCAGCAGCGCCCATAGCGGCAGCGGCGTCGCCACCGCGAGCACGCCTGCGATCAATGCCGAGAACGCAGTGCCGACGATCGCGACGCGCTTGTAGTGCTTCATTCGCGCCATCGCCTTGCCGGCGATCGCCGCACCCCCGGTGGACACCGCCGCCAAAGGAATCAGCGCCAGGCCGGATTCGCTGGCGCTCAGATGATACACCGCCTCGTAATACAGCGGCATGTGCACGGTCAGGCCCAGTATGGCGCCGAGCGCGCAGCCGCCGGCGGCCATCGCATAAGGCACCACGCGGCCGCTCATCAGCGACAGCGGCAGGAACGGCTCATCGGCGCGCCGCGCGTGCCAGACGAACGCCAGCGCCAGCATCACGGCCGCGCCGATCATCGCGGTGATGACAGGCGACAGCCAGGAGAAGCGGTTGCCGCCCCAGGTCAGCACCAGCGTGAACACCACGGCGGAGGCCATCAGCAGCACGCCGCCGAGCCAGTCCACCCGGCGCTTGCGGTGGAAGGTCGGGATCCTGCCCATCTTCGGCAGCAGCAACGCCAGCGCGGCGATGCCGAGCGGCACGTTGATCCAGAAGATCATCGACCAGTGCAGATGCTCGGCGAACACGCCGCCGACGATCGGACCGCCGATCCCGGCCGCGGTCCAGACGCCGGAGAAATAGGCCTGGTACTGGCCGCGCTCGCGCGGGGTGACGATGTCGGAGATCACGGTCTGCACGATGGGAAGGATGCCGCCGCCGCCGAGGCCCTGCAGGCCGCGCGCGACGATCAGCGTCGGCATGTTCGGCGCCAGCGCGCACAGCACCGAGCCTGCGATGAACAGCGACATCGCGGCGACGATCATGGCGCGGCGGCCGTAGATGTCGCTGAGCGTGCCGAACACCGGCGCCACCGCGGTCGAGGCCAAAAGATACGCTGTTATCACCCAGGACAGGCTGGAGACGTCGTGGAACTGGCGGCCGATGGTGGGAAGTGCGGTGGCGACGATGGTCTGGTCCAGGGCCGCCAGGAACATGGTCAGCATCAGGCTGACCAGGATGGTATGGACCTCGCCGGGGCTCAGCGGCGCCCGCGGCGCGATCGGCGGCGCGTCGGCGACGTCGATGATCCCGGCCGGCATGCGCGTGAGATCGCGCGCCGCTGCCTTCGGCAACGGCTGTTTCTCAGCCGCGTCACGGCTCTGGCGGTCGAACTTGTTCATGCGGGCGTAGGGATCGATGTTGAGCGACGGAGGCGCGGATTTGAATTCACGCGTAATATAGCTGCTGGATCGCCGCCGCGGCAGCGGGCTGCGCGCATGGGTGCATCCCGCCGGGGTCGCATCGGGGTGACCGGCGTAGGGCGGATTAGCGAAGCGTAATCCGCCGATTCCCCATGTCAAAAAGATGGCGGATTACGCTTCGGCTAATCCGCCCTACGGGCTACGTGCCGGCCTCCTCAGCCCTGCTGTCCCGCGGCTTGGAGGATCAGCCGCGCGATTTCGTCGGGATGCGAGATCAGCGCCAGGTGGCTCGCCTTCACCTCGATGGTCCTGGCGCCCATCCGCCTGGCCATGAAGCGCTCGAGGTCCGGATTGATGGTGCGGTCCTCGGTCGAAACCGCGTAGTAGCTCGGCTTGGATCGCCAGGCCGCGTGCGCGGTCTTGCCCGACAGCAGAGCCTTGTTGAACGGCTGCTGCACGGCGTAGAGCACTTTTGCCTTCGCTTCCGGCAGGTCGCCGGCGAAATCTCGCAAAAATGCCCCTTCGCTGAGACGACCTTCATCGCCGTCGAACACGATCCCGGCGCTCGCCGGCGGCGCCGGATAGGTCTTCGCCAGCGCCGTGTAGTTCTCGCCCGCATCCGGCGCGCGCGCCGCCACATAGACCAGCGCCGAGACGTTCGGATGCACGCCGGCCTCGGTGACGATCATCCCGGAGAAGGAATGACCCACCAGCACCGTCGGACCATCCTGCCGCGCCAGCACGCGCTCGGCTGACGCCACCGCCTCGGGCAGCGTGGTCAGCGGATTTTGCACGGCAGTGGCGTTGAGCCCCGCCGCCTGCAATCGCGCGATCACGTCGGACCAGCACGAGCCGTCGGCGAACAGCCCGTGCACCAGCACGACGTTGCGGGCCTTGACCGGAACGGTGCCGGCGGCAGAGGTGCGTTTGGTGGAGATCAGCGATGCCGCGACACCGGCAACCAGGGCGGCTGAAAACGTACGTCGGTTCATCATAAAGTGTCTCCTTTGGTTGTGAGGGTGACGTTCTTACCTCTCCCCGCAGGGGAGAGGTCGGATCGCATGATGCGATCCGGGTGAGGGGTCTATCCGCGAGTCCTGAGTGCGTGGAGAGTCCCCTCACCCGAAGCCTGCGCTTCGCTCCGGCTTCGACCTCTCCCCTGCGGGCAGCATGCGCGCATAGAGTTCGAGATAGGTATGGATCGCGCCGATCTTCACCGTCTTGTTCGCGACCAGTTCGGCGAGTTTGCGGCTCTGCGGCCCCGCAAAGGCGAAATCCAGCCGGTTGGCGATACCGCGCTCGAACACGGCGAGATGATCTGATAGCGCCAGCACCGACTGCACCATGTGCAGATCGTGCACCCGCGCGGGATCCACCTTCGCCAGGCTCGAAGCGAGAAAATCCGCCTGCTTCTGATTATCGCCTTCGATCGTGACGCGGTCGCCGGGCTCGATGATGGCTTCGAGCAACTGCGTCGCGCGGCCGGCGGGGCAGACTTTTGCGCTGGCGCCGCTGAGCGCGGCAGCCCGTGCGAGACGGCAGGCGCGATCTGCTCCGCGTCGTGACATGCCTGACATGATGGACCTCCTTCGCTCGATTGCTGAACGACAGGTGGGAGGCCATCATTGATTATTGAAACGATATTTTTTAAAACATTTGTTATTGAAACGATATTTTATGAACGCGCAGCCAGCACGTAGCCCGCATGAGCGCAGCAATATGCGGGTCTAGCCAACCCGCATATCGCTGCGCTCATGCGGGCTACGATTGCTACGATTGCTTGCGTCCGATGGCAAATCCAGAATATTTACATTGTCTTTGAGAAGTTCGAGCGCATAACATCAGGGGAAGCGTGCCTTGGTTTGGCAAGAACCCGCACCAAAGGAGTAGGCGAATGAAACCCGAGGCGCCGCCTGAAGAGCCGCGCGGGAACGGGTTTGCCACCTCCATCTACCTGGTCGCCTTCGTAACCGGCGCGATCGTGATGAGTTTCGAAATGCTGGGATCGCGTTATCTCGCGCCCGCTTTCGGAGCCGGCATCTATACCTGGGCTTCGCTGATCTCGACGGTGCTGGCGGCGCTGTGCGCCGGTTATTTTCTTGGCGGTTACGCCGCCGACCGCTATCCGTCGCCTGTGATACTCGCAGCGACCGTGGCGATCGGCTCGATTTACATGCTGCTGCTGCCGGCGTTTTCCGAGGAGATCGTGCAATTCTTCGCCTGGCAAATCGACGACATCCGATTGGGCAGCCTCGCCGCCGCGATGGCGATCATGCTGTTCCCGGTGACTTTTCTCGGGATGTACTCACCCTTCGCGATTCGCCTGCTGATGGAATCGAAAGAGAACGCCGGCGCGGTTTCGGGAACGGTTTACGGCGTCTCCACGGCAGGCAGTATCCTCGGCACGCTCGTGACCACGTTTTTCCTGATCCCGCTGATCGGAACCCGTGCGATCACCATTTCGCTCGGAATCCTGGGCCTGCTGGGTTGTGCGCTGCTGCTGGCAACTGCTTCGGCGTCGCGGCGGAAGGTCAAACTTGGCGTTCTCGCGGCCTTGCTGGCGTCGCAGATTGCGGCGCCGCCGCCGGCCCGCGCCGAAGCTTCGTTCGATCCGCAGATCCGCAACAATATGCTGGCACGGAAGGACGGCCGGATCGCGCATCTTGAGACCGTCTACAACGACATCTTCGTTACCAAGGAAGCAAACCTGCTCAAGCTCAGCTTTCAATGGAAGGGTTGGCGCTTCTACCAGTCGCAGATCAATCTTTCGGACCCCGACGATCTGCCGATGCCGTATTCCCGAACGATGACCATCGCCGCGATTTTTCCGCGGGACATCAAGCGCGTGCTGGTGCTCGGCCTCGGCGGCGGCTCCATTCCGGTTTATCTGCAGCGCTTTCTGCCTGAGGCTGCGATCGATGCGGTCGAACTCGATCCCGGCGTGATCGACGTCGCAAAAAAATATTTCGGGCTGCGCGAAACCGGCAAGTTCCGTCTGATCCCGGGTGACGCCCGGATGTTCCTGAACCGGCATACCGGGCCGTACGACCTGATTTTCGTGGATACATTCACCGGCAGCTACATTCCCTTTCATCTCATGACCAAAGAGTTCTACCAGCTTGTGCGCAACCGGCTTTCGCCGCACGGCGTGGCGGCGTTCAATTTCCTTCCCTCGAAGGATGTTTTCGAGAGCAACGTTCGCACGGTGAGCCTGGTGTTCGATAACATCGACCTCTTCAATTCAGGTTCCCGGGACGACTGGGAATCCAATGTGATCGTGCTCGGGCGGCTCGACCCGTCATCCGATGCCGAGACGCTGCAAAAAGCCGTGGCCGCGCAGCAGCGTTACAAGTTCCGTTTCGATGTGTCGAAGCTCGTCAGTGAAGGGCGCGCGCCGGTGCCGAAGGACCTCAAAGGCCAGGTGCTGACCGACGACTTCGCAGCGGCCGACGTACTCGACGCGCGCGGGCGCCGGTATCGGCGCGAGAAGTAGTGCGGCCCCATTGCTTGATCGAAGCAAGCGTAGCCCGCATGAGCACAGCGATATGCGGGTTGGCTGACCCGCATGTCGCTGTGCTCATGCGGGCTACGATCTTGCTGCAGCATTCGCCGACATTCCAGCCATCGCTAAAACCAGCTCACCCCGCTTTCGCAAATCACGCACCTTCCCAAATGTGTGATCAGCAAGCGTAGCCCGCATGAGCGCAGCGATATGCGGGTTGGCTGACCCGCATGTCGCTGTGCTCATGCGGGCTACGATCTTGCTGCAGCATTCGCCGACATTCCAGCCATCGCTAAAACCAGCTCACCCCGCTTTCGCAAATCACGCACCTTCCCAAATGCGTGATCAGCAAGCGTAGCCCGCATGAGCGCAGCGATATGCGGGTTGGCTCGACCCGCATGTCGCTGTGCTCATGCGGGCTACGATCTTGCTGCAGCATTCGCCGACATTCCAGACATCGCTGAAACCGGATCATCCCGCTTCCCGCAAATCACGCACCTTCCCAAATGCGTGATCAGGCGTTGCAGCGCCGGAAAAATGCACGAGTAAGCTGATCGTAAGCAAGCTTATGAATGGCGCTTTCATGGAAACGAACGCAGCGACATCTGGAATTGCGCCGGACCGAGGAGAACCGCCGATGGACACAAGCGAAAAATCCGAAGCGATCAACCGGCATCGCCGGAGCTTTCTGGGCACGGCAGCCGTCACCGTGGCGGCCGCCCAGCTGCTCCTGAATGGTTCCGCTGAAGCGCAACCGAGCACGACGGAATCGGCAAGTCTGCGCGCGATCAAGCCCGGCGCCACGTCGTTTGCGCCGCTGAAGCAGATCGATGCCGGCCTGCTCAATGTCGGATACGCCGAGGCCGGCCCCGGCGACGGCCCTGTCGTCATTCTGCTTCACGGCTGGCCCTACGACATTCACAGTTTTGTCGACGTCGCGCCCTTGCTGGCCTCGCAGGGTTTTCGGGTGATCGTTCCCTATGTGCGCGGCTGCGGCACGACGCGCTTCCTTTCCAACGCAACGTTCCGCAACGGCCAGCCGTCGGCGGTTGCCGTCGATACCATCGCGCTGATGGATGCGCTCGGAATCGACAAGGCGATCCTCGCCGGCTTCGATTGGGGCGCGCGGACCGCCGACGCGATCGCGTCGCTCTGGCCGGAGCGCTGCAAGGCGCTGGTCTCCGTCAGCGGTTACCTGCTCTCCACGCCTCAGTCCAACAAGGCGCCGTTGCCGCCGAAGGCCGAGTACCAGTGGTGGTATCAATACTACTTCGCCACCGAACGCGGCGTGCTCGGCTACGACAAGTACCGGCGCGATTTCGGCAAGCTGATCTGGCAGACCGCGTCGCCCAAATGGGACTTCGACGACGCCACCTTCGATCGCACCGCGGCTTCGTTCGACAATCCGGACTATGTCGCCATCGTGATTCACAATTATCGCTATCGGCTGGGCCTGGCTGAAGGCGAGTCCAGATATGACGATCTGGAAAAGCGGCTTGCCGCAGCTCCGGTCATCACCGTGCCGACCATCACGCTCGAAGGCGATGCCAATGGCGCTGCGCATTATCCCGACGATACGCCCTATCGCAGGAAATTCGGCGGCAAATACGCCAACCGGATCGTCAAGGGTGGCATCGGGCACAATCTGCCCCAGGAAGCGCCGCAGGCTTTTGTCGAGGCAATCGTCGACGTAACCGAAATCTGACCGTCATGGCCGGGTTCGCGCTGCAGGCCGCAGACACTGAAAGCAAATCTGACGGACGCCTGCGATTCGCCAGTTGCGAGACAAAAAGGAGTAAACCATGGCTAATCTAAAAGCGATCAATCCCGCCAATTCCGGGCATGCAAACCCGCGCGCGTTCATCAAAGTCGGGCAGGAAAACTCGTCCGCCATAGAACTCTATTATGAGGATCACGGCTCGGGTCCTCCGGTCGTATTGATCCACGGTTGGCCGTTGAATGGCGACGCATGGGAAAAACAGACCGCCGCATTATTGGCCGCCGGCCATCGCGTGATCACTTACGATCGCCGCGGTTTCGGCCGATCCAGCAAGCCCGCGACTGGATATGACTACGACACCTTCGCAGCCGACCTCGACGCGGTGCTTTGCGCGCTCGACCTCAGGGGCGTTTCCCTGGTCGGGCACTCGATGGGCACTGGCGAAATCACGCGGTACATCGGCAAGTTCGGCACCAGACGGCTTCGCAAAGCCGTGCTCATCGGCACGCTTGGGCCCTATCTGGTCAAGGCGCCCGACAACCCCGAGGGTATTGACGCCAGCGGGTTCAGCGGGATCAAGGCCGACCGTCCGGCCGCGATGATGGAGTTCCTGAAGAACTTCTACAGCGTGGGCGGCGCCGATGGAAAGCTGGTCAGCGACCTCGTCATTCAAGCCAACTGGACCGTGGCGATCGGTGCATCGCCCGTCGCAACGGTGGCCTGCGTGGACGCGTGGCTGGAGGATTTCCGCAAGGACATCTCGCGCAATGATTTGCCGACCATGATCATTCACGGTGACGACGACCGCATCCTGCCCGCCGACGTCACATCCAGAAGGCAGGCGCAGATGATCAAAGCCGTGAAGTACATCGAGATCAAAGCGTGAAGCTGATGCCGCACAGCCATCCGGAGGATCGAATCTACACGGTGATGTCAGGCGTTTTCTATATCGGGCTTGGCGATCGATTCGACGGCGGCAAGGTGAAGGCCTATCCGCCCGGCTGCGTGGTTGTGCTGCCAGGCGATACCCCCCACTTCCATTGGGCCAGAGCAGGCGAGTACGTCACGCAGGTCACGGCGATCGGGCCGCTTGGCCTCGAATATATCGATGCGCGCGACGATCCGCGGAGCAAGAGCTCCTAGCAGGCCTTGCCATATCGCGCCCTCATCCGGCGCTGCTTCAAGAGCGTCAGACTCGACGGCTGCGGTTTTTCCGTGCGACATTTCTCGCGCGGCATCGCCGCATTGCAAGGAGGACGGCGCGATGGACGAGATCTCGATCAACACCGATACGGCGGGCGTTCAGCATCAGCCCTGGGTCGCCGGATTTCGCGGCACCCAGTTTGCCGTCGTCTGGGCGGACCACGCGAGCGGCGATATCAAGGGCCGGATGATCGGCGCGAACGGGGTTCCGAGCGGCAGCGCGTTCCCGGTGAACTATCCCGGAACGCCGGGGACCAAGCGTCAGCTCCCGGCGATACTCGAAACCGGCGCCGGCCTTGTTGTCGCATGGACCGAGCAACCGCCGGGGCCTCCGAGCACTCCGGCGCAGGTCAAGCTTCGCACCCTGGACGCAGATACCTTGTCGGGGCCGGAAAGCCAGGTCAGCACCGCGGAGGTCGAAAAGGCGATACGGCCGGCGCTGGCGCGGCTGCCGGACGGCGGCTTCATCGTGGTCTGGGCCGACAAGCGAAAGGAGGAGCGCATCCGCGCGCAGCGTTATGGTTTTGACGGCACGAAAAGCGGTCCCGAGTTTCGCGCCAATACCGTCCCCGGCCTGCACTGGGTGCCGATGGTCGCCTGCCTGACCAACGGAAATATCGTCATCGGATGGCGGGCGCGCCTGCCCGGGCCTCTGCTGGTTCACTTGCAGATGTTCGATGCGAACGGGCCGGTGGGCGCCGAGCAGACCACGGCGGTGAATATCACGGAGGCCGCACTTGCCCCGCTGGATTCCAGCCGCTTCGTCATCGCGCATATCAGGAACGCGGGCGATGGCGAGCCCGGCTTCGAAACGACGGTCGCGCAGGCGAGCGTGTTCGAGGGCAATGGCGCGTTCGCCAATATCCGCTTTGCGGCCACCAGCGCCAACCGGATCCTGTCCAACTGGCCGGCGCTCACGCCGTTATCCGGCGGGCGCTTTCTGCTGGCCTGGACCGAGCAGAATGTCGACAACCCCGCCGCCGGAACCAACGTCGCGGCCAGAATTTTCTCCAGCCAGGGGCCGATCGGTCAAGCCATCCGGGTCAACGTCTTGACCGGCGGGCCGCGATTCAACCTGAGCGCGGCCGCGACCTCCGGCCCCGCGGGCGAGACGGCCTTCCTGACCTGGACCGACGAGAGCAACACCGGCCCCGACAAGTCGGGGCGCGCGATCGAAGGACGCGCGCTGACGATACCGGCGGGAGGGTTTTGAGCCGTAGGGCCGTAGGGCGGGTTAGCGCAGCGTAACCCGCCGCCGCGGCTGCGAACGGGTGCGGCGGATTACGCTAACGCTAATCCGCCCTACGCACATCAACCTCCGCCGCGCCGCGCCGCCTCGATCGCGGCGACGTCGATCTTCTTCATGCCCATCATCGCATTGAATGCGCGCTTCGCTTCAGCGCCGCCGGCCGCCATCGCTTCGCTCAGCACGCGCGGCGTGATTTGCCAGGAGATGCCCCATCTGTCCTTGCACCAGCCGCACGCGCTCTCCTGGCCGCCATTGCCGACGATGGCGTTCCAGTAGCGGTCGGTCTCTTGCTGATCGTCGGTGGCGATCTGGAACGAAAAGGCTTCGTTATGCTTGAAGGCGGGACCGCCGTTGAGGCCGAGACAGGGCACGCCGGCGACTGTGAATTCGACGGTCAGCACGTCGCCCGCCTTGCCGGACGGGTAGTCGCTGGGTGCACGGTGGACGGCGCCTACCGCGCTATCGGGAAAGGTTTCGGCGTAGAAGCGGGCGGCAGCCTCGGCGTCCTTGTCGTACCAAAGGCAAATCGTGTTCTTGGCCATTGCGTGTCCTTTCACTCGGCTTGTTCGCGAGTTTCTGTCGGTGCGGCGCTGTCTAGGCCGGCCGCTTCTTGAGCCGCGCCCGCTTCGGCAGCAGCGACGGCCATTGCACGATGTGATCTTCCAGATCGGCGTCGGCGATTTCGTTCTCGGTGCCCTGCACCCGCCCGCGCACGGAGACGCCGGCTTCGTGCACGGTGTTGGGATCGCCCGAGATCAGCGGATGCCACCAATAGAGATCGCGCCCCTCCGCGACCAGGCGATAGCCGCAACTCGGCGGCAGCCAGTTCAGGGTGCGGACGTTCTGCGGCGTCAGCCGCACGCAGTCGGGAACCTGGTCCGAGCGATTCGGATAGTCCTTGCAGGCGCAGAGTCCGGCATCGAGCAGACGACAGGACACATGGGTGAAATAAATCTTGCCGGTGTCCTCGTCCTCGAGCTTTTCCAGGCAGCACCGCGCGCAGCCGTCACACAGGCTCTCCCATTCGGCGCCGGACATCTCTTCCAACGTCTTGGTTTTCCAGAAGAATCCCTCTTGAGCCGAGGGTGGCGGGGGACGCGTTGTCATTATAATCGATGTTTCCAGGACGGCGGCAGCCTGACTTCTATGGGTTGTAACCGTGGCGGCGCAAGAGGTTAGGTCCGATTGAGCCCTGCAACGGCCCGCTTGCGTTAGCCCTTTCAGCCGAAATCGCCAGCCCGGCCATTGGTTTATGCCCCCTGCTCGGTTAGAACGACGCGACGGGACCCGCGGTCGCAAAAGCGCCTTGGGTTTGCCGCAACACTTCCGCAAGACGTTTAAGCGCGCCCATATCGGGCGCTTTAAGCGCTGCCAATCGACCAAGGGCTCCGGTGCGCCAGATCGTGCCATCCGAATGGAAGAAAAAGCTCCGGCATTTCATGCTGGACCTCGATGCGCGCATCGACTCCACGCTGTTCTCCTCCGGCAAAGGCGCGCGCGAACTCTATGAACGCTTCTCCACCTTCATGGACCGCTTCTATGTCGGGCGCTGGAAACGCTGGGTCTTCATCGAGCCGTTGTCCGAAGCCGCAACCGTCGGGCTCGGCGGCCTGATCCTGATGCTGGCGCTGGCGGTGCCGGCATTTCGCGAAACCGCCGACGATGACTGGCTGAAGAAATCCGATCTCGCGGTGTCATTCCTCGATCGCTACGGCAATCCGATCGGCAACCGCGGCATCAAGCACAATGATTCGATTCCGCTGGAGGATTTTCCGGACAATCTGATCAAGGCCACGCTCGCCACCGAGGATCGCCGCTTCTACGACCATTTCGGCATCGACATCGCCGGCACCGGACGCGCGCTCGTCACCAACGCGCAAGCGGGCGGCGTCCGCCAAGGCGGTTCGTCGATCACCCAGCAGCTGGCAAAAAACCTGTTCCTCAACAACGAGCGCACCATCGAGCGCAAGGTCAAGGAAGCGTTTCTCGCGGTCTGGCTGGAGACGCGGCTGACCAAGAACGAAATTCTGAAACTCTATCTCGACCGCGCCTATATGGGCGGCGGCACCTTCGGCGTCGATGGTGCGGCGCATTTCTACTTCAACAAGTCCGCGCGCGACGTGAACCTTGCGGAAGCCGCGATGCTGGCCGGGCTGTTCAAGGCGCCGACCAAATACGCGCCGCACATCAACCTGCCCGCCGCGCGCGCCCGCGCCAACGTGGTGCTGGATAACCTGGTCGATGCCGGCTTCATGACCGAAGGCCAAGTGTTCGGCGCACGGCGCAACCCCGCCAACGCGGTCGATCGCCGCGACGAGAACTCGCCGAACTATTATCTCGACTGGGCGTTCGACGAAATGCGCCGGCTGGTCAGCACCTTCCCGAAATCCTATGTGGAGCGCGTCTTCGTGGTGCGGACCGCGATCGACATGAATGTCCAGCGTGCAGCCGAAGACGCCGTCGAAAACCAGTTGCGCCAGTTCGGCCGCGACTATCACGCCACGCAGGCGGCAACCGTCGTTGCCGATCTCGACGGCGGCGTGCGCGCCATGGTCGGCGGCCGCGACTACGGCGCCAGCCAGTTCAACCGCGCCGTCGACGCCATGCGCCAGCCCGGCTCATCCTTCAAGCCCTATGTCTATGCGACGGCGCTGATGAACGGCTTCAAGCCGACCTCGATCGTGGTCGATGGTCCGGTCTGCATCGGCAACTGGTGTCCGCAGAATTACGGCCACTCCTATTCCGGCTCGGTGACGCTGACGCAGGCGATCACCCGTTCGATCAACGTCGTGCCGGTAAAACTGTCGATCGCGCTCGGCGGCAAGGTGCAAAACCCCGCCAAGGCCGGCCGCGCCAAAATTGTCGAAGTGGCGCGCCGTTTCGGCATCAAGGCGCCGCTGCTCGATACGCCGTCGCTGCCGATCGGCTCGGCCGAAGTCTCCGTGGTCGAACACGCCGTCGCCTACGCCACCTTCGCGAACAAGGGCAAATCGGTCACGCCGCATGCGGTGCTGGAAGTCCGCACCGGCTCCGGCGATCTGGTCTGGCGTTTCGACCGCGACGGCAAGAAGCCGGTGCAGGCGATCCCCGCGTCGGTCGCCTCAGACATGGCGGGCATGATGAGCCATGTGGTCAGCGAAGGCACCGCGCGGCGCGCGGCGCTCGACGGCATTCCGACTGCGGGCAAGACCGGCACCACCAATGCCTATCGCGATGCCTGGTTCGTGGGTTACACCGGCAACTTCACCTGCGCAGTCTGGTACGGCAACGACGACTACTCGCCGACCAACCGCATGACCGGCGGCTCGCTGCCGGCGCAGACCTGGCACGACGTCATGGTGGTGGCGCACCAGGGCGTCGAGGTGAAGGAAATACCGGGCGTCGGAATGGGAACGAAGCTGCCGCCGGCGCCGGGCCCGGTCGCCGCCAACGCCGCGCCAAAAATTCTCGAGACCAAGCCGGGGCCGCCGCCGATCCTCACCAAGCGCGGCGCCGACATTCTGGTGCGCGTGGAGAAGCTGCTCGACGACGCGGCGAGGACTGCGGGCAAAACCTCGTCCGGCGACCCGGTCAAACCGGCCAGGCCGCTGTCATCCACCTCCGTCGCGTTTCCGGACAGCTTTGCGGCGGCGGCGCCGGGTGAACCGGCAGCACCCTCGCCGCGCAAGAACTGACCGTGCGGCTGATCCTCTTCACCTTGCTGGCGCTGGTCATCGCCACCGCGGTCGGCCTCGGCGCGACGTGGATGACCGCGACGCGCGGCACCGATCTCGGCACGCTGACCATCGGCGCATGGACCGCGCGGCCGCGCACCGGCACCGCCGAGGTCGATCCTTATTCGCGCGCGTCGATCGCGCGCAGCGGCGAATTGCCGGTCGGCACCGGCGATGGCGTGGCATTCTCGGCAACCACCGATGACCGCAAAAAACCGCTGGATGGACGCTGCGACGTGGTGGTGAGCGGCGTGACGCCGGCGGCGCGGTTCTGGACCTTGACGCTGTACGATTCGAAAGGACATCTCGTCGCCAACTCGCTGCAGCGTTACGGCTTCACCAGCCAGGAAATCATCCGCGCCTCGGACGGCGCCTTCGAGGTACGGGTGGCATCAAGGTCGCGTTCCGGAAACTGGCTGCCCACCGGCGGCATCGAGCGTTATGCGCTGATGCTTCGGCTCTACGATACCCCGGTCGGCGTCGCAACGCGGACGCAGCGCGACGCGCCGATGCCAAGCATAGCAACGGTGGGCTGCCCATGATCCGCCTGTTGTTCGCAATCATCGGAGGCGTGCTGCTCGGCGGCGTCGTGCATCTCGTCAGCGTACTGGCTCTGCCGCGCATCGCCACGCAGGACGCCTATTCGCGGCTTACGCCGCTGACGAAGTTGAACACTGTGACCGCGCTGCCGCTGGCCGGCCCGAACAACGCGCCGATGCCGTTTATGGATCCGGCATTCGCGATTGCGGTCTGCCGCTACGACCTCTCGACCGGGCCGATCAAGCTCGCGGTCCCTGTCAGCCAGGCCTACACGTCGGTATCGTTCTATACCCGCAATGACGTGGCCTATTACGCGATCAACGACCGCTCCGCCGGGCGCCGGGTGATCGAGCTCGACCTGATGACGGAAGCGCAGCACGCCGAATTGCCGGAAGATGAGGACGTAACCGCGGCCGACCGCCTGATCATCGATTCCCCGACCCCGACCGGGCTGATCGTGCTCAAGGCGCTCGCGCCGGAGCCCGGCCTGATGGTGCAGGCACAGGCCACGCTCGCGGCATCGAGCTGCAAGGTGCAGACCGAACCGCCGGTGAAGCAGGCCGAACGGCCGCCGGCGAAGCGCTAGGTCGTCCCCGCGAAGGCGGGGAGCCATACGCCGTGTCGCATCGGTTTGAAGAAATTGTTGCAACGTCCTGCCCAAGCACCGACGTCGGTGGTTATGGGTCCCCGCCTTCGCGGGGACGACAACTGAGTTACCCTCGCGTACTCAACGCGCGGCCGATGACCGGCTGTGCTGCGACCGGCGGGTTCGCGGTTCGCGCCGCCAGTTCGCCGATCAGGCGGTCGGCGTCGGCCGCCATGTTATCCGGCGCCTGGATCACCAGCCGTTCCAGCGCCCAGCGATACGACGAAATCCGCTGTTCCAGGCATTGCTGCACCCACTGCACGATCAGCGCGTTCTCCTGCATGCGGGCGATCGCATCGGCGCGCTCGCGCGGCGACAATTCCGAAACCAGTTCGAGGCTGGCGTTGCGCTTCTTGTCGAGGCCGAGGACCTGGACCGCATTGGCGAAGAACGGGTCGAACCGCGTGGTGTCGTTGCGCACGTCCTGGATCAACTGGTTGTAACGCGAGGTCTGCGAACGATGCGGCTCGTCGATCAGCAGGCGGCCATAGGCGGTGCGATCGAACAACGGGGCCTGCCGCCACGGCGCCGGCAGCGGCTGGTAGTCGCCGAACACGGTCTTCCATGCGGGGCGCGAATGCGGCGGCTCGATCAGCGGATAGGCCAGATCGCGCAGCAGGCGTTCCTTGTCGGTCAACTGGTATTGCGACGCGCGCAGGCCGACGCTTGCCGTAGCCTCGAGGCCGACCCAGCGATGCATGTCGTCATTGCGGGCATTCTCGCGGGTGCGGCCGAAATCGCCGCCGGCGCAGCCGCTGAGCATCGCGACCAGCGGTAGCGCGACCAGCGGTAGCGCGACCAGAATTGCGGAAGGAGGCCGAAGCCTTGTCCGGATCTGTGTCGACATCTCCGGCATAAAAAATGTCCGGTGTCAGGAACGTGCCCGGCGGCGGCGGCGGCGACCCGGCGCCGTCCCCTCTTCCGGTCCGCGGCCGCCATCGGCGTCGCGCTCGATCCGGACGACGGGAAGGATCAGGATGGTCCCCATGCCTTCGCGCTGGGCAGCACCCGTAGTTGAGCCCAGCCGCCGCGAAGCCGCATCCGCTGGAAATTCAATGATGGCGCCCATGTCACTCTCTCCTTGCCGCATCGCCTCGATCTGGCGGCGGCAGGCTTCATTAAGATCAGGGCATGGTTAATGGCGTGTTAATTCGACGCGGTACGAACAATCGCAACGTCAAGTGTTGCAGCGGTGCGATCGGCGGAGAACGAAGGTTGGCATTCACGAGTTGTTTTCCTTAACGCGATGTTAAAGCGAGCTGCCTAGAATCGCGCGAAGGACACCTCAGTCGCGTACCCCTGACATGACCACACCTCCACTATTTCCGGGCTTTGACGGATTGATGACGCTCTCGCGCCGCGAGGGCGTCGATATCCGTCCCACGCTGTTGCGGGTGCTGACCGACCTCTATGTTCAAACCAGCGCGCATACCGGCGACGAAGAACGGCAATTCGTCGAGCTGACCTCGCGGTTGATCGACCAGGTCGACGATGCCACCCGCGCGGTGGTACGGGCGCGGCTTTCGATCTATCCCGGCACACCGGCGCCGATCATGAATAAACTGGGACTGCGGCCGTCGTCCCCGGACCAGCGCGTTCCCCTTGCCCGCGTCATCCCGGTTGAGCCGCCTGCCCCGCCAACGGTCAGGCCCCCGACCGAGGCCCAGTTGCGCATGACTGCCTTGTCGATGCAGCCGCAGGACGCGGCCGAAATCAGCGGCATGTTTTTCTCAGCCACTGCCGGCGAGCGCGCGCTGATCCTGCACAATCTCGCGGAAGCGCCGCTGAAACCTGCCGCGCGCATTCCTGCCCCGCGAACGGCGCGCGCCATCGAAACGCTGGAAATGGCGGCATTCGCCGCCGACATCGAAAATTTTACACTCGAGCTCGGCGAGGCGCTGATCCTGCCGGCACGGATCGCGGCGCAAGTCGTCAACGATCCAGGCGGTGAGCCGCTGGCCTGCGCCATGAAAGCGCTGGACATGCCGGGCGCCGTATTTCAGCGCGTGCTGCTGTTCCTCAATCCCGAATTCGGCTCGTCGGTCAACAACGTCTACCGGCTGTCGCGTCTTTACGACCGCCTGAGCGAACGATCCGCCCTGATCATGCTGGCCGCCTGGCGCGGCGCGACCGTGGCCGTGACGCGCGCGAAATACAAGCCGGCACTTTACGACGACGAACGTCAGCGTGCCCGCGCGGTCACGCCACAAACCCGTCCCGCGGTACAGCCGGGCGCGGACGTCGTGACGCGCAACGCGCGCGGCTCTGGAAGCTAGGTCCGCGCCAGATCGAGAAAGTGCCGGCCCGCTTTGTCCTCGATCTCCACGATCCAGACATCGGGATCGAACCGGATTTCCTTGGCAAGACGTTCTTCCACCGCCTGCTCCGGCACCGGCTGCGACGACGCCGGCGCAAACACCCGCTCGAGCGGCCGGCTGTCGTCATAGGCGGTTTGCGGCGCCGGCGCGTACAGCATCGCGTTGCCGTCGAGCAGCGCCAGCTTGACGAACACCGCACCGGCCTCCTCCGCGCCGCGCCGCCGCACGGCGCCGAACACGCCCTCGGTCTGGCAGCGGCGCAGGTAAGCCGCGACCCAGATGCTGGATTTCAATCGCATGGGAGAGACGATAGGCCAGCGAGCAAATCGACGCTAGGGCGCATCCCCCTGACTCATTCGGTTTCACCTAGGTTGCGCTTGATCCTGTCTATCCCACGGATAACAATGTCTGAGACCTGAGGACGCCACCGATGAGTGATTTTGCCCTGCCGGAGACTCGCTACGCGCTCAGCGGTGATGTCAATATTGCCTACCAGGTTATGGGCGATGGACCGGTCGATATCATTCTGGTTCCAGGTTTCATATCACATATCGAGTTCCGGCATGAATTGCCCGGATACACCGCTTTTTTGCGCCAGCTCTCGAGCTTCGCCCGAGTCGTGAGTTTCGATAAAAGAGGCCAGGGATTGTCCGACAGAGTATCCGATGCGCCTTCGCTCGAACAGCGGATGGATGACGTTCGCGCCATCATGGATGCAATCGGTTCTCAGCGAGCAACACTCTTTGGACATTCCGAAGGTTGTGCGATGAGCGCGCTGTTCGCCGCTACATATCCGGACCGAGTCTCCAGACTTATTCTGTTCGGGGGCTATGCGACGCGACGCGACATAATTTTAGAGGAATTGCTCGAGCAGCGTGTGAAGATCTGGGGCACCGGTGCAATGATAAAGCGTGTTGCGCCGAGCCTGGCAGCCAACCCGGATGCCGTTGCTCAGTTCGCCAAGTTCGAACGGCTTAGCGCTAGCCCGGGGGCTGTCAAATCCTTTACAGTCTTGAATTCGCAGATCGATGTCCGTTCAATTCTGCCGGCGATACGCGTACCGACGCTCGTACTCCATCGTAAGGACGATGCGCAGGTTCCGATTGAACTTGGCCGTGAACTGGCATCATGCATTGCTGATGCCAAATTTATCGAGTATCCCGGCGGCGATCATATCATCACTACCAGCGATGTCGACGCGGTGCTTGGCGACATCGAAGAGTTTGTCACGGGGCATCGCGAGACCTCTTCAAGCGACTTCGAACGCGTTCTCGCCACCGTGCTGTTTACGGACATCGTCGATTCAACGCGCAGCGCCGCCGCGGTCGGCGATCAGGCATGGCGGAGATTACTGGACAGTCATGATCAACTGGCAATTCAAACGGTCGAAAAGCATCGCGGTGTTTTGGTCAAGACGACCGGCGATGGAATTTTAGCAACCTTTGACGGACCCGGACGGGCGGTTCGCTGAAGCGCCGCCAAGCAGCTAGGTCTGCCGTTACGTGCCGGCCTCCACACCGGCGAAATCGAACTCAGAGGCCGGGATATCGGAGGTATCGCAGTGCACGCCGCGGCGCGCGTTATGGCCCAATCTCAGCCCAGCGAAGTTCTGGTTTCAAGAGTTGTGACTGACCTCGTGGCCGGGGCAGGCCTAAAATTCGCCGAGCGCGGGTCACATGAACTCAAGGGCCTTCCGGGTCGATGGGATTTATTTGCCGCGAGCGCATAAACTCGCGCAATGTCGAACCGAAGTCCCAACGCCCACGGATATTGAGTTCACGCCTTAGTCGATCGCGCGGCCGGTCGCCACGCTCAACTCGCGAACCAGCCGGTCGGACATCTGGCCGGTGATGGGAAGCTTGCGATCGCGCTCGAATTTCTGGATCGCGGCTAAAGTGTCGGAGCCGACGGTGCCGGTCGGCTTGAGCTGGCCGTATCCGTAGTCGGTCAGCGCCCGCTGCACCGCAGCCACGCGGCGCGATGCGATGATCAGGTCGCCGACCGGATCGCTGCGCGAGGAAACCGGGATCGGCGCGGGCGGCCGCGCGGGTGTTGCGGATGCCGCGGGCGCCGCGTTCGTCTTGGCAATGACGGAGACCGGGGCCGCCGGCTTCACGTCGGCAGGCCGCACTTCCACGGGCCGGACTTCAGCGAGCCTGACATCCGCCGGCCGCAACGCGGCTTCAGCGGGCCGCGGCCGCGGCAACGGATTGGCGGCCGCCAGCGGAACACTTACCGAGGTTCCGAACATCGGCGACGGATGATGCCCCGCCTGCATGAACGTGGCGTTGGCGATGATGGCGCTGACCGCGGCAAAGGCCAGCGCGCCCGCGACCAAGTCCTTCGGGCTGTGCAGCAGAATGCGCATCGCAAGATTGCGTCCCTCGCTTGCCTCGATCGCAACCGCGCTTGCGCCACGGCGGCGGCGCGGCATGTCGTCGTCCACATTAATTCTCTTAGGCACTTTTCTTCACCTGATAAGTTTTGTCCTGATGTCCGGTTCGCACGCCCGGATTAAGCGTTGCGATATTACTTGAAGACTGCTCGGCCGGCGGCGTGAATGCGAGCGGCAGCGCGACCGCGACGGTGGTGCCTTCATCGATTCTGCTCTGCACGGTCATCTCGCCGCCGTGCAGCGCAACCAGGCTTTTCACGATCGACAGCCCGAGGCCGGTGCCCTCGTGACGCCGCTGATAGGTTTTGCCGGCCTGAAAGAACGGGTCGCCGATCCGTTTCAGGTCGTCGGCCGCGATGCCGACGCCATTGTCGGCGACGCGCACGACCAGCCGCGATCCCTCGGCGCCGGCGGATACCGTCACCGTCCCGCCGCGCTCGGTGAACTTGATGGCATTGGAGACGAGGTTCAGCACGATCTGCTTGAACGCGCGGGGATCGCCGGTGATGACGGGCAGATCCTCGCCCGCGCGGGTGACGAGATCGATGCCGTTCTCCCGCGCTTTCAGGGCCAGCAGGTTGCAGCAATTGAGCAGCGCGCCGCGCGGCGCAAACGGTTCCGGCGATATTTCGAAATTTCCGGATTCCATTTTCGACATGTCCAAAATGCCGTTGACCACGGAGAGCAGATGCTGGCCGGAATCGTTGATCAGCTGCGCATATTCCTTGCGCCTCGCCGCATCGATCATCAGCACGTCCTCCTGGGCGATCATTTCGGAGAACCCGATGATGGCGTTGAGCGGCGTGCGCAGTTCGTGGCTCATGGTGGCAAGGAAGCGGCTCTTGGAGGCGTCGGCCTGTTCGGCGGCGGTACGCGCCAGATCGAGCGCCTGTTCCTGAATCTTTCGGTCGGTGACGTCGCGCATCACGGCGACGACTTCGCAGTCCGGAACTGGCGTTGTTGCCGGCGCCCGTTCGAGCGGACGGCAACGCATTTCAACCCACATGAAGTCGGCGCCGCCTCGCCCATGCGGCGTCTCACGCCTGACGCGGAATTCGACGCTACGCGCGGCACCGCCGCGGGCCGCATCCGAAAGCGCGGTGAGATAGGCCGGGCGGTCGGCGACGTGGACGCGGTCGAACAGGCCGTGCCCAAGCAGGCGCGACACCGGTGTCCCCAGCAAGGCTTCCGCCGCCGGCGAGATGAATTGCACCGCGCCGTTGCGGCGGTGACGTGAAATCACATCGCTCATGTTGCGCGCCAGCAGGCGATAGCGATCTTCCTCGGAATTGAGCAGCGCCACGCCGGTGCGGGACAGCGATTCCGCGCCGAACGCCAGGGCCGCGGCATAGAGCGTCGCCGACATAATTCCAAATGCCGTAAATATGCCGCGCGCCGAGGCGCCGGCCTGCAAGGGCGGCAGGACATCGAGCGTGCCCATGGCGATCAGCGCAACGGCGCAGGACAACGCCAGCGCCGAGGCAAAACCCACCACGCGGCGGGACGCCGACAACGAGGCCTCCAGCGGAACCGCGACCAGCCAGACGGATGCGAAAGATTCGATGCCACCGGTGGGTATCGCGATCATCATGACAAGGCCCGCCAGCGCCAGCGACGACAGCACATGGGCGCTCTCGTAGCGTCCGGTACGCGACAGGAACCATGACAGCAGAATCGGCGCGATCAACCAGGCGAATGCCCCGACCTCGAGCGCGGTGGGTGCGCCGCGCATCGCGAGATAGACCGGGAAAGCCGCGAAGGCCGCGAGACTTCCCAACAGCCGCGGCGCCATGAACGCACGATGACGCGCCCCTAGCAGCGCGTCATAGCGCGCCGACGGATGCAGCAACGCATCGAGACAATCGCGGATAAGTTTCAAAACGGTCACGGCTCCCGCGCTTCGGCTTGCCCGTCATGACTGACGCGCCGGAACGCCCTCTTTATCGTTGCCTCAACCTGTCAGAGTGAACTTAAGCGAACGCTAAGGCGCCCTCGGGGGCTGCGAGAGATCGCGCGAAGAACCGGGTTTTGCGCAGGTCCCGGACCGCATTCGGCGCGGATGGTGAATGCCAAGTTTCCGAAACCGGAACCGGTATGGTTTCGAAATGGTGGATGCGCCGGACCGAACGCTTGTAATTGCCAAAGCGGCATCAATCGAAAATTTACGCCGAATCAAATCGTTCGGCTTTTTTACAAATTTTCCGCGATTTAGGTTCAATGCAGATACTTGCGGTTTATCGCCACCTGTTAGGAAAAGGATCGATTGCGAAATCAACCGCAACGGAACGAAAAAGACAGGGTCGCGACATGTTCTTCCTGCTTCGCATGGCATTCTGGCTCGGGCTGGTGCTGGTGCTGTTGCCCAGAGAGAAAACGCCGGAATCGGACAAGCTGCCGCAAGTCGGCGCATCCGAGGCGGTGTCGGCTGCGACGGCGGCGGTGTCGGACATGAGTCAGTTCTGCAAGCGTCAACCGGCGGCGTGCGAAGTCGGCGGCCAGGCCGCGACCGTGCTCGGTCAGCGCGCCCAGGACGGCGCGCGCAAACTGTACCAGATCATCACCGACAAGAAATCCTCCGACCATACCGGCTCGATCGGCGGCATCGACGGCGCGGACCTTGCAGCGATCGGCGCAGCGCGCGACACGCTGACCCCGGACGACCTGCAGGCCGAATGGCACATGCCCGCCCCCGGCCCGACCACGGCGAATTAGGGCGGACTATTCCATTCCGCGAACTCGCTTTCGCATCCCCGCGGTCCTATATATGTCTCACAAGGAGACATGCGGGCCGCGATGACGACGATAGACGAAATCAGGGACAATTTTGCGCTGCTGGAGGATTGGGACGACCGCTACCGGTATGTCATCGAACTCGGCCGCACGCTCGACCCGATGCCTGAGTCCGAGCATTCCGCCGCCAACAAGGTGCAGGGTTGTGCCAGCCAGGTCTGGCTGTCGCGCAAACTTGCCCGCAACGGCACGGGCGAGCCGGTGCTGAGCTATCTCGGCGACAGCGACGCGCATATCGTCCGCGGCCTGATCGCGATCCTGCTGACGCTTTATTCGGGCCGAACCCCGCAGGAAATTCTGTCTACCGACGCCATCGCGGTGTTCGACGAATTCGGATTTCGCGAGCACCTGACACCGCAGCGTTCCAACGGCCTGCGCGCCATGGTCGAGCGCATCCGCACCGACGCGCGCACGACGCTGGCGGCGGCTTCCTGACGCCTGGACTTACTGCCGCCGATACGCGGCCTTAGGTTTCCCCGTGACCGCAAACGGTTCACTCCGGCTTGATGCCGGCCGCCTTCAGCACCGGCAACAGCCGCGTTTCCTCAGCATCGCGGAATGCCTTACTCTCCGCCGGCGAGGTCGGCCACGGCGTTGCGCCGAGTTGAGCGTAGCGCGCTTTCAACCCTGGATCGGCCAGCGCCTTGACGGTGAGCGCATTTATCTGCGCAACGAGCTCGGCCTTCATATTCGGCGGTCCGACCATGATGGTCCATGAGGTCATCTCATATCCAGGCAGCACCTCGGCAAACGCAGGCACGTCCGGAAGCTCGGCAATGCGCGCTTTCGCGGTGACGGCGACCGGCTTGATCTGCCCGGCGAGCACGCTCGGCAGCGAGCCGGGCAGATTGTCGAACAAAAGATCGACGCGGCCGCCGAGCAGATCGGTCAGAGCCGGGCCGGCGCCCTTGTACGGAATGTGGACTACCTCCACGCCGGCCATGCTGTTCATCATCTCGCCCGAGAGATGCAGCGTGGTGCCGAACCCAGCGGAAGCGTAAGTATATTTACGCGGCTCCTTCTTGAAGGCGGCCAGCAGTTCCTTCAGATCGGAGGAGAACAGGTCCTTCCTGGCGCAGAGGATATTCGGCAGCTGCCACATGCCGCCGATGAAGGTGAAGTCGCCGCGCGGGTCGTAGGGGAGTTTGGCGTAGCTTCCGATCGCAAGCACGTTGCTGGCGATGCCGCCAAGGCCGACCGTGTAGCCGTCCGGCGCTGCCTTGGCGACGGTGTCCGCGCCCAGCACGCCGCCCGCGCCCGCCCTGTTCTCGACCACGAATGACTGCCCGGACAGTTCGCTCATCTTCTGGCAGAGAATGCGCGACAGCGTATCGGTTGCTCCCCCGGCCGGGAAGCCGTTGACGTAGCGCACCGTCCGGACCGGCCAGGCCTCTTGCGATAAAGCGCTACGGGGCGCCAGCGCCGGCGCGGCGATCGAGCCGCCGAGAAGGGTCAGCAAGGTGCGGCGGTTCACAGCTGTGGGCGACGTCATCACTTTCCTCCATGATTGACTCGGGCAACCACCGTCATTTCGACGACAGCGTAGTTCGCGGTTCACCGACAAGAAAGAGCGGAGTTACGCCCCCCGTACAAACCAGCATCGTTATTCGCTCACCTCGTCGGCGCGCGACAGCATCGGCGGCGGTATTTCTATCCCGAGAACTCTGGCCGTCCTGAGACTGATCAGGAACTCAAACTTGGTGGGTTGCTTCCACCGGAAGTTCGGCACCGTCCGGGGAAAATAACAAATTTTTGGGATCTTGATACGGGTCCATCGCGGACATTGGGCCACATCCGAGGTTGGGTCCGCCCATTGCTCGATAATCCGTCCAGCGGAATGTTCGCTATTTGACGCGCGTGCTTCCTCCGCGAGAGGTCGTCATGGTTGCACGCGACAAGGGAGCGCAGTTGCGAATGGTTTGACAAAATCGGCGTGACGCCGCGTCCACTGCATGCCAGTATCCCGGGATAATCAAAGTTCGCGCACGTCGGACGAAGCGCGGCTGCCAGGGAGGGGACTGCCTAACGTCCGCGCAAGCGGCGGCGCTTTCCTTTGGCCTAACGGTCCGTTGGCGTCGCATGGGACGACAGATTGTCCATCGTCTGCTGATTTCGTTCCCCGCTTTGCTCGGGGTTCTGTTTCTCTGTTTTTGTCTGTTGCAGGTCGTGCCGGCCGATCCGGCGATGATCATCGCCGGGCCCGACGCCAAGGCCGAGACCATCGCCGCGATCCGCCTCGAGCTTGGCCTCGACCGCTCGATTCCCATCCAGTTCTTCGAATACATCCTGCGGGTTCTGCGCGGCGATCTCGGCCGCTCGATCATTTCGAACCGGATGGTGAGCGAAGAACTGGCGATGACGATCGGCCCGACCGTCGAACTGATGCTGGGCGCGATGCTTATCGCGGTGCCCAGCGGTCTGGCTTTGGGAACGCTGGCGGCGGTCAATCGCGGCCGCCTCGCCGATCGCGTCATCATGGCCTGCTCGGTTGCCGGGGTTTCCATGCCGGTGTTCTTCATCGGCCTGATCCTGATCCAGTATGTCGGCTTCAAATGGGCACTGTTGCCCTTCACCGGCCGCACCGGGCCGGTATGGGATGGCGGATTGCCGAGCCTGATCCTGCCCGCCACCACGCTCGGCCTCGTGCTGATCGGGCCGATCGCGCGGCTGACGCGTACCGCCGTGCTGGAAGTGCTGGGCGCCGACTTCGTGCGTACGGCGCGCGCCAAGGGACTGCGCGAGACGGTGGTGATCGTCCATCACGCGCTGCGCAACGCCATGATCCCGGTCGTCACCCTGATAGGGTTGCAGGCGGCGTTCCTGCTCGGCGGCGCCGTGGTCACGGAAACGATGTTTTCCTGGCCCGGCGTCGGCCGGCTGGCGGTCGGCGCCATCGTCTCCAGCGATTTTCCGACCGCGCAGGGCGCGATCATGATCCTCGCCATCGCCTTCCTGTCGATCAACCTTTTGGTCGACGTGCTCTATGTCTATCTCGATCCCAGGGTGCAGCGCCGATGAGCGTCGAGGTTCTCGATTCCGCTTTTGTCGCCGAGCACGAACCCCCGGCGTTCGTTCGTGCCGGAGTGATGCGCCGCCTGGCACGCGACCGGGTGGCGGCCGCAGCCGCGCTGACCCTCACGGCAATCGTGCTGGCGGCACTGCTGGCGCCGTGGATCGCGCCTTACGATCCCTATTTCACCGACCTTACCAAGGTGATGCAGCCGCCCGGCGCCGAGCACTGGTTCGGCACCGACAACACCGGCCGCGACATCCTGAGCCGCGTCATCTTCGGCACGCGCAACACCCTGATGCTCGGGCTGGTTGGCGTGATCGTCGGCGGCCTGATCGGCGGCGTGTTGGGTATCCTCGCCGCCTACTATCGGCAGCTCGACGGCTGGATCATGCGGCTGGTCGACGTAATGCTGGCCTTCCCGGCCATCCTGATCGGGCTTGCGGTGGCCGCCATCTTCGGCGCCGGGCTCCCCGCCGTGGTCATTGCGCTGGTGGTGGCCACCGTGCCCGACGTCGCGCGGGTGGCGCGGGGTGCTGCGGTCGGCGTCATGGGCCAGGAATTCATGGAAGCCGGCCGGGCGGTCGGGGTGACGGACGGCGCGCTGATCTGGCGCTACCTGACGCTGAACTGCATTTCGACGATCTTCGTGTTCCTGACCCTGCGCTTCGGCCAGATCATCCTGATCGGCTCGGCGCTGGGCTTCCTCGGCATGGGTGCGCAACCCCCGACCGCCGAACTCGGCATGATGGCGGCGCAGGGCCGCGACTTCCTGTTCATGGCGCCGCACATCGCGACCATCCCGAGTTGCGCGATTTTCGTGATCGTGCTGGCCGCCAACCTTCTGGGCGACGCCTTCCGCGACGTCCTCGATCCGAGGCTGCAGACATGATCAGAACCGTTCTGAGTGGTGCATTGCTGAGTGGTGCATTGGCACTAAGCCTCGCGGACCCCGCATCGGCCCAGACGCTCAACATGATGAAGGGAATCGACGCACCGCATTACGACGCGCAGCGCACGACGTGGGGGCCGACCTCCGACATCGTCAACATGTTCCAGGACACGCTGGTGGCGCTCGATTGGGATGGCCGCACGCCCGTTCCCTATCTCGCCAAGTCGTGGACGATCAGCGAGGACGGCAGAACCTACACCTTCAAGCTGCGCGACGACGTGTCGTTCTGCAGCGGCAAGAAATTCACGGCCGAGGACGTGGTCTACAGCTTCAAGCGGCTGAAGGATCCGGCGATCAAGGGACCGTATGCCTGGCGCGCCGGCAATATCAAGGAATTGCGCGCGCCCGATCCCACCACCGTCGAGTACGAACTTGAGGAGCCGTTCTCCGAGCTGCTGCTGCAGCTGACCATGTTCACCAACGTGATTCACAACAAGGAAAGCGTGGAGGCGCTGGGCAAGGACTACGGCATCAAGGGCGCCGACGGCACCGGGCCATGGTGTTTCGAGTCGTGGCAGCCGCGCACCGAGATCGTGCTGAAGCGGCACGACGCCTACAAATGGGGCCCGTCGATGTACAACAACAAGGGCCCGGTGAAGTTCGAGAAGCTCAGCATCAAGATCGTGCCCGAGGATTCCAGCCGCGTCGCCGCCATGATGGCCGGCAAGTTTGACATCACTCACCAGTTTCCATCGCAGTTCATCGCCCAGGCCAAGGCCTTTCCGGCGCTGGCTGTGACCGAAGCCAAGCCCAACTTCCAGCTGCTCTACTTCGGTTTCAAGACGACGCGGCCGATGGTGGCCGACAGACGGGTGCGCGAGGCGATGAGCATCGCCATCAACCGCGCTGAAATCGGCAAAGCCATCCTGCAGGGCAATGCCGATCCGGCCTACACCTTCGTCGATCCCGACGCGCTCGACTTCGACCCCAAGACCAGGGAAATCATCAAGGAAGATGTCGAGCGGGCCAGGAAACTGCTGGACGAAGCCGGCTGGAAGGCTGGCGCCGATGGCGTGCGCGAGAAGGACGGCGAGAAGTTGGCGCCGAGAGTGTATTATACGGCCAACGCCAATTCGGCCCGGGTAGCCGAGGCGGTCCAGGGTTATCTCAGGAAGATCGGGGTCGACTGGCGGCTCAACCCGTGGGACTCGACGATCTCGTCGGTCAAGATGGCCGAACAGGATTATGAAATCTGGTCGGTGACGGTACCGTATCTGTCAGCCGGCGACCTCATGAACATCTATTTCGACTCGCACAATATCCCGACGCCCAACCGGATGAACTGGAAGGACGCCGAGACTGACGACTGGCTGAAGCAGGGCCGCTCGGCGCTGACCGACGCCGACCGCGCCAAATACTACGCGCTGGTCCAACGGAAGGTGACGCAGGAGCACCTGTGGATGCCGGTTCTCAACATCAACATGCACCAGGTGGCCAACAAGAAGATCAAGGGCGCGCGGCCGCACATGATCTACCAGAATACATTCTACAAGGGCCTGGACGCCTCGCCGTAGGCAATCAACCAAGGGAGCAAACGACGATGCGTGGCATTTTCACGACGGCTGTGGCGCTGCTGGGAGCGGCGGTGACGTCTCAAGCGGTCGAGGCGCAGACCTTGAAGATGATGAAGTCGCTCGACGCGCCGCATTACGATGGTCACCGCACCACGTGGTCGCCGACCTCCGATATCGTCAACATGTTCCAGGATACGCTGGTGGCGCTTGACTGGGACGGCAAGACGGCGATCCCCTATCTCGCAAAGTCGTGGACGATCAGCGAGGACGGCAAGACCTACGTCTTCAAGCTGCGCGACGACGTGCAGTTCTGCAGCGGCAAGAAATTCACCGCTGCCGATGTGGTCTACAGCTTCAAGCGCTTGAAGGATCCGGACACCAAGGCGCCCTACGCCTGGCGCGCCGGCGATATCAAGGAGCTGCGCGCGCCCGATCCCTATACCGTCGAGTATGAACTGAACGAACCGTATTCCGAGCTGCTGCTGCAGCTCACCATGTACACCAACGCAATCCACAGCCAGGAAAGCGTGGAGTCGCTGGGCAAGGACTACGGCATCAAGGCGATCGACGGCACCGGGCCGTGGTGCTTCGAGAGCTGGCAGCCGCGCACGGAAATCGTGCTGAAGCGCCACGACGCCTACAAATGGGGCCCGTCGATCTACCAGAACAAGGGGCCGGCGAAATTCGAGAAGCTCAGCATCAAGATTGTGCCCGAGGATGCCAGCCGCGTCGCCGCGATGCTGGGCGGGCAATTCGACGTCACGCACCAGATCCCGCTGGCGTTCATTCAGCAGGTCAAGACCGCGCCCACCCTCAATGTCCAGGAGGCGCTGCCGAACTTCCAGCTGATGTATTACGGCTACAAGATTTCGCGGCCGATGGTGGCCGACAAGCGCGTGCGCGAGGCGATGAACATCGCCATCAACCGCGCCGACATCGTCAAGGGCATCATGCTGGGCAACGCCGAACCGGCGCTCACCTTCGTCGATCCCAAAGCGCTCGACTTCGCCGAGAAGACCAAGGGCGTCATCAAGGAAGACGTCGAACGGGCCAAGAAGTTGCTCGATGAAGCAGGCTGGAAGGTCGGCGCCGACGGCATCCGCGAGAAGGACGGCGTCAAGCTCGCTCCCAAAGTCCTGTTCACGCAGGTCGCCTATTTCGGGCGCGTCTCCGAAGCGATCCAGGGCTACATGCGCAAGATCGGCATCGACTGGAAGATCATAGGCTTCGACTCCACGATCGCGCCCGCCGAGATGGCCAAGCAGGATTACGAGCTGTGGACCGTGACGGTCCCCTATTTGTCGGCGGGCGAGTTGATGAACATCTATTTCAACTCGCGCAACATCCCGACACCCAACCGCATGAACTGGAACGACCCCGAGACCGACGAGTTGCTGCGCGCCGGCCGTGCTGCGTTGACCGACGCCGACCGTGCGGTCAACTACGCCCGCGTCCAGGAAAAGGTGATGAACGAGCACCTGTGGATGCCGGTGATGAACATCGCGATGTACACCACCAGTCTCAAGAAGCTGAAGGGGGTGCGGCCGCACATGCTCTATCAGAACACCTTCTACAAGGGGCTGGATTACTCCTTCTGATGGAAAAACTGCTCGAGGTTCGCGGCCTCAAGACCCATTTCGCGACGGACCGGGGCCTGTTTCGCGCCGTCGACGGCATCAGCTTCAGCGTGCCGCGCGGCCGTACCGTCGGCCTGGTCGGCGAATCCGGCTGCGGCAAGAGCGTAACCTCGCTCTCCGTCATGGGCCTGGTGCCGAGCCCGCCGGGCAAGGTCGAGGCCGAGGCGGTGATGTTCGCCGACCGCGACGTGCTGAGGCTGTCGGCCGACGAGCGCCGCAGGCTGCGCGGCGCTGCGATGTCGATGATCTTCCAGGAACCGATGACCTCGCTCAACCCGGTCCACACCATCGGCCAGCAGATCGTCGAGGCGATCCTCGCCCACACCACGATGTCGCCGCGGGCTGCCAAAGCGCGCGCGATCGAAATGCTGGAACTGGTGCGGATTCCCTCGGCCGCGCAGCGCATCGACGACTATCCGCACAACCTGTCGGGCGGCATGCGCCAGCGCGTCATGATTGCGATGGCGCTGTGCTGCGAGCCGGCGCTGCTAATCGCCGACGAACCGACCACCGCGCTCGACGTCACCATCCAGGCGCAGATTCTCGACCTGTTGAGCGACCTGCAGCGCCGGCTCGGCATGGCGATCCTCATCATCACCCACGATCTCGGCGTGATCGCCGAGGTGGCCGACCAGGTGCTGGTGATGTACGCCGGACAGATCGTCGAAAGCGCCGACGTCGGCGACTTGTTCGCCGATCCGCAGCACCCCTACACCATCGGCCTGCTGGGCTCGATCCCGCGTCTCGACGTCGACCGTGCCCGGCTCGCCACCATTGAAGGCACGGTGCCGAGCCCCAACAACCAGCCTAAAGGCTGCCGCTTCGCGCCGCGCTGCCCGTTCGCCGACCGGCGCTGCCGGCTTGAGCCGCCGCCGTTGCGTGACATCGCGCCCGGCCATTTGGTCGCCTGCTGGAAGGCTCCGGTCGAGGTGGCGTCATGAGCGAAACACCGGTGCTCCAGGTCGACGGCCTGGTGAAGCATTTCCAGCTCAGCCGCGGCCTCGTGCTGCGCAGGCAGGTGGGGCTGGTGCGCGC